>CAWDSQ010000036.1:0-76336 GCA_963804955.1 uncultured delta proteobacterium | reverse complement strand
AAAATAATTCTTCGTAAACAAGCCTTCTGATCCGGCGCTTCAAAAGCAAAGGCCGGCCCCTTTAGCAGGGCCGGCCTTTGTCTGTGAAAAAGGGAGTAGGGCGAACAGCCGTTCGCCCCTACGAGCTACAACGTGCAAACAGCCTCACAGGAACCCTGCCCGCAGCCACCGCAGCCCGGGCTTGTGTCGCAAGCATCACCAATACCGTCGCTGTCGGCATCAAGCTGCTGAGAATTGCAAACGCTCGGACAGTTATCAACATTATTAATGATGCCGTCATTGTCTGCATCAATATCTTCGCAGGCCGTCTGTCCGCAGCCGCCGCAGCCGGGGCTCGGGTCGCACACATCACCGGTGCCGTCTGTATCTGCATCAAGCTGCTGCGGGTTGTAGTTGTTCGGACAGTTGTCTACGTAATCATCTATGCCGTCACCGTCCGCATCAATCGGGGTGCCCGAACCTGTAGTCTGACCGGCCAGAATGGTATAATTGGGTGTGCTCTCATAGGCCCAGCCCTGTACGGTACCCTTTGCTTTGATATCCTTAAAACAAAAACCATAGTAATCATCCACATACATGTAAACATCTATTTCGCCTTTGTACTTTATCCAGCCGTAATGCTTTGTATCGCCGATATTGAACTTCACACCTATATAGCCTGTTGCTTTTGAAAATGCACCGCCGGTATAAGTATAATTATTACAAGAGCCATGATACCCCAACCCCCACAACCCATTCAAGTAAGCCGAATTGAGGAGAAGCCTGTTTATGTCCATGAGAGACCGGGATCGATTGAATCTCCTGCAGGCATTCTAAGAGCTTGAGGCAACATTCCAAGAGGAGCAGCTGCAACGGCATTATTATTAAGGGGTTTAATATTAATATCAAGATAATAACCTTGAAATTGCATATCATTTATAGTGTCATTGTTCAAATCCACTAATAAATTAGAGGCTGACAGAGACTTCACCCCGCTGTACACAACCGCTGCCTCTGCAGGCGGTGCTGCCAGCAGGGCACCTGAAGCCATGGCGCAGTAGGCAAGCAGTTTCGCATCGAGCATTTTCTCTGCTTTGGTACCTTGTACCTTCATAGTAACTCCTTTCAATTATCGATAGTTACTCATTTAATATATCCCCTTATCCCGGCCTTCTCCCCTTGAAAGGGGCGAAGAGGTAAGAGCAAACAGTCTTATATGCTGGGCGCAACCCACCATATTCATGAATGCACTACGGCGTACAAACAACCTCGCAGGCACCCTGTCCGCAGCCGCCGCAGCCGGGTGTGGTGTCGCACGCATCACCAATACCATCACTGTCGGCATCAAGCTGCTGAGAGTTGCAAGTGGTCGGGCAGTTATCAACGTTATTAATGATGCCGTCGTTGTCTTCATCAATATTTTCACAGGCAGTCTGCCCGCAACCACCGCAACCGGGTTCAGGGTCGCAGGCATCCCCTGCACCATCGCCATCAGCATCGAGCTGCTGCGGGTTGTAATTGCTCAGGCAGTTGTCGATAGCATCATCTATGCCGTCACCGTCTGTGTCGAGACCCGCACCGCCAGCCAGATTGCACCGTGCAATATATGGCGAAATTTTGCCCCCGGCGGTAAAAAACAACCCTCCGACATTGAGATAGCCTGATGCGTCAACGGCAAGGGCGTTAACATATGGGAATGTTGCTCCACCAATTCCCGAGCCGAGGGCAGACCATGTTGTGCCGTCCCATTTGGCAATCCTGTTAACTGTTACCCCGCCGGCGGTGGTAAAACTACCCCCTGCATACAGACCATCTAAAGCGTCAAAGGCAAGGGCGGTAACATAATGATTCATTCCCGAGCCCAGGGCTGACCAGCTCGTGCCGTCCCATTTGGCAATACAGTTAGCCGCAACACCGCCGGCGTCGATAAACGTCACCTCCCGCATAGAGATTGCCTGAAGCGTCCACAGCAAGGGCGTTAACAGTAATTATTCATTCCCGTGCCCAGGGCTGACCAGCTCGTGCCGTCCCATTTGGCAATACTGTTAGCACGTCAACTCCGCCAGCAGTCGTAAATACCTCCCGCATACAGATTGCCCGATGCGTCAAAAGCAAGGGCATAAACAATACCATTCATCCCCGAGCCCAAGGCTGACCAGCTCGTGCCGTCCCATTTGGCAATACTGTTAGCCGTTACGCCCCGGCAGTGTAAACTCACCTCCCGCATAGAGATTGCCTGAAGCGTCAACGGCAAGGGCGTAAACACTATCATCCATGCCCGAGCCCAGGGCTGACCAGCTTGTGCCGTCCCATTTGGCAATCCTGTTAGCCGTTACCCCGCCGGCAGTCGTAAAATCACCTCCGGCATAGAGATTGCCTGAGCCGTCACAGGCAAAGCGCGAACATAGCCATTCATTCCCGAGCCCAGAGCTGACCAGCTTGTGCCGTTCCATTTGGCAATATAGTTAGCCGCAACCCCGCCGGCGGTCGTAAAATAACCACCCGCATAGAGATTGCCCGAAGCGTCAAGGCAAGGGCGGTAACATCACCATTCATCCCCGAGCCCAGGGCTGACCAGCTTGTGCCATCCCATTTGGCAATATTGTTAACCGTCACCCCTCCAGCCGTTGTAAACGGACCTCCCGCATAGAGATTGCCCGAAGCGTCACAGGCAAGGGCCCAGACAGCACCATTCATCCCCGAGCCCAGGGCTGACCAGCTCGTGCCGTCCCATTTGGCAATATAGTTTACCGAAACCCGCCGGCGGTCGTAAATTGACCTCCCGCATACAGATTGCCCGATGCGTCAACTGCAAGGGCTCTAACTGCAGCTTTCATCCCCGTTCCCAGGGCTGACCAGCTCGTGCCGTCCCATTTGGCAATATAGTTAGCCGCAACCCCGCCGGCAGTGGTAAAAGAACCTCCCGCATACAGATTGCCCGATGCGTCAACAGCAAGAGCATAAACATATCATTCATCCCCGTGCCCAGGGCTGACCAGCTCGTACCGTCCCATTTGGCAATATCATTAGCAGCAACTCCGCCAGCGGTAGTAAATTGACCACCCGCATACAGATTGCCCGATGCGTCGAAGGCCAGGGCGTAAACAATACTACTCATCCCCGTGCCCAGTGCTGACCAGCTCGTACCGTCCCATTTGGCAATTCTATTAGCAGCAACTCCGCCAGCAGTCGTAAATTGACCTCCCGCATACAGATTGCCTGATGCGTCAAAAGCCAGAGCATAAACAATATCATTCATCCCCGTCCCCAGTGCTGACCAGCTCGTACCGTCCCATCTGGCAATATCTATTAGCCGCAACTCCGCCAGCGGTAGCAAATTGACCTCCCGCATACAGATTGCCCGATGCGTCACAGGCAAGGGCGTAAACCACTATCATTTATTCCCGTGCCCAGGGCTGACCAGCTCGTGCCATCCCATCTGGCAATATAGTTAGCCGCAACTCCACCAGCGAACGTAAAAAAGCCTCCAGCATACAGATTGCCTAAAGCGTCAACAGCAAAAGCGCGAACAGTACTATTTGTTCCTGGAATGCCCGGATTCATTCCTTCCCAGTCTGCATCCGTGATGGTGGGGTCTATGGTGACGGGGTATGCGGCATTGTGTGCCGAAACAATAATCCGCAGCTCTTTGGAACCTGAAGCAGGTATTGCCATCCGAGCTGCAAGCTCTTTGCCTGCGGCATCGGTTACTCTCAGTTTGCCGTATGCCAACTTGCGGCCCGCAGGCAGGGTCAGAAGTGCGGCGTTGGCATTGCTTTCGTGCTGTTTAACTGTTGCTCCCTTTACATCAAGGCTGAGCACAAGCTCTGCAGAGTTCTGTGCAGGGGCTTTGAGAATTATGAAATCCTGCCGGATGCCGTCAGAAGATGCAGAGAACCGCTCGCTCACGCAGCCGCGGTCAAGCATGATTGGCCGCCAGACTGCACAGAAGGCAGCCCCTTTGAAGCCTGTACGCCGCTTACCGCAACCGGCACTATCGAGAACGCCCCCCCACCCTCGCTCTTTGAAAGCGATGTAACCGTAAGCCCCTCTGCTGTCACGTCGGCCTCAAGGGCCTGCGTCTTTGCCGTAAGCTTGTATCCGCTCCCGGTTGCAACCGGCCCGGCGGCCTGAACCGTGCCGCGCTTGTCAATCTCTGCGCCAAGGCGGTTGAAAGGAATTGCTTCTTTCTGCAGAACAGGGTCTTTACCCCACCGCCGCCAGTGTCTTTATGCGCTGCATAAGCGGACGAACACAGGAACAGACAGCCAATCACTGACAGCAACACTATCGATTTTCTGAACTGCATATACCCCCTCCTTTTAATGATTCCTGTTTCCCCAAATATTTTCATTTAAAATGATACAGCCCTGCTTATTGTGATTGCCACGGCCTTCGGCCTCGCAATGACATAAAGAAATAGTGGCGGTAATGAAACCCTCTGCTTTTATCTGTCATTGCGAAAAACGAAGTGACGAAGCAATCTCGTGTTGATCAGATTGCCACGTCCGCCGCAGTGGATCGATACACACCCTGCGAACTACGGCGTGCAAACAGTCTCGCAGGCACCCTGGCCGCAGCCGCCGCAGCCGGGTGTGGTGTCGCAAGCATCGCCAACACCGTCGCTATCGGCATCAAGTTGCTGGCTGTTGCATGCGCTTGGACAGTTATCAACATTATCAGCGATACCATCATTGTCTGCATCAATATCTTCGCAGGCTGTCTGGCCGCAACCCCCGCAGCCGGGCGTGGTGTCGCACACATCCCCTGTGCCGTCACTGTCAGCATCGAGTTGCTGGGGATTGTAGTTGCCGGGGCAGTTGTCAGAGGCATCAGCAATGCCGTCGCCATCGGCATCATCTGGTACTGTGGTGGTAGTTGTCGAATTATCAGCTACAAACACCGCCGTTATACTGGCATTGTTGTTTATCGTTATCGTGGTGGGATTGTCCGTCGAAGGGATTGTCCCCTCCCATCTGCTGAAATGATACCCTTGAGCAGGATAAGCCGTAATGGTCACCGGTTCACAGCCCTGTATAAAATGCCACCCGGCAGAAGGAGAGGTTGTACCGCCACCTTCAGGCGTAACGTCCATATAAAGCGAACAATCCGGAACAATAACGGATGTATGTGCTTGTGGTAATGATGTCGTCGTTGAAGGCTGCTGCCGGACACATTGCACCGTGCAATATATGGCGAAAATTTGTCCCCGGCGGTGGTAAAACCACCTGCCGCATACAAATTACCCGTTGCATCAACCGCAAGGGCTGAAACAGTATTATTCATGCCCGACCCCAAGGCTGACCAGCTTGTGCCATCCCATACGGCAATATTATTAGCTGGCATTCCACCCGCCGTGGTAAAGGAACCTCCTGCATACAGATTGCCTGTTGTGTCAAAAGCAAGGGTGTAAACATTACTCATCCCTGAGCCCAGGGCTGACCAACTCGTGCCGTCCCATTTGGCAAGACCGGTATCCTGCCCACCAATGGAACAAAATCCGCCTCCAGCATATAAATTACCCGCTGAATCAACAGCAAGTGCTCTAAGATCATCTAAACAACCACCAAATTCACCCAGAGACGCCCATTGCGTGCCGTTCTGTTTGACAACCCGACGACTCGTCACATACCCGTATATATCGGAAGAAATACATACCGCATACAGATTCCCCGTTGCATCAATGGCAAATGGTCCACTAACTGCATTATAATACCCCCCACTCAAAAACAGGCGTATTTGTGACCAGCTTGTACCGTTCCATTTATAAATCGTGGAAAATGAAGAGGCGGATGTGGCTGTATACACGTTGCCCGATGCGTCAACGGCAAAAGAGTAAACCCTACTATCCATCCCCGATCCCAGGGCTGACCAGCTCGTGCCGTTCCATTTAGCGATATAATTTACGGTTACCCCGCCGGCGATGGTAAAAGCTCCCCCCGCATATAAATTACCCGATACATCGACGGCAAGTTCATAAACCCGACCATTCATCCCCGACCCGAGGGCTGACCAACTCGTGCCGTCCCATTTGGCAATATTGTTAGCTGCTACTCCACCTACAGTGGTAAAACCACCTCCAGCATACAGATTGCCAGAGGTATCAACGGCAAGAACATCAAAAGTGACCCTTAGCCCCGGCAATCCCATCATTGACCAGCTCGTTCCGTCCCATTTGGCAATATAATTAGCAGTTACCCCGCCGGCAGTGGTAAAAGCCCCCCCCGCATATAAATTGCCCAATGAATCAAAAACAAGTTCAGAAACACTACCATTCATCCCCGATCCCAGGGCTGACCAGCTCGTCCCGTCCCATTTGGCAATATAGTTAACCGTTACCCCGCCGGCGGTGGTAAAACCCCCACCTGCATACACACTGCCCGAGGCGTCAACGGCAAGGGCGTAAACATAACTATTCATCCCTGAGCCCAAGGCTGACCAACTTGAACCTTCCCATTTGGCAATCCTATTAACCGTTACCCCACCAGCGGTGGTAAAATTACCTCCTGCATACACACTGCCCGAGGCGTCAACAGCAAGGGCGTAAACATAACTATTCATCCCTGAGCCCAAGGCTGACCAGCTTGAACCGTCCCATTTGGCAATTCTGTTAGCCGTTACCCCGCCGGCAGTGCTAAAATCACCTCCCGCATACAGATTGCCTGTTGTGTCAAAAGCAAGGGTGTAAACAGTATTATTCATCCCCGAGCCCAGGGCTGACCAACTCGTGCCGTCCCATTTAGCACCCCTATTAGCAGTTACCCCGCCGGCGGTGGTAAAATTACCTCCTGCATACACACTGCCCGAGGCGTCAACAGCAAGGGCGCTAACATAATTATTCATCCCTGAGCCCAAGGCTGACCAGCTTGAACCGTCCCATTTGGCAATTCTGTTAGCCGTTACCCCGCCGGCAGTGGTAAAATCACCTCCTGCATACACACTGCCCGAGGCGTCAACAGCAAGGGCGCTAACACTATTATTCAGCCCTGAGCCCAGGGCTGACCAACTTGAACCTTCCCATTTGGCAATCCTATTAACCGTTACCCCACCAGCGGTGGTAAAATCCCCACCGGCATACACACTGCCCGAGGCGTCAACGGCAAGGGCGCTAAGCCGAGAATCCACTCCGGGAATGCCCGGATTCATTACTTCCCAGTCTGCATCGGTAATGGTGGGGTCTATGGTGACGGGGTATGCGGCATTGTGTGCCGCAACAATAATCCGCAGCTCTTTGGAACCTGCATCTGGTATGGCCATCCGCGCTGCCAGCTCTTTCCCTTCGGCATCGGTTACTTTCAATTTGCCGTACACCAGCTTGCGGCCCGCAGTCAGGGTAAGCAGCGCGGCGTTGGCATTGCTTTCGTGCTGTTTAACTGTTGCTCCCTTTACCGCAAGGCTGAGCACAAGCTCTGAAGCTTTTTGTGCAGGGGCTTTGAGAATTATGAAATCCTGCCGGATGCCGTCGGCAGATGAAGAAAACCGCTCGCTCACGCAGCCCCGGTCGAGCAGCACCGTGCCGTCCGTGACGGAACGGTCAGCAGGAAGAGAGCCCTTTGATGCCTGAACCCCGTTTACCGCAACCGGCACAATGGAGAACGACCCGCCTCCCTCGCTCTTTGAAAGCGATGTAACCGTAAGCCCGCCGCTGGTCACCTCTGCCTCAAGGGCCTGCGTCTTTGCCGCAAGCCTGTACCCGCTGGCGGTTGCAACCGGCCCTGCGGCCTGAACCGAACCGCGCTTGTCAATCTCTGCGCCAAGGCGGTTGAAAGGAATTGCTTCCTTCTGCAACGCAGGGTCTGTACCCCCGCCGCCGCCATTGTCTTTAGAAGCTGCGAAGACAGACGAACACAGAAACAGACAACCAATCACTGACAGCAACAGCATGGATTTTCTGAAATACATACCCCCTCCTTTAAAAAATTTGTTTTAAAGCCTGTTAAAATTATATTAAATTTTAAACAAATGTCTATGAGTACAAATACTCATACGGTATGAGTATTTGTACTCATAGACCGGTTTTCTGCCTGAACAGGATGAAATCCCCCATTGTTAACCCAATTTTCTGTTTTAAGGACGAACATCCGTTTGCCAAAACGCTTATTTTGTTCCCCCCTTTAAAAGGGGGAATCTTTTTGCCACTCTCTTTTGTAGTACGCTGTGCTCAGTCAGTTTGCTGCTCCCAGCCCAGCAACCCATCAATTATAGATTGCCGCGGCCTTCGGCCCCGCAATGACCTGTTAATCTCAGTTGCCGTAGATGTATCGGGCCTAAAAAAAGGCCTGTCCTTGAGGAAAGGACAGGCCTGCCATGTGCCAATAAATTCCAAACCGGCAGCCCCGCTGTCCAAACCTTTATAGACCGGTAACTTTGCGCTCTACCCGTGAGGCGTAGATTGCTCTTTTCGGTTCGCTTTTAAGTGGACTATTGCCCAGTTTTTTGTTTTTTACAAGAAAATTAATACGGCATGCAAATAATTTATTTATACCAAAAAATCATTGACCGCGACCGGAAGTCTGGGGCGAATATAGGGCACGATGCCGTCCGCTGCAAGAGTACTCCGGATGCCAAATGAAATAAAAGGGCATTCCCGTCAGAGTGGGTGTGACTGGTATTTAGCCATCAGACGCTTTTTAACCGTGATTTACTTTGTCCCAGATTCATAGTGGCTTAATAAAGAGCAACGCGGTTTTGTTCTGAACGTCGGATCGAGAAAGTCGGTATACAAAATTTAACAATCAGCTGTTGACTGCTCAGTTGCAACGGAGTGACAGATTGAACTTTTATCGATACGTCCAATAGTTTTGCGGCTACAGTATGCAGAAAATCCCGCTCCAAGAGGGACACTGGGGGGTAAACGAAGCAGGCTTGCGGCTGAGGAAAAAAAAACAAAGGCCTGCGGCAGCATCTGCCGGCAGGCCTTTTATTAGTATGAAAGTGGAGGCGGCGACCGGATTCGAACCGGTGGATGAAGGTTTTGCAGACCTTTGCCTTACCACTTGGCCACGCCGCCAGAAAAAAAAATGGAGCGGGAAACGGGATTTGAACCCGCGACTCCGACCTTGGCAAGGTCGTACTCTACCACTGAGTTATTCCCGCTCAGCAATCATAGAAATTATATTCAGTTTCCTGCCTTTGTCAATCAGAAAATCGAATAAAAAAAGCATAAATATCACATGCTGTTCAGTCTGCCGGGGCCCGCGAATCGGAAACAAGCTTGATAAATTTATAAAAATAGTCTGCCCCCGACCACAGGGTAATCACCAGAGCGATGTACAGCAGCCATGTTCCCAGGACGTGAAAATCAAGCACGAAGCTTGACGGCCCGGTGCCGATCCGGTAGCCGTAATGGATAAGCAGGCCGATGACGGCGGCAATTTGAAAACCCGTTTTATACTTTGCAATCTTCGTGGTCTCGATGACAATCTGCTCGCGAAGGGCCACCATGCGAAGGCTGATGACCAGTATCTCGCGGCCCACGATCAGCGCCACGATCCAGGGCGCCACCCGGTCGAGCTGTATCATCATGATGAGCGCAACGCCCACCAGCAGCTTGTCTGCCAGGGGATCAAGAAATTTCCCGAGCGTTGTGACAAGATTCATCCTGCGGGCAAGGTAGCCGTCGAGAAAGTCCGTAATGGATGCCAGGCCGAATACCAGTGCTGCGACAAAGCTTAAAAATTTGCCCGGCGATTTCAACAGCACGATAAACAGCACCGGCACCAGAACTATCCGTGTCAGCGTGAGGGCATTGGGTATATTGAAATTGGAGCGGGTCATGCCTGGGCGTCTGCCTGAATGCGCGGAAAAAGCGCGGTAATCTTCTGCAGGCGCGTGCCCGGCGGCACGCATCCGGCAACGTCAAACGTATCGATCTGCTGGCCGGCAACCGGGCCCGCCCCCCCGAGCGCTTCCCACAGCTTCTGGGCCGCAAGGGGCATAAACGGCGCCGCAAGCAGGGCGGATATTTTCAGGGCATCGGCGCAGGCTGCCATGACGGCTGCCAGACGCTCGCTCTGAGCCGGATCTTTGGCCAGCGCCCAGGGCGCGCTCTCGTCGATATACTTGTTGACCATGGACACCAGCTCCCAGAGGGCGACGAGAGCTTTGTTGAAGGCAAGGGCGTTCATATGCCGGTCGACCTCGGCGATCACGCTGCGGGCCTTGTCCTGCAGCCGCAGCTCGGCAGGCCCTGCGGACGTGCCCGGGCGGATTTCGCCGTCGAAATATTTATGCACCATGGAGATCGTGCGGCTTGCAAGGTTGCCGAAATCATTGGCCAGATCGCTGTTGATGCGCCCCACAATGGCCTGCCGCGAATAGTCGCCGTCGAGGCCGAAGGGCACTTCCCGCAGCAGAAAATACCGCACCTGATCAATGCCGTACTCATCGGCAAGAGCGCCGGGATCAACCACATTGCCGAGCGATTTTGACATCTTTTTCCCTTCAATGGTCCACCAGCCGTGGGCAAACACTTTTTTCGGCAGCGGCAGGCCCGCAGACAGCAGAAAAGCCGGCCAGTACACCGTGTGGAAACCGCAGAATATCCTTGCCGATCACGTGCACGTCTGCGGGCCAGAAGGCCGCGGCATCGCCGCCCGCGAAATACCCCAGGGCTGAGACATAGTTCAGCAGCGCGTCGAACCAGACATAAAAAATATGCCGGTCATTGCCCGGTATCGGTATGCCCCAGCTGAAGGTGGTGCGGCTGATGCTCAAATCGCGCAGCCCTTCTTTCACAAAGCTGACGATCTCATTGCGGCGCGACGGCGGCTGTATGAAATCGGGGTTGTCCTCATAGTACTTCAGCAGCGGCTCGGTATAGCGCGAAAGCCTGAAAAAATAGCTTTCCTCCTTGAGCTTTTCCACGGGGCGGCCGCAGTCGGGGCATGCGCCGCCGGCAAGCTGCGTCTCGGTCAGAAAGCTTTCGCAGGGCACGCAGTACCAGTCTTCATAGGAGCCCAGGTACACATCGCCGTTTGCCTCGACTTTCTTGAAAAATTCCCGCACCGCCTCTTTGTGGCGGGCCTCCGTGGTGCGGATGAAATCCGTGTTGGTGACCAGCAGCTTCTCCCACAGGCTGCGGAAGCGCTGCACGACGCGGTCGGCAAGCTCGATGGGCTGCTCGCCCGCCTCGCCGGCGGCCTTCTCGACTTTCAGGCCATGCTCGTCGGTGCCGGTAAGAAAAAAGACGCTGCAGCCCTTCATCCGCTTGTAGCGGGCAAGGGCGTCGCAGGCGATGGTGGTGTAGGCATGCCCGATATGGGGCACGTCGTTGACATAGTAGATGGGAGTTGTCAGATAAAACGGCTTCTTCATGGTAGCGCAACCTCACTGCTGGCGCACAAGCATCTCGGGCTTGTAATCATCGATGCTCATATCCGTTATGGAGCCGTCTTCAAGCTCCAGCACCAGCTTATGGGCAATCACATTGACCTGCCGGACCTTGGCCAGGCCCTGGGGAGTGGTGATCCGCTTGCCGATTTTCGGCAGGCCCTCCTTCATGTGCACATAGGTGTCATACTCATAGGCCAGGCAGCACATAAGCCTGCCGCACACCCCGGAAATCTTCTCCGGATCAAGGGGCAGCCCCTGCTCCTTGGTCATCTTGACCGTCACCGGGCAGAACTTTTTGAGAAATCCCGTACAGCACAGCTCGCGGCCGCAGCAGCCGAGGCCGCCTTTCACCTGCGCTTCGGTGCGGGCGCCTATCTGGCGCATCTCGATGCGCGTTCGCAGCTCCGAGGCAAGCTCCTTCACCAGCGCACGAAAATCGACCCTGTTTTCAGCCACAAAGAAAAACACCACCTTGCTGCCGTCGGGCTCAATGGCAACTTCAACAAGCTTCATGGGCAGGTTGTGCTGGACAATTTTGCGCTGGCAGGCTTTGAAATAATCTTTTTCCATGCGGACATTGAGCTCCTCCTGCCTGATGTCGGCATCCTCTGCCTTGCGGAGAATTTTGCGGCAGGGGGGCTTCACCGTATCGGGCAGCAGATGCCTGCAGCAGCTCCGGGGAACCACCGTTGCGAGAACCGGCGCCCCGTCGTCTTCAATCATCACCTTATCGCCTTCCCGCAGGGCCAGGTCCCCGGCGTCAGCGTCAAAAGGGAGCAGTTTTTTGCGTAATTTCAGTCCGACAATTGTTGCCATTAGTATATTCAGTCTCCTTATATGCTTGTCAAAAATAGTTGCGGTTTTAAAACCAGAGCATTTTTCTAAACTGGAGCAGGCTCATTGTCATTTCGGGGTGCTGCGTGACCGAAGGTTGCGCATTGCGACATCAATCCTTAATAAAGATCTCTCCCTTCGGTCGAGATGACACAATAGCCGTCTGTAGATAAAAAGAGGTCTGCTCCAGCTGACAGTCTCAGCCTATGGCCTACAGTCTACAGCCTACAGCCTTTTTCTCTAATGCAGAAACACTGTTTCGAGGCCCAGCTGCATATCCGGATTAAATGCGGCGCCCGTCTGCAGCCGCCGCAGCTTTTTGATCTTTTCAACCACGCGTCCCCGCGTTGCCCCTTCCGCAGCCCGGGCCAGCCCGTCGGCAAGATCGGCATTATAGAGCCGCGCATCCAGGGCGCCCTCAAGCAGCACCAGCAGATCCCGGTACCAGGATTCAAGAAACTCAAGGGCCAAAGGCAGCTGCTCGTCATCGTCGGCAAGATCGGCGGCAAGCTTCAGCGCGGCAGAGGCCCCTCGCCGAGCCGGGCCGCGATCTGCTCTCTGCGCGAGATGAAATCGGTGCCCGCAAACAGAAGCGCCCGCTGCAGGCTGCCCTGCGCCAGCGGCAGCAGCAGCTGTATCTGCTGCGCATCGATCCCCTTCCCGGCAAGCAGGGCACTGAGATCGGCGTCGCACAGGGGCGAAAAATGTATCAGCTGGCAGCGCGACAGCACCGTCGGGAGCATATCCGATACGGCCTGGGCGATAAGAACAAGCACCGTGTCTTCCGGCGGCTCCTCAAGGGTTTTCAAAAGGCAGTTTGCCGCCGGGGCATTCATCTTTTCGGCCTGATCGATGATGACCGCCTTTTTTTTCCCCTCCAGGGGCTTCAGCACGATATCCTGCTGCAAAGCCCGCACCTGCTCGATTTTCAGCACATTCTTTTCAGGCTCGACGACCTGCACGTCGGGGTGGGCCATCTTCTCGATCTTGCGGCACGGCAGGCACTGCCCGCAGAAATCGTCGCTCAGGGTCAGGCAGTTGAGCGCCTTCACCAAACCCCGCTGCAACCATGCGCTTGCCGATGCCTTCGATGCCGGTAAACAGGAAGGCATGGGGCAGGTGGCCGCTGCGGAGCATGGATTTAAGAATCAGCACCTGGCGGCTATGGCCCCGTATGTCGTCAAACGGCATAGCCCTTCTCCCGAAGCCTTGCCGTCACGCTGCTTACGATGTTTTCGTGTATGGCCTCGATTGTCTCCCCGGCATAGATAATGTGGAAACGGCCGGGCTCCTGGTCGGCGCGCGCAAAGATATGCCCTGCCGGACCCTGGCGTGAAAAGCCATATCCTTGTCCTCAAAGCGGCCCTCCGCAAGCTCCTGGCCGGCGGCCTTGTTGCGTGCGCGGGACCGGGCAAGGCCCAGCTCAAGCGGGCAGTCCAGCAGCAGCGTCAGGTCGGGCGCAAGATTGTCGCAGAAAAGCTCATGGCTGCGCCGGATAAGCTCAAGAGAGGCGCCTGCGGCATACCCCTGGTAGGCAGCGGTGGCATCGAAAAACCTGTCGCACAGAACAATC
Source organism: uncultured delta proteobacterium (assembly GCA_963804955.1). GTDB lineage: Bacteria > Desulfobacterota > WTBG01 > CAIYCZ01 > CAIRTM01 > CAIWCT01. The sequence continues at coordinate 62,616 of CAWDSQ010000036.1, read as the reverse complement.
TTGCCCGCAGCAAGGCCGGGGATAATGACCTCATGGATATGCTGCACGCGAGCCGCCGTCACCAGCAGCAGTTCGGTCAGCGGAATAAGGGCCGTATTGCTGCTGCGAAGGAAAATTTCCCTGATGGCCTCGCCGACGGCTGTGCCGCCGGGTTCGCGGGTGAGAATGCAGGACAGCCCCCGGCTTTCAAGATATTTTGCCAGAAGCTGTATCTGCGTGGTTTTACCGCAGCCCTCGATACCTTCAAATGATATGAAAAGGCCCATCTGCTCAGGCCTTCCTGCCATACCCGTTGTAAAAAACAAACTCCTCTATGGGTTTGCGCGGCGTCACCCTGCCCTCTTCAGCCGGATGCCCCAGCGGCAGCAGTTCCACAACCGTGTGGCCCCCGGGCAGGCCAAGCACCTGGCCTGCTTTGCCGGCATCGAAAAACCCCACATGAACAGTCCCGAGGCCCTTCTCATAAGGCCGCCAGAGTCAAGGTTCTGCAGCGCCAGGCCCAGGTCAAACAGCAGCCAGTCGCCCTTATCGGTTGCCGGGCTGCCCTTGAAAAACCCGGATATGCCGGTGGCGGCGCAGGCCGCAATAACAATCGGCGCCTGCGCGAAAGCGCCCCGTGCCGGATTTTTCTCAGGCAGGGTTTCGGCAAGCCTTTGCCGGAGTGCCCCGTCCTGCACAATGATGAATTCCCAGCACTGGGTATTGGCCCAGGACGGCGCCCACTGCGCCGCTTCAAGGATATACTGCAGATCGGCGGCAGAGACCGGGTCGGGCCTGTAGCTGCGAATGCTGCGCCTGCCCTTGATCGCGTTTGCCAGCTCCATAAAAAAATCCCCTCCAGGGAAAAAAGTCACGGTTTTCAGTGAAGTTACCAGAAACAGCAGGGGGTGTCAAGCCGGTTCGCCGCCCGGGGGCTTGCGCATGCCGGCCCTGATGGCAGCGCCTGCCGCGACGCTGATATAGACGATGCCGGCAATAATGATAATGGTTGCTCCTGCGGGCAGATCGGGGCCGTAGCTTATGGCAAGGCCCCCGGTGGTGAAACAGCGCGCTTAAGACAACCGACAGCGCCATGATGCGGCCCATGGTCTTGACAAAAACATTTGCTACCGCCACCGGCAGGGTGAGCAGCGCTATGACCATGAGCACGCCGACAACGGTTGACAGCAGCACAACGGTCAGGGCTGTGAGCGCCAGCAGCAGCAGATAGTACAGCTCGACGCGCAACCCCCGGATGCGGGCGAATTCCTCGTCGAAGCAGACCGACAGCAGCTGGTTGTAGCACAGGGCGACAACTGCTGCCACCAGCAGGTCAAGGCCCGCGATGATCCACAGATCTGCCGGCCCCACCATGAGAATATTGCCGAACAGATAGCTCATGAGGTCTTCATTATAGCCCGGCGTGCGCGAGATAAACAGCACGCCGACGGCCATGCCGATGGCCCACAGGGCGCCGATGACCGTATCTTCCCGCTGCTTGGCCCGCAGGCTCACGATGCCGATGATGAAGGCCGAGGCGAGGGCCGCGATCACGGCGCCGACAAGGGGGGTGAAGCTCTGCCAGCCATGCACCACCTGAAAATAGCGCGCAGCCCCGATGCCGCCCAGCACGCAGTGAGCGATGCTGCCGGCAATGTAGCTGATGCGCCGGGCAACCACATAGCTGCCCACCACGCCGCAGGCAAAGCTTGCCAGCAGCCCGGCCGCAAGGCCGTAGCGCATAAAGGGGTAATCACGGACGGCTGTCAGGAATTCCCACATTCGTGGCCTTTCTCGGCGCAGCGGTGATCATGCCGCACCATGAGCATATCGGTTCCGTAGATGTCGCGGATGAGGTGGTCGCCGCTGAGCTGGCTTGTCGGGTGAACCTGCACGAAGCGCTTGACACAGACGACGCTTGTTGAAAATGGCGTTACAAAACCCAGATCATGAGATACGAGCACGATGGTGAGCCGCTTGTTTATATCGCTCAGCAGCTCGTAGAATTCATTTTCAACATGCAGGTCAAGGCTCGATGTCGGCTCGTCAAGCAGCAGCAGCTCCGGCTTGCCCACAAGCGCCCGGGCTATGAGCACGCGCTGCCGCTGGCCGCCGGAAAGAGCCGAGAAAGGCCGGCTGGAAAAATCAGCTAAGCCCAGCTGCCCGAGAGAGTCGCGGGCCGCCTGCCTGTCTCGCGCATTAAAAAACCCCGAGCGCCGGCTGCCGGTGAGCCTGCCCATGAGCACCACGTCAAGGGCTGTGACCGGAAACTGCGGATCGACCTGCGCATGCTGGGGCACATAGCCAATGCGCTGCCGGCCCTGTTCAGCCTGCATACCGAAAACGCGCAGGCTGCCGGTCGCCGGCTTCAGCAGCCCGAGTATAAGCTTCAGCAGCGTGGTCTTGCCCCCGCCATTGGGCCCCACCACGCAGATAAACTCGCCCGCGCGTATGCAAAAGGTCACATCCTCCAGAACGGAAAACCCGTCATAGGAAAAAGAAACCTTTTCAAGCTCTATGATTGTGTCGGTGCTCATAACTTTTACGTCCGCCTCTTCCGAACCAATTAAACTATCTGGTTGGTCTCCAAACTGACTAACCCCTTAAGCTGGACACCAGCTTATATACCCTTTGTCGTAATTGGTCTTGCTGTCATTTCGAATCCCGCTGAAAGCGGGATGCAGAAATCTTCAACACCTTCATTTCACTTCAGTCTAAGATTGAGTGCGAGTACGCAACCTGCGCACTCCCTGCGGTCGAAATGACAAAATTGTGCAATGAAATTAACGACCATACACAGGTTCAACTTTGGAGATAACCATAAACTCATTGAACCAATCCAACCAATGAAACTTTTTCTATTTCATCTTCTCTATCATTCCCGCAATCTCGCGCAGGTTCTGAAAACAGTCCCGCGCCAGCGGATCAATCATCACGACCTCGGCCCCGATCTGCTGTGCCACGGCCTGGGCGCTTTTGGGAGAGAACTGCCGCTCGGCAAAAATCGTCTTCACGCCCCCTGCCCTTGCTCTCCCCACCAGGGCGGCAAAAGATTTTGAGCCCGGTTCCTTGCCGGCCATCTCGATAGGAACCTGTTTCAGCTTATAGGCATCGGCGAAATAGCCAAGGGCCGGATGAAAAACAAATATTTCCCTGCCGGCACAGGAAGAAAGGCGGCCCGCCAGCTCGGCATCAAGGCTGTCGAGCTCGGCCTGAAATGCGGCAAGGTTGCGGCGATAGGCAGCACAGTGGACTTCATCGCGCAGGCACAGTGCCTCGCATATGGTCTGCGCCTGCTGCCGTATCAGTTTCGGCGCAAGCCATATATGGGGGTCGGGCCCTGCATGCCCCCCGCCATGCTCATCGGTGATCTTCCGAGGGCCGGAGCGCAATGCCGTGCCGGGTATCAACTACGGCAGCGTTTTTTAAAATGCTGCCGATCTTGCCCAGCAGCCGGTCTTCAAAGGGCAGGCCTATTTTAAAAAAAATATCAGCCTGAGACATGGCCATTATTTGCCTGGGAGTCGGCTCAAAGGCATGGGGAGACTGGCCCGGCCCCACCAGCACGCTCACCGTAATATTTTCGCCGCCCACGCGCTCCACAAAATAGGCCTGCGGCAGGATACTGACACATGCGTTCAGCTTAGCATCGGCGGGGCCTGCTGCAGCCGCAAACAGCAAACAGCCCAAACAAAGATATGTGTATCTGTGCATGGCGGGCCGTGGCGACCCTGCAGAAGCATTCTTTTTCATGGGGCCTCGCGTATCCGGATTGAAAGAAATACCATATTGCTATATAACCAATACTATATGAACAAAGGTAAAAAAACAACACCAACCATGCTGCTTTCGCCCGGCCTCATACGCACAGCCTTGAGCCTTCCCGGCTTTGACGCGGCTTCGGCCCACAGCGTCATGTCGCCCTCGCCGCGGCCCCTGACGCGGCCTGCCGACAGGCCGGGCAATCCGCGCATAGGGGCGGTGCTGCTGGTTCTGTATGAAAAATTCAGCTCGCCGCATATCCTTCTTATCCGGCGGCACGAAGATTTAAAATACCATCCGGGACAAATTTCTTTCCCCGGCGGCAGGCAGGAGCCTGGAGAGCAGCTGCTTGACACTGCTCTGCGTGAAACAATGGAGGAGGTCGGGCTGCAGAGGGATAGCCTGCAGGTGCTGGGGCCGCTGGCGCCCGTGTATATCTCGCCGTCGGACTTTATCGTCCACCCCTTTGTTGCCTGGCACGAGGGGCTGCCATCCCTCAGGATGGAGGCAGGCGAAGTTGCCGAAATCCTTGAAACGCCGCTTGGCCTGTTTCTGGACCCTTCCATGGGCTGCACGGAAATACGAATTTTGAATAACATGGAATTAAACGTGCCGTTTTACCGGATGGGCAGCGAAAAAGTCTGGGGAGCAACCGCCATGATTCTCTCGGAACTGCTGAAGCGGCTGAGGGCCTGCACAGTCTTGATGCAAAAATAGCACGTCAGTCAAAGAAAAACCTGCTTAGCCCTCACCCACAAGGAAGAGAGGGTGCGTGGGATGGATCTGCGCAACGGCGCCCGGGGCATACCTGCCTGCTACTGCTTTTTTTCCGTTACGGGAATATGCACCTCCGAGTGCTTCAAAAACCATGGCACGAACGGAGCGTCCCAGTACACGGCATAGGCAGCGCCTGCAGCCGCATAGCGCGGGTTCTCCCGCAGCCAGGCTTCCAGCTTTTGCCTGTTCTTCTCGAATTTGTCTTGTGTATATGAACCCTTGATACCGATGGACGCAACCGTCCGCTCCGGCAGGCTGACCACCTTCACCTCTTCGCGGTCGGGCAGGTCTTTGCCGCTGTCGGGGCCGCCCACATAGAACTTCATCCGGGCATTTTCAATGTCGGCTTCAACCGGCACGGTCATGGAAACATTATTGGCGCCTATATACCGGAACAGGCGCATAAACAACTCATTATTGTTGTCAAAATAGCTGCCGGGGTTTTCGGTCACCATAAGCCTCGATGCCGGGATTGTCTTGATGTCAATCTGTCCGTCGGGCGTTTTGGGATAGGCCGCTTCATAAGCATCGCCGTTGTCTGCCATGCAATATACTCCCATCAAAATTAAAAGGGCTTGTGCGATAAGCTTTTTCACGGTTCAACTCGTCCTGACTGGCATACTACTGCCTGCTCTGCGTTTAAGTATAGCATACGCATTCCGCAGCAGCCGCAGAGGCATCTTTTCCTCATGGGGTTTTTCTAAATAACTATCCGCTTTTCCCGGATAATTTTTAGAAACTCAAGGCGGTTTCTGACTTTGAATTTGCTGAAGATGCTTGTTATGTGATGCTTAACCGTATTTTCAGAAATATTGAGCTTTGATGCGATATTTTGATTCGAATAGCTGTTATAGATCAATGATGCCACCCTGTTCTCCATGGGGGAGAGATTGTAATCATGAATGGACACAAGTTTCGAAAATTTGTGCTCCGCAGGCAGCATCGCGGAAAAGTCTTGCAGCTCATTATACACATCCTTCAGCTTTGTAATAACATTTATATTGAGGTTTTCAGCCTGCATGCGGGTGGTTATGTCTTCAATCAGGACAATCAGAAACACAAGATCATCCGCTGTGCTGAAAATGCCCTGCGTATATTCTTTTACATAGACCGTATGACCGTCACAGGCGACATAGCGCTTCTCGCACACGGCATGCTCGCGGAGCTTTTCAAGGGAAGACAGCAGAGCCTTGATGCTCCGTTGCTTATCCTCTGCATGCAAATGCATATCAATACCATGCTCTTTCAATGCATCCGTTGCATAACCGAGAATGGTTGACAAAAAAGAGTTCGCATTCACGACAGTGCCCGTTTTGTCAAAAATGGCAATGCCGATAGGGGCACGCTCAAAGGTCTGCCTGAACAGCTCTTCGCTTTTCTGCAGCTTCTGCTCAACAGCTCTTCTCTCGGTTATGTCGGTAAAAAAGCCCACGTTGTATTCACGGCCGTCAATGTTCATCTTTGTGCCGCTTATATTCACATAGAGTAATAGAGCCGTCCTTATGCCGGCAGGGGATGGCACGGCCAGTTATCGTATTCCCCGTGGCAATCTCTGCAAAATATTTTTTTGCCTCTTCAAAAGCTTGTACATTTTCGAAGTTGGATGGCGGAGTCAGGCTCTTTTGCAGCAGCCCCTTAAGGGTATAGCCAAGCATTCCGCACATTGCCGGATTTGCATATTGTATAGCGCTTGGTCTTAATATCGCCACCAGAATCCCCTCGGCGCATGTTTCAAATATTTGCCGGTACCGCTCCTCTGATTCTTTCAGGAGCATTTCAGCCCGCTTGCCTGCCGTTATATCAACGGCAAATCCTATTACCTGCACTATCTTCCGCGCTCATCGGTAATCGGGATAAAGGAGTTGTCGTTCCACATGCCCTGCCGCTCATCTTCCCAGCGCACCATTTCAGCCGTTGATAAAGCCTGTGCAAAATATCCTTTCCTGAGCTCTGCGACATGCGGCGGCAGGATGTCCCACAGGCACATTCCCCTCATTTCTTCTCGTGTCCTGCAAAATCGCTTTGTCATTGTCTCATTGACTTCAATAAAACTGGCTTTTGTATCAAGCAGCATCATGGCGGTGCTGGGTATATGCAGGAGCGTGCGCGCCACGGCTTCGCTCTGGCGCAGCTCATCCTCCATACGCTTTCGCCCGGTAATGTCGCGGGCCAGACTGGCCATCCTTCCCTCTCCGGCGCCAAAGTGCGATAAGCGTATTTCCACATCAACAATACTTCCATCTTTTCTCCGGTGCCTTGTTTCAAAAAAGGTTCCTCCGCTTTTTTTTACTTCGCTGATTATGCCTTTGATCTGCCGGGGCGTCAGGGCCGCATCAATATCACCGATGCGCATCCGCAAAAGCTCGTCCCTCCTGTATCCGGACATAGCGCAGAAGGCATCGTTCACATCCAGAAGACGGCCCTGCATATCCAGCAGGGTGAAGCCGTCCTGCGTTGTTTCAAGAATTGTCCTGTATTGATCCTCCGTCTGCTTTTGGATAGTAATATCCTGTGTGGTGCAGATCATGCCGTTAAAGCGGCCTTGATGCGCCAGCGGTATCAGCCAGCCTGCCTGCCAGGTTTCCCTGTTTGACGGCGTCACCACAAATGCCTCATATTGCACCGGCTGCAGTGTTTTTCGCGCCTCACGGTAAAAATGCCCGAAGTTTGTTATGGTTTCTTCAGGGAAGCCGTTGAGGACATGTACACCCTCAATTTTAGATTTGGGGATGCCGGAAATCCCTGTCATTCCCTTATTGGTATAGATAATAACATCCTGCGGGCTTGTAACCCAGATGCCGTCATTGACGGTTTCAAGAATCTTTTCATAGAAATTTTTCTGGTCTATCAGGTCCTGTTCTATTGATTTGCGGCCGCTGATATCCTGGGCGTGAAAAAAGCCATACTCCCTGCCCCTGAAAGCAATATGGGTTGCCATAACTTCAACGGGTAATACAGATCCGTCTTTTCTTATGTGATGGCTTTCAAAAAAATATGAGCCCTTCTGCTTTATTTCAGACCACCGCTTTTTCCATGCGCCCCGGGGAGCTTTGGGGCCAAGCTCCGCCATGGATTTTCCTGTCAGCTCTTCAACGGCATAGCCCAGATTTTTTGCGGCAGGAGCATTGACATACAGGATTCTGCCTCCGGATGACGTGAGGCATACGCTGTCAGGAACTTTGTCGAGACAGAACCGGACGAGAGCCTCGATCTCACCTGGTGCTTTTACTCCTGCCGTGTCAAGCTTGAACGCGGGGCTTTTCCTTTTTTTGGAAGCATTTTTAATTCCAGCCCCGGGCGCGGCGCCCGCCGCGCCTTCAAGCTCTGCAACTTTATCGCGCAGCAGCGCCAGCTCTTCCAGAAGCTGCCGCCTGTTTTTGCCGTCATCGTTCATAAGATTCCCCCTCTGCACGGTTAGAGCATTTAACTAAATCTTGTAACCAAAAATCATAAAACAGTTGGATACGTTAGCTGTATGACAGCATTTCTTGTCATTCCCGCTTGACGGGAATCCCTTTTGGTATGCTGAAAAATGATTCCGGACAAGCCAGACCCTATGTTTAAAAGAAGAAGCAAGCCACACTGAGAATGCTACAGTAAAATGGTAGTACTCATCATAAAGGAGGCTTGCCATGAAACAAACCGTACAGCCCGATTTTACCGGGCAAAACATCTACGTCGGCATGGACGTTCATAAAAAGAGCTGGACCGTGAGCATTTTTTCCGAACATCATGAACATAAAACATTCACACAGCCGCCCAATGCACAGAGCCTTGTGGGCTATCTCAAACGCATGTTCCCGGGCGCTTCGTATCATGCTGCTTACGAAGCAGGCTTTTGCGGCTACTGGATTCATGATAGTCTTCATCAGCAGGGAGTTGACTCCATGGTGGTCAACCCTGCCGATGTTCCCACGACCGACAAGCAGCGCCGCGGCAAAAATGACAAAATCGACAGCCGCAAATTGGGTAAAAACTTGAGAAGCCATGACCTGCAGCCTATTTATATTCCCGGCAGTATGCAGCGTGAAGATCGCAGCTTGCTACGTACCCGGTACGGCATGGTCCGCAAACAGACCCGCTGCAAGAACCAGATTGCCTCACTTCTGGCCTTTTATGGCGTTTTTCTGCCTCCTGAAATGGAAACAAAGCGCTGGTCCCGTCGATTCATCAGCTGGCTTGAATCAGTACAGTTTGAACACACAAGCGGCACCATAGCCTTGACAACCCTCATTGAAGAGCTGCTGCATCTGCGCAAGCTCATTGCCGGGTTAACACGGCAAATCACTGTGCTATCCCGAACCTACGACTATGTCGAAGCGGTATGGCTTTTAAAAACCATCCCCGGCATCAGCACCCTAACGGCAATGATACTGCTAACCGAAATCGGCGATATCTCCCGATTTAAAAATCTGGATAAGCTGGCAAGCTATGCCGGCCTTATCCCCGATACAAAATCAAGCGGCGAAGAAGAACACATCACCAACATCACCATGCGCCGCAACCCGATGCTGCGGGCTATTCTGGTGGAGAGCTCCTGGGTTGCCGTACGCAAGGACCCGGCGTTGACCCTGGCTTTTAATAAGCTGTGTCGGAGGCTGAAAAAGAACAACGCCATCATCCATATTGCCCGGAAACTTTTGAACCGAATACGCTTTGTTTTAAACAACCGGCAACCCTATATTGTGGCTATCGTTGAATAACTGAACCCCGAAAACAAAGGACAAGGACAATCACCATTATATTCTTTCTGTGGGCAGCGCTGAGTCATTCCTGCAGCGGTTTAACCCGTCTGCTCCAAGCCAGACTGCGGGCCCACACCTTTAAAACATGATGCGGATAATGCAGCGGCTCTTGCCTTTGGCTGGCCTGTCTGCTTATAGGAGATTGTTTTAGGGATTGTTCCTTGCATATATGGTTATGTGATCTTTATTAGCCAAGAAAAAAACAATGCTTTCATTCTCGGTGCCCCTTGACTTTTAACATAGGGGAATGACGAAGGTCTCTGTTGCTCGCCAACACATGAATAATTGATTATAGTAATTTGTTGCATGCCATAAAAAAAGGTTCCTGCGTATCTTGCTTCATGACAGATACCAGGCCATGACCTGAATGAGTGGCTGGCCAAAGTCACCGCACCTCCAGCAAAGCAGGAGGCTCTACAGGTAATTCTAGATTGAATTCCGGCTGCACGTCAAATTATATCTAAAAAAAATCCAGAGAAGGGCTTGAAAAATTTACAGGCCGGTTGCCGGACCGCCGTTTTCTGGCTGGAAACTATCCCCCTGCTGATCCTCACAAAAAATCAAAACGGATACCCTCTGTTATGGCTTTCTGTTGATCCCGGATTGTGCTATGAAGTGCCTATGCCACCGACAGCCCCAGCACAGACCCGCACTTCCCGGATTCCGCAGCGTATCCGCCTGGTGATCTTTTTTTTCCTGAGCAACCTCATCTGCTACATGGACAGGGTAAATATTTCAGTCACCGCGCCGGTCATCATGAAGGAGTTCGGCTGGAATGAGGCCGCCCTGGGCATGATCCTTTCATCATTTTTCTGGGGGTACACGCTTCTGCAGATTCCCGGAGGCTGGCTTGCCGACCGGTTCGGCGGCAAGCGCATACTGAGCATCGGCGTGCTCTGGTGGTCCGTGTTTACAATGCTTACCCCTGCGGCGCGCAGCGTGGGCGGCATGACGGCGATGCGGGCGCTCATGGGCATCGGGGAGGGCGTCAACTTCCCGTCAATCCAGAGCATGACCGCGAAATGGATCCCTGCGGGCGAGCGCTCCAGAGTTGCGGGGTTCACCCTTTCGGGGGTGTCCGTTGGCAATATTATCGCCTTCCCGCTGGCAGCCTTCATTATGAGCACCTTCGGATGGCAGTGCGTGTTCTATGTGTTCGGATTATTCGGTCTTGTCTGGCTGCTGGCCTGGAACAGGGTTGCAGCCGACAGGCCTGAGGAGCACAGCCTGATCGGCGCCGAAGAGCTTGCCTATATCAAAGCACATACGCCGGAGCTTCCGCCGCTGCAAAAAACGCCCTGGAAAAAAATTATGCTGCAGGCGCCGGTCTGGGCGCTGGTGACCAACCATTTCTGCACCAGCTGGGGCTTCTTTATGTTTCTGACCTGGCTGCCGACCTACCTGGTCAAAGCGCACGGATTTTCCATCAAGGAAATGGGCGTCTACTCGATGCTGCCCTATATAGCCATGGTCATCGGCAGCAATGCCACGGGTTGGTTTGCCGACTGGTGGATCAGGCGCACGGGAAGCATCACCCTGGTGCGCAAGTGCCTTCACACGGTGAGCCTGCTGAGCGCGAGCCTGTTCCTGGTGCTGCTGGCCCATGCCGGAAACAAAACCGAGGCCATCCTGCTCATTACGCTGGCCCTGGGAATGATGTCCATGACCGGCAGCACCACCGGCCCCAATGCCATGGACATAGCCCCCCGCTATGCAGGCATTATCATGGGCATGCAGACTACCGCGGGCAATATCGCAGGAGCCATCGTGCCGGTATTTGTCGGCTGTGTCGTATCGCTCACCAGCCGGTGGGACCTTGTTTTCTACAGCGCCGCGGGCATTATGGTGCTGGCGGTCATTGTGTGGGACCTGTTCGGAACCGGCAGGCAGGTGCTGGAATAGAAAAGGCTTCGATGAGTCCGCTTTGCCATACGCCGTAAGGTCAACAAGGCAGCCGAAGCCGGAAGGCTCATATGCTTCTGTGCTGCGAAAAAGGAGATTCTATGCCGATACAAAAAAAAATGTCCGCCCTGTGCCCGCTGCTGCTTGCAGCGCTTATGTCCCTTGCTGCCGCGGGCTGCAGCCCGCGGCCAGACACGCAGATGGCTCCCATGCGCGACGGCATACGGCTCGCGACGGACTGCTTTATACCCCGGGCGACCCCGGCGCCTGTCATACTGGTGCGCACCGTCTATGGCCGCTCGGACAAGAGCTATCGAACAACTGCGCGAAGCCTGAAAGCATCCGGCATCGGCCTTGTGGTGCAGGACACGCGCGGCCGCTTCGGCAGCGAAGGCACCGACCGGGTTTTCCTTGACGACGCCTGGGGCGAACTGCAGGACGGGGCCGATACCGTGGCATGGCTCCGCAGCCAGCCCTGGTGCAACGGCACCGTCGTGACCATGGGCGGCTCGGCCCTGGGGATCACGCAGATTCTGATGGCGCCGGCAACACAGGACATTGCTGGCCAGTCAATCAGCGTTGCCTGCTCCTCTCTGTACGCCGTGGCCTATATCGGCGGCGTATGGAACAAGGCGCTGGTTGAGGACTGGGCCGCCGGCCAGGGCAATGACTATATGCTGCAGACCTGGCGCGAGCATCCCCGGCAGGACGCATTCTGGGACCAGCTTGACGCTGAAGCGCAGGCCGGCAGGGTGACTGCTCCTGCCATTCACTTCGGGGGCTGGTGGGACATCTTTCAGCAGGGCACCATCAACAACTTCACCTCGCGGCAGTATGGCGGCGGCGCCGGCGCCCGGGGCAATCAGTTTCTGGTCATGGGTCCCTGGGCACACGGCAGGCAGCAGGACCTGGGCGACCTGGCGTTGCCGGACAACTATACTTTTCCGCAGTCTGATCTGGAATGGGCGCTCATGCAGTACTGGCTGACCGGCGCAGGCCCCGAGGTCATGGAAAGGCCGCGGGTGTACTACTATGTTCTGGGAGATGTCGACAATGCCTCAGCGCCGGGCAATATCTGGCGCACGGCCGATGACTGGCCGCCCCTGGAAACCGAACCGCTTGAATTCCACCTCGGGCAGTCACACGCGCTCAGCGAGATTCCTCCTGCGCAGGAGGAAAGCTATGCCTTTACCTTTGATCCGGCAAATCCATGCCCGACCCATGGCGGCGCGAACCTGTCGCTGCCGGCCGGGCCCTTCGATCAGCGGCAGGTGAGCGGCCGCAGCGATGTGGTGTCCTTTGCAACGGATCCGCTGACTGAACCCGTTGAGGCGACCGGCCGGATTTCCGTACGCCTTTTTGTGAAAACCACTGCCGCCGACACGGATTTCACGGCCAAGCTCGTCGACATCTATCCCGACGGCAGAGAGATACTGCTCACCGACAGCATACAGCGGCTGAAGTACCGCAGCGGCGGGGCAGCGCCCGAGCCTGTCGTGCCGGGAGAGACGGCCGAGCTGACTATCGACCTGTGGTCGTTCAGCATTATTTTCAATGCGGGCCACCGCATCGGGGTGCAGATATCAAGCAGCAACTACCCGCGCTTCGAGGTGAACCCCAATACCGGCGCAGACTTCCCCGACAATGTAAGCGAGGTCACCGCAACCAACACCATTCTGACCGGGCCGGACCACCCCTCGGCCCTGATCCTGCCGGTGCCGAAAAACTGACGGCAGGGGGACTGAATGAGCATGCCAGGCGAAACAAAACACAGGCGGGCCTGATTGTTCAGTGGGTAGGCAAACACTAGTGCCTCTGATCAGGCTCAGTGCTCCGGCAATTTCCAGGCTGCTGCCTTTGAATAACTGTTGTATGTATGGATGCCTCCCGCCCTCGCATTTTTATCACCACGCTCCCGCCTACTAATGGTAGAATAGAGATATACAACACAGGCAGAGGCAGCAGTCGTGAAGCCCATACGCATCATGCCGGCATTTCAGGAAGACTTTCGCCCCCGCGACATAGCGCCCAATCTGTTTGCGGGCTTCATGGCGGGCCTGATGACCCTCATAGCAGGCATTTCCTATGCAGCCCTCATATTTTCCGGAAGCCTTGCCCCGCACCTGAACCTGGGCATAGCAAGCGCCATGGTGAGCTCGGCCGTCATAGGCTTTACGGTCGCCTGCCGCAGCTCATCGCCCTTTATCATAGCCGGTCCCGACGCCAATATTTCAGCCATTGTCGCTCTCATGGCGGCTGCCATCGCCGCTCAGATGAGCGGCGATGGCGCCGGCCCCCTCTATGCAACGCTGTGGGCAGGCCTTGCCCTGAGCACCGCGCTCACCGGCCTTGCCCTGTATCTGCTGGGCAGGTTCAGCATGGGCCGCTGGATTCGGTTCATTCCCTATCCGGTCATCGGCGGTTTTCTCGCTGGCACGGGATGGCTGCTGGTGAGCGGCTCGTTCACTGTCATGGCCAATGTGCCGCTCACGGCAGGCAGCGCTGCTGAGCTGCTGCAGCCGGAAAAAGCAGCGCACTGGCTGCCGGGGGCATGTCTTGCTCTGGCCCTGACCGCCGCGCTGCGCTTCTGGAAGCACTATCTCATCATGCCCGCGCTGCTGCTGGCAGGCATTGCCTGCGTGCACGGGGTATTGCTGAGCGCCGGCATGGCGCCTGCGCAGGCAGCGGCAGAGGGCTGGCTGCTCGCGCCCCTTCCGGCACATCTGCTGGGCCATGCGTTTCAGGAGCTGTCCCCGGGCCGGATCAACTGGCATCTGCTGCTGGTGCAGTCGCCCGATATGCTGGCGCTGATGGCCGTGACCGCCATCGTGATTCTGCTCAATGCCGCAAGCATCGAAATCGCTTCGCGAACCGACATCGACCTTGACGCCGAGCTGAAATCAAACGGCCTGGCAAACGTATTTGCGGCCCCCTTCGGCGGCCTGGTGGGATGCATCGCCCTGACCCGCAGCCTGCTCAACTTCAAGGCAGGCGCAACGAGCCGCGTCTCGGGCATGGCCGCAGCGCTGCTGTGCGCGGGCGTGCTGCTGGCGGGCGCTCAGTTTGTCACCTATATTCCCCGGTGCGTGCTCGGGGGGCTGCTGCTCTACCTTGGCCTGTCGCTGCTGATCGAGTGGGTTTATGACGGGTGGTGGCGGCTGTCGCGGTTTGACTACGCCCTGGTGATCGCCATCATCGTCATCATCGCCGTGTTCGGCTTTGTGCCCGGCGTAGGCGTGGGGATCGTGGCCGCAACGATTCTTTTTGCCTTCAACTACAGCCGCATTAATGTGGTGAAGACCGAATTTACCGGCGCCATGCTGCACAGCAATGTGCAGCGCTCCTACCGCGAGCAGGACCTTTTGCAGGAGCAGGGCGGCCAGATAGCCATTCTGCGCCTCCAGGGCTTTATTTTCTTCGGCACGGCCTATAACCTGCTCGTGCATGTGCACGGCCTTGGTGCGCGCCGAGGGCCGCATGCCCGCGCGGTACCTGATGCTTGATTTCAGGTTCGTAAGCGGCATCGATTCCTCGTCGGTGCTCATTTTCTCAAAAATGAGCCAGTTCGCCGAGGCAAACGGCGTCTGCCTGATATTCGTCCATCTGCAGCCCGGCGTGCGCACCATGCTGCGTGAGGGCGGCTGCATTCCCGCGGCCGACGGGCCCCTGTGCCCGCACTGCAGTGTGTTTGCCGATATGGACCATGCCATAGAGTGGTGCGAGAATCAGATGCTTGCAGGCAGCGCAGCTTGCCTGCACCGGTGTCTCGTGCTCGCTGAAAGAGCATTTAACCGATTTCTTCCCCGACCCCGCCATGATCGACAGGCTCATGCAGTATCTTGAGCGCATTGAAGAGCCTGCCGGCTTTCGCCTGTTTACGAAAGGAACCCCGGCCCAGCATCTTTACTTCATCGAATCGGGCACTGTCACCGCTTATATCGAGCCGGCAGGCGGCACACGCAAGCGTCTGCGAACCATGGGGGCGGGAACGGTTGTCGGGGAAATCGGCCTGTATCTGGGCATGCCACGTTCGGCATCGGTCTACACCGACGGGCCGGGCGTTCTGTATCGCCTGAGGGCCGATGATCTTGCGCGCATGGAGAAGCAGGACGCGGAGCTCGCCTCGGCCTTTCACCGCTTCATCGTGCGGCTGGTTGCGGGCCGCCTCATGTACGCCAATGAAGAGCTGGAGATGCTTTCCTAGATGATCGGCACATTTGAATACAAACGTCCTTCCTGCTTGCCCGGGATCCTTTTGTGCGCACCCTGCCGGCTGCCTCCGGGTTCCCGGTTTTTTCTGCTGCACGGCATTGCAAAACCTCATAGGTGAGCCTATAACTACAATAGGCAATTAATTCAGTGCCCATCAAAGGAGAATACGCGCTCATGAGTTCAGAAACTTTTAAAAGAAGAGAATTCTTAAAACTTCTCGGTTGCGCCCCCCTGCTGTGTGCGCTTCCCCTGAACCAGGGATGCAAGCCCCGCCCCCGGACACAATCAGTTCCGTATCGCTCGTAAAAGATACCGATGACGCTGCTGCAATTGCGCGTGCGATTGATCTGGCCGGCGGCTTCGGCTTCCTGTCACCGGGCGACAGCGTACTCATAAAGGTTGCCCTCAATTCTCCAAACCCGTTCCCTGCCACGACCAGCCCTTTCATGGTGTCAAGGATTGTTTCCCTTCTGAAAAAGCACGGGGCGGGTGAGGTTTTTGTGGGGGATCAGTCCCCGACCTGGCAGGATACCCGGCAGTGCCTTGAGCAAACCGGCATATACCAGGCTATCCTTGATGCCGGTGCCGTGCCGGTCATATTTCAGGATGGTGAGCTTATATCCGTGCATCCGGCCGGCGCTGCCTACTTGGCCCCGGGGCTTTTCCATTCCGGCGCTGTTTGATCAGGTGGACCATATCATTGTTCTGCCGACCCTGAGGACGCATAGCGGGGCAGGTTTCACCATGGGCATGAAAATTTTTGTGGGCGCCCTGCCCCAGGACGACCGCAATGTTATGCACGGCTCAATAAATTTTCACAAAGCGATTGCTGAAAACGCTCTGCACGGATAAAATCCGCCTGTCTGTGCTTGATGCGCGGCAGGGGTTCAACTCCGGCGGGCCGGATTCAGGAAATCTCATAACCCCGGGCATTGTGCTGGCCAGCACGGACCTGGTAGCTGCCGATACGGTGGGCCTTGCGCTGCTGCAGGTCTCGGGAGCAGCCGGTCCCGCAGTGTGGAATCATCCCACCATCAGACGGGGTGTGGAGGTGCATTCCCCCTGGCTGTCTCCGGAAACCCTCAAGCCTAGCCGAGGGGGTTGATATCATTGATGACATTAAAACCCGGTTACGCGTATAAGAGAAGTAAGGCCCAAACCTCACGTCTCTTGACGTCAATACAATGAACCGCCCCTTTTACTGCCCCTGACGCTGGAAAAATCGTGCTGAGTTTCACGACTGTCACAAGGAGCTGCCGTGAAAAAGCTTTTGATCATGCTGCTGATTTCAGGCGTTCCGTTTTATTCCGCCCTGGCCGGTGAGTCCGTCCTTGAGCCGGGCCCTTACCAGGCAGGGCACCGGACCTGGACGCTGGAGGATGCCAGCCGGGGTGTTGCGCCGTATAAAAACAGCAGGGGACCGGACACCCGAAAGCTGGTCACCGAGATATGGTACCCGTCCGATGATGCCCGCCGGACCATTTCAGGCAGGAACGCGCCGCTCACCGAATCGCCCGGGCCTTTTCCGCTGATAGTGTACAGCCACGGCATTATGTCGGAAAGGATGGAGCCGGCGTATCTGGCGCGCTACCTTGCCACCCAGGGGGTTGTCTTCATATCGTTTACCGCACCCGCAACCAGCCTGTACGATGCCCTAAGGCTGAACTATGCCGATATTGTCAACATCCCCGGTGATGTCAGCTTTTTGATCGATGAAATCCTCAAGCGCAGCTCTGATCCTTCCAGCCCCTTTTATGCAAAGATCGACCAGGCCCGCATCGGAGCCGCAGGTACATCGCTGGGAGCCGGCGTGAGCCTGATGGCCGGCTTCACCTCGGGCCTTCGGGATTCGCGTCTATCGCTGGTGATTACCTGTGCTGCCGGCGCATATGAGGGCCAGACCGTATTTGACATCCCGGATAGCGCCGTTCCCCTGCTGCTTATCCACGGCGATATCGATGCAATTATACCCTATGATGGAAATGCGCCCGTGCTGCTGAGTGCCGCCCCCGGCCCGGCATATCTGCTGACCCTGGTTGGGGGGACGCATACCGGGTTTTCCAATGCGTCCGCACTGTTCTTCTGGGCCGATAATGCTGACATTATCGGCTGCTCTGCCCTTGCAATGGCGGGGCTGGATCTGTGCGATATGCCCCTGCCAGCCGGAATGGATCCGCAGCGGCAGCATGATCTGACGGCACTGGCAACCTGGAACTTTATTGCCATGCATTTCTCAAGGGATTTGGAAAAACGCGCTCAGGCGGCTGATTTTTTGCTGAACACAATGCCGGAGACGTACACTGAGGAGCTTGCGATTCAGTCAAACGGGAAGTAAAAGGCATGAACAAGGGGGGCAACTGCCGGCTTTTAAAATATCGAAGACGAATCAGAGCAAAAACAGCACCTCACCGCTTCCTTCCATTATGGTCCGGCGGTTTACTCTACCGCTATCGTTCCGGCGCAGCTGCTGCTGTCGGCGCCGAACGTGACGGTCACATCAAACTCGCCGGGTTCAAGCCGGAACGGCCGCACCAGCAGAAAACCGACAACGCTTCTCGGGCCGATTTTCGACCGGAGGATATCGTTGATGGCTTCAGTGCCCCAGTCGATGGCAATGGGAGGGGCAAAGGCCGCTGCGCTATCCCTGTCGAGGCTCACAACAAAGGGGATGAGCGGATCAAAGAAGGCAAGCAGCTTAAAAATCCGCCGCGGAGAGACCTGCATGCCGCAGGCTGAAGCAGGGCATCCGGCGTGCAGCGATGCATCACTGTCATCGCAGTCAAAAACCACCGCTGTTGTATTATCGGACAGGCTGTCGACATAGCCCTCCGGCGGCCCGTCACAGGCAGCAACGGATTTATGCGCATTGCCATAGGCGTCGGCATCGCTATCGCGGTAATAGGTAATAAACTCAAGCCCGTTGTCAGTAACGCCGTCACAGTCATCGTCGATGCCGTTGCACATCTCGCCGGCCGGGCTGCCGGCTGTGCAGTTGTCCTGCACCGCGCCGTTAAAGCACAGGGCAGAACCTTTGGCTGCGCATGCGCCCGCGCCGCAGCTGGTCGGCCGGGCCGCATAGTCGTCGTCTGCCGTGCCGTCGCAGTCCTCATCG
The DNA here is from genome assembly GCA_963804955.1 of uncultured delta proteobacterium. Lineage (GTDB taxonomy): Bacteria > Desulfobacterota > WTBG01 > CAIYCZ01 > CAIRTM01 > CAIWCT01. The sequence continues at coordinate 44,127 of CAWDSQ010000036.1, read as the reverse complement.
ATACCGTTGCAGTTAGCGTCGCTTGACGGCCTGCGGGCTGAGCAGGTGTTCTGCACCACGCCGTTCAGGCACCGGGTAAAACCTTCGGACATGCATGCGCCCACGCCGCAGGTGCTGGGTACGGCAGCATAGTCATCGTCTGCCACGCCGTCACAGTCTTCATCTATGCCGTTGCAGGTGCTGTCTGCCAAAGCTCCAGCCAGAGGATCGCAGCTGTCCGCCACTGACCCGGCCACGCAGGCCGTGCTGCCCGTAGTGCCTGCGCATATGCCAACGCCGCAGCTGGTCTGCTCGGGCATATAGTCGTCGTCTGCAACGCCATCGCAGTCTTCATCAATGCCGTTGCAGGTGGTGTCGCTTGAGGGCCTGCGGGCTGTACAGGTATTCTGCACCGCGCCGTTCATGCACAGAGTAAAACCCTGCGATAGGCATGCCCCCACGCCGCAGCTGGTCTGCTCGGGCATATAGTCGTCGTCTGCGACGCCATCGCAGTCTTCATCGATGCCGTTGCAGGTGGCATCGCCTGCCTCAGGGGCGCCGGCAACGCAGCTGTCAACAGGCGCCTCAGCACCGGCCGGGCATGAGGTGCTGCCAGACCTTGCGCAGGCCCCGATGCCGCAGCTGGTCGCAACACCTTCGTACCCTTCATCGGTTGCATTGTCGCAATCCTCATCCACACCATTGCAATTCTCATCCGGCGCGCCGGGATGCACGGCCGAATCATTGTCATCGCAGTCAAAGCCTGTTCGGTTATCGGCATAGCCCTCCGGCTGCTCACAGGCGAGCACCCGCCCGGCACTGTCAGGATCGCCATACCCGTCGGCATCGGCATCCCGGAAGTAGTAGGCAAACGGCAGCCCGTTATCAGGCGCTCCGTCGCAGTCATCGTCGATTCCGTTGCACGCTTCTGCAGCACCCGGCTTTGCATCTGAAGTATTGTCATTGCAGTCAACCGGGCCGCATGCGCCGCCCTGGCTGTAATACCCGTCATGGTCAGCATCAGTGCACGGGGCTGCCCGATAACCATCCCATTTCGGATAGCTAAAGCCCGCCTTGCCCGAATCAGCGTATACAGTAAAATCGCTTGCGCAACCGGCAAAAACAGAAGCCCCCATCACCGGCGCATGGCCGTGAAAAAATGCATGCCGCAAGCCGCTGCACCCGGAGAACGCTAATGGCCCGATGATAGTCACGCCGGCAGGTATGGTCACGCTGGTCAGGCTGCTGCGATTGAGAAACGCCCCTGCCCCGATGCCGACAACCGGCCTGCCGTCCAGTATCGATGGAATGAGAACTTCCCCGCCGGGACCGCTATAGCCGGTGATGGTCAGCGCATCGGCGCCTGATACCGTATATGTCAAATTATCCGATTCCAGCGCAAAGGCCGGCAGAACCAGCAACAGAAAAGCGCCCGCACACAGTATGCCTGCCATTTTCCCACGCCGCATATTAAAGCCTCATTGCATACGTATTCATTACAAAAAACACCCTGTTTAAATTTCTGCCGGCAGGTCGCCGACGCCAATGCTCTGCCCCCGCTGCAGAAATTTGAAGTGGCGTGCATTTTTACTTTTTAAACATTATCGAAATGCATAAGTTTCTTAAAATATTGTGCCAGACATGCTGCGCTTTCTGCAAAGCCCCTTTTTCTTCATGCTGGGCTAGTAGGCCTTCACATTTGATTTTGTAGGCCCCCTCACCCCAACCCTCTCCCACCAGGGGAGAGGGAGCCAACAATTTTCCCCTCCCTTGAGAGGCTGTATTGCAATTAACTTTGCTGTCATCTCGACCGAAGGGAGAGATCTTTGTAGTAAGTAAAATCAAGGGCTTAAGATTTCTCACCGCCTGCGGCGGATTCGAAATGACATTAATAAATCAATTATGACACAGCCTCTGATGGGAGGGGATTAAGGGGAGGGTGATCTCAACTGATAATTTCAAATGTGATGATCCACTAGTGCATCATTTGAAAGCACTGTGGAAAAGGCTTGGAATGAAAAGACCGGAAATGGGGAAAAGCATAAAGGGCTGAAAAAATATGGGGCATGGGAATTGTTGGACAAATGGCATGCTGAGAAACCGCCGCGGCGGTTTCTCAGCATGCATTGCGATTGCATGTGGACATAAAAGCGGTTCTGCCCCTTTTATGTCCTATGAATGCGGCAATAGGCAGGCTGCAGGCATGCCAAAGTCCGGGCCAGCCTCAATTGTCCCACATATAGCCTTCTGTTGCCGGTAAAGACTGATTGGTCGACTCGATATTTTTCAACATACGGTCGGCTTCCTCATTGGTTAGTTTGCGCCCAGTATTGATTTCCAACTGCGTTTTCTGCAGCCTCGAACGCAGGCTTTCAACCGATTTTAAAAGCGTGTCAATTTTTGTTTTGCATTCTTCCATTTTTTTGGGATTGCAAAGGTCGCCCGTGGCAACGTTTTCAGCAAAAACCGGCGCAATGAGCGCCAGTAAAAAAAAGACGGTCGCGGCAATAGTGATACTTTTCATTGTGTATCCTCCTTGTTAGTGTGTTTTGTTTTTGCTTAACATTGAGGTGTAAGCAACTGTTATTTACCGAACCACAAACGGTCTCTTTCTTCAAGAGCCAGCTGCGGCATAAACAATCTAAAGGTAGAGTATAGCACACGGAATTATTTTTGTTCTGGCAGGTAAAAAAAATTCGCCACTGTCTCTTTTTCGTTATACCGGCCCGAAAATGGGGAACATACTCCTGAAAGGGCGCACCTGCTGGGGTCAGACACGCAGGTCTGCCCCATCAGTCCCACGGTTTCCCGCCGAGACGGGCGGCTTTTTATAACTGATTTATTCAGGTTACCCCCGGATTTATGCCTGAATCCCTATAATGATGTTAAGTTGCGGCCTTAGTCGCGTGTGACTGTTATCAAAGATCCGGCTGACAGCAGTTGCAGAACAAGATTCGCATCTGCAGTGTCATGATTGTCCGACTCGTAATTCTTATAAAAGAAGAAGTTTATATTTCTTTGCCAACCCTGGCCCATAATGATTGTCAGACCACCAACTGAAAGCGAATCAAGCACTTGTCCGGTTTCCTCCGGCACCGAGATGCTGATCCGGCTGCCGGCGCCGATTATCTTGACGTCATGCATTGTACTGCCATAGTCCCCGCTGAAATCAAGGCTGGCGAGCACGCCTCCGCCGGCGAGCATAAAGCGCTCAAAGTCCGTGTTGCCGAGCCGGTTCATATCAAGATTCATCCCGCCGCCTTCGACCATAAAGCTTTCCACCCGGCGCGTTGTCGGGACGGTAAAGTCAATAGTGGCGGATGCGCCTCCCAGTGCGAGATTGATGGTGCGCAGCGGCATACCGCCAAAGTCCATATCACACGCTACACCACCGCCTGCCACCATCAGGTCTGTATCGACGCTATAGCTGCCGATCTCAACCCTCCATGTCTGCACGGAAGGGCTGTAATGCATCATGTAGGATGATTCGTCTCCAGAACTGAGCGTTGCTGAAAAGATGCTGCCGGAAGCTGCTGTCTGCAGTTTTGGTACAGGGCCAAAGTCATTATAGGTTATTTCAGCCTTCAAAATGATATCGCTGTTATCGCTCTGTATGAGATCGACCCGCGCACCGCCTATGGCAAGCGACAGATTAAACAGCGTGGCGCCTGCTTCTTCAAGCTCCGCTCTGCTGATTGTGAAGGCTTGTGTTTTTTGTGCTGCTTCGGCCGGGTGCATACCTCCGGCACTAAGCACTGCTGCTGCAATCAGCACACCCAGTACTGCCGATGATGTACATGTGCGCATTTTACCCTCCTTTGATTTTGTTATAGTAGAAACGCTGCTTGCGTAGAATTAAACTTATAATATAGCATAGAAAAAAGCCCGGGGGCCTATTTCTCATGCATGTCCGACTCCGGCCTTGTTATGCAATGGTTAAAAATTTGTGTGCTTCAGCTTCAGATGTCAAACAGGTGGATTGCTCGTGCGGATTTTCATTAGTGCAATTAACTGAATCGTGCAACCGACACTCAAAACACAGTTACATGCATGAGCTGGATGGCTTCATTCCCTGTCATTCCCGCTTGACGGGAATCCCTTGTATCTGTGCAGAAAAATGATCTCCGTCGCAGGGGACTCAACCTCAAACTATCCGCTGCTCACCAGGAATTTACATAAACCCCTGCCATCATCGAGACAAAGCCGACAACGGTTGCGATCCAGCCTGCCCAGAGAAATGTCGCAAGCGTGTCCGATACTCTGCTCTGTTTGATGAACGGACATATTTTGTTGAGAATTGTCACGCCGATTAAAAAAAGTATGACGCCGTCGCGAACAAGATGATCAAACATCTACAAATTCCTCAGCTGCTATTGCAAACACCCTGGCGCCCGCCATAAGCTACGTGCAACGAAAAAGGGGTGTGACATTTAAGGAAAACCGGACCGCGCTTTCTCCTGCTCTGGAAAAATCATGGACGGTTGCCCCCTGTTTTATGATCTATCTTTTAACTACTATTCTGATGACCCAGTTATACGTTACGGAGGCAAAACCGCCGCCCGTTGAGAGGTAGCTGTTCGAATAATTCGGCTCCGCGCCTGCAGCAAGTGGATACTGGCCGGCCTGCGCCGTTACCCTGTATCCTGCCCAGTAATCTTTGGAGCTTTCAATAGTGACCGGCGTATCAAGCGTGATTGTTTTCCAGTTAAGGCTCGTGATTTCAGCCGGACTCGAGTTTATACTGACCAGACCGTCCGGATTTGAAATGCCGGCACGGGCCTCATACACTTCGGGGGTATAGCTGACAGCATTATTTTGATCAGGGTTAAAAAGCCTTATTTCAACGATCTTCCACCCGACATAATCGTGTAATTTGGCGGCATCGAAAACAACACAGCATTCCACATCCTGCGGGGAGGTATAGCCAAAACCGGTAATTTCAACCGCATATTCACTTGCATCATAATACAATTCCGCTTCGCGCTTGCACCCGGCTGCAAGCAAACAGCATACGGCAAGGAACACAACCGGTACTGAAATTGATTTTTTCATTGCAAGCCTCCATATATAAAGTCTCAAACACCCGCATAGCGGGGACTGTATAGCGAAAAACACCTGTGCACACACCACTTCCTGCTATCCGGCACGCGCAGCGCACCCTTGTTACCACTGATTATAATGAATGCGTGATGCATCAAATCTGTCAGAAGGCTTTTGCTGTTCCGCAGGATATCCGATGGAAACTAAAGAAAACGGCGCTACTGTTTCAGGAATATTCAGAAGCGTGCGCATTGCCGTGACCCGCTCTTCTGTGGGATACACCCCCAGCCATACCGCGCCAAGCCCCAGCTCAACTGCCGCAAGAAGCATGTTTTCCGTTGCCGCGGCGCAGTCCTGCACCCAGTAGCCTTTATATTTTTCCCGGCTCAGATCACCGCAGACAAGAATGGCCACAGAGGCCTCATACAGCATCAGTGCATACGGATGAAACTTTGGAATTGCTTTGAGGGTTGTGCGATCCCGCAGGACAACAAATTCCCAGGGCTGTTCATTACCGGCTGAGGGAGCAGCCATGGCCGCCTTTAAAAGCTGCTGTATCTGGCTGTCCGTTACAGCCTGGGATGTGTATTTCCGGATGCTTCTGCGATTGAGTATCGATTTCATGTTGTGCCTCCCTCACATCAATGGTGGGTTTCCCCCACCTCGTCAACTACCACTCACAAGCAGGCTCATGGGGCTCATCCGGCAAGCATCAAACCCGTCCCGGTAAACCTGCAATGGCCTGCTTCAGTTCACGGGAAAGGTTTGCACAGGCTGCAACCACATCGGGATGATCCTCGAAGTTTTGAAACATCTCGGGCGTGATTTCGTTGAAATTTTCAAATTCTTCCTGCGTCATCCACCGGGCCGGGCCGCCATAGCGGCATGTGGTTCCGAAGCCGCAGCTAAAACACGGGGGCGTGGCGCTGTTGAAAAAGACCGAGCCTATCACTTTGTAATTAAAGTAGCTTTCCAGCTGATAGGATAATTGTTTGACGCTCTGCTCCGCCTCATTGCCTCCAACACAAACCGTCGCGGCAAATTTCCCGATAGTCTGCGGCTCAACATGCCGCAAGGGAAAAAGGCGCTCTAAAAAGGTCAGCGTAGCTGCATTGGCATGGCCGAAGTAGACCGCACCGCCCAGTAGCAGAGCATCGGCGGCGACAATCCTGTCATACATGGGCAGCATATCATCGGGCTGAATGCAGCGATTGTTCCGGGCGCACTTGACGCATCCTGTGCAGGGGCTTATTTTCAATTCGGCCAGATTGAAAATTTCATACTCGAAGCCGGTATCCCCGGCTATTTTCTCCAGCATCCGCTGCGTGTTGCCCTTGGGTTTTGGGCTGCCGTTGATGACTATAATCATACTATCCTCCGCCTGTTTGATTTCCGGAAATCTTTTAATTATACATCCGGTGTGCGGTGCGCACACTTGCGGAATCCGGGCGGATTACTTTTTGTAGAGCGCGCCCATAATATTGCCGCCGGCGCTCATGATATGGCCCTCGACCGAATCGGACACGCCCGGGAAATCGCTCTGCCAGACCAGCAGAAATGTGTTGCTTGCAGCGCTGTGGGCGAAGCGCACAAAGCGCTGGTTGCCGCTGCCGCTGAAAATATCGATCATGCCGCCAGCGGGACGGCCGCCGGCATCGAGCCACAGGGCAGCTATATCAAGATGTGCGTTAATGTCCTTGAAATAAAACTTGTCCACATCATTGCGGTCGCACTCAAAAGCCATAAAGTAGGCATCATCCTGCGGCGCGTAATGGGTGTGGCTTATCATCTGCGCGCCGGGCAGATTCACCAGGGGAAAATCCGCCTCGGGCATGGAGCCGTCTGCTTTCACGATTCTGCCCATGATACCCACATTGTGCAGGCTGGTGCGGGTATCGGTCCAGCTGGCCAGAAATTCATTTTTCTTCGGATTGTAGGCTATGCCGTTAAAGCGCTGATCGGCATTCGCAGCACCGGCATCGGCGCACATGGGGATATCATTGACCAGCATCGCGCCATCTGCGGAGAGCAGCGCGCCGTAGATATCGGTCATGACCTCAAGCGTGCCAAGGGGCTCAAGGCCATTGCCGTGGGCTCTGAAATCCTCCCAGTTTACAAGATAGGTATCATTCTGCGGGTTGTAGCACACCACGGGGTTCACCTGATGGCCCGGGGCATTGCTGATGGCAAACTCCCCTTTTACGACCGCGCCTGTGTCATCTATGATAACCCCGTAGGCAGTCCCCACATCATCCCGGAAGTCATTGTAGGTGATGAGAAACTGATTTCTTCTGGAATTGAATGCCATGGTATAATGAAACTGGTTTGCCGGCACATCGGTCACCTTGAACTGCTCACCCACAGCCCTGCCGCCGGCATCAAGAATCATGCCCCGGATATTAAAATTGTTTTCCCCGCGGCAGTAGATAACCAGGTATTGGTTTTTGTTGGGATTGTACAGCACGCGGGGCAGCATCAGTATGTCTTCGGTTTTCAGCACCTCGACAGGCCCGCCCAGTGTCTCGCCCGAGCTTGAAATTTTCTGGCCGGAAATAAAGTAATCGGCACTGCTGCTGTCCATGCCGGGGGCTGCGGCCCAGACAGCAAAAAAAGCATCCTCTGCTTCATTGCAGGCAACATCGGGCAGTGACTTTCTCAGGTCATTTTTGGAAATTGTAATGGCTTTGTTCTTCATGGCTCTCTCCGAAAAAATTATTCAGGCTGAAAGGAAAATTTTCCGAAATTTTAATGAATTTTGAATTTTGCGTGGTTTTGAGTATCCCCTTTAACAGGTATGAATATTGTAATAAAAAATCTAATAAAATTATTAAAAATTGTCAAAGAAAAATGAAAGAAAAGAGCAGGCATCCAGAAGTTTCATCACAGGGTCACAGAGTGCACAGAGGTGGAAAATTTTCTTGCTCTGCGTTCTCAGCATCTCGATCACAGCCGGGGATATATCCGACGATTAAAGGCGAAACCCTAAAAGCCCTCATGCCGGTTTCAGCAGTAGGAATTTGCAGTAAGCCGTGATATACTTTTAAATAAAATACATGCTGATGGAACCCTGTCAGCAGATTGATAAAGACAAGGCATACAGGTGACGCTATGAAAACTTTCATACTCGCAGTGGCGATTTTTTTTATGACGGGTGCTCAAGCCATAGCCGGCGGTGGTCATGGAGGGCGCCATGGAGGACACGGTGGCCATGGCGGACACCATTACTATGGCGGCGGTCACCACGGAAGTTTTACCAGTATTGCCATTGGCCTTGGCGGCTGGGGTTATTATGGCGGATATGGCGGCGGTTATTACCCCGGTTACTGGGGCAGAGGGTACGGTTACTATGGCGGCGGCTATTGTGCTCCCCCGGTTATGTATGCGCCACCGGTGGTTTATGCTCCCCCGGTAGTCTATGCGCCGGCGCCGGAGTACTATGCAGCTCCTGCGGTTGTTGAACGGCCGGTTGTCGTGGAAAAAACAGTGGTCGTCAACAACTACTATTACGGCAGCGGAAATGACCACTGGAAGCCGAAATTCAGCGATCCCTCGAGGTAAGCTGCTTACTTCCACTGCAATGAAACCAAAAAGCCGGATAGGGCCAACATCGGGTCCTTCTCCGGCTTTTTACACTTCAGTTTGATGGGGGGCAGCCGGAATTTTAGATTCCTCCACCCGCCGTCTCAACCGTCTTCGCAGATAGCCTCTGCTGAATGCGTCGCCTGTGACGCTTCGAACTGAAGGCCCGCCCTGTACCGGCCGTCTTCAGTCCGGCGGCACCACCTGACCGTGGCCCTGCGCACAACGGGACGGCGCGATTCAAAAAAACGGACTTCCAGTGCCAGCAGCACACCCTGCGGCAGTTCGGCTGACAGCTGGACGCACAGCCCCCCCAGGGATATATCAAGGCAGCGGCAGGCGGCCATTTCCCCGCTTTCGAGATTGCGCAGCTTTGCCTCGCCCAGGGCGGGTTCGCGCTTATACCGCCGCTGCTCGGCAGCCAGCCCGAACAGCCTGCCGAACAGTTGGGTGACCTCCCCGGATGCCTCCTGCTTTTCCCGCAGCAGGTCGCGCAGCTGACCCGCAACAGCTTCGTCCGATACCTTATCAATCAGGCGGTGCAGGCCGAACATCATGTCGCGCTCTTTTTCCGCCAGCAGGTCTAGATAGTTCAGGTAGTCGGACTTAGTAAACATCCTGCCCCCCCGATAGAATCCCGGCCATAAGATTTTGAAGGGCCTGCCTGTGCTGCTGCGACCGGGCACAAAATGCTTCCAGCCCTGCGCGAACGTCGGGGCGGCTCCGCAGGGGAAGACCGGAAAAAAACGTGATGCTGCCGACCTGCCGTTGGCAGAGAGCCAGCATTTCCTCTTCCACATCAAGCAGCGCCTGCACTGCCTGCAGCAGATCTTTTTTCTCAATCATGGATTGCGCCGAACTTTCTCCCGCCGTATCGGCGGCTTTTATGCAGCTTTGTTTTCCCCCGCCTTTAATGGGTGTAAAATATTTTTAATAATCTTTATAAAAAACAAAATATTTGTCAAATATAAAAAATTCAGTGGCCGGAATTAAAAAACCAGAAACAAAAAACAGGCGGCCAGAATCACCACAGGGTCGTAGAGGGCGGGGAGATAGGGGCTTTTGTTGTTCGCCTGAGACGGCTAAAAGCATGCCCCCTCACCTTAGTCCACTCCCCCTGACTGGGACGATGATAATTTCTTTCTTAATTGCTGTATAAACTGTTATGCACAGAAGATATTCGAACCAATAGAACTGATCAAAGACAATAAACAAATTCAACAGATTAAATCTTATATTGAATATTTACGGCGAGTGCTTTATTGTGGCTATACACCACATGCGACTTTTTTGAACTCCAGCAAGGATACCTCTTCAATGAAACACGCAGAATTCGTCCATCTCCACGTGCATACGCAGTACAGCCTGCTTGACGGCGCCATCCGGCTTGATGACCTGATGCACAAGGCCAAAGAGTATCACATGCCCGCCATTACCATGACCGACCACGGCAATATGTTCGGCACCGTTGATTTCTATGAAAAAGCCACAAAAAACGGCCTGAAGCCCATCATCGGCTGCGAAATGTATCTGGCGCCGGGCAGCCGTTTCGACAAGGACGCCTCCAGCAGCAAAGGCTCCAACAATCATCTCATACTATTGGCGACAAACAAGACCGGGTATCATAATCTGCTCAAGCTCGTCTCGGCCGCCTATATTGAAGGCATGTATTATAAGCCACGCATCGACAAACAGATTTTACAGGAGCACCATGAGGGGCTTATCGCCCTGTCTGCCTGCCTGCACGGCGAAATTCCGCATGCGATACTTGCAGGCGACATGAAGCAGGCCCTGGCACTGGCCGACGAGTACCGCCAGCTTTTTGACAATGAGCGCTTTTACCTTGAGATGCAGGAAAACAAGCTCGACGACCAGCGCAGGGTAAATGAAGGGCTGATTGAAATAGCGAAAAAAACAGGCATACCCCTGGTGGCAACCAATGACTGCCACTATCTGAACGCCGGTGACGCCTTCGCCCACGAAGTGCTGCTGTGCATTCAGACCGGCAAGACCATCAACACGCCCGGCCGCATGCGCTTCACCACCGAGGAGTTTTACTTCAAGTCGCCGGATGAAATGCAGCGGGCTTTCTCCTCTGTGCCCGAGGCCCTGAAAAACACCATAGCCATTGCCGAGCGCTGCAATTTTGAAATAACCCTGGGTGAATACAAATTCCCCAACTTCACCCCGCCCGAAGGCAAAATCAACCAGAGCTATTTCGAGGAAATGAGCCGCACGGGCCTTGAAGAGCGGCTTGTTAAAATCAGGCGGGCCCATCCTGATGAATTCGAAAAGCGCGCCGCGGTCTATCGAAAAAGGCTTGAAGACGAAATCAAGATGATAACGCAGATGCAGTTTACGACCTATTTTCTCATTGTTTCCGATTTCATCAAGTATGCAAAAAACAATGGCTGCCCTGTGGGGCCGGGCCGCGGCTCGGCAGCAGGAAGTCTTGTGGCCTACACCCTTGGCATCACCGAGATCGATCCGATTGAAAACAACCTGCTCTTCGAGCGCTTTCTGAACCCCGAGCGCGTAAACCCTCCTGATATAGACGTCGACTTCTGCCAGGAGAACCGCGACCGCATCATCAAGTATGTGACCGAGAAATACGGCAAGGAAAATGTGGCCCAGATCATCACCTTCGGCCGCATGAATGCAAAAGGCGTTATACGGGATGTGGGCCGTGCCCTTGACATGCCCTACAAGGAAGTCGACACCATCGCCAAGCTCGTGCCTGCTGATCCGAAAATGACCATCGATCTGGCCATTCTGCAGGAGCCGCGCCTGAAGGACTTGATCGATACCGACGAGCAGATACAAAGGCTTATCACCATTTCAAAAGCCCTTGAAGGGCTTGCCCGCCATGCTTCCACCCATGCCGCAGGGGTGGTGATTGCCGATGCGCCCCTTGATAATTATGTGCCCATGTGCAAATCAACCGATGGCGTTGTGATGACGCAGTTTGAAATGAAGGGCGTTGATGCCATCGGTCTTATCAAGTTCGACTTTCTGGGTCTGAAGACCCTCACGGTGATTGAAAAAAGCGTTGAGTTTGTCAGGGCAAATCCCGCAAATGATCTGCCCGACATCAACGACCTGCCCCTGAATGACCCGAAAAGCTATGAGCTTCTGTCATCAGGTGAAACCGACGGCGTGTTCCAGCTTGAAAGCTCCGGGATGAAGGAGCTCCTGACGCGCATTCGGCCGGGCAATATCGAAGACCTCACCGCCCTTCTGGCCCTGTACCGGCCGGGCCCCCTGGGCAGCGGCATGGTCGATGATTTCGTGGCATGCAAGCATGGCAGGAAGCCCATAGCCTATCCCCTGCCCCAGCTTGAGGATGTTCTCAAAGAGACCTATGGCATCATCCTCTATCAGGAGCAGGTCATGCGCATCGCCAGCAATCTTGCCGGTTTTTCGCTGGCCGATGCCGATCTGCTGCGCCGCGCCATGGGCAAAAAGAAAAAAGAGGAGATGCTCAAGCAAAAGGAAAAGTTTCTTGAAGGCGCGAAAAAAAACAAGATAAACCAGGACAAGGCTGCCGACATTTTCGCCCTTATGGAAAAATTCGCCGAATACGGTTTCAACAAGTCCCACAGCGCAGCCTATGCCTCCATAACCTACCAGACAGCCTATCTGAAGGCGCACTTCCCGGTTGAATTCATGGCGGCGCTGCTGAGCTCGGAAATGGGCAATACCGACAAGGTGGTCAACTACATCAGCGAATGCCGCGAAAAGCATATTGACGTGCTGCCGCCGGATGTCAACGACAGCATTGAGGGCTTCAAGGTTGTGGGCAACAAGATCAGGTTCGGGCTCGCAGCGGTGAAAAACGTGGGGTCCGCAGCCATCGATTCTATCATCGCGGCGCGGGAAAAGGACGGGCCGTTCAGGTCGCTGCTTGATCTCTGCCGCCGCGTTGACCTGCGCAAGGTGAACAAGAAGGTCGTGGAAAGCCTTATCAAGTGCGGCGCCATGGACTCCTTCGGCGTGAAGCGCTCGCAGCTCATGGCCGTTGCCGACGACGTGACAGCCCTGGTGCAGCGCGAGCAGAAGGAAAAGGCGAAAAACCAGATGAGCATGTTTGCCGCCATATCGGAGAAAGCCGGCACAGCCGGCGACGACACCATGGTCTACCCCGACCTGCCCGACTGGGACCAGAAGGAGCGGCTCAATTACGAAAAGGAGTGTCTGGGCTTCTACGTGACCGGCCACCCGCTTGACCACTACATGGTCATACTGCGGGCCTGCACCAGCTCGACAACAGCAAGCGCTGCCGCGGAAACGAAAGAACGTGCCATCACCATCGGCGGCGTGGTCAGCGCCCTGAGAAGCCTCACCACGAAAAAAGCCGGCAAGCTCATGGCCCATGTCACCCTCGAAGACGTGCTGGGGACCATCAAGGTGGTGGTTTTCCCGAAGCAGTATGCGCAGTATGAGAACCTGCTCAAAGGCGAACACCCGATCATCGTCAAGGGCGATCTCAAGATCGAAGCCGAAGGCAACAGCATTCTGGCAACAGAAATCGTGCCCATTGAAAAAGCCTATGAAATCGCAACGCCCGAAATTCACGTGAAATGCCACATCCACAAGGTAAACGACATCGGGCTTTCCAAAATGAAGGGTATACTGAAAAACAACCCCGGCAAGTCAAAAGTGTACATGCATGTGGTCATTCCCGGCTCGGGCGAAACGGTCATCAGCTTTGGCGACGGATTCAAGACCAGCGCCTCGCCCCTGCTCATCACCGAGGTTGAGTCCATCATGGGCAAGCACAGCGTGAGCTTTCACTGAGAAATGCAGTGGGCCGTGCGCACAGCAGCCACCCTGTCACTCCCCGGGTCTTAATTGACACGAACAAAACCGGGTGCTATAGTTTTTTCAGGGATCATTCGAGAAGAAACGAGGTGATTTTCAGCAATGACGGCAGCAACAGAGACAGTACTAAAACAGGCATTGAGCTTAAAACCTGTTGAACGGGCGCAGCTCATCGAGGAACTTTTTCACAGCTTCGATAAGGCTCCTGACGATGCTGTTGACACCCTCTGGGCAGAGGAGGCAGAGGCACGTCTTGACGCTTGCGATGCCGGACATATCAGCGCTGATTCCGCTAGAGGCAGTATTTGAGCGGATAAACAAACGATGAATATCCGCTTTCTGGCCTGTGCCGAACAGGAATTTGCCGAGGCTGTTGATTATTATAATGAGCAGTCTTCCGGCCTGGGGTATGAATTTGCTGCCGAGGTCAAGAATACGCTTAACCGGATTGTTTCCTTCCCGGACGCCTGGCCGCTCTTTTCCCGCCGAACACGACGCTGCATGACCAACCGGTTTCCATATGCCGTTTTATACCAGATACGAAAAGACCATGTTTTGGTTGCTGCGGTAATGCATCTCAAGCGAGACCCAAAAAGATGGCAGCAAAGAGCCGCCAAGCCTTAAATTCTTTAATAAATTTTTTACCCCCGATCTTCATGCCCTACGAGAACCGCAACTACCGCGATTACTCAGCAAGTGACGGCCTTGTGTCGTTTACGGTTGCGGTGAAGGATACGGACCTGTTCATCAGCGCAGAGCGCAAGCTTGAAAAAGAAGCCCTTGATGCCGCTGTGCAGGCGCGCTACATTCTTGAAACCTACATTAAGGGCAGGCCTGAATTCAAAACATCCCTTGTGCCCCTTGCCGATGACGAGTTTGCCCCGCCGCTGGTGCAGGCCATGCTGCAGGCAGCCGCGGCCTGCAACGTTGGGCCCATGGCAGCGGTGGCAGGCGCGGTGGCAGACTTTGTGGGCGCTGAACTTCTGAAGCACAGCAGGGAAGTCATCGTTGAAAACGGCGGCGATATCTTTTTTAAAATCAACAGACCCATCACGGTAGGGATATTTGCAGGCAGTTCTCCCCTCAGCGAACGAATCGGCATTAAAATCGAAGCAGTAGATGACCCCTTTCGGCATATGCACCTCGTCGGGTACAGTCGGGCCCTCGCTGAGCTTCGGCAGAGCTGATGCCGTAACCATCAGGGCGAAAACCGCAGCTCTTGCCGATGCCGCGGCAAGCGCTGTCGGAAATGCCGTAAAAACCGCACAGGATATTCAAAAAGCCTTAGACCTGGGGCAAAGCCTGGGCTGCATCGACGGCATGGTCATTATCAAGGACGACAAGCTGGGCGTATGGGGGGATATGGAGCTGACGGGAATTTAGAGAAACAGAAGTCAGGAGTCAGAAGTAGAATCCAGAAGTCAAAAACCAACAGCATTAGATTGAGTCTGTAGTAGAAAAAGATTCAACAGTAGCAACTGTTCAGTGTCGTCAAAAAAGGACAAGTTTGAAGCGTAGGTGCAGACCACTCGAGCCTGCCCTTAAGACAGGAGTTCTGGAGCCTCTATGTCTTTTATTCTGAATTCCGGCTACTGAATTCTGACTCCTCCCCCCATGCAACTTTCTTGAATGCCAGCATGCTTTTGTGCTACACTGCCGTGTAAAGCAACCTATCTGTCAATACAGCACTATGAAAAATGTCTGGGCGCCCTGGAGAATCGACTACATACTCGGCAAAAAGCCGAAGGGATGCTTTCTGTGCATAAAGAAAACCAGGGGCTACCGGGAGCGCTGCTTCATACTTGCCGAAACCGAGCATGCCTTTGTAATTTTAAACAAATACCCCTATACTGCAGGCCACCTCATGGTGGTGCCGTGGCGCCATGTTGCCGATCTTGAGGGCCTGACAGCAGAAGAGCTGGCCGGCCTGTTTGAACTGGTGCGCAGCGCAACGAAGAGGCTGCGCAAAGCCCTCAGGCCCGACGCCATCAATATCGGGATCAATTTAGGGAAGGTGGCGGGCGCAGGCGCCGAGGACCACCTGCATGTGCATATCGTAGCCCGCTGGAGCGGCGATCACAATTTCATGCCCGTCATGAGCGATACCATGGTAATGCCCGAGATGCTTGAATCTACCTATAGGCGGCTGCTGCCGTATTTTACCGGCAAAAAATAAATTGCCGGTTCGCGCATATCCAAAATGCGGGGGTACCCCCGCTCCCGGTGGATTAATAAAACGAAATGAAAACTCCAGAAAACAACTCCATGCCTGTCATTCCGGCTTGTCCGGAATCTTTCCCACCGCAGCATAAGGATTCCGGACAAGCCGGAATGACAATAGGTTTTTGTTTTTTCGATTATTATACATCTCATTCACATGTATTGGGAATTACCCCGCCCTTACGCCAATTTTAAAATCAAGAATCTCCCCATGCCCATAATCTTCCCAACTCAGAGCATCATAAAAAAACTCGGCATACGTCCAAGCAAACAGCGCAGCCAGAATTTTCTTATCGACCGCAACAGCGCTGAAAAGGCCGTGTCCTGTGCCGGCCTTACCCCCGATGACACGGTTATAGAAATCGGGCCGGGCCCGGGCTCGCTGACGCTTTTTCTGCATGAAACCGGAGCACGCGTCATCTGCTATGAAATAGACCGTAACCTCTACGGCATACTGGAGCGGCAGCTTCCGCAGGACGGCTCCGTCACGCTGCACTTTCAGGATATCCTTAAGGCGGATTTCGGCAGCGTGCTCGGCGGCAAAAGGGCTGTTATCTTCGGCAGCATTCCCTATGCCATCACCTCTCCCATTATCATAAAAATACTGGAAGACAGCGCTTTTCTCAAGCGGGCCGTATTTATCGTACAGAAGGAGGTGGCCGAGCGGCTCTGCGCCCCGCCCGGCTGCAAAGACTACGGCATTCTTACCGTCTACTGCCGGGCATATCTTGCCGCTTCCATTCGCATGATCATACCGGCCCGGTGTTTCTACCCTGTGCCGAAAGTTGATTCCGCAGTTATTGAGCTTGCGCCCCTTGCCGAAAAAAGCTGGCATGGCCCGGATGAAGAGCTGTTTCGCATGATTGTGCGCACGGGCTTCTCGCAGCGCCGCAAAACATTTCAGAATTGCCTCAAGGGGTATATCGGGCAGCGCAGCATCAATGCCGAAGCGCTCAGAGCGGCAGCAGACAAAGAAAATATAGCGCTCACGCGCCGCGCCGAAACATTTACCGTTGAAGAATTTTACCGTCTGGCCGGCATGATCAAAAACCTGACCCCATAAACGGCTGTCCGGCCGGAAACTGAAAAAGCGCATGAGCCTCTGCTGACGTCTCGTCTGAGGACAGGTGCATGAAGTCTTTGACCTTCCGTGCCCGGTCGCGATAGAATATCCCCGGTTGTAGACAAACAAGCACCTTAACCGTTTCCCGGCAGGAGACAAAACCCGCAGCATGATCCCCCTTCGCGACAATATCGCCTCACGCACCTTCCCCATCACAAACTATGCCCTGATCGGGGCAAACCTTGTCTGCTTTCTGTATCAGCTGTCGCTGGGCCCCCATCTGGACAGGTTTGTGCTGGCCTGGGGCATGGTCCCGGCACATGTGCTCGGCTCTCATGGCAGCATGCACCTTGCCGGCTTCACCACCGTCATCACCTCCATGTTTCTGCATGCCGGATGGCTGCATTTTCTCGGCAACATGCTCTATCTCTATATCTTTGGGGACAATGTGGAAGACCGCATGGGCCATTTCCGCTATCTGCTGTTTTATCTGCTGTGCGGCATATGCGCCGCAGCAGCACAGCTCTGGTCAGCCCCCGGGGCGCGCATTCCCATGGTTGGGGCAAGCGGCGCCATTGCCGGCGTGATGGGCGCCTATTTCTGCCTGTATCCGCGGGCCAGAATCGTGATGCTTGTTTTTCTGTTTATTTTCATCGACTTTGTCGAGGTGCCGGCTTTCTTCTTTCTTGCATTCTGGTTTCTTTTGCAGTTTCTGAGCGGGCGCTCTCCTCTTCATCGCAGGGAGGCATTGCCTGGTGGGCACATATCGGCGGCTTTGCAGGCGGCATTGTGCTGCTGCCCTTTTTCAAAAGACGCAGATAAGCTGTGGTATAATCATGTGGAGAAATAAAAAACAGGAGTCAGGAGTCAGGAGTCAGTAGCCAGAAGTCAGAAGTCAGAAGCCAGTAGTCAGGAGTCAGAAGTCAGAAGTCAGAAGTCAGAAGAAAAAACACTAAACACGCCACAGGTTATTATTGTATGAAAAAAGAAAACAAATAAACTCCTTGAAGCCTGTATGTCTTCCATTCTGAATTCTGGCTCCTGACTTCTGGCTTCTTTTCTGAAGGACCGCACTAACATGAACACAGCGGAAATATCTACAGTAGCATTGCAGAACCCAAAAATCTACTGTCGGACAAACAACAATGACCCCCATATTTGAAAAAGCCTTTGCCCTGCGCGCACCGCTTTATGCCGACCCGGCGCATGACTGCTGCCGCCTGTTCAACGGCGCAGGCGACGGCATGGACGGCATCACGGTTGACCGCTACGGAGCCTGGCTGCTGGTGCAGATTGAAAAGGCCTCCCTCCTTCAGAAGCAAAAGACCCTGTTTCCTGCCATTATACAAGCTCGGCCGCTGCCTTCCCTGCAAGCCCCGGGGCATTCTCTGGAAGGACATAAGCGGCAGCGCAACGCCGTGGCGCGATTACCCGTGCCGCAGCAGCATCATGGACGGCCATGCCCCGCCGGAAGAGCTCGTCGTGATGCAGAACGGCGTCAGGGTTGCCGTGGATTTGATGCTCGGCAGGCACACAGGCCTGTTTCTTGATATGCGCATCATACGCGGCCTGCTTGCCCCGCACTATAAAAACGGAGGCGCCATGCTCAACCTCTTCTGCTACAGCGGCATGTTCTCGGTGCATGGCCTGAAAAACGGTTTGAGCAGCGCACTCAACCTTGACCTGGCCAAAACAGCCCTGGAGCGCGCCCGGCGCAACTACGGGCTCAACGGCATTGCCTGCGATGAGCGCGACTTCATGTACGGCGACGCCCTGACCTGGATGAAAGCCTTTGCAAAAAAAGGCCGGCGCTTTGACTGCGTGGTGCTGGACCCGCCGACCTTCGCCCGCAGCAAGCAGGGCTCGTTTGCCGTAAAAAAGGATTTTCCCCGCTGCCTGGATCTTGTCAGCAGCCTCGTCCCGGGAGGCCTTGCCCTTACCGTGGTCAATTCGCCTGCTGTTTCGCAGGAGCAGTATCGCCAGTGGCACCCGGCATCGTGGCAGCTTGAGTGGCTGGAGCATGAGCCGGATGATTTTCCCTCTGCCGGGCAGCCCTATCTCAAGGCGGGATTGTGGAAAATCCCATGTTAAATTTTTAATTTTGGATACGGATTCAAAATCTAAAATACACTTGACTTCATTAGGCCCCTACCATATTACAAGTGCATGGATCAGAAGAGTCAGGAAACAATAAAAAAGCCCCCGCGGCAGCCATGGCTGCTGCGTTTTATTATGAACGCACTGCTTATTGCCCTGTGGCTGTGCGTAATTCTGCTTGCGGCCATGGAGGAGCGGTCCTCCGAGCTGCAGGCAAAGTATTTTTCAACCCTTGTGCAGAAGCTCACCTTCTGGACGGCGCCCGGCCCGAGCGATGCCATCAGCTATCCCAAAGCCGGGCCTTCGGACCAGCGGCGCGGCTATGTCGATCTTCCCGCCTTCATCCGGCGCGCTGAAGAAAAAGGCTATGCGGTGGAGACCCAGGCGCGCTTTTCCCCTGAGCTTATGCGGCTCTGCGATCTGGGCATTTTCCCGCCCTATCGTGAAAAAACGCAGGCCGGCCTGGAAATTTATGACCGCCGCGGGCAAACGCTTTTTGACATGACCTACCCTGTGCATGCCTATGCAAATTTTGAGGCCATCCCGGAAATTCTCGTCAAAAGCCTTGTATTTATCGAAAACCGCGACCTGCTTGACCCGCGCTACCCCTTCAAAAACCCTGCTGTCGACTGGACCCGCCTGGGAAGGGCCCTGATCGAGCGCGGCATCAACAAGGCCACGGGCGGGGGCCGCGGCCCCGGCGGCAGCACCCTGGCCACGCAGATCGAAAAGTACCGCCATTCGCCGGAAGGCCGCACCAGCTCAACCCGGGAGAAGATGGTGCAGATGGCCTCGGCATCCCTGCAGTCCTACATGAACGGCCCGAACACGCTTGAAGCGCAAATGGGCATCATACTGGACTATATCAATTCCATCCCCCTGGGAGCCTATCCCGGCTACGGCGAAATTATCGGCATCGGCGACGGGCTCTGGGCCTGGTACGGCGCTGATTTCGAAGCCGTGAACCGCACGCTTGCCCAGGCGGCCCCGGTCAGCCGATGACAGGAACCTGGAGCCGTGGGCCCGGGCGTTCAAGCAGATGCTCAGCCTGTTCATCGCCCAGCGAAGGCCCGGCCGCTATCTGCTGAAGCGCATCGATTCGCTTGAGGAGCAGACCTGCGGCTATGTGCGGGTGCTTGAGGCGCAGGGCATCATCACGCCGTTTGAGCGCGACGCGGCCCTGCGCGCGCCCCTGCGCATCCGGCGGACCCTGCCCGTGCAGTACGAGGGATCGTTTTTGGAGCGCAAGCCCGCTAACGCCGTGCGCACCAAGCTCATGGCAATGCTTGATGTGCCGAAGCTCTATGAGCTTGACCGCCTCGACCTGACCGTTTCAGGCACCCTTGACGCAAAGGTTCAGGAAGAGATCACCTGGACCCTGCATAAGCTGAAGGAGCCGGCCTTCGCCCGCCAGTCGGGCCTGTACGGGTTTCATCTGCTCACCAATGAAGACCCGTCAAAGATCGTCTACAGCTTCACCCTGTACGAGCGCGGCGAGCAGGCAAACCTTCTGCGCATCATGACCGATACCAATGATCAGCCGCTGAACATCAATGAGGGCATCAAACTCGAGCTCGGGTCAACGGCAAAGCTGCGAACCCTGGTAACCTATCTGGAAATAGTCGGCGAGCTGCACGAGCAGCTGGCCGGCCGCACCGTGCAGGACCTTGAAGCGCTGGACATATACCCTCTTGACCCTCTGTCGCGGTGGGCCATACTCTATCTTGCCGGCACGGCCGACCGCTCGCTGCCGGCAATGCTCGATGCCGCCATGGAGCGCACATATTCGGCCGATCCCGGAGAGTCGTTTTTTACCGGCGGCGGCCTGCACACGTTTTCAAACTTCAAGCCTGAAGACAACGACCAGATCCTGACCGTGCGCGAAGCGCTGCGGCAGTCGGTAAACCTTGTTTTCATCCGCATGATGCGCGATATCGTTCGCTACTTCATCGTACAGCGCCATGAGTCGACCTGGGGGCCCCGCGGCGCCGATGCCGGCCCTGCCCGCAGGCAGTATCTTGCCAAATTCGCCGACACGGAAGGCCAGAAATACCTGTCGCGCTTTTATGGAAAATACAAGGGCAAGAGCGCCGATGAAGCCCTCAAAACGCTGGTGGGCGGCATTGTGCCGGCGCCCGTGAGGCTTACCGTCATCTACCGCTCCATCATGCCGGAAAAAGGGCTGAAGGAATTCAGCGCCTTTGTTAAAAGCAACCTGCCCAACTCGGAGCTGTCGGGCCAGACCCTGCGAAGGCTCTACAATAAATATGCAGTCAGCTCCTTTTCGCTTGTCGACCGCGGGTTCCTGGCCCATGTTCACCCGCTGGAGCTTTGGACCGTTGCCTATCTGCGGGACCATCCGGGAGCAAACCAGGCCGAAACCATCCGCGACAGCGCGAAGGAGCGCCAGCAGGTATACACCTGGCTGTTTAAAACACAGCACAAGTCCGCCCAGAACTCGCGAATTCAGATGGTAATGGAAAACGAGGCGTTCCAGGAAATACACCGCATGTGGAAGCGCCTCGGGTACCCTTTCGACTCGCTCGTGCCCTCCTATGCCACATCCATCGGCAGCTCTGCCGACCGGCCCGCAGCCCTTGCCGAGCTGGTGGGCATTCTGGTGAACAACGGCGTCTACGCCCCCGGCCTGCGCATAGAAAAAATGCACTTTGCCGCGGGCACGCCCTATGAAACCGTTCTCAGGCCCGCGACCAGCCGGGCCGAACAGGTCATGAAGCCGGAGGTGGCCCGGGTCGCCCGCCGGGAGCTTCTCGGCGTGGTCGAACGGGGCACGGCAATACGCATCGCCAAAGCCTTCACGCGGCCCGACGGCGCCACTATCGATGTGGGCGGCAAGACCGGCACGGGCGACAACCGCTTCGACGTGTATAATGCCGCAGGCGACCTCGTGCGCTCAACCGCCATCAACAGAACGGCCACCTTTGTTTTCTTCATTGGCGAGCGGTTTTTCGGCACGCTCACAGCCTATGTGCCGGGGCAGCAGGCGGCAGGCTATTCCTTCACCAGTTCCCTTCCCGTGCAGGTGCTGAAAAGCCTTGCCCCCAAACTCATGCCGCTCATCAACGGCATCGAGCCCGAAGCGCAGAGCGCTTCCCTTATACCCGTTGCCGCTGTGAAATGACACGCGGTTTTTTACGATGGCCTTTGTAAGGGCTTAAAATGCACGTAGGGGTTCAAAATTTTGAACCCCTACTTCACAATCCATTATCGGCACAGACTTTTGAATGGGTGCAGTCCGCCACGGCGGATGAAACCCATCACAATGCCGTTGCGCCCGGCAGGTTCTCTAATGCGCCCACTCCAGCAGAGGCTCCAGGCGCGGTATGCTTTTAAGAAAATCGAAATCTTTTTTCTCTTCCGTGCTGCTGATAACCCGGCCGGATGCATCATACTCTATGGAAGCGATATTTTCCCCCCTGCGGTACAGCCGCTGGGCTTTCAGCTTTCCGCTCTCGAAGTATTCTTTGGCAATGCCGTCTTTTTTGTCCTTGCGGTAATTTTCCACCAGCCGCACCGCTCCGCTTTCATAAAACTCTATGACCGCGGTTTCCAGCAGCCCCGCCCGGTAGTAAGAGCTCCGTTTGGGAATGCCGCTTTTGTAATACAGAGTTTCAGGCCCCTCTTTTTCATCATGTACGTACAAAACTTCCGCGGCGGTAACGCCGTTTTGGTACCGCTTTTTATAAGGGCCTTCAAGAAGGCCTTTATTATAGATGCATTCGATTTCAATGCTGCCATTATCGTAAAAGCCTGTGGAAAGATCGTGTTCCCTGCCGTCTTTAAATATGACGGTGCTCAGAATCTGGCCCTTATCGCCATAGGTCATGGTGACGCCATCCTTCCTGCCGTCCTTCCATGTTTCAACCCTCAGCAGCCTGCCCCCTTCAGCATAGTGTTTGATCGCGCCATGCACCTGCCCGCGGCTGTTATAGGTAAACTCCGTCTTCAACCCGCCGCCGATATAGTACTCCTTTTCCGGGTTGCCGCAACCGGGGGCGAGCAGCAGCGCAGCCATAAGCAGCAGTATGCTGAAGCCTGTTGTACCGTGGCGGATTGGTGTCATGAATGCTCCCATTGATAGAGTAAGCTGCCGTGGTTCCGCCCTATATATAATGCGCTATTCAATTCCCTGTCAAGACGCAGTTTAACCGGCAGGCGGCAGGTGGAAACGACCTCTCCGCAGGTCCGCGTCAGGCAAAAATCTTCCTGATCTCCTGCAAAAGCTCGCGGCCGGGCGGCGCGGGGCAGCGGGCATAGAGCTTGAGATCGGGGGTAAAGCGGAAGCGCCTGGTGTCGGCGGCAACAAGGCCCAGAATCTTTTCCAGCGACTTTTCAGCATCTTCGTGAAAGGCAAACATGAGCTGCCGGTCGGCAAAGTCAACCGAGAGTATCAGATTCTCGCGCAGCACGTTTTTGGTGCGCGCCACATCCAGCAGCATCTCTACCTCCGGCGGCAGCCGGCCGAACCGGTCGGCAAGCTCCAGCTCGATATCGTCGGCATCGGCATCGGTTACAACCGATGCTATGCGGCGGTACAGTACCAGCCGCTGGTTCACATCTTCAACATAATCCTCGGGCAGATAGGCCTGGAGATTGATGTTCACCTCGGGCTCCACCTTCGGCGCAATCTTCTCGCCCCGGAGCTGGGCAATAGCCTGGCTGAGCAGATCAAGATACATATCCATGCCCACCGACTCAATCTGGCCCGACTGCGAATGCCCCAGTATATTACCTGCGCCGCGAATCTGCAAGTCGCGCGTGGCAAGACGGTAGCCGGACCCCAGCTCGGTAAACTCGGACAGCGCCTCAAGCCGCTTCTGCGCAAGGGGGCTCATGGTGTTGGAGCCGGGAACAAGCATATAGGCATAGGCCCGGATCTTGCCGCGGCCCACGCGGCCCCGGAGCTGATACATCTGGGCAAGGCCCAGGCGGTGGGCATTATTGATGATAATGGTGTTTGCCGTGGGGAAATCAAGGCCCGATTCGATGATGGTGGTGCACACGAGCAGGTCTACCTCCTTGCGGATGAACTGCATCATAATGCTTTCAAGCTCGCGCTCGTTCATCTGGCCGTGCGCCACCCCGAGGCGAGCCTCGGGCAGAAGCTTGCGCAGATAGCCCGCCATGGCATGAATCGAGCGGACACGGTCATGGACAAAAAATGTCTGGCCGCCGCGCTTGAGCTCCCGCAGGATTGCGTCGCGGATGATCATCTCGTCGAAATGCGTAATGGTGGTGCGGATGGAGAGCCGGTCTTCGGGGGGCGTTTCGATGATGGAAAAGTCGCGTATGCCGAACAGCGACATCTGCAGCGTGCGCGGTATGGGCGTCGCGGTGAGCGTCAGCACGTCGACCGATGAGCGCAGCTTCTTGAGCTGCTCCTTGTGCTTCACGCCGAAGCGGTGCTCCTCGTCGATGACGATGAGTCCCAGTTCGCGGAACACGATATCCTTCTGCACGATGCGGTGCGTGCCGATGATCACATCGACCCTGCCGGCGGCAAGGTCCTGTATGATAAGCTTCTGGTCGCGCGCGGAGCGGAAGCGGCTCAGTATATCGACCTTGATGGGATACTGCCGGAAGCGCTCGCAAAAATTCTGGTAGTGCTGCTGGGCCAGGACGGTCGTGGGCACAAGCACCGCCACCTGCTTGCCCTCCATGGCGCAGCGAAATGCCGCGCGCAGGGCCACCTCGGTTTTTCCGTAGCCCACATCGCCGCAAATGAGGCGGTCCATGGGCATGGGACGGGTCATATCATCCATGACATCGCCGATGGCCGCAAGCTGATCGGGTGTTTCCTCATAGGGAAATGCCGCTTCAAACTCGCGATAGGTATGATCGGGAGGGTTGAACGCATGGCCCCTGAAAACTTTACGCGCCGAATAGAGCTCGATCAGGTCGCGGGCGATTTTTTCTATAGACTCGCGCACCTTGCGCGTGGTTCGGGCCCAGGTCGTACCCCCGAGCCTGTCAAGCCGGGGCTGGCCGTCGTCGGCGTTTTCATATTTATTGATAAGGTTTATGCGGTCAACGGGCAGGTACAGCTTGTCGCCGCCCTGGTACTCGAGCTGCAGATAATCGGCGCGCATGCCGCCGGCCTCAAGGGTTTTAAAGCCCGTGTAAAGGCCGATGCCATTGTCGCGGTGGACGATAAGATCACCTTCCTTCAGGTCGCTGAAGTCGGATATAGCCGTGCCTTCCCTGTAGCGCTTCACCGCCACGCGCTTGCGCTTCTGGCCGAATATCTCCTCTTCGGTGATCAGAACCAGCAGCCCGTCCGCATAGCGGAACCCGCGGGAAAGCCTGCCGGTACAGATTTCCACGCGGCCGCCTGCTGCTTCGCCCGCCACATCGGAAAATGTCCGGTCAAGGGTGATAGATGTCTCAAGCTCATAGTCGGCAAGCAGGCTTCCCAGCCGCTCGCACTGGCTTTTGGTGTGGCAGAGCAGCACCACCTGCACGCCGTCGCCAAGCCACTTTTCAATCTTCTGCGCAAGCGAAGAAAGCGCGCCGGCCTGCGTATCAAAGGACAGCATCTCCTTGCGAATGTCTTCGTTTGAACGGGCGCTGAAGCTCACGCGGCACTGGTCTCGGCGCTCGATGTCCCAGCCCTGCAGAAACACTTTCTGCACAGCCGCAGGCAGGCTGCCGGGCTCAGCAGCCTGCACAAAAAGCTCTTCCGGCGGCGCCACAACCCGCCGCTCGTTGCACGCGGCTTCATAATGCTCTGCCGCCTCGGCGGCAAGCTCGGCCATGGCGTCTTCAATCACCCTGCGCTCGCTCCAGAAAGTAACGACAGAGGATGGCAGGTAATCAAAAAGGGTCGCAAGCTGCGGGTAGACAAAGGAGAGGCAGTACTCAACCCCTGCGGGCAAAAGGCCGTTCTGGATATTGTCAAAAAACATCCTGCCCTTGCTGCGGGAAAAAATATCGGCAAGGGGCGGCTCAGCGGCGCGCAGCGCCAGGTCGTCGAGCACGTCCCGCGTCAGCAGCACCTCGCGCACGGGCACGAGCGTCACCTGACGCAGCTCGTCTTTTGACCGCTGCGTCTGCGGGTCGAAAAACTTCATCGACTCGATCATATCGCCGAAAAAATCAAGGCGCACGGGCAGGGGGCAGCCCGGCGGAAAAATGTCCATCACCTCGCCGCGAATGGAAAAATCGCCGCGGTCTTCGACAACGCTCACGCGCGTATAGCCGCACTGTATAAGGTCGGAGCACAGGCTGTCGCGATCGATCTCCTGTCCCTGCCCGACGGTACGGCAGCCGCTGATAAGCGTTTCAGAAGGCAGAATTTTCTGCAGCAGGGCCCGGGCCGTTGTGACGACGATGCAGGGAGTGTCGGAGTCGCACAGGCGGTAGAGGGTCCAGAGCCGCTGGGCATTCACATCGCAGTGGCTGAGCACGTCTTCGTATGCCTGCGTCTCAAGGGGCGGAAACAACAGAATCTCGGAGCCGCGCATGTCATCGGGCTGCGCTGCGCGGTTGCGATAGAAAAGAAGCTCATCAAACAGCTCCTGAGCTTCCTCGACAGAGGGGGTGACAAAAAGAATATGCTTCTTTAAAAGATCAAACAGCAGCGAGGTGACAAGCGCGGGCGCCGAGCCCTTGAGCCCCACGGCATACACCTCGCCCTCGCCCGACTGTATTGCCTCAAGCAGCTGAGTTCCAGGCTGGTTCGCACCGAAAAATTTAGAAAAAAGAAGAGACATGGCTGTTTCAGGATTCAGGGCAGAACACGCAGGTTCGCTCATGTATTGTTATTTTTTATATCGTTTGCACCGTAAGAGCAGACCCGCCTCTGCGGATATCTGCCTTGTGTAGGTCTGTCCCTCGCAGGGGTTAAAAATTTTGAATCCCTTCATTATCCATTTTGCACCCAGGCTATCCCCGAAGGGGTGACCTCGTCTTCATATCCCCGACCGTATACGAAGATTTTTAACACTTTTTTAGTTCAATAGCCATTTACGTTTGACATCTTCATGACAATTTGGTTATATTTTTTTTAATTTATTACGCTAACTATATATTTGAGCTTTTAATATGCTTGCCAAAACATTAAGCAGCGCCCTGCTCGGCATTGATGCCTATCGCGTAGAGGTTGAGGTTGACGTTCATCCGGGCCTTCCATATTTTGCAACCGTTGGACTGCCTGACGGCGCTGTGAAGGAAAGCAAGGACCGGGTAAAATCAGCCATCAAAAATATGGGGTACAACTTTCCCGGCACCCGCATTACGGTGAACCTGGCCCCTGCGGACATCAAAAAAGAAGGCTCCTCTTTCGACCTGCCCATTGCCATCGGCATTCTTGCAGCCACAGACTGCCTGAACGATGGCGAAATGTCGAAAAAATATATTTTACTCGGCGAGCTGTCGCTCGACGGCAGGGTAAAGCCCGTGCGCGGCGTGCTGCCGGTGGCTGTTGCCTGCCGGGAGCATGGCATGACGGGCATGATTGTGCCAAAAGAAAATGCTCAGGAGGCGGCTCTTGTCGATGGTGTTGAGGTTATCGGGGTAGAAACCCTTGCGCAGGTCGTGGAGTTTATGTCGGGAAGCGTGCATATCGCTCCGACACAAACCAATCTGGAGGAAATATTCAACGCAAGCCTTGACTCGACGATTGATTTTTCCGATGTCAAAGGGCAGGAGCATGCAAAGCGGGCCATTGAAGTGGCGGCCGCAGGCGGGCATAATCTTATGATGGTGGGCCCGCCGGGCTCAGGCAAAACCATGCTCGCCAAGCGCATCCCGACCATACTGCCGCGCCTCTCTTTCGAAGAGGCCATCGAAACCACCAAAATTCACAGCGTTGCGGGAACCATCGAGCCCGGCGCTCCGCTGATAGTGAACCGGCCTTTCCGATCGCCCCATCATACGATTTCAGATGCAGGTCTCATCGGCGGCGGAGCGTCGCCCCGGCCCGGCGAAGTGAGCCTGTCGCACAATGGCGTGCTGTTTCTCGACGAGCTCACGGAGTTTAAAAAAAACGCCCTTGAAGTCATGCGCCAGCCCCTGGAAGACGGCAGGGTCACCATTTCGCGGGCGCTCACTTCCATTACGTACCCGTCGCGCTTCATGCTGGTGGCAGCCATGAACCCCTGCCCCTGCGGCTATTACGGAGACGCCAAGCACGACTGCACCTGCTCGCCCCTGCAGGTGCAGCGCTATATGGCAAAAATTTCAGGGCCCCTGCTTGACCGCATCGACCTGCAGATAGAGGTGCCGTCCTTAAGCTACAAGGAACTGGCCGACACCACACCGTCGGAGTCCTCAGCCGTTATTCAGGAGCGCGTGAACCGCGCCCGCAGCGTGCAGCAGCTGCGCTTTGCCCGCGCCAAAATCTACTGCAACAGCCAGATGGCCTCCCGCCATTTGCGCTCGTGGTGCCAGGTGGATGAAAAGAGCCATTCCCTGCTTGAGCGCGCCATCGATAAGCTGGGCCTGTCCGCCCGGGCTTACAGCCGGATACTCAAAGTCGCCCGCACCATCGCCGACCTCGACGGCTGCGAAAACATCCGCGCCGAGCATATCTCCGAGGCCGTACAGTACCGAAGCCTTGACCGGCAGTTCAGGTCATAAAGATATTACAAAATCTGTTTTGCATACTTTGCCAACAACCTCCCGAATTTACCATCCTTTCATCTTCAGGATTCATCAACGCACCTGCCTTCGTTAGTGATCAGACATTTCACTTCCAGCACGAAAACTCCGGCATAATCAGAATCACATCGTCTCGACTCCGCTGCATTCGATCATATATATACCAAGCTCGGCAATCGGACTCTCCGTGAAAGCCTGATCGCTGTAACCGGTGAAACCTACACGCTCCTGCTTGACGCTCTGACCCGGCTGTGCCTGATTCAGGATGCACAGTTGGCGCTGCGTGATGAACTGCGCCGGGATATAGCGCTCTTTGAGCTAGTGCTTCAGCGGCATCAGGCTGTGGATCGCAGAACAGCCGAAGTCTCATTGCCCATCAAGGGACTTGGATATTTTGTCACCTGACGGCCCGGAGCAGAGCGCGAACCGAAACAGCCGGGATAAGCAGCACCGCAGCGGCAGTGCCGCCGCTCCACCGGCACTGGTTTTACTGCGTGACAGAATACTGGCCACGTACGGTGAGCGATTCATTGAAGAGCGGATTGCCCAAACCAGGGCACGCATCAGGACATTGTCCTTACGGGCGGTGGAACCGCCGGTGGCGGGCATATCACGGGATGCCTATCCCGGACATCAACCCGGCCCTTCTACCCGGTTCTACGATGCGCTGTCAGCGCTGTCAGCTCTGGAGCAATTGCAAGCTGCACCGCCTCTCCGGCATGGAACATTCTGGTCATCGGGCAATGCCGCATTCAAACTCGCACCACAGGAAACGCTTGCTCTGAAGAGCTTTACCGAACAGCAGGAGGAGCGTCTGATCAGGCTGGCCAATTCTTCGCGCCCTGACTGGGGGGTTCCGTTCATGGCCGGTATGGCCCGCCTCGCTGCCATCAAAGCCTCCCTGCAAGCCGGGCAACTCGTTTTCCTGAACATATTTCCGCATACAGCTAAGGGGCAGGAATCACGTATTGGCAATGAACGAAAAAATCCGGGGGATGCCCCGGACAGCTATATTACCGCCATGAATAACGATCGGCAAAAGGTCTTTCATCACTGGCGCATGGAGTTTTTCAAAAGCAGCTCTTTTCGTGAAGCGGATTATGCCGCCCTGGAACGGGCCGGCAATCTGCTGCTTGACATTGAGCAGGCTGTTGCGGCAGGCACGCTGCCGAGGAAAATCCCTGAAACGTCATTTCCGTCTCGCGAGGGCCGGCGCTTCGATCTGCCGCTTCCCGATATGAGCGAAGCCGCTGTGCGAGCGGGAACTGGCGTCAGCGCAGATTGCCGCCGCACATTATGATGCCGCCCTGAATCGGCTCTACTCGTACAGCCTTTGCAGACGCAACTGCGTTACCGAGATATTCGCGTCCATCAACAGCGCCCTGGTACAAAATGCCATAGCCAATAGCCCGGCATCCGGAAGTCCGGATGACAAGCGCCATCACGGAGTCAAATAAACGGCTCGGCGGATTTATCGATGCTTCAAAAGGATTCACGTTTATTCCGTTCGTCTCGGCAGGCAAGGTGGAAGCCTCCTATGCAGTGGTTGCCGTTCGCGAACAGCCGGCCTATCGCCGAGAACGGCTGATGGAGATGTCAAAACATGAGGCTGGGTGCATATAACTCCCCTGAAAGGGAAAGACAAGGGCTCGAAGTGCAAAGCTTCCTTCCGCCCCCGCCGACAAAGACGGTGGGGGCGGGCAAAGAATGATGGGCATGCTTGATTCCTGTACGCATACCGCTTTAGCGTCTTGTGCGGCGGCCGCTTGTATCCCAAAGACGACACGGGTTATAGGCCAGAGCCCGATTTTGTAAAAGGGTGCAAACCGAAATCACCAGCTTTTCTGTGGCTCGTTTTTGGGGGTTGTGTCAAATTCACCCTGCTTATGCACCTCGGTAGATTTATCAATCATTTTTCCTGTTGCCGTATCAAGCACATAATAACCGGTATAATCAGTCGTACCCCCTGTGGAAAGCCCCTGAATATAAACTTGAAGCTGCAGACGTTCGCGCCCCGTTCATTTTTTAGCAAACGGTATTTAAATATATTTTATAGCAGATAGTGCAGCATATAAAGTATCCCAGTCTGTATGGATAAGGCGCATGGTGGCAGTTACCGGTTTCCACCATCTTGCCCAAAAGGTCATGATATACGGATTGCGCATACCATTCTCACTTGACTGGCTTTTAACAGAAACGTATAGAAATCCTTGTATTATTAGTGCCCCAGCCAGCCTGTTCAGCGGCATAAAGCGTCGCAAGGGCTGTGCGAATGAATGTGTCGCATCGCACAAAAAACTGGTTTTATGAGCACGTTGCCCGACGCAAGCGGCGTGCCACTGATCATACGCGCCATTAAGTCAGTCAAGTTGAGCATTTAGATAGTAAAAAAAAGCATGGTGTTCTATATTGAAAGTATGTTGAGCAAGGTGCGCATCACAGGTGGAAGGCATTAAATGGCAACAAACATCAAGATCATCACCGCAAGCGATTTTATGGAGGTAACCCCTAGTGGCCTTATAAACATCGCCACAAGCAAGCAACTTCTCGTAGATATAGCAAAGTCCGGTAAACCCCCGGCAGACTACGAGTTGCTCGTTGATTTCCGTAACACAAAGTCAGATTTGTCGATAACCGATGTATATCAACTTGCAGCGGAGCTGTACCATCATGGTGATACCTTTCGCAGGAAAGTTGCCCTTCTTGTTCTTCCGGGGGTCAACTTTAATCTCGCCAGCTTCTTTGAGACATGCTCTCACAACAAGGGTTTTTCAATTAATGCCTACACGGACTATGAAAGCGCCATGCGATGGCTTCTTTCAGAGGAAGACTAACCAGTCAACAATGTCCAGACCAACAAGGCGGATGCAGGCGATGACAAATAGCTGCGCCTGATCCTGCAGCCTCACTATCTTGTGCCCGCCCTTGCCCGCCCAGAATTTTACCTTACGGTTCCTACTGTGGACAACTAAAAAACCAAAAAAGTCACCGCATGCCCGGAGGCTTTTTATGGCAGCAATAAAAAACAGGCCAGTCCTGAAGAAAAGGATCCGGCCTGTTTTTTTCAATCTCCTGCAGGTATACCGGCAAGCCTTAAATGGGCTGCAGTATCGCTTTTGTAGTGCTCGTTATTTTTTACCTTTGCCTCCCTTACCGCCTCTCCTTCTCCCTTACCTTTATCGGATTTTGCCGCACAGCTCTGAATCGCACCTTTTTCCGATCCACTGATATACCCGGCGCTTTTCCACTCATTGGTGAGATGGGAGACACAGCTGACAAAACCTCCGTGATTCTTTTTTCCGGCAGAGCACTGTGCTATGAGGTCGCTCATTGTGCAGCCATCTTCAAAAACCATATTGAGAACCCCGCTATCGCAACTGTCTACGATTACAGTTTGTGTACGTATTGAGTCCGGGCAGCTGTCACAGGCATCACCGACTCCGTCACTATCGTTATCTGTTTGATCCGGATTCGGGATGGTCGGGCAATTATCTTCTGCATCAAGAATACCGTCCCCGTCTCTATCGTTCAATTGAACGATTATTTCAGCAGAAGCTGTGACATTGTCATTGCAGGGGTCCACAACGGTTACGTTATCCTTTCCCACTATGCCCCCGGCGGTATAGAAGCCTTCCGGAGTAATGGTTGCACCGCTTGTGCCGCTCACTGACCAGGCATAGCAGGTTGTTGCTCCACAAGCGGGGCCCGGCAGAACCTCAAACTGTATGCTCTCGCCCGGGCTGACTGCCCTGGTGGCGGGTTCGAGTGATATAAAGCACGAGCATCGGTTGGTGTTCCAGGACTCAAAAATATTAAAATCAACCCGGCTGTATTGCAGTGCATAGGGCGCTGAATCGCCATAGCAGACGGCTGTTTCAAAGGTTGCATTATCCCATGCCCGGCAGTAAACAATGGCGTCTTTTTTAAGTTTATTTTTGAAAACATCAAAAAATTTCCCTTCATCAGGATCAGAGGGAAAAGAGGTTCCTATGGTGGTGTAATATTGTGGCGGCTGAAACGCCGCTTTCAGCAGCACATCATCACCCCCGGCCGTACCATCCGCCCTGGGCGGGTCAATCCTGCCGTCAGGCCCTGCATACAGGCACTGGACTATAGAGCCATCTGCCAGCAGTGTTACGTTGTCACTGTAAAACACTCCGGTAAAACATCCGGCTGCAAAAAATTTAGCCTGGGCGCTTGAATGGAAAACCAGCAAACAGGTCCCCACGAGCGCCATGAGAAATAATTTCTTAAAAACTTGCTTTTTCATGAGTTTTTCTCCTTTATAAATTTTAAATAGTGCATTAGCTCAGTATATTATTTTAGTATAGCACGAAAAAAATATACTTCGTTTTTTTATGGCTGTTTCGTGCTTTCTTTTCAGAACAACTTCAATAAAAAATCCATGATCCTCGGAAACTTGCTTTTTATGCCTTTGATTGCCGGATAGGTTTCGCCGATTGCAGCATTGTAGTGCTCATCCGGCATCTGCAGGTTGGAAAGCATGCTGAAATCATGGAGCCCGTCATCATGCAGTTCCATCATGCCCTGCCCGCCCTGGCCGAAGCCGACAAGAATTTCATCAAGGCCGTCACCGTCCGTATCGCCGCAGGAGAGCCTGGTCTCGCCATTTTCAGCACGGTAATCAGCGGGGCCTGCTTCAAGCCATCTTTTCAAGCTGACTTTGCCCAGGCCGTACGAGTATACCGGTATTCTGCCTCCTGAGCCCCTTCCCAGCCCCATCAGTATTTCGTCACGCCCCGTTCGATTAATATCACCGCAGACGGGACGGGTTTCGCCGTTGATGGCATTATAATCGGGCCAGTCGACAACACCCCAGGCAAGATGCTTCGCATTGCCGTCGAGCACCTCAAATTTTCCCTCGGGCATAAAATCATTGACAGGATACAGCCCCAGAATGATCTCCTCTTTGCGGTCAAAATCGATATTGCCGCAGGCCGGGCGAACACCGCCTCCCGCTGTGCAGTACTCTTCCCAGCCGACCTTTATCCATTGTGCATGCACGGCTTCCCCGTTTTTAAATTTAAAAACCTCGACCCTGCCATTGCCGCCGATCCCGAGGCCGATGAGAATTTCATCCACGCCGTCGCCGTCGATATCGCCGCAGGCGGGCCACGACTCGCCATTTATGCTGTTGTACTCGCTCCAGTCTATCTGGCCCCAGCCCAGGCTGGTGAAGTCATCATCAAGAATTTGAAATTTTCCTCCGGGTATTGCCGAATTCCCTTCAACGGGGCCCAGGCCTATGATAATTTCCTCTTCTCCGTCGCCGTCGATATCGCCGGTTGCGATACGCGCCTCGCCGTTCAGGGCATTATATTCGTCCCAGCCCACGGAAATTTGAAGGGGGGCATCAGTCTCGTCGAAAACCGCAATTGCACCCTGCTCTGTAAAAATCCGGTCCGGCTCTGCTTCAGCGCTCTGTTCGCTTTTTGCAGCGGGAGCGCTACCGTCTATGAGATTTGAACCTTTTCCACCGATAATTTTATATTTCCTGATCTTTACTGAGGTCGTCGTTGTCGGCACGCTCGTTGTCGTAACCGATGTCGTCGGCAGCGTACTCGTCGTTGAGGTCGTCGGTACCGTGGTGGTTGTCGGCACTGTCGTCGTGGCTATCGTAGTCGTCGTTGTCGGCATGCTCGTTGTCGTAACCGATGTCGTCGGCAGCGTGCTGGTCGTTGATGTCGTTGGAACCGTGGTGGTTGTCGGCACTGTCGTCGTGGCAATCGTGGTCGTCGTTGTCGGTATGCTCGTTGTCGTAACCGAGGTCGTCGGCAGCGTACTGGTCGTTGAGGTCGTCGGTACGGTGGTGGTTGTCGGCACTGTCGTCGTGGCAATCGTGGTCGTCGTTGTCGGTATGCTCGTTGTCGTAACCGATGTCGTCGGCAGCGTACTGGTCGATGAGGTTGTCGGTACGGTGGTGGTTGTCGGCACTGTCGTCGTTGCAACCGTGGTCGTCGTTGTCGGCATGCTCGTTGTCGTGACCGAGGTCGTCGGCAGCGTGCTGGTCGTTGAGGTTGTCGGCACTGTGGTCGTGGCGACCGTGGTCGTTGTTGTCGGCATGCTCGTTGTCGTGACCGAGGTCGTCGGCAGCGTACTGGTCGTTGAGGTCGTCGGTACGTGGTGGTTGTCGGCACTGTCGTCGTGGCAATCGTGGTCGTTGTTGTCGGCATGCTCGTTGTCGTGACCGAGGTCGTCGGCAGCGTACTGTCGTTGAGGTCGTCGGTACCGTGGTGGTTGTCGGCACTGTGGTCGTGGCAATCGTGGTCGTTGTTGTCGGCACGCTCGTTGTCGTGACCGATGTCGTCGGCAGCGTACTGGTCGTTGATGTCGTCGGTATGGTGGTGGTTTTCGGCACTGTCGTCGTTGCAACCGTGGTCGTTGTTGTCGGTACGCTCGTTGTCGTGGCTATCGTGGTCGTCGTTGTCGGCATGCTCGTTGTCGTAACCGATGTCGTCGGCAGCGTACTGGTCGTTGAGGTTGTCGGTACGGTGGTGGTTTTCGGCACTGTCGTCGTTGCAACCGTGGTCGTCGTTGTCGGCACGCTCGTTGTCGTAACCGATGTCGTCGGCGTTGCAGGTCGCTTTATATGCAGCCCATACCCCGCACCAGTCTGAAGAGGCCTTTGCCAGCCGTCACCGTGCCCACCGTGGCCGATGTGCGTCCTCCATTTAGCTGCGATTGGAGTACAGCATATTGTACGTGTATGAATAGCCGGTAACCTGCGTACACCGCCCACCGGACGTCTGTCCAGCGCAGCTCAGGTAGAGCCCGCCCCCGTTGCTGTACAGAGTATATGCTCGATTGCAAACAGTATACGGGTTCCATCGGCACGACATACCGCCTAGTCCTCATGCTTCAAATACCGCTGATACCGTGCTCTCTCCCAGTATACCCGTCAATCGGCCCGGGCGAACTGACCTTTGTCAGATACCGCCGAGCTTCGACAGTGACTCCTATAAGCCTCAACCGCGGCCCGATAATCATCCAATTTGCGTATTGCCCGTGAGGCATTGTCGCCGTCATAAAGCTCTAACGTGATCGCCGCTGTGCTGCCCGCGGAAAGAGCCGCATCCGCTTTTGCAGACCAGATTCGCAACTTACGGTTGTCCAGCCTGTGATTCAGCCGCTATGGCGTCCGCATTGGCATCGGTGACATCGGCTGCGCGTCTATTGCATTGGCCCCTGTCGAGAAATCTCGTCGCCATGCTGTAGCGCCACAGTTTTCGCAGGATCGATATCGCCCCATGATGCCCGGCTGCCCACCGCCATCACGGCATCCGTCGAGTTTTCGACTCGGTGATGCCTGCGGCAAGCAGGCTGTTTTACAGCGCAAGCGATGCGGCCAAGCGATGCGGCGTTGAACCGCATAACCTCTGCCCCGAACCAGATGGCGCTCGTTACCAACCCCTGTTGTTGTGGTCTGACAGAAACGCTTGTGGTTCCTGCAGGCGGAGTAGAACTCGTTGTTGGTGGTGATACTGGTCGCATGATCGTTGTCAGTGCGGTCGCTGGTCGTTGGCGCCGTGGTCGTTGCGCACTGTCGTCGTTGCAATCGTGCTCGTTGTTGCCGGCACGGTGCTTGCCGCAGCCGAAGTCGTTGAAACCGGTTCGGCATTGTTGTCGTTGTGCCGGCAGGCAGGCACCGTATAGGTTACCTCGTTGGAAAAGCCGCTCTGCCCGTAGGCATTGTATGCCTTGAAAGCAAAGTAATAGGTTGTGCCGGATGTCAGCGTTGTAAGTGTCGTCTGCA
Source organism: uncultured delta proteobacterium (assembly GCA_963804955.1). Lineage (GTDB taxonomy): Bacteria > Desulfobacterota > WTBG01 > CAIYCZ01 > CAIRTM01 > CAIWCT01. The sequence continues at coordinate 7,933 of CAWDSQ010000036.1, read as the reverse complement.
GAACATTGCCCGCATCGATTTCAGTTGAGGGATTTGTCAGAACGCTCTGCTCGCCGTAAAATAGTCTATAGCCGGTGACAGGATCAGGGCTTTGATCCCAGGTCAGGGTGACAGTGGCAGCCTGACTTTCGGCAGCGCAGAAAAGGGCGGCCACAAAAAGCAGGAAACCCAGGCACAGGGGGAAATACTGCTTTTGAGAAAAATGACGCACGCAGGTTTTCTGAAAAACTCCGTACTGCTTGTATCTCTTCATACATCTGCACTTGATAATCACGCATCTTTTTTCACCTTAGCACTGATAAGCCTGAAAACCTTTCCTGCGGCTATAAACAAAACAGGCCTCTTCTTATGGTTAGATAAGTAGAGGCCTGCCGGTGAAAACTATATTTGACCCCGGCAGTTCCTCTGTCCTTATCTGTAAGGACCGGTAACTTTGCGCACTACCCTTGCGGAATAGCTCGCCTTTTTCGGTTTCGATGCTTCTTCTCTTTTTGCTTCACAACTGTCAAAAAGAATATCGATTCCCTGAACTGCCTGTAAGGCTTCTTTAAAAAATAATCGCTGTATCTCCAAAAAGTTAAGCGGATTTTATTTATTTCAACCGAGGCTGCAAGTCTCTGCACGCACTCTGCCTTCGGCTATAAAACAAAACAGGCCTCTTCTTACTGTGATAAGAAGAGGCCTGCCGGTGAAAAACTCTATTTGACCCCGGCAGTTCCTCTGTCCTTATCTGTAAGGACCGGTAACTTTGCGCACTACCCTTGCGGTATAGCTCGCCTTTTTCGGTTCTCGATGCTGCGTCTCTTTTTGCTGCACAACTGCAAAAAGAATATCGATTCCCTGAACTGCCTGTAAGGCTTCTTAAAAAATAATCGGCTGTATCTCCAAAAATTCAGCAGAGACAATTTATTTTCAACCGAGGCTGCAGTCCCTGCAATTACCCTGCCTTCGGGTATAAAATAAAACAGGCCTCTTCTTACTGGTAAGAAGAGGCCTGCCGTGAAACACCCTATTGTTCCCGGCAGTCCCGCTGTCCTTACCTGTAAGGACCGGTTACTTTGCGCACTACCCTTGCGGAATAGATTGCCTTTTTCGGTTTGTACTGCTTTTTCAATTTTGCTTTAACAGTATAACAAACGTCTATTTAGGTATATAGCATATAAAAAAATAATTGCAAAAAAAATTTTGCCGTATTTTGAAAAAAAATAATGGGCTTATTTTAAGAATTAACCGGCTACAGAGTTCGGCTGCGGCCGGATTTAAAAAATATCATGGCAAAATGCAATAACCAAATCAAGTGTTCAGGCCGGGGTGAGCCATCTTCAGGAACACAAAGCCATAAAGGCGCTGCTGCGCTTCGATCGGACTCTTAAAGAACAGCTCATCTACAACCGGGTTCCGGGGGATCAAGGCGCGCAGGCTTCGGAAGGCCTCACAGGTCAAGAGATGGAAGCCCATTAAAAAAACGAGCAATTCTTATCTTGTGTCCAGAGCATTGATTGCGCTAGAATATACTATACGATACAACAAGCCGGATCATGCAAACGGGGGAGTCTCATGAGCGAGGGGACATCAATCAACAGTTCCGTCCTGACAGAAATCGCCGAAATGAAGCGGCTCTATAGCGCTCTTGAAGCGTCAATGCCCGGGGGCAAAAACGGCCGCAACATCTGCATTGCCGTTACCAGCGCCGAACCCGGAGAGGGCAAGACGACCATGCTTGCAGGCCTTGCCGCTCTTGCCGCAAAAGAAACCGGCAAGCGCGTGCTTGCCATGGACCTCAACTGGCATGCACCGTCGCTGCACAGGCTTTTCGGCGCAGAGCTTCTTGACCCTGCCAGGGCTCAAAACGGAGCGGCCATAACAGACATGGTGCACCATGTAGCGGAGGCTCATATGGACGTTCTGCCTGCGCTCAATGAACAGGCCTGGGGCGAGCAGCGCAACGGCGATGAGCAGCAGCTGGCTGAAAAGCTTCTCGATAAGGCCCGGGCGGCATATGATATCATCTTCATTGACACATCGAAAATTTTCCCCACCAACCGCCGCATGATCGATCCTTTGGTGATTGCCCAGAAAGCCGACGGCGTGGCGCTGGTCGTGGCCGCCGGCAAGACCTCGCGCCAGGTGGTGAAGCAGGCGCAGTTCGCCCTGGAAACCGCAGGGGCCAATATTCTGGGCGTCATCATAAACGACTGGCAGAATCCGCTGTCGTAAAACCTTTTAGAGATGGGGGCACAGCCATGTTCAGCTTCTTCATAAAACGCTATGTGTATAAAATGTCTGCGCAGCGGGGCCTTTTCATCCTTGCCCTGATCCCGGCATTCATCTATTTTGCCGCCGCAGCCGCGCAAATTGACCGTTTTAAAATTTCTCAGGCAATAACAATCGCACCGGATATACCGCTGGCTCTGTCAAACAGCCCTTCCGATGTCACGTCGATCGACTGGTTCGTGGCGCACCAGGATGAGCTGTTTCTGGACAGCTATACCCTTCAGACGCTCAGCCGCGAACTGCAGAAGCAGCTGCGGCGCAGCCTGCTGCCGTCATGACGGATGCTCAATGGCTGCAGACCATCAAAAGCGCAATGACCATGTCCTATGGAAACGACCGCTCCGCATCAGCTACAGCGGCGACAATCAGGAGATGGGTAGCATTTCTGGCTGCTTTTTATGCTAAAAAAATAGTTAAAAAGGCCGAAGACGGCGTACGGCGGCAGGAGATGCTGCTGGCCAGGCAGGTGCAGCAGGAAGGCAGGGCGCCGGCCATCCCGAAATCGCCGCCCTATAGTGAGCTGAAAGGCGGGCTGGCAGTAGAGAGCCAAAAGGCGCTGTGGAGGAACGAGCGGCTGCCGGTGACCGTGCTGCTTCTTGCGGCAGGGCTGGCCGCAGTGCTTATCTGGATCGGCATTCTGGAGCTTCTGGACACCTCTTTCAAGTCGGAGCGGCAAATAGCGCGCATTCTGCGCCTGCCGGTCCTGGGAACCGTGCCCAATGTCTTCAAGCTGTCGAAAGTCATTGGCTCAGAGCATAAAAAAAACATGTGATCATCAGGTTCATGCAACAATTCAAGAAGCGGCAGGCTTTCATGGAAAACCGGCGCACATCATTTTTCTTAAAAGAGTATTTCTCCCTGTGCCTGGGTTTCATGCTGTTTGTTGCCGCCCTGCTCTGCGCCGCCGACAGCCAGGCTGCCAGTGTCACCCTGGCCTGGGATCAAAGCCCTGATCCTGTCACCGGCTATAAAATATATTATGGTACGCAGAGCGTTCTGACAAATCCCTCGACCGAAGTTGATGCGGGCAATGTTCTGCAGACGACACTTGCAACGCTCACATCCGGCACAACCTATTACTTTGCTCTGAAGGCATACAATGCCTACGGGCAGAGCGGCTTTTCCAACGAGGTAACCTATACGGTGCCTGCTGCAGGCACGACGACAACAAGCACGGGCACTGCCACCTCCAGCACCGCGACCAGTATCCCGGCAACGACAAGCACCGTCGCCGGTGATCTCAGCCACGACAACCTCGGTGATTCAGATGAACTATACCGTCCTGGGAGGAAAAGGTTCAAACCTCATAGACGGTAGCGCTCCCGCTGCAAAAAGCGAACAGAGCGCTGCAGCAGAACCGGGCCAGGTGTTTACCGATCAGGGTGCAATTGCAATATTCGACATTACCGACACCCCCCTTCAAATTTCCGTAGGCTGGGACGAATACAATGCCCTGAACGGCGAGGCGCGCATCGCAACCGGCGATATCGACGGCGATAAAAAAGAGGAAATAATAATAGGCCTCGGCCCTGTTGAGGGAAATCCCTCAATACCCGGGGGAAAATTTCAAATTCTCGATGATGACTTTACCAGCCTGGGCTGGGGGCAGATAGACTGGAGCAGCTACAACAGCATCAATGGCGAGTCCTGGCCTGCCTGCGGCGATATCGACGGCGACGGCGTGGATGAAATTCTCATCGGGCTGGGCGTCGATGGCGACGGCAGGGTCGAGGTCTTTAAATTCACAAACGGAAGAGCTGTACATGCCTCATGGATAAAGGTCGGCTGGGATGATTACTGCATCAGCGGGAGGCGGAGTTCGCCCGGCCTGCGGCAACATAGATTTTGACCGCAAAGACGAAATCATTCTGGGCCTGTATCCTGCCAATGATTTTTTTCTGCCGGAGGGAAAATTTCAGGTGCTCGGGGGCAATGCCGGGCATCTTGCCTGGGGCTTTGTAGACTGGCCCGATTACAATGCCCTCAGCGGCGAAACCCGCCCTGCATGCGGCGACATCAATCGCACGATGCGCGAGGAAATACTGCTTGGCCTGGGAACGAACTCGGAAGGCAGAATCCCGGTATACTCGTACGGCCCGGGTACGGGCACGGTCACTTTCAAAAGATGGCTTGAATCAGGAACTGCTGATTACAGACCGGAGAATGGAGAGACCAGGCTCTCCTGCGGCGACATCGACGGTGATGGCCTTGATGAAGTTCTCGTCGGCTTCGGCCAGGGCGGGCAGGGCATGATGGAGCTGCGTGATGACGGGCTCCATGATTTCAGCGTGATTTCCCGACTGCAGATGCCTGATGCAGACTACAACATTGTCAACGGCGAAACCTATCCGGCAATAAAAGATGTAAAAAATAATTTTCCAAGGTTAATGGATTTATTCTTAAAGTCACTCTCGAAAAAAAGGCCTGAGACATTTTAAAGGAACCTAAGATGATAAACTTATACAAGCTTTTACTATAAGCTATCAATTTCTATTCCTTTCACAAATCACTCTTCAAGCCCCATTAAGGTTATGGCATTTTTTTCGGTCGAGCTTGTCCTGAATCGACAAGAACGCTGTTTTTTTACTTTTTTACAGGATTGAAACGGCTGAGGTTATATTCTATATAAACAATATATAGCATCTTACATGCAGTCGACATAACCAACCAAAACACCCAGAAAGGGGGCGCCGTCATGAGCGAGGGGACATCAATCAACAGTTCCGTCCTGACAGAAATCGCCGAAATGAAGCGGCTCTATAGCGCTCTTGAAGCGTCAATGCCCGGGGGCAAAAACGGCCGCAACATTTGCATTGCCGTTACCAGCGCCGAACCCGGAGAGGGCAAGACGACCATGCTTGCAGGCCTTGCCGCTCTTGCCGCAAAAGAAACCGGCAAGCGCGTGCTTGCCATGGACCTCAACTGGCATGCACCGTCGCTGCACAGGCTTTTCGGCGCAGAGCTTCTTGACCCTGCCAGGGCTCAAAACGGAGCGGCCATAACAGACATGGTGCACCATGTAGCGGAGGCTCATATGGACGTTCTGCCTGCGCTCAATGAACAGGCCTGGGGCGAGCAGCGCAACGGCGATGAGCAGCAGCTGGCTGAAAAGCTTCTCGATAAGGCCCGGGCGGCCTATGATATCATCTTCATTGACACATCGAAAATTTTCCCCACCAACCGCCGCATGATCGATCCTTTGGTGATTGCCCAGAAAGCCGACGGCGTGGCGCTGGTCGTGGCCGCCGGCAAGACCTCGCGCCAGGTGGTGAAGCAGGCGCAGTTCGCCCTGGAAACCGCAGGGGCCAATATTCTGGGCGTCATCATAAACGACTGGCAGAATCCGCTGTCGTAAAACCTTTTAGAGATGGGGGCACAGCCATGTTCAGCTTCTTCATAAAACGCTATGTGTATAAAATGTCTGCGCAGCGGGGCCTTTTCATCCTTGCCCTGATCCCGGCATTCATCTATTTTGCCGCCGCAGCCGCGCAAATTGACCGTTTTAAAATTTCTCAGGCAATAACAATCGCACCGGATATACCGCTGGCTCTGTCAAACAGCCCTTCCGATGTCACGTCGATCGACTGGTTCGTGGCGCACCAGGATGAGCTGTTTCTGGACAGCTATACCCTTCAGACGCTCAGCCGCGAACTGCAGAAGGAGCTGCCGGCACAGCCCGCTGCCGTCATGACAGAGGCTCAATTGATGCAGGCCATCAAAAGCGCGCTGTCTCTGTCCTATGGCAACAACACGCTGCGCATCAGCTACAGCGGCGTCAATCAGGAGATGGGTAGAATTTCTGGCTGCTTTTTATGCTAAAAAAATAGTTAAAAAGGCCGAAGACGGCGTACGGCGGCAGGAGATGCTGCTGGCCAGGCAGGTGCAGCAGGAAGGCAGGGCGCCGGCCATCCCGAAATCGCCGCCCTATAGTGAGCTGAAAGGCGGGCTGGCAGTAGAGAGCCAAAAGGCGCTGTGGAGGAACGAACGGCTGCCGGTGACCGTGCTGCTTCTTGCGGCAGGGCTGGCCGCAGTGCTTATCTGGATCGGCATTCTGGAGCTTCTGGACACCTCTTTCAAGTCGGAGCGGCAAATAGCGCGCATTCTGCGCCTGCCGGTCCTGGGAACCGTGCCCAATGTCTTCAGGCTGTCGAAAGCACTATGCATCAAAGCCTAAAAAAGATGCGCTATCATCAGGTTCATGCAACAATTCAAGAAGCGGCAGGCTTTCATGGAAAACCGGCGCACATCATTTTTCTTAAAAGAGTATTTCTCCCTGTGCCTGGGTTTCATGCTGTTTGTTGCCGCCCTGCTCTGCGCCGCCGACAGCCAGGCTGCCAGTGTCACCCTGGCCTGGGATCAAAGCCCTGATCCTGTCACCGGCTATAAAATATATTATGGTACGCAGAGCGTTCTGACAAATCCCTCGACCGAAGTTGATGCGGGCAATGTTCTGCAAACGACACTTGCAACGCTCACATCCGGCACAACCTATTACTTTGCTCTGAAGGCATACAATGCCTACGGGCAGAGCGGCTTTTCCAACGAGGTAACCTATACGGTGCCTGCTGCAGGCACGACGACAACAAGCACGGGCACTGCCACCTCCAGCACCGCGACCAGCATCCCGGCAACGACAAGCTCCCCGTCCACCTCCGTTGCAACCACAAGCACCGTGCCGACAAGCTCATCGACAAGCTCGCTGCCGGCAACCTCCAGCACGATAACCACCATACCGGCAACAACGACCAGTGCTCCGTCATTTGTAGAAAACTTCAATTCTATAAATGAAACGATATGGCAAATCGCCACATGGGTCGAGCATGGCGGGCAGACAGGACGTGCACGGTGTTATGCGCAGGACGGATTTTTAAATTTAGTATTTATAAACGATGCTGGAACCTATCTCAGTTCGGCGATTCAAACCCGGCAGGAGTTTGGCTATGGAAAATGGGAAGCACGCATAAAGCCTTCTTCTGTCCCCGGCATTCTCAACTCATTCTATACAATTGACTGGATCGCCGATGCGGGCGCAATCCAAACCCAGCAGGAGATTGATATAGAGTTTCTGACCTATACGTTTACCGATTCTGCCGGAAAGGTTCACTTTGCTGTGCATGCAAACGGCGCATCGAGCTTTCAAACCAATCCTGACATACCCTTGAATTTTAACCCGTCCGATGATTTTCATGTCTGGGGCTTTGATATAACGCCAACACACATAAGCTGGTTTGTTGACGGCATAAACCTGTTAACCTATACCTATGCAGCACCATATCCATTCATAGACAAATTATATCAATTGAAATTAAATGCCTGGTCTGCAACAAGCTGGATAAATGGCCCTCCTGCGTCTGGCGTTGAATGTATATATCAAATTGACTGGATCAGGTTTACCCCGTACGACAGCATCTCAACAACGAGCACGGCTGCAACGACGACAGTGCCGGCAACCACGGTACCAACGACATCAACGACCAGTACGCTGCCGACGACGACAGTGCCGACAACGAGCATACCGGCAACCACATCGACCAGTTCGTCAACAACGACAAGCACTGTACCGGCGACTTCGACCACCACTACCTCTGTGACGAAACAGAAATATCATATCATGGGTGGAAAGGGTTCAAACCTCATAGACGGTAGCGCTCCTGCTGCA
>CAWDSQ010000035.1:0-91372 GCA_963804955.1 uncultured delta proteobacterium | reverse complement strand
CGCGGCATGGCTTTTACCGATATCGTGTTTGATACGCCAGATTATCCAAAGCCAAAGTTTCATTGTCCGTAAGGTCGACATGGATCGGCCGCGTCGAGCCGATGTCATCCTTGAGCGGATCAAAAAAGAAAAAACCCGCTAATAAGTCAAAAGCTTCAACTGGATGCAGCTTCACATTGGCAGAATAAAATACTGCCTCAGCCTGTGCGCCGATGGCCCAGTAATCACGCGCGCGCTGATAAATATGGTCCGTTGGTAATTTCAGGCCAGCCTGGCTTGATGCCACTCCGTATGACCCTGAAGTACAGGCGCGCGCCTCGGCAATATAGGCGCTGCCGACCGGCAGAAGGTGAGCAAACTCCTCCTGTGTCCCGCGCACGGATAAATTGCGGCGGGAAAGGCCAAACATGGCTTCTCCAGCGGCTCCCTGAAACCCCAGACTCAACATGTCCGTCGCCTGTGCTTTTACGCCAAGACCAAAGCAGACGCCTGCCTCAACTGTAATGAGATCTATCAAATCAAAAAGCCGGTTGGGAACATAAAGCAATATGCTGCCCAGTATCGGAAAGTTCTCGTCGGTGACGCGGTCGCTTAGATTTGCACCCAGCAGCGACTTGTGGATCATGGCCGCAGTGCCAGGCTGGGCTGCCACAGCGGTGTCCTGCACTCTTCTGACTTCATAATTGTCAGGCTCGGCATCAAGCAGCGCCCGGGTAATATAGACCACTTCTTCATATCTGCCCTGATCGCTGTATTTGACCGCGCTTTCCTGAAGGGTGGTAAATGAGTTTTCATACACTGCTTTGTTGAAGTGCCCGCAGCCCGTCGCCATGCATGCCAGAGTAAACAGCGCTGCAACACCCCAGCTCACGGAATATGCTTTCAAGAGATCCCCCTATCACGGTATTTAATCGTTCTGACAAGTGTACGCAAGTATATGAAAAACCATGCGCAGAGTCAATTGAATTGCTGCAGAGCAAGATTTACAAAACTTTTTCAGCCAGACTGCTGCAGACGGGGCTGGCGATCAGACGATCAAGCGGCACCGGAGCGAGACTTTTTTCCGCAAGCCCCGCAAGGAGAGCTTCAACCTCGTCAAGCCACAGGTCCACCGTAGCAGGCCCTCGGGGCATGCAATCATGCAGCAGAATAATGTCATCAGGCCGGACTTTTCGCAGTAACCTGTCAGCCAGCCCCTTGATGCGCCGATTGCCGGCGTCAAAGCCTCGGCAGCTGAAGGTGAGACACTGCAGGCCCTGTTGTCTTAAAACGCTTCCCAGTTTCGGATTGGTGATTCCTGCGGGCGGCCTGAAAACAAGCGGTCGTATGTCAAAGGCGCTCATGGCCTGCTGGGCCGTGCGGATTTCCGACGCCAGTGTCCGGCGGGACCGCAGCATGAGCAGCACATCATGGCTGTAGGAATGATTGCCCACAGCATGGCCGCAGGCGATAATATCCCGCATAAGCTCCGGATGGCGCTGCGCCTTTTCTCCAATGACAAAAAAGGCTGCTTTCGCCCTGTATTTCTCAAGCAGTTCCAGAAGCCGGGGGGTTGTTGCAGGATCAGGGCCGTCGTCAAATGTCAGGGCAACCATGTTTTTACCCGTGCATCCCCGGCTGAGGACCGGCAGAAAAAATCCGTACCGCGGCAAAAACGGAGCTACGAGGCATGAACTGACAAATACCGCAAGCGGCAGCACACAAAGCCGCTCATTGACCATTGCCAGAACCAGTGATGCGAAGGCACACAGGAGGGCTACTTTCACGACCGGCAGAAGCCGGGCTGGCACGGCATTCTGTGTATTCAACCCCGTATCTCCACAGCAGTTATGCACCGGCCCAACCCCAGCAGCAGTACGGCTTTGTTGTGCAGAAGGCACGGGCCGGCCGGATGCACGGCTGCGGGCACTGCTCCTGCCCTGACACACTCCAGGGCTATGACTGCTGCCACAGCTGCAGCCGAGGCGAACTCGCCGGTTATTTTTCTGTAATCTATGACCGGACAGGTGCAGCCTGTCATCTCCAGAAACTGCCTGAGCTGCTTCCGGGCCATATCAGGCCGGGCTGCCGGAATGCCTGCAAAGATGGCGCCGAACTTTTTTTCCACAGCCACAGGCCCTCCCAACTCATGGATAAGCCGGTGCAGGGCATCTTCAGGCTGGAGTGCATTTGAAAGAAAAACAGGGGTGATGCTCAGTGCCTCTGCCGCGGCGGCCCCGGGGCGAAGCAGCAGCGCGCCGCCGCCGTCTACACCGCAGGCTGCCGAGGGGTCAAAAAGACGGGGTTAACTTTTCATGGTATTCATCAGCGCCCATCACCAGCAGGGGCCCGTCTGCCTCATGGGCAATCAGCCCCGCGCTGAAAAGGGCCTGCTCAAAAGAATAATCACCATCCGTGAGCGTCAGGTTTGCACCCTGTGCCTGCAGCTGCATGGCAGCCTGGCCTGCCGGGGCATTGTGCACGGAGCCGATAAAATCGGTGGGGCTGGTAAAGCGCTCTTGCGTTGAAAAGAGCCTCTCGAGAAAATCATGCGTTTCAGACAGCCCGCCCCAGCCGGTGCCGAAACATATTGCGGCCGGCCCATCCCGGCCTTCGCAGGCAGCTGCGGCAAGCGACAGGGCCATGCGCGGCAGACGCTTGAGCCGCCGCACGGCGCTCTCTTGAAGCCCCTGCATAATGGCCTGCGCCGGCGCCATGCCGCAGATAGTTTCTCCTGAGGCAAGGCGCTTCATGGTCTGCATACGATTGCCCCCGCCGGTGAGGCAGGCGCTGCCAAGCACGGCAAAAACACTGCTCCCGCTTCTGTTGTGCACGGGTACTCTCGCTGCGGCTGGGTTCCCGAGAACGATTGATGCATTATTGCCGCCAAAGCCGAAAGCATTGGAAAGCACCGCTGCAACGGGCCTGCGCAGCGGCGCAGCAACAGGCCTTAGAAGTAAAGCCGGATCAGGTTCGCGGCAACCGGTATTGGCCGGTATGATGCCGTGGCTGATACACAGCACAGACACTGCCGCATTGACCGCACCGGCTGCGCCCAGGGTATGCCCGATGGCGCCCTTAAGAGATGAAACCGGCGGAAGGGGCGACTGGCCGAAGAGGGCTTGCACTGCCCGCGCCTCTGCCAGATCATTGTCAGGGGTTCCGGTGCCGTGCAGATTAATATACTCTATTTCAGAGGCTTGCAGTCCTGCCGCAGAAAGGGCCTGCTGCATGGCGCGGAGAGCGCCCGTCACCATCAGGGTGAGGAGCTGCGGGGTGATAGGCATCGCAGCTCAGGCCAACGCCAAGAACCTCAGCCATCGCCCCTGCCGGCGGCTCTGCGGCAGCCTCTAATAAAAGCATGGCAGCTCCTTCACCGAGACTCATGCCCCGCCGGTCTTTATCAAAAGGCCGGGCGCCTGCCGGATCGACAAGCTGCAGGGAATGAAAACCGTAATAGGTCAAACGGCACAGGCCGTCAGCGCCTCCGGCAAGCACGCGCCGCGCCCTGCCGCTTCGCAGAAGCTCAACGGCTAATTTCAAAGCCGCCATGCTTGAAGAGCAGGCCGTTGACACGGTCAGCACCGGGCCCTGGCAGCCGAGCGCTTCAGCCACATACTGGGCAACAGTTCCAGCCCCATGCAGGCGATACATGCCTGGGTCGGCAGCGCCGCTTTTTAAAAAGGGCTCGCTTGCAGGCATGCCGCCCGTTGTAACACCCACAACGATGGCATCGGGGGGGCCGGCGACACCAGCCATAGCCTCACGGGCTGCAATGAGAGCAAGGCCGTGCGTGCGGGGCACATCATCGGGCAGAAGGCATTTGATTTCCCCTGCCGGCAGGGGAGGATCAACGGAGGAGGGGAAAAGCGAAAGCGGCGCGAGTCCGCATGTCGATGTATGTAAGAGCTGCCAGTGTTTCTGTGGCGTTTCTGCCGAGAGGGCTTATGATGCCGAGGGAGGTGACAAATACCCGCATGCTGCTCAAGGGCTGCGTCTCCGGCCGGTTCTGGTGGATATAGTCCGCCAGGGCCTTGAGGGAGGCAAAGACCCTGATGCCGAGCTCCTTGTTGTCGATCCGAAGGCCATAATCCTTTTCAACCATCATCACCAGCTCAAGCACATCGATGGAGTCAAGGCCCAGCTCACCGCCCACAAGCTGGGCGTCTGCATCGATGCTGTCCGGGGTGATGCTGATGAGATTGAGCGTATCGACAATTTTGACTTTGAGTTCCTGTATAAGTTCTTCCATGTGCGTCTTCCCTGTATGCATCACTCGGCTTTTGCAGCATCTGCCGGCAGCACCGGAGTGCCGGGTGCAATCTTTTCGCATATTTTTTTAACGGACCATTTTATAAACAGTTTGGTGTAATCCTTTCCGGCAATATACATGCCCGCGAAAAAAACGATATGTGAAAAACCGTAAATAAGCGGCCCGCCGATGATAAGAATAAGGGGCTGCTTAAGATACAGGGCGAGAAATCCGAAAAAAGCAACCGCCGGCCAGCCGATAACATAGCTGAACAGCACAAGGACAATGCCGCACTGCTCGCGGGCCGTTGGCCGCCGCTTCAGGCAGCTCAGGTCAAGCTCCTCCTGCAGAATGCGCTGGATATACGGCTTGCGCGCAAGCTTTTCCAGGCCGTTTCGAACCAGCTTCTTCATAATGCTTTACAGGCTCTTGAAAAAGTATGTTTTCGCAGGGTGTTCAAAAATGCTCAGATGCAAGGCGCGTGAAATCACGCGAAATGAGGCGTACTTGGCTGTACGCCGCAGTGAAGCGTGATGAGCGCAACGCCGCAGATGAGCGTTTTTCACCCCTGTTAGAGCGCCCTGCATGTATTTTTCCGATTGTCTAACACTATAGACAAAAAGCCCCCCACTGTCAACACGGCAGCGTCTTCCTTCATGAGGCTGCGGCAGACGGTGCGTTATGAACATGAACTAAAAAAATTAGAAGAGCTACAAAAGGAGAGCCGGGGGTTACCCCTTTGCTGTCATGAAATCATCAACCAGCTCGTCGATTTCCGCCACGAGGCGCGCTGCTTCGTCGCGATCGAAGCGCACAGCGCGCTCGGCCTAGCGATGGCAGTAGCGGCAGTCATCGCAGAAGGTCTCCTCGCACCGTATTTTTCCGAAACCCTCCAAAAAATCCGAAAGCAGCCCGTTGTCGATGGTGACGTTGAGAGCCAGCAGGCGCTGCCGCAACCTGAACATTCGAAGTTGCAGGCGCCGCTCTTCCCTGTCGAGCTGTAACAGGCTTTTGCGGCTCTGCTCCTCGATACTTGGGTGAAATCCGTTCGGATCTCCCAGCATCTCGATGGAGAGAATATCAAGAAGGTTTCCGTCATAACGCCGGGAAGCATATGCCTGTGTGGCACGCAAAAGCCATGCCGTTGAGCGCGATCGATCAATGATCTTAAACTCCTCAATACCCAGGGACTCGTAGCCATGTAAATCCTCCGGACGAATCCACCGGCTCGAAAGGAAGAGCTCCGGCTGCACTAATCGGCGCCGGGTACACTGCCACAGGTACGAATCAAGCATGGAGTGCGTTTTTTTGCCATCCTGATTCTCCTGGGAGGCGTGCCCCACGCTGCATGCGTGCTCTGCCAGATAATGGCAATGATAGATGCAGGCTATGTTGGCAAAGAGCACAATACCGCACGAAAGGTTTGAGCTGATGAGCTCAAGAGCCTGGAAGTCGCGGTTAAACTCACTGTATGGCAGAAGCAGCGGATCAACGCCAAGAGATTCCTGATACTTCAGCCTGGGCAGATTGGTGGGCCAGCTGAGCACGCTTCCGCGGATGCTCAAGTCCGGGTAGTTGCGCCGAACCAGCGACACAAGCGCCAAGTTCGAGATCGACACATTGTCAACCCCAAGCTCAACCAATTGTCCGACAAATGCGAGCAGGCGCTCTTTGCCCTCCTGTGTCTGCTCAAGATTTCCCAGACACGGTGCATTGAGCAGATAGCTGAACGACAAGCCACGCTTGTGGGCTTCCCGGATATAAGCGGCGGCTGCAGCAAGGTCAACTGAAGGCAGCACGGAGCCGGCCCTGCCGCCACCCACGAGGTCATAGGGCAGCTTTGCATAGACCGAAGTCACCTCGGGGATGTGCGCGAGTCCGTCAAGAAGTTCGATATCCCAGTTCGCAGCAACGCTCAATTTCATGGCCATTCTCCAGAAGCGCGGATCAAACCGGCTTTATTCCCGTCACTCGCAAACCGAACGGTGTCTCGACAACCTCGCATCCGGCGAGTTCTGCCATGAGTGAGTAAAGCCAGTACATCTGTCATGGTATAGGCAGCGCCGATTGAGGCGCGGAGAGTTTCCCTGATCACTTCGGAATTCACCCTTTGCTCGAGAAAGTTGCAGGCCGAGCGTGACAGATCCCTGCGCAGATCGGACACGTATAATCTTCCGCCGGGTTTCAGAACCCTCCAAAGCTCGGTAAAAATCGTGCAGGGATTGAGCCACTCATGCAGCGAACGGCTGGTAAAGACCGCGTCGAAGGCATTGTCTTCAAAGGGTATGGCATCAGCGGAGCCAAGGAGGTGTTCGGCGCGGTCGACAAGTCCCAACTCCCGCGTGTGATTCCTGGCTATCGCGACCATGTCCGGGCTTATGTCAAGACCGACGAGGCGGGTATCCTTCGTTTGCAGCAGCCACGTCAAGCCCGAGATAACCGGGCCCCGATCCGACCTCCAGCGCACAGCCAGTCACACTGCCATTGAGCAGAAGATCCCCGGTCTCAAGCCATCCCTTCTCCCGGAGATCTGCCTGCATCCGGTCATAGGCTTCGGCATAGGCGCGACCTGAAATCGTATGGTTTGTCTCTGGAACCCTTGATGTTCGTCATTGGATCTCGACGGATAGGATCTCGCTTTGGGATGAGGCGAATATAGGACCCGGGCTGTTGGGTGTCAATATAAAGTTCGCCGCAAGAGGCTCTAGCGCAGCAAATACTCCCAGAGCGGGCCCTTTTTGCCTCGTGATCGCAGCCGCTGCATCACGCCTGTCATGTCTTCATCCGGGAATATCCACGGCCTGCCTGTTTTTTTTGCCTTTTCTTTCAAGAGGGAAAGATCCACTTTGTCCGAGACGTAGTATGCGGGGTGCAGCAGACTATCGTCTTTGCTGATTTTGTTCTCCTGAAGGGCCAGGGCATGAAGCTTTGTGCCGGGATAGATGCGCATGCCGACAAAAGGGAAGAACACTGTCCGCTCTATTTTTTTTGAGTTTTCAAAGGTTTCGTTCAGGGTATCTTCAGTTTCTCCGTAGCCGCCCAGTATAAGAAAATGGGCGCAGTCGATTTTCAGCCGGCTGCATATCTTGGAAGCTTCAAGAATATCAGCCACCGTGAAAGGCTTACCGTAATTCTTGAGCGTCGGTATCAGACAGCGAGTCTGTGCCGAACTCAATATGGGCAAGACCCGCCTGCTTGCAATACCCGCAATAATTTTTCATCGAGGTTTGCAAAATTAAAGTAGCCGCCCCATTTGAGGTCCATCTTTTTGCTGATCATGCGCTCGGCCAGCTCGAGGTTATAGGCATTATTGATATTGAAGACCGAATCGGTAAAAAAAACATAGTCGATCTTTTTTTTAAAATAAAGGTCCGCCAGCGTGTCGGCAACCGTGCCGGCGTCGAGCGTACGCACCGTGCTTCCTTCAATTAAAGGATAGGTGCAATAGATGCACTGATACGGGCAGCCGCGTTTGGTCTGGATATTGAGCATGCCGCCCTGCTTCCAGTAGAAGTCAAGAAGCCCTGTGTTAAAGCATACTTTCGGATCAGGGCAATAGCGCTTTTTTGCGTTCACCCGGGTCGCACCGTTATCCGCATAGACCAGCCCTTCAATTGCAGCATAGTCGGTCTTGCTCTCCAGCGCCTTCACAAGTTCATAAAAACTTTCTTCACCTTCACCATAGATGGCAAAGTCGGGCTTCAGATATTCAAAAAGCAGGCGGGGATAGATGGAATAGCCGGGCCCGCCGATAATGATCGTGCTCCGGCTGCACTGCCGCGTGGTGTCGATAATGTCGCTGTAGTGTTTGAAGAAGCTTTCCTGCCGGTACATATTCACATCATCAATATTGCGCAGCGAAATGCCGACATAGTCAGGGGTGTATGTCTGCAGATAGTCTGCATAATCAGCAGGGCTGTTTACCACAAAATCAAACACCTGAATGTCGAGCGCGGGCATTTTTTCTCTCAGATAGGTCTCAAGATACGAAATACCCAGCGGGTAAACCGGTGAGGGGTCGGTATACTGATTGGCAGAGACCAGTAATAGTTTTGTCACAGGCACTCTATTCTCAGCCTGTATTTTTCTGAAGCCGGCATACCGCAGGCACGATGTTCTACAGCCTATTAAAGAGGGGCTGTGAATTAAATTTTGATCCCTTTCGCAAAAGCGTCAGGGGGATTTATCAGGCTGCAAGAAATCCCCCTGTGTCCCCCTTTTTCTAAGTAGGGGATTAAAAGCTTATTGTGCCCGTATACAATGGCAGTACGCCCCTGCTTCGGGAGCTGTATCGTATCGCAATGACAGTATGTTAACTCTGCTTGACTTCATCACGTACATTCTTTTGGAGAAAAGTATGCGACACAGATCGATTCGAAGCTGACATCCGCTGCGCTTAGAATAGACAGTACCAAACACACATCGTTCTTGCAAATTGAATTCCGCTGGCATACAACAGCCATATGATACGGAAGATTGCAGGTTTAGTTAAGAAGCATAGAGCTGGTTCAGCCCAGGCCGTTTTTATGCGGCTGGTTTCAATGGTGCTCACGGTAATCCTATGCATCTGCACTCTGGGGTGCGCCTCCTCAAAAAACCTGTTTTTCCCCGATGCCCCGCTTTCCCGCAACGCCACAGGAAATCCGCTATGATGTCAACGGCAATGGCAGGGCCGACTTTGCGCTGCAGGCCGATACAGACAACCGGACGACCTCTCTTGCCTATGCCCATGAAGAAGACGGCCGCTATGACCGAATATACCGCATTAATGACTATGAGACAGACAGTGTGCCGCATCTGATTATTCTGCTGGATTCAATACCCTATCAGTGCGTGCTTGATTTTTATACTGCCGGCCATTTCAGCTGGTTTCCGCCGCCCCAGAAGGTGATCGCTCCCTTCCCGACGCTGAGCGCCGTTATTTTCAACCAGATTCTGCAGGCCCCTCCGCTTGCGGGAACAAACAATTATTTCTACGATCAGCGCATCAATCGCATATGTAATCGCTTCTGGGATGCTGCCACGGGCGGAGAGACCGCCTGGCAGCGCTGCCTGCACTATAACGCAGACTATATGAGGGAAGGGCTGGGGTTTGTAAACACGCGCAAGACATTCAGCCGCGAATTGGAAAGCATCAAGCAGACCCTCGACCAAAGCCCGGACCGGGTAACGCTGGTGTATGTCGTCAGCTCCGCAGCCATGGTCTGCAGATATGGCAGGCAGGGCGTCGATGACTGCCTGCGCGAAGTCGAGCGTCTGTGCCTTCAGCTTTTATGGGAGCGTCAGGGCGCCCTTAAAATTTCCATACTGGCCGACCACGGCCACAACCTCATGCCGTCACAGTTCGTATCCATAAAAAATATTTTAAACGAGGCGGGATTTACCGTGAGGGACAAAATCCAGTCGGATACCGATATCGTTATCGACACGGAAGGGCTGGTCACCTATGCGGGCATACATACGCGACGACCGGCGGCGGTTGCCGACGTGCTGCTGCAGAAGACTCAGATGCAGCTTGCACTGTATATGCAAGGCGACAGGGTTATCGTGCGTGACAACAGGGGCTCGGCAGCCATAGAAAAAAAAGGCGGCAAACTACGCTATGTTGTCATTGACCGGGATGTACTGGGCTACCAGCCGATACACGCTTTGCTGGCCATGTCCGGAAAGGCTGATGCGGAAGGTTATGCCTCAGCAGACGACTGGTTTGCAGCAACGGCTGACCATGAATGGCCCAATGCTCCCCCCCGGATATGGGAGGCCTTTCACGGCATTGTCATTTGCCCGTCCGACCTGATGATAACTCTCAATGATGGATACATGAGCGGATATCCGCTCTTTAGAGCCTTTATCGACATGGCCTCTTCACATGGAGGTCTCAACCAGACGAGCAGCGCGACATTTCTGCTGAGCATGACCGGACGGGCGACCCGGCCATTGCGCAGCAGCGAAGTCCTGCAGACGATAGAACCCGGTTATATACCTGCCATCCGACCGGGAAAATAAACACTGCTTTTAATGCACGAGCGTCTGAGATCCTGAGTCGTGCACCGCTATGACCTCCGATCTAATAATACTATAATCAGTAATCAATTTGACGCTCTGCACGGATACTGTAGTCCGTGTACTGGTATAATTCGGATAAAATTGCAGATTGTTGCAAAAAAAGGGTTGAAAATTTTTTTATTATCACTAAATACATTAAATAAGTCTTCTTTATTAATTTAAAGGAGGTATAAAATTATGTTTTATGATTTTATAGAACATCAGGACATATATGCACGAAAAATATTATATTCAATTTATGCCTTACACATGCGCGGCATGAACAGAGAAGAAATTATACAGTATCTTTCTGATACTTTTGAATTTGACCGAGCCGAGTCTGAAATTGCACTGGATATGCTGCCCGAACCATATCGCCCGAAGCCGTCAATCTTTCACAGAGTTTCTTGTATGACTACCGGATTTATTGAAAAAATTTTACCCTTCGATTAATAATATTTTTTCAATGCCGGTATTTTTCGCCTTAGCATCAATCTATCCGTGGATATTTCTACCAGTCCATTAACAAAGAAACCCGTCCGCCACGGCGGATCCCTGCGCTTCAAACTTTCCCTTTTTTAACCTTGAACCTTTCACTCCCAACACCGAACTCATAACACCGAACTTCTTTCCATACTTTCTGACTACTGGCTTCTGAATTCTGACCCCTGGTTTTGCTGCCCCCCGGATTTTGGCCAAAGGACAATTTTTTATTGCAACCCCATCATAATACAGCTACTCTTTTAATTGAAGCCGTTGGCTGCCCTGCCGGGCAGGGGCTTAAAGCGTTTTTCAGCGGGGCCGGGCGTGAAGGAAATGATTGTGCGTGAGGGCGGGGCTTTGAACATGCTCGCCTCTGATGACGGGCACCTGCTGCAGCAGTGCCGCGTGGATACCTATATAGCTTCGGGGCCGGGCGGCCAGCACCGCAACCGCACCTATAGCGCAGTGCGGCTGACGCATGTCCCCACGGGCGTGACCGTTACGGGCGAAGAACGCCGGTCGCAGCATCGAAAATAAACAGAAAGCCCTGGGCAGGCTCCGTATGGCCCTTGCCCTGCAGGTGCGAAGCGCTGATTTTGCGCTTCACGAAAGCGTGCAGGAAATTTTTTCTGCTGCCGTACCCGTGCGGGTAAACGCCCGGAACCCGCTGTATCCGCAGGTCTGCGCGGCCGTGCTTGATGCGCTTTTTGCCTCCAGGGGGAGTCTGAGCACTGCAGCTCAGCTGCTGCACCTGTCTACCGGGCAGCTGGTTAAAGTAGTGGGCCGCGACGGTGATCTGCTCACGGCGGCAAACCGTCTGCGGGATCACTTTGACCTGAAGCCTATAAAAAAAACTTCATAGCTTTTCGGGAGCAGACCATGGCAAATCAGTGCAGCAAGTTGAATCCAACCTGCATGGCAAAAAAAGGCATTCCCTGCCCGGCGCTTACCCATGACAAAAGCTGCTGGGAATACGACTGGATGCCGGAGCTCAAAGCAATGAGCCAGGGAGCAACAGCTGCAGTGGAAGAGCTACCTGCACGATACCTGTCCGCGGTGCCCGGCATTTCACCCGTCCATGCAGGCGCTTATCGACCGGGTTCAGCAGGAGCTGTAGGGAGCATGAAAATAAAGGTTGATCTGCATGTGCACACAAGCCACTCGCTGTGCGCGCGCCTGAGCCCG
This sequence comes from uncultured delta proteobacterium, assembly GCA_963804955.1. Lineage (GTDB taxonomy): Bacteria > Desulfobacterota > WTBG01 > CAIYCZ01 > CAIRTM01 > CAIWCT01. Next base: position 79,428 of record CAWDSQ010000035.1, on the reverse strand, counting down.
AAACAAATCGAGAAGGCAGCCCTGCGCCTCGGCATCGGCGCTGTTGCCATCACCGACCACAATACCATGGCCGGCGCACGCGACGTGCAGGCTGCGGTTCATTCCTTAAAAATCATCTGCGCCGAGGAGATACGCACCACGCAGGGAGAAATCATCGGCTATTTCCTGCAGGAGGAAATTCCTCCGGGCCTGTCGCCGCAGGAGACGGTTGCGCGCATACGGGAACAGGGCGGCCTTGTGGCCGTGCCGCATCCCTTCGACCGGCTGCGCAGCTCGCGCCTGCGAAAGCCTGCCATAGAGGCGCTCGTGGGCAGCATCGACATGATTGAAATTTTCAATGCCCGCAATATGTTCATTGAAGAGGACCCCGATCTGCTGTCGCGGGTGCTTGCCGCCGGAGCAGTGCCGATTGCGGCAAGCGATGCCCATCTGCCCATCGAGGTGGGCAGGGCCTGCATGGAGATGGAAGATTTTTCGACGCCGCAGGAGTTTCTCCTGAATCTGCGCAGCGCCGGCATCGTAGCGCGCAAAAGCCCGCTGTGGGTGCACCTGGTGACAAAGCTGATGAGAAAATACCGCAGGCTGACCGGGGCATAAAAACTATCTCTCATCAACGGGCAGGGTGGGTGAATCCCACCAATAAAAACGATGGGCTCCCTCCTCCTCGACGGACTGCACCCATCCTAAGAACCGGGCAGAAAAAAACCACAATAATAAATGTTTATGGATCCGCAGAGACAGGTTTTAAACCTGTCTTCTCTTTAAAAATTAAAAGCTGAGTGGTGTTTATGAAACTTGAGCGATCCTGCGGCATACTGCTGCATATATCAAGCCTGCCTGGCCGCTATGGCACGGGAACGCTCGGCCCCGAGGCATATGAATTCGCCGAGCTGCTTCATGCAGGCGGCCAGAGCTACTGGCAGGTGCTGCCCATCGGCCCGGTTGCGCCGGCCCTGGGCTACTCGCCCTATGCTTCGACCTCGACATTTGCCGGCAACCCGCTGTTCATAAGCCTTGAAAAACTTCGCAGGGAGAGCTGGTTTACCGGCGACATCGACACCGCGGTTTTTCCCGACAGCGATTTTTGCGACTTTGACGCCGCAGCCCGGCATAAGCTGCCGATTTTGCGCTCGGCCTGCGAAAGCTTTTTTGCGCATGCCGCACCGGCTGAGCTGGATGATTTTGCGGCCTTCTGCGCAGAGGCCGCGTGCTGGCTTGACGACTATGCGCTGTTTTCGGCTCTTGGCGATCACTTCGGCACCAATCACTGGCCTTCATGGGACAAAGACATTGCCCGCAGACACCCCGACGCCATCGAAAGCTGGCACGGAAGGCTGCAGCCTTCCGTGCGATTCCACTGTTTTCTGCAATATCTTTTTTTCAAGCAGTGGGCAGCGCTGAAAAACTACTGTTCGACCCTCGGTATTAAAATCATCGGCGATATTCCCATCTATGTCACCTTCGACAGTGCCGATGCCTGGGCCCATACCCCGGTATTTCAGCTCGATGACCGCACCCTGCTGCCTGAGGCCGTGGCAGGCGTGCCGCCTGATTATTTCAGCGCAACCGGCCAGCACTGGGGCAACCCGCTGTACCGCTGGCATGGCCCGGATAAAAAACTTTTTGAGCCGACCATGGTCTGGTGGACCGGCCGCCTGCGCCATTTGTGCCGGCTGTTTGACAGCACCCGGATTGATCATTTCCGGGGGTTTGAATCCTACTGGGCAATCCCCCCTCAGGAAAAAACAGCGGTGAACGGCTCGTGGAAGAAGGGCCCCGGCGCGCCTTTTTTCAAACGGATTCGGGAGGAGCTTGGCGAGCTGCCGCTGATTGCCGAAGACCTGGGCGTCATTACCCCTGCGGTAACCCGGCTGCGCCAAAGCCTGAAGCTGCCGGGCATGAAAATTCTGCAGTTTGCTTTTGACGGGAGCAGTAAAAATCCCTATCTGCCGCATAATTATACGGACACAAACTGCGTGGTGTACACGGGAACGCATGACAACAACACAACCAACGGCTGGTTCTACGGCGCTGAAACGGGGGACAGCATGCGGCGCTATATTATGGACTATACAGGCGCTGAAAGCTCAGCTGATTTTCACTGGCACGCCATTCGTCTTGCCTACGGCTCAATTGCGGATCTGGCCATACTGCCTGCGCAGGACATTCTCGGTTTCGGGGAAAAGCTGCGCATGAACACGCCCGGCACCGCGCAGGGCAACTGGCGCTGGAAGCTTATGCCGGGCCGCCTGACCACGGCTGTCATGGAGCAGCTGCGGCATATGGCCGGCCTCTATGGCCGCGTGCCTGAAAAGCCGATCAGCTAAAATTCCGCAGGAGTCCTGAAAGCCATGATTGTCGGGATTCTCAAGGAGATCAAGGACAATGAAAACCGCGTGGGGCTCACGCCTGACGGTGCCGGGGCTCTTAGTTGCGGCAGGCCACAGCGTGCTGGTTGAGCATGATGCAGGAGCGGGCAGCGGTTTTGGCGATAAGGACTATGAGCTGGCGGGAGCCGGCATTGCCGCTGATGCTGGCAGCATATGCGCGGCTGCCGATCTGATTGTCAAAATCAAGGAGCCCCTGCCGCGCGAGTATGGCCTTTTCAGGCCCGGGCAGATCATTTTCACCTTTTTTCATTTTGCCTCAAGCAGGCAGCTCACGCAGGCCATGATCGATGCCGGCACCGTATGCGTGGGCTATGAAACCGTGCAGACAGCTGAAGGATCTTTGCCACTTCTTGCGCCCATGAGCGAAATAGCCGGGAAAATGGCGCCCCTGATGGCATTTTCCTGTCTTGCAAAAACCGCAGGCGGCAAGGGCGTGCTGGCATGCCCGGTAGCCGGTGTGCCGGCAGCGCGGTTTGTGATACTCGGCGGGGGCACGGCAGGCCAGGCTGCAGCAACCATTGCCACGGGCATCGGGGCTGAGGTTGTAATTATCGAGAAGGATGCAGGCCCGCATTGAGCGCTTGAAAGAACTTTTTCCTGCTGCCACATGCGCGCCGGCAACGCCGGATACCATTGAAAAATATGTTGCCGCAGCAGATGTGCTTATCGGCTGCGTGCATGTGCCCGGCGCGCAGGCGCCGCGGCTGGTGTCGCGCGATGTGGTGAGGAAAATGGAGCCCGGGTCGGTCATTGTCGATATCGCCATCGACCAGGGCGGCTGCATTGAAACCAGCAGGCCGACCACGCATGCCCGTCCCACCTATATCGAGGAAGGAGTCGTGCACTACTGCGTGGCCAATATGCCCGGCATATTTCCGCGCACATCAACCCTTGCGATAACCGGGGCCACGCTTCCCTATGTGCTGCAGCTTGCCGCTGAGGGGCTGGGGGCTTTCAGGAATGAGAGTCTGCTGCGGGGGCTGAATATCTATCGAGGGGAAAATAACCAACCCTGCCGTCGCGGAGGTTTTCGGCCTGCCCTGGGTCGATGCCCATGAACTGATCGGGCAGTAAGGCACCGCGACGCGCGTCCTGTTCAGCCGATATGACCCGCGCGTTTCAGAAACTCGCGCAAACCATCGACAACGTCCTTGTCATTTTCCGCAAGGCGGCCCTTTACAAAAATATCGCCATTGTCACACAGCCGCAGAATTTCTTCAGCATCATTTGAAAAAAAGACGATATCGGTATCCTCTGTCATTTCGTCATCGATGATTTCCCTGTCTTCATCTTCATGTTCGTTTTCCGCCATCCCGTCCCTTTCATTGATGTTCATACATGCAGAGGTTGAGCCTGCTGAGCCGGACCTTTCAATCTCCTTTATCGTCAAGCCTTCCGCTCCAAAGATACTTTCTGGGTTTCGGCAACGATTACTTTGCTGAGTAAAATAAGCGCCACGAGATTGGGAATGGCCATCAGTGCGTTCATGGCATCAGCAAGGTCCCATACAAGAGGCATGGTCATGACCGAACCGGCATAGACTGCCATGACCCAGGCGACGCGGTACGGCAGAATCGCTTTTTTGCCGCACAGATATTCCATGGCTCGCTCGCCGTAATAGGACCAGCCGAGAATGGTTGAAAAAACAAAAGTGATCAAGCCCACCGACAAGCACCGTCGGCCCCACAAAAGGGATTTGTGCAAAGGCGGCTTTCGTGAACAGGGCGCCGTTGCCGCGCAGGGCCTCAAAGGCCGCAGGGTCGCGCAGGATGCTGCTCACGATGACAAGGCCTGTCATGGCGCAGACGACCACCGTGTCCCAGAATGTTCCGGTTGCTGATACCAGGGCCTGCCGCACGGGATTGCGCGTCCGGGCGGCAGCGGCAACAATGGGCGCAGACCCCAGGCCCGACTCATTTGAAAAAAGCCCGCGGGCAATGCCGTAGCGGGCAGCCATCATGACGCTTGCGCCGGCAAAACCGCCGCCCACCGCCTGCGGCGTAAAAGCAGACTTAACGATAAGCTCAATGGCAGGCAGCACATGCTGGGCATTCAAAAAAAGAATTATTCCGCAGCCGACAACATAGAACAGGGCCATAAACGGCACCAGTGCCTCGCAGGTCACGCGCTATCCAGCGCACGCCCCCGAGCATCACCAGGCCCACCAGCACTGCCATAACAGAGCCCGAAACAAGCGGCGGCACATGCAAATGTTTCCTTCATGATCGATGCCAGTGAATTTGCCTGCACCGTATTGCCGATGCCGAAAGCTGCAATGGAGGTGCAGATGCAGAAAATGACAGCGAGCCACTTCTGCCCCAGCCCCCGCTCCAGGGCATACATGGGGCCGCCGAGCATGGTGCCGTCGGAGGTCTGCACGCGGTAGCGCACGGCAAGCACCGCCTCGGCGTATTTGGTGGCAATGCCGAACACGCCCGTAAGCCAGCACCACAGCACCGCACCCGGCCCGCCAAGGGCTATGGCGGTGGAAACGCCCACGATATTGCCCGTGCCGATGGTTGCGGCAAGAGCTGTCATAAGCGCGCCGAACTGGCTTATATCGCCCGGGCTGTTCTTGTCGCTGCTAAAAGACAGCTTTATGGCAACCCAGAGATAGCGCTGAATGATTTTTAAGCGGAAGGTGAGAAACAGGTGCGTGCCGAACAGCAGCATGAGCATGGGCGGGCCCCAGAGCCAGCCGTTGAGCCAGATGATAGCATCGTGCAGCTGCTGCATGCTACCGGTTCCTGTAGAATGCCGCAGCGTCCCGGTTGAGCTGCCGCAGTGTTGCCCGCTCGGTATACATCATATGCCCGGCAGGATAGGTGCGAAGGACGATATTTTTTGCGAGGCTCTGGTCAAGGGCCAGATGATTGACCGTGTAAACGGCTGCAAAATACGGTGTTGCAAGATCATAGAGCCCGGCGGCTATGAAGACGCGCAGGCTCGGGTTCAGGTGCATGGCATCGGTAAGCTGCTGCGACACGTCCACATAGCCCTGGCTGCCCTGTATGCCCGGCCTCCAGTTCCATGCTTTGCCCACATCGCCGTTCAGAAACCAGTACGGCAGGTCATCGCGCACGTTCAGCTCACGGCGCAGGTAATCATTGACTGCCGAGGCAAAAAGACCGCTGTACCGGTCAAGGGACGGATCAGCCGTTGCCGTGTCGCCGGCCCCGTCCGTGTCGGGCATGGTCATGCGGGCATCCATGCGGCCGACAATGTGGAGATTATCACGCAGCAGCTCCTTGCGGAAGCGCGAAGGCGCAATGCGCAGGTTGTTTTGCAGCGCATAGTGAGAGCGACACGCCGCACAGCCCGGCAAGCTGGGAAGAGACTTCCGCTTTCATCCGGGCGCTCAGGGCGCTGCCTTCGGCAAGAGCGGTGATATAGGCGCCAATGGCAAACTGCTCTGCTGCGGCGCGTGCGTCATCGGGCTGGGGGAAGGCGCACGAGCCTTTTTTATGAAACCGTGCGGTGGCGGCATAGGTCGGAAGCGCGAGCACATAGGCCAGATCATTTGTCTGCTGAAAAGCGATGGTTGAAAAATCAAGCACAGGCGAGATGAGCACGATGCCGCTTGGGTCGATGCCGTGTTTGTCGTGGAGATAGCCGAGCAGGCCGACGGCGCGGGTCGTGCCATAGCTTTCGCCGCAGAGATACACGGGCGACGACCAGCGCTGCGCCCGCGTGAGATAGAGCCGGATAAAATCCCCGACCGATTCGATATCGGCCTTCATATCGTAGAACTGCTTGTCGTTTTTTTCATCTGCCGGGCGGCTGTAGCCCGTGCCCACAGGGTCGATGAATACAAGGTCGGTGAAAGAAAGCCAGGAGAAGTCATTTGTGATGAGCCGCGCCGGCGGCGCCGGCGGTGATCCGTCGTCATTGAGGGCCACCCGCTTCGGGCCCAGCGCGCCCAGATGCAGCCACACCGAAGATGAGCCCGGCCCGCCATTGAAAGCGAAGGTTATGGGCCTCTTGCCCGCTGACAGGCCCCGCTTTTCATAGGCGATATAAAAAATGCGTGCGGTCTGGGCGCCCTTGTCGTCTTTCAGAACAAGGTATCCGGCCGTGGCCTTGTAGAACAGGGGCAGCACGCCCGGCAGCATGGCGTGCGAGGTCTGAAACCGGAGGAGTGGTTCTATTGTCCGAGGCTGCGGCAAAGCCTGCAAAACACAGGCAGCATACGGCAAGCGCAACACCGACAAGCAACAGCTTTTTCATACAAGACCTTCCGCTGTTCAATTGAGTTTTTTTATAGCATTAATCCGTTGCTTTTAAAATAATTTAAGTTAATGCATCACGAGCCTGCTGTTATGATCTGCTCTAGGGGAGGTGTTCAGGAAAAAAGATGCAATGTGTGAGATAAATTCAACGTATATAAGTGAAGCCCTCTAAAAGGACGACGGTATTTGACAACATGCATAGAATTTGGAACAAACGTCTTAGAGCGTGTATGAGAAGTCATGTAATGTCATCCTGAACGAAGTGAAGGATCCCTGAATTCATTAAAACTACGAGATTCTTCGCTGCGCCCAGAAGGCAACCCAAAGGTGCTTTGGCTTTTCGTACACGCAGGCTATATGCCCCTGCAGGTCATAAAAACAACTTTATCGGCAACGAAATTTACCGTGATGTTTTTTTCCTGATCACCCCACGTGCAGCTTTTTGCCCCCATGGCGGCATCGCAGGCAGGCGCATCGCCCAGCAGTGCCGTAACCGCCTTATACTCCATGCCGACTTTGAGCTTGTCGTAATTCTGTTTGGTGAGCTTGCTGCAGCCGGCGCCACACAGCATCATGGCTGCAAGAGAGAAAATCAGAGCAGAGCTTTACATTGTTTCATACAACACCCCCTATATGTAGGTTTGCAGGAGTTTTACCGACCCGGCCTGCAGGCTATGCAATCAACATTTCATGCAGGGTATCTTTCACCCTGTCTATGGTATCCGTCTGTAAAGAACCACCGCGTTTCAAAAGCCTCTGTTTGTCAACGGTGCGAATCTGATCAAGAGCAATATAACCCTTTTTTTTTCTGAACATGATCGCAACCCGCCAGGGATATTCGCGCAAAGTGCTTGTCATGGGCGCCACCTGAACCGTCCGGAGTCCTGCGTTCATTTCATCCGGCGATATTACAACACAGGGCCTTGTTTTTTTTATCTCAGAGCCGATTGTCGGATCAAGATTGACCAGATAGATATCATACTGCTTTATCACCAGTTGAGCTCCAGATCATCGCACAGCACATCAGGTATCAGCAGGCGGTCATCACCCGCTTCATGCATTTTTTCTGCATGAAGAGCCCATCCCTCCCTGGGTGTTTTTTTTATCGGTTTTAAAATCAAAGCCCCGTTTTTAACCGACAGGTCAACGCTGTCTTCAAAATGGCATTGGCCGAGATTTTCTGCGGTATGCGTATCCCCTTGGAATTACCGATCTGCACCAGTTTTGTTTCCATGAAACCTTCCATCTGTGTAATTACAATTGTAATTATAATTACAAATGCCTGATCTGTCAATTAAAAGCCCGATGGAGCGCTCCTGCTCAATTGTTTGTGGTGCGCAGTGCATAGCCTATTGCTACAGATAGAAGTACGCAGTAAAAATGGGCTTCACCTTCTCTCCTTTTCAATCACACTCCCCCCGCTTTACGTAGTATATAGCCGTAGGTGTTTTCCACCTCATGCAGAATCATGATGAGGTTGCCCTTTTGCGGTCGCCATTTTTCTAAAATCACATCTGTTTTTTCAAGTGCTGCTGCTTCCATGGGGGGTGAGTCTCCTGTTGGGTTGACAACATGGTCTGAAACGGCAAGGCCTGCATGAAAAGGCAGGTATCTGATTAAATCAAGGTTAAGAACCGGGATGCCCCGCCTTGCAGGCAGGGCATCACATACACAGTCGCCCGCAGCGGCGGATGCTTCCGCACATCCACAATTGTCTACTTTCCCTGCCGGAACTCATCCATGGTTTTGCCGCGGAGGCATTCGGCAAGCTCCCACACATAATTGTACAGGTGCAGGCCCTTGGTGGAGCAGATCATCTCCCCGTCGTCCACGCCGATCTCGGATGCGATATACTCTTTCATGGTCTGAATGCCCGCAAGGTTTGCAGGGAACCCGCCCCAGAGATCCCATGAGCGGAAGTATATGATGAAGTTGAGCCTGCCATCCTGAATGCGCGTGTCGATAGCGCGCAGGCACGGCGGATCCTGCAGCACCATGTCCGTGGGATGCGCCACCTGCAGCACCATCTGGTTATTGCGGAAGCCCTTGTTTTTATAAGTCCAGATGAGAAGCTCGATCTGGTTTAGATAGTAGTTTGCCGTTTTCCCGAACGATTATGCGCTCATTCTCCCACACCTCCTCTTCCTGAATGACGATATCGTGATTCCTGCGGTCCGCATAATCGAAGAACCCTTCGGGTATGGGATATTTGCAGATGCGCTGTCCATAGGTATAGGACTCGCCGGGCTTGGTCTGGCCGGTCATCAGGTAGGGAAGATAGTCGTCGATATAATCATCGGCAACAGGGTTGGGCAGATTATACTGCGGCGGAATCTGCGGCAGCAGGGGCCGCGCGCCGGGGAATCGGATATGTACGGTCACATAGTCGAACTCCAGGCGCTTCATGCCCGCATACGACCCGCGGTCAATGGTAAAATCCCTGCCTGTTTCGATGCACTTGTAAACGGTCTGAAACCAGGCATCAGGCAGGGAGGTTGCTTCAATAGACAACGGTGTAAAAGGTCTGGCAGTATCTGTCATCGTGCCCTCCGGTCAATCCGATTATTCTTATCCCGCCCATGTCGCGCAGCTCCGCGGATACATGAACTATGTACATAACAGCTATCATATTTACTAAAAGATGCAGAACTTTTTTCTATAAAATATGAACCAGACCGCGAGCACGGCCGGATCGCACAATGCCCTCATCGCGGAATTCCTGACTCGCAGGGCACCTTTGTCTGACAAAGGCCGCAGGCATGGGTCTGTATGCCGAATCGGGAATGAACATACGGAAGGGTTGCATTGGCCATATAGGCTTTGCATTTCTCTTTGTCATGTCCCTTATCGGAAATAGCCCCGGCAGGACAGCGCATAATGCAGGCGCCGCAGGTGCCTTTGGAGAAAAAAAGGCAGTAGGCGTGCGGGTCGGTATAGGGGCGCTTTGTCGGCGGAATATCCATACGGGCAACCACCGAGCCGCAGCGCATGGCTTTCCCGACAGGCGTGATAAGGCCGTCGCACAGCCCGAAGGTGCCCAGTCCCGCAGCATAGGCTGCATGCCGCTCAGACCAGTTCGAGCAGAGGCCGAAGAGCTCTGATGCAGCCAAAGCCCAGAGGGGCGACTGTGATGGCGCCAGAGCCTTATATCCAGCGCGCTGAAGCGTGCCTGCAAGATGCTCGTGCAAAAGCACATTGCTATCCTCGCCGTATTTCCGTGACCGGGCCCAGCGTTCCGACGGATACCAGAATTCTCTGCGAGCCTCGCTCTTAGTCGCCTCCGTCTGCGGCAAAACCCAGCTGATAACGGTCAAGTGTTTGGCAGGAACAGGCCTTGCGGGAAATGACCGGCTGAAAATCTCCTCGGGCGTCAGGTAAAAAGGCCCTATATCCTCCTTAAACTGACGATACAGGGGGTCATCCCCCCGGGAAAACCCCACCAGCGGCTCTCCCCAGGCAGGCTCATACGGATCTGTGCCAAGGCTGTTTGCAGGCGATTGAAGAAAGTCCCGTATGGTATTCTCAATCCATATGGCGAGGGGGGATTCAAGCTCTTTTCGCATCATGCTGTCTTTGCAGCTACCTGACCCTTGTTTCTATAGCAACTATTTTATCGATGCTTACCAGCCCGTCATAGAACTCTTTCTGGCTGAGTTTTTCAAGATGCACAAGGCCGTTTTTTACCTCTTTCACGATGCCGGTCATCGACGGCCCGCCTGCTGAATGTTATGGTAACGGTTTTGCCCGTGAGGGCGACAAGGTTGTCTGCCAGCGTGATGCCGGCATTAAGCTGCACAGGGCCTTTAACTTCTGCCGCGCAGGCACTCCGGGACGGGGCAAACTCAGCCACGGCAAACAGCAGCAGAAAAACAGAAACTGCAATAATCAGATTTTTTCTTTGCACTGAAATCATGGCTCCCTCCTTGATTATGGTTTGATCCTGACCGCCACGGGCACGAACAGCCGCAGGGGCGTTTTTAGGGCTCAAAAAACAGTTTCAGGTGCATGCCGTCAACGGGCCTGAAGCGCTGCATATTCCCGAAGAGGCGCTTATCATGGATATGTTTTTTGATATATGCCGCAAACGAGGCCTGGGACGAAAATGCCTTCTTCTCCAGAAGGGGCGAATCGCTGCTGATCATCCATGTCTGGAGTCTGCCGTCGGGGGAGAAAGAATATTTGAAGAATACGAAGGTTCTGTCTTTGGGTTTTTCAGATTCTATGCCCTGCATGTTCAAAACAGGCACAGTGTCGATCATGGAGGTAAATGCGCGGGCGATGGTTGCGGTGCCGTTGTCATTGCAAAAAGCGACGAAATACTCCCTGTCGTTGAATTTGCATATCTCAACCCTGTAGGGCTTATCGCCGGAGCTGTTGCGACTCTTCAATCCAGGTTTTCAAAAGGCGCGTGTCAATGCGGGAAGCATCGGAGGATGAAAGGGCGTATTTCGACTCATAGCAGCCGGAAAGAAGCAAACACACTGCCATGAGGCTGAAAACATATGTTCGAAGTGCCATGATCCCCCTTCCCCATAACGTAAGTGTTCTCTTGACGCAGGTTTTTGTTCTTAAAAAAACCATCCCGTTTCAGGAGGCGTGCAAAGACCCTGCTGAAGCCTCTTTTAATTATTCTACTTAATAAATCCTTTTTTTTCAAGCTCGGGGGCCATATCGGTCAAGTCAAGCCTTGCAAGACACTCCCGCGTGAATAAGCCCGTAGACAGATCCCAGCCGCGGCCCTGGTAGTAGTCGTCCATAATTCGCTTAAAAATCTCCGGGCTCCACGATGGCACCAAGGCGTGATCGTATTTCGCCGTCGCTCATCGGCATGAAGCAGCTCGGGATTGAAGAGACCGATGGGCGGATCCTGGCCTGCCAGCGGAACGCTGTGATTGAAAGGCTCCAGCACGTCGCCTGCGCGGCCCTGCCTGCCCTCGCGCAGGTAGATGGCGCGGCACAGGTTGACGCTGCGCTCGCCCGAGCGCAGATAGCCCGGCAGGTCCATGTCAACACCCGTCAGGGCAGAAAAAAGGCGCGCCTCAAGCCCGGGGTCGCCCACGCCGGTCGGGCTGTTTGCCGAGTACTCAATAGGCCAGAACCAGTCGCAGAAGACCATGTTTTCCATGGCGTAGCAGCGGTTCTGATTTAAAATGGCGGCTTCGGCCTTTTTGTCGGGCGTGTCGCAGGCCAGGGCCTCTTCACTGCCCCAGAATGTCCGGGCCAGCGTGCGCAGCTTGTCCGTGTCGAGAAAACCCATCATGCCCTCGGTGCCGTACCAGATGATCCATTTAAGCATGGGGAAACTGATGCGGTGCAGCTGCGTGATGGGGTAGATCGGCTCGGTGGCGTAGATGGGGGCATTGGCCAGGAACAGGCGGGGCGTGTAAAAGTCGGCGTCAAAGCCCGCGGCGGTGACAAGGCCCTCGATGAGGTCTTCGGCGCCCAAGGCTTTGGTGCAGCGGCGGCTGCCTTCGGCAAGAAGATCTCCGACGCCCCGGCGGCTGCAGATAAGCTCAACCAGGTTGTCGATCCACGCGTCCGTGCCCATCTCTTCCACGGCAAGCCCGGTCTGCACCGGATCGATAAGCCCGCGCTGTATCGCCTCGGGCAGCCAGTGGAGCATAAACCGCAGCTCAAGCATGCAGACGCCGAGCCGGTTTGCAACCTGCGTGGCATGGAACGTGGCAGTGGACATCTTGCCCGTGCGCTCCATCTCATGATTATAGTAAAACACCGACGATACGCAGTTCTTGCGGTGCCCCAGCTCGCCCGTGGGGCTTTTGTAGATGCCGCGGCGGCAGATGCCCGGGCAGCCGGCGCAGGGCTCATGCTTCACCTTTTCAACATCCTCAAGCATCAGCTCGCTCCAGAACCGCCCGGACGCGGCGCCCTTCCACAGGGCCGTAATTTCCCGGCGCACCTTTCTGGCTTCATCGGGCCGCGCCTCAGGGAGCGGCCGGCGGGGAGCCTTGACCACAATGGCCTTCAGGTTTTTCGCGCCCAGAACCGCTCCGAAGCCCTTGGACGCCACCGCGCCGCCCGTGGCAATAATGTTGGCAAACCGCACGCGCGCCTCGCCCGCCGGGCCGATAGCCAGCACCTGGGCCCCGGGGCCATGGCGCTGCACCAGCAGCGCGAGCACCTGCTCAGTGTCCTTGCCCCAGAGATCGCCGGCATCTTCAAAAGAGCAGGTCCCGTCAGGGCCGATCATCAGATAGACGGGTTTGCCGGATGCGCCGCTGATTGCAAGGCCGTCAAGGCCCGCCCATTTCAGCGCTGCGCCGAACGAGCCCCCGAGATTGCCGAAGGCGTACTGCTCGGGATGGCCATGGGCGATTTTCCGAGCACCACCCAGCGCGATGCGCCGGGTGCATGCATGCCGCACAGGGGGCCGTTCATGAAATAGAGGGTATTGTCGGGGTCGAAAGCGCCGGTAGCGCTGTTCATCTCCTCCCAGTAGAGGCGGCTTGCAATGCCCCGGCCGCCGATGAAGCGCTCTGCATGCTGCAGGATTGAATCCGGCTGGCACGTTTTAGCGGTGAGGTTGATGCGAAGAAATTTTCCGGTCCATCCGCAGAGCTCTTTCATACGACAGTCTCCTGTACGACAAAGGATCTGAGTGAGGCCGTAAATTTTTCAGCCCCCGGGGAATTTTCGAACACGCACTCCGAACTCCGAACTATCTTACTGCCGCACCTGACCGTCGCCGTAGACGATGAACTTGGTCGTCGTCAGTTCTTCAAGGCCCATGGGCCCGAAGGAGTGCAGCTTGCAGGTCGAGATGCCGATCTCCGCCCCGAGGCCGAGCTGCCCGCCGTCATTGAAGCGCGTGGAGGCATTCACCAGCACTACCGATGAATCAGCCTCGGCAAGAAAGCGCCGGGCATTGTCATAATTTTGCGTCACAATGGCTTCGGTATGTTTTGATCCATACTTTGCGATATGGTCCAGCGCCTCGTCCATATCCTTGACGACCTTCACGGCCAGCACGAGATCAAGATATTCCTCATGCCAGTCCTGCTCGGTTGCCTCGGCAACGGCCGCATCAAGAGCCCGTGTCCGGCCGCAGCCTTTGAGGCTGACCTGTGCTTTTCTGAAGCTCTCCATGAGCCCGGCCATATGCCTGTCTGCAAACTTCTTATGCACCAGCAGCGTCTCCATGGCATTGCACACGCCGGGCCGCTGCACCTTGGCATTGAGGGCTATGCTCTCGGCCATCGCATAATCGGCGCTCTCGTCAATATAGACATGGCAGACGCCCTTGTAATGGGCGATCACCGGAATCTGCGAATTTTCATAGACGGTCTTTATGAGCGATTCGCCGCCCCGGGGAATGATAACATCGATATACTCTTTAAGCTTGAGCATCTCCATGACAGCCGTTCGGTCGGTCATGGGGATGACCTGCACGGCGGCTGCCGGTATGTTTTCCGTTTCAAGCGCCTGCTGCATAATGGCGGCAAGGGCCAGATTTGAATTGATTGCCTCTTTGCCGCCGCGCAGCAGAACGGCATTGCCCGACTTGAGACACAGGCTACCGGCATCGATGGTGACATTCGGGCGCGACTCATAGATCATGCCGATGACCCCCAGGGGTATGCGCATTTTGCCGACCTGCAGGCCGTTGGGGCGCTTCCACATGCGCGTGACCTCGCCCACGGGATCGGGCAGCCGCGCCACATCTTCAAGGCCTGCGGCCATGCTCTCTATAACCGTATCGCTCAAGGTCAGCCGGTCGATAAACGCCGCCGACAGGCCCTGCTCACGCGCTGCGGCAAGGTCTTTTGCATTTTCAGCCTGCAGATGGGATTTTCGCTCCCGAAGCAATCGCGCCATGGCGTACAGAAGCGCGGTTCTTGCGCTCGGAGTCGACCTTTGCCATGGCCCGTGAGGCTTCACGCGCCTTTACGGCAAGTTCGGTAATCTGTTGTGTGATACCCATAGGTTCATTTCCAATAAAAACAATTATTAAATTGATGAGTTTCGGGTGTATAAACTCAACCCAATCCAACCAATTAAACCAATCGAACGTAATAAAACAATTTATTTAATTATCCCAGAATCACCATATCATCCCGATGTATGACTTCCGGCTCTGCAAAATGCCCGAGCACTTCCTCGATCTGATCGGTTTTAAGGCCCTTGATTTTATCGATATCGCCGGAGCCGTATTTGACAAGGCCGCGGGCGAATTCAACGCCATCCCTGTCGCAGCAGCTCACCGCCTCATCCGGGCCGAAGTCGCCTTTGACGCTCACGATGCCCGACGGCAGCAGGCTTCTGCCCTTGTCCATCATGGCTGTTTTTGCGCCGTCATCGACGCAAATAACGCCATGGGGCTTCAGGGTGAAAGCTATCCAGTGCTTGCGGCTGGTAATTTTGTTTTTTTCGGGAAGAATGAGGGTGCCCACCTGTTTGGCGGCGAATATGTCCTGCAGCGTGCCGGCACGCTTGCCGTTTGCGATGATGGTGGGAACGCCGAACAGTGCCGCAGTCTTTGCGGCCTTGATTTTTGTTGCCATGCCGCCGCGGGATATCTTGCTCTTGGAGCCGAAAACCAGCTCCTCGATGCTTTCATCAACGGTCTTTATGAGCGGCAGCAGCTTTGCATCGGGGTTGGCGCGCGGGTCTTTATCGTACACGCCGTCGATATCGGTGAGTATGATCAGGAGATCGGCCTGCGCGAGATTGGTGACCAGCGATGAAAGGTAGTCATTGTCGCCGAACTTGATCTCGTCGACCGTGACCGTATCGTTTTCATTGATGACCGGCACGGCGCCGAATTCAAGCACGCTTGTCAGGGTATGCCGCGCGTTCAGAAAGCGCTTGCGGTCGCGCACGTCGCCGTGGGTGAGCAGAATCTGCGCCGCGTGCAGGCCGTGGCGCGACAGCATCTTCTCCCAGTAGGCCATGAGGCTTATCTGCCCCACGGCCGCGGCGGCCTGCTCCTGCTGCAGCACGCGCGGCCGCTCTTTCAGGCCGAGCCTGCCCATGCCTGAGGCCACTGCGCCCTGAAGACACGACAACAAACTCGATCCCCGTGGCACGCAGTGCCGCTATCGAGTCCGTGACATCGGTAAAAACCTTGCGGTCAAGGCTCCATGAGGCCGTGGTGAGCACATAGCTGCCGAGCTTCACCACAACCCGCCGGACCTTGCCGACAATGTCTTTTCTGATCGCGTCCGCCGACACGGTCTGCCTTCACTTATGCAGCGGTAACGTCAGCTGAAACAGGAATGATGCTTACTTTCTTGCGGTCTTTGCCGTAGCGCTGAAACTGCACCACGCCGTCGATCAGGGCAAACAGGGTATAGTCTCTGCCCATGCCCACATTCTTGCCCGGATGCACCGTGCTGCCGATCTGGCGGATGAGAATATTGCCGGCCTTGACGACCTGGCCGCCGTAGCGCTTGACGCCCAGCCGCTGGCCCGCGCTGTCGCGTCCGTTGCGTGAACTGCCGCCCGCTTTTTTATGTGCCATGCTGTGTTCCTCCTTAATTTGACGGTTTATATTCTTTAAAGTATTTAAAAAAATCGCTGTTCGTGCTCAGTATCGCATTGGTATCGGCGTTGAGCGCATTGCGATAAATATCCAGCGTCATGACAAATGAATAAAACTCGGGGTCGCGGCCGAAAGCCTCGGCGCAGATGCGCGTAGCCTCGCCGTCGGCCTTACCCTTGATCTCTTCAACTTTTCGGTACGCCTCGGACTGAATCCGGCGCAGCTCCTTCTCCTGATCGCCCTGTATCTTCTTGCTCTCGCCCTTGCCCTCGGAGCGGAACTTTTCCGATATCTGATTGCGCTCGGCAATCATGCGCTCATAGACCTTTCTTGAGCACTTCCTCAACATAGTTGATGCGCTTGATGCGAAAATCAACAAGCTCGATGCCGAACTGCACGAGCTTCGGGTGATGCCTGCTCAAGAATGAGACGCGCCATTTCCTCCCGGCCCACCTTTATCTGCAGCTGCTCGGCGGCCTTGTCGGGAAGCCCGACCGTAACTATGTTTTCAGCCTTCATCAGCCGGTTTGAGCTCCGGACGATCTCGATCAGATGATGCGAGGTCACGAAATTATATGTCGCCGCGTCAAGAATGTCATCAAGCTTTTTCTGCGCCGCCCGTTCATTGTTTACGGCCTTGTAGAAAGCCAGAGGGTCTTTTATGCGCCACCGGGCAAATGCGGAAACCCAGATAAACGTTTTATCCTGCGTGGGAATCTGGCCGGGATCGCTGTCCCACTCAAGCAGGTTTTTAGGGAAGCTGTTGACCGTTTGAATAAACGGGACCTTGAAATGCAGCCCCGCATCGGTCACGGCATCACCGACAGGCTTGCCGAATTGCGTGATAATGACCTGCTCGGTCTCGTTAACCGTGTAGAACGGCTGCCCGAAGATAAAAAAGCCGAGCACCAGTGCTGCGATAATTCCTGCATAACGCTTCATCATGGCTTCTTCTCCCCGGCTTTTTCATTCAGATTCAGAAACGGCAGAAGGCTTTTCTGCTCCGGATCGATAATATATTTGCTGCCGAGCTTCGGGAGCACCGCGCCCATGGCCTCAAGATAGAGCCTGCGGCGCGTCACGTCTTTTGCCTTGATATACTCATTGAGCAGAAAGGAAAACCTGTTGGCATCGCCGGTGGCGCGGTTGATGCGCTCAAGGGCATAGCCCTCGGCATCCTTGATGGCGCGCTCGGCCTCGCCGCTTGACTCGGGGATGATCTTATTGTAGGCCTCGCGGGCCTGATAGATCATTTTCTCCTTTTCCTGAACGGACTGGTTGACCTCGTTAAACGATGGCTGCACCGGCTCCGGCACGGTTGTGTTTTTCAGCTCCAGGTTCACCACCTGAATGCCCGTCTCGGCAGCATCAAGTGATGCCTGCAGCTGGCGCTTTGCCTCGGTTGCTATCTCGAGCCGTTCGGTGATCACCTCGTTGATGCTGCGGTCCCCGACGATCTGCCGCATAACAGCCTCGGAAAAGTCGCGCAGCATGAGCTGCCGGTTGCGCACCTTGAAAACATACTTATAGGGGTCGCTGATACGGTACTGCACGATCCAGGGCACCAGGGCGCAGTTAAGGTCGCCCGTGAGCATAAGCGCCTCGTCGACGAACTGCTTTTCCGGGGCATACTGGGTGCGCACGCCGGGGTTCACGGTGCGCATGCCGAATTCTTCCGTGGCGATATACTGGTCGGGCACACGCATGACGCTCTCAATGCCCGCAGGCATTTTGAAGTTAAGTCCCGGAGTTGCATAGGCGCACGAACTTCCCGAAGCGCTGCACGACTCCCACCTCGCCGGCCTGTATGCTGTAGCAGCAGGTCAGGGCGATGAAAGCGATCAGGATCAGGCCGCCGATAATACCGGCCCCCGGCAGTCCTTCGCGGAGCTTTTTTAAAAACTCCGCGATATCGGGCGGCTGCTGGCCCTGCCATGGCCCTTTTCGCAGATTGTCGTCGTTCATAAGTGCTCCAACGCATGTGAAAAAGCGCATACCTGCATAGGTGCAGGACTTACACCACACCCCGCAACAAAGACAGGGCCTTCTCAAGAAGCTGTCAAAAGAAAGCAGAAAGCCTCCGGTAGCAAGGAGGCTTGTGCTGCTTTCCACGAAAAACCAAAACTCAATTACTTGCCACGCCGCACTTGGACTTGACAATTTCATAATGCTCACGCACCTGCGCCTGAATCTGATCGATCACATCATCGGAAAGATGGCGGAACCGGCGCTGCAGCTTCATATAATCGCGGATAGGCTTGAGCTCCTTGATGTGCTTCGTGAGCGCGTAGGTGCCGTACACGCACTCGCCCAGGGGAAAAACACCCGTATCAACAGCCAGCCGGCACAGCTCGATGGCCACATCAGAGTCCGTTCCCCAGCCCGTGGGGCAGGGGCTGAACACATGAATATATGCCGGGCCCTTGATCTCCTTTGCCTTTTTGATCTTCTTGGCAAGGTCCGTCGGATGGGCCGGCGTACAGGTGGCAATATAGGGTATATGATGGGCAAGGGCTATGAGGGGCATATCCTTTTTCTGCGTTGTCTGGCCGATGCTGTTTTTGCCGACCGGCGATGTCGTGGTCGAGGCGCCGAAGGGCGTGGCCGAGGAGCGCTGAATGCCCGTGTTCATGTAGCCTTCATTGTCAAAGCAGACATAGATGAAATTATGCCCGCGCTCAAGGGCGCCTGAAAGCGACTGCAGGCCGATGTCAAACGTTGAGCCGTCGCCGCCCATGGCAACAACCGTCACGTCCTGCGCAGGGCCCCTGCCCTTGCGCTTCATGGCATCCAGGCCCGACTCAACGCCCGAGGCCACTGCAGCGGTGTTTTCAAACAGCGCGTGAATCCAGGGCACGTCCCAGTTGGTCGTGGGAAACGGCGATGAAATGATTTCCATGCAGCCCGTGGCATTAGCGATGATAATGTCTTTGCCCAGGGCCTTGCAGACCTGGCGCATGGCAAGCACTTCGCCGCAGCCGATGCAGGCGCGATGGCCGGGCATGAACAGTTCCCCGGCGCTTCTAAGTTTTTGAAGTGTATTTAAATGTGCTCATTCTCTCACTCCAATCGTTTCATATTGAATATCAAGGTTTTTGTCGAATATTTCCTGAGCGCGCTTGAAGAGAGCCTCAAACTGCTTCGGGCTCATGTCTCTGCCGCCCAGGCCGCCGATGAAATCCATGACGCGCGGGGCGCCCTTGATGCCGTACAGCGCCGATTTTACCTCGGCGCAGACCGGGCCCACCGTGCCGCCATAGGTCATGGAGCGCTCAAAAACGACAACGTTTTTGGCTGACTTTACTGCCTGGCGGAATGCCTGCAGCGGAAAAGGCCTCCACAGGCGAATCCGGACAAGGCCGACCTTTTTGCCTTCTGACGCGCAGCTTATCGACTGCTACCGCTGCCATCTGGTTGAAGCTGCCGATAGAAACCAGAATGGTTTCGGCATCTTCGGTCTTATAGGTCTCAATCGGCTTGTACTGCCGGCCGAACCGCTTGCCGAATTCGTTCCACACGTTCTCGATGGTGCCGATGGGTGCTGTTGACAGCCACATCCTGGGCCTTGCGGCACTCGGAATAGACCGCCGGCGGGGCAAAAGCGCCCATGGTTACCGGCTTATTGGGGTCAAGCGGATAGGGATAGTCGATCGGGGGCAAAAAGTCTCCGAGCTCTTCTTTGTCAGGCAGCAAATAGGGCTCAACCACATGCGAGACATGGAAACCGTCCATATGCACCATGACCGGGAAGAGCACATCATGATGCTCGGCTATTTTAAAGGCGCACAGGGTCAGGTCAAACACCTCCTGGGCGTTTTCGCCGAAATACTGAATCCAGCCGCATTCGCGGGTTGCCATGGCGTCTGAATGGTCGCCCCAGACATTCAGGGGGCCCGACAGCGCACGGTCGGCAACCGCCATAACAATCGGCAGGCGCATGGATGAGGCAAGATAGAGCACCTCATGCATCAGCTCAAGGCCCTGGCCTGCCGTGGAGGTAAAGGTGCGGGCGCCAACAGCCGCAGAGCCCAGACAGGCGCTCATGGCCGAATGCTCGGATTCAACATAAATAAAGTTTGCATTAAGGTCGCCGTCGGCCACCATTTCGGAGAGGCGCTCGACGATATGGGTCTGAGGTGTTATGGGATAGGCTGCCACAACATCCGTATCGGCAAGACGAACAGCCTCGGCAACTGCAAACGATCCTTCTGCTCCGACTCGTTTTGCCATTAATGTTCCTCCTTCACGATGGTTATTGCATCCTTGGGGCATTCATAGGCGCAGATGCCGCAGCCCTTGCAGTAGAACAGATCCGCCACATAATAGCCTTCGTCGTCTTTGACGATGCAGGGCTCGGGGCAGAAGCGGTAGCAAATGCCGCACTTTACGCATTTTGCCCTGTCCAGCACGGGCATCTGCGAGCGCCAGTCGCCGGTCTGATATTCGCTTGCATTGCCGGGCTCATGCACGATGACGCCGACAGGTATCTCTTTCCAGGTCAGTTCAAAATCTTTTTTTGCCATGTCAGCGTCCCTCCATTACCGTCTCGCCAAAAGCTGCCTGGCATGACTTGTAATTCTTTTCCCCCAGTTTGCCGAACCGGTGCCCGAATGCTTCCTTGAGCGATTCGATGGCAATAACATTGGTCACCTTGATCAGGGCGCCCAGCATGGTGGTATTGGCAATGGGGCGGCCAAGATTTTCGGTTGCGATTCTGGTGGCATTGACTGTTGCGACGTTTGCCGTGATGCCGTACTCTTTCCTGATCTCAGCAACGGACTTGCTGGTATTCAAGATGACAATCCCGTCCTTTTTCAAGCCTTCGGTCACATTGACCACCCGAATCAGTGTGGGATCAAGCACCAGCACCACATCAGGCTCGTCAATTTCATTGCGCAGCTGAATGGCTTTGTCGTCGATGCGGATAAAGGCCCGCACCGGCGCGCCGCGGCGCTCGGGACCGAAGCTGGGGAAAGCCTGGGCGTACTTGCCCTCGCCGATTGCCGCTTCGGCAAACAGCTCGGCAGACGTGACTGATCCCTGCCCGCCTCTTCCATGTAAGCGAACTTCAAGCATACCGTGTCCTCCTGTATATTTTCAAAACCCCACTCATTTTCTAATTTAAGAGGAGAATTTATAGCACACGAAGCATTCCCCTGTCAATATATATAACTACTTATAGTTCCTATGTAAATTTATGAATCCGCAAGTGCGCGCCGCAAGAAAAAACCAGCCGCTTGCTTGGCGGTACTAATAATATAATTAGCAAACACAATACAGCGCATAGCACTACCCTTCTTGAGGCTTCTACTTATTCGTTGCCTGCTGTAGTCTCTCAAGCAATTCTTCGGCAGCCTGGGCAGGCCCATCGGTTTCATATCCCGCAATGCCCAGGCGTGTGCGCATCTGACCGACAAAAACGTCTTTGCTGAAAAAAGCGTTAAAAAATATCGTGGCAAGCCGGTCATGTACCTGCCGGTACTGTGCAGGCCCGAAAATATTGGCAAAATAAGAGTGCACAATACCGCTCGAGGTAGTTGTGCCCTTGCTCATGACCGTGCCTTCGCGAAAAACGCTGAAAGCCTGATCAACAGAGGTAAACCGCTCGATGACCGGATGCTCATCGTCAACCTGCTCATAGTTGTTGGCATACAGCACCACATCGACCCTGTGGCCCTGCATGACCATAGCATAGGTCGTGACGGGCAGCACGATCCGGGCATTCACCTGGCTGGGGCTCATGATAATGGAACGGTCGATCTGTCCAAAGGCATAGCCGGCCTGCAGGTCATCAAGGCGCAGAAAAGCGCCTGTCTCGGTTCCATAGCCGATGATGCGGCCTTCTTCATCAATATCAAGGGAGCCCATATCGTCGGCAATGATAAACATGCCTTTGATGCGGCCTTCACCCAGGGTTCTGAGGGCCTCCAGTGTCTCGGACTTGCCCGCGCCCGTGTCGCCGATGATCAGGATATTTTTCTCTCCGTAATCGTTCAGGAGCATTTTGACAAATGCGCCGTGAAATGGCAGTTTTCCGGCCTGCATCATCTTGATATTGTGCAGCGTGAGCACCATTTTTTTAAGATAGCCAAAATAGCCGAAAGCATCATCACAGGGCGCTGCTGCAACAAGCAAATCATGTTCAGCATCTTCATGGAAAACCGTCGGGAAAACGCCAAGCCCGTCAAGGCTGCCGGCTGGCGCGCCGAAGGCATAGACAGCATCGGGTGGCCTGTTCAAATCCTCATCTTCAGCAAGCTCGAACAGATTGCACAGGGTAAACCCAAGCTCAAAAAAACGGGCGTGAAAATACACCAGTATCAACAGCGGTCCGACCTTGGCCGGATAGCAGAGCCATTCATCCTGATGAAACTCCACTAACTCAAGCGGGTTGCGCTCCACCTTCACGAACTGCCCGGTCCGCTTGTTCATGGGCGGGTTCAAAATAAGGGGCGGATTGATAAGAACCTGCCTGATGACCGGTATCTTATAAAGCTTCTCATAGACACCCCCTGGCAGCTGCAGCTTCTGCGGCAGGGATATGGCTGCTATTTCAGCTCCCGCCGTGACCTGACGGTAAATGCGCGGATGCGACAGCGTGATATTCTCCTGGATGTCGCGGTAGACGCTCCGGATCAGATGCGTAAGCGTTTCTATGGAAAAATTGAACGTCCTGTAGGGGCGCTGGTCAAGAATGTCGCCTTCGGAATCGCACAGCAGAAACCGGTCATGGCTGCGCCAGTAGTTATAAAGCTGCTCGATAAACTCGCTGATCAGGGCCATGTCACGAAAAAACACCTCGGCGCCCGGCACCACGCTGGGTACTTTTGTATACGGCAGCTTTGCAAGATGCCGCAGTGTTTCCACAAGCAGGCTGATCGTTTCGGCATCGGCCGGCCTGTCGCCAAGCACCTTTATAAGGTAGGACTGCTTTTCGGCAAGCTCATCAAAATACCGGCGCAGCAGTTCTGTAAACAACGGGCTTGACAGCAACTCTTCCGGCGTTTCGCATACCTTGCCCCTGGTATAGATGATCACCTTACGGGCAAAAAATCATGAATTTAGCTCTATCCATAAACACCTCCAAAAAACAAAAAGCCAATATCAGCGGGCCCGCATTGAGAGGGCTTGTCTGATATTGGCTTATTTATTAACCACCTTATCGGCTCAAGGGATTTCGCCGGTTTTTGCCCGCGAACGCCCCGTGTCATGCCTCAGGTATTTAACACAATCTTCCAATCTTCTTGTATTATCTCATAACACTTTCTGTTTTTCAATAGATTTTTTTAACACCTCCTCAAGGTTACGGTCAAGAACGAAAATGATAACCCTCTCACCGGTTGTCGTGCTGATATCCGTGTGCATGCTCAGCACCTGACTGTCGGCGATATCCTTGATTATGGCCTCAAGAAGGTGACGGGCCTCTTCAAGCAGCGTCACCCGTACCTTTTTTATGAGCGCCAGACCTTCGGCTGTTCTGGTGAGCTGCTCTTCTGCACGGGTCAGCACTTTGGTAAGCCGCACGATGACCATATCTTCAACAATATAGGTTTTTGTCTCCAGTGGCCCGCGGCCCATATACTCTTTTTCAAACTTGATCATGGCCTCGCTGATCTCGGCCTCGATCATGCCCTTGCTCTTTTTCTTCAGCATGAGCGCTCTCCCGCAGCATTCATTTATGATAGGCAATTCCTTCGCAGGAGGCAATCAGGCCATTTTCCCTGCCGCGCACCTCGATCTTCCAGACGCTTACCTTGCGGCCCACATTGACCGGCGTTGCCTCGGCAACGATAATATCACCCGGAGGCGCAGCAGCCGTATAGGTAAGCTTAAGGCTCACCGCGAGGGCTTTTGTACCAAGAGAGTTGCAGGCGACGGCAAAAGCCTGGTCTGCAACGGCGCAGACCGTCACCCCATGGGCCCGATCAGCGGCATTCAAATATTCAGGCTTTACTAAAAGCGAGCAGCGGGCATAGCCCTGCCGCACTTCATCGATATGCACCCCGAGAAATGTTGCCATGGGGTCGCCGCCGACCACATCGCGCGCATAGGCTACAGGATCTGAAATGTGTTCCATGTCTCTCCCCGTTTTGAATAACTTATTTGCGTTTATACAGGCCGGTTAAACGTGCAGCGCCGATCTGCGCTTTTTTTACCGCCTTGAAAAAATCATCCCGCGAAGAACTGCTGAGCCTGTCCGCGTTCAGGGCATAGCGTAAATATATAGCGATGCGTGCCAGCAAAACACATGCAAGCTCTGATTTCATGTTTCCCACTGCTTAATAAATCCCCTCAACACAGCCTGCCGCGATGGTTTGCCCCATCTCTACACACCGCGCCAGCACACTGTCCGTCACGTCGCCGCAGGCAATAAGGGGTTCATATACTTTTTTAAATGTATACCCGCGGCAGATGCGCTCGATGCTGGCAAGGGCGCCGGTGCCGTCATTGCCTGCATGAATAAAAACGGCATACGGCTTACGAAAAGACCTTCTCCCTGTATGCCCCGCTTCATAGGTTCTGTCAAAAAAATCCTTCACAGCTCCTGCCATATAGCCGAAGTACTCAGGCGAGCCGATCACAAGGCCGTCGCAGCTCAAAAGATCATCAAGGGATGCCTCGACGGCCCGCTTCAGAAGAGCGCAGGCCCCTTCCATCCCGGCCGCACCATCGGCTACAGCCCGCGCCATACACTCCGTAGTGCCTCCCTGGGAATGATATATAACTAAAATTGTTTTCATAGCTTTGATCGTACCCAGAGCCCTGCCGCAGCATTCACAGCATGAAATCCGGCAGGCTCACCGGCCAGGATGATGCGCACAAACCGTTGACACATGGATAATTTTTCTCGGGGCAACCAGCAACAACTACAGCCTTCTCTGCTTATCCGAGCCTTGATGCATGACGGTTAACATATCACCATCTGCGACACCAGCAATCACTGCCCCGCCAGAAAGGAGCTCTCAATCGGCGCAGCAGGAGAAGAAAAAAGGCCTGGTGGCAGGTTATAGTTCTGTTCGTGCAAACCGCTTCGCTATAAAACACTTGTTTCTTTTGTTTTAAAATAATATAAAAATTATCATAGAAGAAGATTTGTGTGAAGCAGTATTTCCCCCTGCTGAGCATAGTACGAATTGCCCTCCGCAGAGAAATGAATATTTTGTATCGGCACATGCACAGATGGCGAAGGCATGTAATATGTATCTCATTTATGAACCAACAAAAATCCCCTGTGCGGCTCGCATGTGCCTGCAACCTCAGCCATGGATAGTACCAATCGGGCAATGGGCGGAGATAAAAAAGGGAGGGTCTACAGCAAGACCCGTGTGGCGGAAAGCGTGTGAGCAGCACCCCATAAAAATCTATCGGGTTGATAGCGCATCCATTAGGTCAAGAATCGCAGAATATAGTTCGTGCCGTTTTCCATTAAGGAGATCGTAATGCCGCTTCGAATTTCCCTGAAATTTTTTTTAGGCATATCCCTTTTCATGCTTATATCCTTCGGGTTCGCCAACCGTTCCTATCCCGCAGAAAAAAAAGACTCTACACAAGCTGCTGAAACAAAAGAATTTACCAGGATCCACAAGCTGGCTGCTGCGGGCAATGCCGATGCACAATACAGAACAGGTGTCATCTATGAAAATGGAGATGGCGCCCCAAAAGATATCAAAAAGGCTGCCGAGTGGTATCAAAAAGCGGCAGAGCAGGGAAACGCTGCTGCGCAATATTCCCTTGGAGCCTGTTACCTTAAAGGTGACGGTGTTCCCGAAGATAAAAATAAGGCCATTGAATGGGTACAAAAAGCAGCTGCGCAGGGAAACGCTGCCGCAAAATTTCTTCTTGATCTCCGCAATGAGATTCCAGAAGGTGTCCCGGAAGATATGAACAGGGCTGTTGAGTGGTATCAAAAGGCCGCTGAGCAGGAAGCTGCCCGTGCACAGTTAAAATTTTGGCTCATGCATAATAATCTGGACGTCGATGCTTCCAAAGCAAGCTATGCGTGGTGGCAAAAACTATTTGAAGCATCGCAAAAGGCAGCAGAGCGGGGATATGTCCCTTCGCAGTTTCAACTTGGTTTACTCTATGATCAGGGTGATGGCGTCCCGAAAGACATGGAGAAAGCACTGTACTGGTATCAGAAGGCAGCAGAACAAGGAGAAGCCCGTGCGCAATTTAAGCTTGGGTTCAAGTATAATCTGGGGGAAGGTGTTCCTCTGGATATGAAAAAGGCTGTGAACTGGTATCAGAGAGCAGCTGAGCTGGGCAGCGCCGATGCGCAATATTTCCTTGCCCTCTGCTATGCGACGGGTAACGGTGTAGCCAAAAACATGCAAAAGGCTGTCGAGTGGTACCAGTTTGCAGCTTTGCGAGGAAACGCTGATGCTCAATTTTCTCTCGGGCTTTGTTATGCCACTGGCAGTGGTGCTCCTCTTAATATGAAAAAGGCTGTTGAGTGCTGGCAAAAGGCGGCTGACCAGGGAAACGCTGGCGCGCACTATTTGCTTGGGATCAGGTATGCCAATGGTGACGGTATTCCCAAGAATACGCAAAAGGCTGCTGCATGGTATCAAAAAGCTGCTGATCAGGGAAACGCTGCCGCTCAATTTTTTCTGGCGCTCAGCTATGCCAATGGTGACGGTATACCTAAAGACCTGCAAAAAGCTGTTGCATGGTATCAAAAAGCCATTGACCAGGGAAATGCCAAAGCGCGGGTTGAACTCGGATTTGCCTATGCGACAGGCAAGGGTGTGCCTAAAGATATGAGCAAAGCAGTTGACCTGTGGCATACAGCAGCAGCACAGAAAAACGCTACTGCACAGTATAACCTGGGGCTTATTTATGCGAAGGGCGATGGAGTCCCGAAGGACATGGTCAAAGCAATCGGGTGGTATCAGCAAGCGGCGGAGCAGGGGCATGCAGGAGCACAGGCTACCCTTGGCTTTTCTTATGCAAGCGGCAATGGTGTTCCTAAAAATATGAACAAGGCAATCGAGTGGTGTCAGAAGTCAGCAGCACAGGGTAATGCTGCAGCTCAGTATAATCTTGGGGTTATTTATGACCAGGGCGATGGAGTCCCGAAGGACATGGATAGAGCTGCCGAGTGGTATCAGAAGGCCGCTGCCCAGGGGCATGCTGATGCGCAGTGCAACCTTGGGAGGCTCTATGTTTTGGGTGCGGGGGTGCCGCAGGATTTAGTTATAGCTTGCGCATGGCTGAACGTGGCAGCGGCTCAGGACCCGGGTGAAGCCCGCTATCGCACCTTTCAAAACAAGCTTAAAAAAGATATGAACGGTCAGCAAATTGCCGAGGCACAGCGCTTGTCTTCTTCCTGGAAGCGGGGCAGGCTTCTTCAGCGGTAAGCAGGGCCTTATTAACAACAGATAGGGCGGGCAAGAAGTCCACGGGCAAAAATGCGAAAGTTTTTTACGGGAATGTTCGCAAACAAAAATTTTTCCCGGGTACAGGTTTTCATGCCGGCCTCTCTGGCTTTATTGGCAGGCCATGGTTTCTAACGATATTAAAAGCTTGAATATGAAGCGGGCTTCCTGATAAAAAACTTATTGTCTTTAGGAAAATCATCGTCTATGCAGGTGGGTATTGCCTTCAATGATGGGTTGCGGTTAGATGCGCCCATCCGGCAAGTCAACAACCACACGCAGAGAGGGTGGCTTGATTTCGCCCTGAAAGGGCGTTAGCAAAAACACGCAGTGTTTGTGTTGCATTCTTCAGAAAACCATCGCCTGTGGCTGATGGTTTTCTGAAGACAATAAACGGGCAGTGCTCTGCTCACCACACATCTTGCAATGGAATAACATTATGAAAAAACAATCCGTGATGTCCTTTGCTTTTTTACTGGGGCTTTTTCTGGCCTGCGATGTTTTTGCAGCAGATACCTATAGCGAAAAAAACAATCTGGCCCAGCCGACAGAAAACTCCTCTGATACGGCAATAATTTTTTACGGTAAGGTCATCAACCAGAATGGCCAGCCGGTTGCCGGAGCAAAAATAACAGCCGGCAGAGAGTTCTTCAGCACCAATAGCGTACGTTTTTTCGGCGTGGAAACCGTGAAGACCGAAGCTGATGACGACGGAAATTTTGTGCTGACCGGACTCCTGGTCAAAAGGTTATACATCAGGTCCATAGAAAAGCGCTGCTATGAAGCGCCACGCACAGTTTACGAGAAATCGTATTCCTATGATGAGGGAAGTAAAGATCCTTTGTTCCTTCCCGACCGCGGCAAGCCTGTTGTGTTTACGCTGGAGAAAAAATGCGATCCCGGGCTGGTTGACAGCAAAAAAAGCCGCATGCTGATGCGGCCATCCTTTCAAGGGTTTACCGTGGATCTGTTCAAGGGGTTTTCAGATCCGCAGATGAATATTGCAAAAGACGAAACAGCACCGGACATACAGGTTTTTATCGACCAGGTTCCAAATGAGGACTCCTGCCACATGCTGGTAACCGCCCCCGGCAGGAATAACGGCCTTGCTGAAAAGGAGGGCTCGCCGCATATTGCCCCCGGCAGCGGCTATGTGCCGTCTTTTTTGTATACGGTTGATAAAAGCCGGGGGGGCAAAGCCAGCCTGTATCATAAGGGCAGAGGCGGCAAGGTCTATTCGCGGCTTGAAATATCTTTGGCTCCTGGCAGCAACGGCGTCATGGTCACTGCCGAACTCTTTACTAATATCGCCGGATCACGAAACACCGACTTTGATTCCGTGCACACGGAAGAAGAAGTGTGCCGGCTTACGGGGGGGCGCTTTAATTATGGCGGCCCCAGCTACCGGCAGGCCGTTGCAGGTATTTTGGCGGGAACCATTCAGTAGAATAAAAAATATTCTGGTTGCGGATTATGGCAAAGAAAAAAAAGCGCGATATTGAAAAAACGTATTCAGCGGCTGAATTCGCCGTCAAGCTCCGGCGGCTGGCCGATGCGCTGGAGCAGGGCGGTCAGTTCCGGGTGCAGGTAGGAGGCGAGCGGATCTGCGTGCCGGCACGGGCGGTGTGCTCAATAGAACATGAGCGTGAAGGAGCACACGAGGAGCTTGAATTTCAGATCAAATGGACTAATACCTGACCTTTCCTAATGACGGTTACACAACCGGCAGGCAGCGTCTGCGGGTTTGGCGATAGCGTTTCCCGAACAATTCTTTCCGGAGAGACCGTCATGCAGCATACCTTCCGCACCATTCTGTATGGCCTGCTCGCCCTTGCCGGGGCAGCAGTCACCTGGTATTTCAACATCAGATTCATGCTCGATGCGGGCGGCGCTTTCAGCCTTGCTGCCTTTATAAAGGACGGCTTTGCCAACCCCGCAGCCGCATCTCTGGCAAGCGATGTGTCGATAGGTGCTGTGGCCTTTTTACTGTGGCTGCCGTTTGAGGCGCGCAGGCTCGGCATGAGGCGGTGGTGGATGTACGCAGTGCTGACCCTTGGGGTTGCGTTTGCTTTCGCCTTCCCGCTGTTTCTTCTCATGCGCGAGCGCCGCCTTGAGCAGATACGGGCCCACGGCGCTTGATACGATTAATTTCGGGGCGCCGGTTAACTTAAACAAAAAGACAACTGCTGGCCCCTTCCCCCCCCCGACTTTGCGGTGGATCTTTCTGTCTGACGGCCTTGTTTGACATGCTTGCAGTTCTTTTGCTATAGTTTGGGTTATATAGTCGATACCCCCCGCATGGCAGGCGG
The DNA here is from genome assembly GCA_963804955.1 of uncultured delta proteobacterium. Lineage (GTDB taxonomy): Bacteria > Desulfobacterota > WTBG01 > CAIYCZ01 > CAIRTM01 > CAIWCT01. The sequence continues at coordinate 49,620 of CAWDSQ010000035.1, read as the reverse complement.
CTTGGATTCCCCTGAAAGGGGGAGACATGGGCACGAAGTGCCAAGTTGTCTTCCGCCACCAACAGCCGAAGGCGGTGGCGGCGGACAATGAAACTTTGGAAAAAAACCATGCAAACACTTTTTGTAAAAGATGAAGCAGTGTCCTTGCTGAAATCAGGAGCCGAATGAAAGCTGGGCACACTTTGTTTGCCCAGCCTTTAATGCCACCTCACCCCGACCCTCTCCCCCGCAAAATGGCGGAGAGGGAGGAACCCATGCTGCGTCTTTGAAATTAGTCAAAGATTATTAGCAAGTTTAAAGCAGCTGAAAAAAAGTCCCTTCTCCCCTTTAAAGGGGAGAAGGTTAGGATGAGGGGATTTAAAAATCCTCTGTGCCTCAGTGGTAAAAATTATGCTGTTTACAGACATCGACGGACATAAATCAGTATATAGAATTTCCTCGGTCGCCGGGCATGGCAGCCCGACTCTGCTGTGCATTCACGGCTCGGGCGGCGACAGTTCGGTCTGGGCAAGCCAGTTTTCTGGCCTTGCTGCCGACTGTACGCTTATAGCCCCCGATCTTCCCGGCCATGGCGCCACGCACGGCAGGGGCGGGTACAGTATCGAAGATTATGCCTCATGGATCGAGGCTTTTGCCGAGGCCCTGGGGCTGCACCGCTTTATTCTCATGGGCTATTCCATGGGCGGCGCCATAGCGCAGGCCATGGCCCATTCCTATCCCACGCGGGTTGCGGGGCTTCTACTCGTGAGCACGGCTATGCGCTTTGTGGTTGCGCCGGAATATCTGAAGGTGCTGCAGAAGGACTTTAACCGCGCAGCGCGGGCCTCCTGCGACAGCGCCTATGCCCCGGGCGTTGCGCCAGAGCTTTATCACCGCGGGCTTGAAATGCTTTTGAGCAATGGGGGCGAGGCGATGTATGAAGATGTGTTTGCCTGCACGCAGTTTGACGCTACGGCCTGGGCAGGCAAAATATCAGTCCCTGCCCTTGTCATCTCCGGCAATCATGATACAATTACGCCTCCTGAGGCGGGCCGCGAGCTTGCAGAAAAATTGCCGCAGGGCGATTTCATGGCTTTTGCAAAAGCCGGCCACATGGTCATGCAGGAAGCTGTCGTTGGATTCAACGCGGCAGTGCGACAGTTCATTACCAGCAAAGGAGAACCGTCATGATACTTATAACGGGTGCTGCCGGTTTTATAGGCAGCGCTATTGCCTGCGCGCTCAACCGCACGGGCAGAAGCGATCTTATTCTTTCCGACCGCCTGGGCGAGCGGGACAAATGGAAAAACATTGTCGGGCTGCGCTACAGCCGCTTTGTGCACTGCACGGAGCTGCTCGACTTCCTCAATGAAGACCCGCAGGCGGAGGCAATCACCGCCGTGGTGCATCTGGGCGCCTGCTCCGACACCACCGAGACCGACATGGACTACCTGCTGGCCAACAATGTCGATTTCTCCATACTGCTCTGCCAGTGGGCCCGCAGCCGCGGCAGGCGGTTTGTGTATGCCTCCTCTGCTGCCGTTTACGGCGACGGGAGCCTGGGGTTTTCCGATGCCGACGAGCTCACGCCCCGGCTTCGGCCACTCAACAAGTACGGTTTCTCGAAATGGATGTTTGACATGTGGGTGCTTGAAAACGGCCTTGCAGGCACAGTTGCGGGCCTTCGGTATTTCAATGTGTTCGGGCCCAATGAATACCACAAGGGCAAAATGGCAAGCGTTGTTTTTCATTCCGTGCCACAGGCGCAGAAGACAGGCAAAATACGGCTTTTTGAAAGCCACCGGTCCGACTGCGGCCACGGCGAGCAGGCCCGCGATTTTATCTATATTGATGAAGTGATCGATGCCACGCTGTTTGCTCTTGCCAATGACACGGCAAACGGCATCTTCAATGTTGGCACGGGCCGGGCGCATACCTTCAATGATCTTGCCCAGGGCGTATTCGACGGCCTTGGCAAGCCGCCGGTCATTGAATATTTCCCCATGCCCGATGAGCTGCAGGGCCGGTATCAGTATTTTACGCAGGCCGACATGCAGCGGCTCCGTGCGGCAGGCTTTCCTGAGCAGCCCGACCGGTTCCGCGAGTTTGTGGCGCGCTATGTGCGCGACTATCTTGTTCCGGGCTGCCGGCATTTGACTGAACTGTAATCTGATCTGAAACAGCGATAAGGATTTGGCAATGAGTGACGCGAGAGTTGCAGAGGTTGAGGAGCTTTTTAAAAAGGCTGAGATATGTTCCCGGCAGGGCGCTGCCGGGGATGAAAAAAAAATCTATGACGACATAGCCGGGCGTTTCGGCACAGCGCCGGAGCCGGAGCTGAAAAAGCTTGCGGCAAAAGCGCTCGTGAACAAGGGCGTCATTCTGGGCAAACAGAACTGCCATGCCGATGCGCTGGCTGCTTTTGACCAGGCGCTTGCGCTTGTGTCCGGGAGCGATGATGCAGCAAGCCGCGAGAGCAGCGCCATCGCCCAGGTGAACAAGGCGATTACCCTTGACCAGCAGGGCAAAACCGCAGATGCCATTGCCGTCTATGACGCGGTAGTGCAGCAATTTGCAGGCGCGCAGGAGCCGGCCATTCAGGAGCAGGTGGCAAAGGCCCTGCTGCAGAAGGGCTTTACCTGTACCCGCAAGAACATGCTTGAACAAGAGCGCGGCTGCTATGACAAGCTCCTGGAGCTTTTCGGCGCTTCGCAGGAGCCTGCGCTGCAGAGCCTGATTGCCAATGCCCTGTTCAGCAAAGGCTTGTCATATGGCAAGGCCATGCACCGCGAGGCTGCCAATGCAGCCTATGACGAGCTGCTGAGCCGCTATGCCGGCTCCGACGACCCGGAACTAAAATCCCTTGTGGGCATGGCCAATTTCAACAAGGGCGTGAGCTATCATTTTTAAGTACGGAAGCATTCCTGCATAGTTATTGACATATTGGCGGGTTCGATATAGAGTATTCAGGAAATGCGCAGGGAAAACCGGCGCTTGCACACTGTCGCCCGCACATGCTGCACCGCTTCAGGTGCATTACTTTTTTTATCATTCATGCAAGGAGGATTTTTAGTATGGCACTTATCGATTTCGGCGGCGTGAAAGAAAACGTCGTCATGCGCAAAGAATTTCCCATGGCAAAGGCCCGCAAGGTTCTGAGCAAAGAAACCATCGCTGTGATCGGCTACGGCGTGCAGGGCCCGGCACAGGCGCTCAATATGAAGGACAACGGCTTTCATGTCATCATCGGCCAGTCAAAAAAGATCAAGAGGGACTGGGACCGTGCGGTCAAAGACGGCTGGAAGCCCGGCGTGACCCTGTTTGACATTGAAGAGGCTGTGCAGCGCGGCACCATCATCCAGATGCTCGTGTCGGATGCTGCCCAGCGCACCATCTGGCCCATAGTTAAGAAAAACCTGAAAGCCGGCGATGCGCTGTATTTCTCTCACGGCTTTTCCATCGTGTACAAAGACCAGACCAAGGTCATTCCGCCCAAGAATGTTGATGTGATACTGGTTGCACCCAAGGGCTCGGGCACATCGGTGCGCCGCAACTTTCTTTCCGGCGCAGGCATCAATGCAAGCTTTGCCGTATTTCAGGACGCAACGGGCCGCGCGCTTGAGCGCACCGTCGCCGTGGGCATCGCCATCGGCGCAGGCTATCTGTTCCCCACGACCTTTCAGCAGGAAGTGTACAGCGACCTGACCGGCGAGCGCGGCATTCTCATGGGCGCTCTTGCCGGCGTTATGGAAGCACAGTATGACGTGCTGCGCAAAAACGGCCACAGCCCGAGCGAAGCATTCAATGAAACCGTTGAGGAGCTCACCGAGAGCCTTATCCGCCTTGTGAGCGAAAACGGTATGGACTGGATGTATGCGAACTGCTCAGCAACAGCACAGCGCGGCGCCCTTGACTGGAAGCCGAAATTCAAGAAGGCCGTTATGCCCGTATTTAAAGATCTGTACAAGCGCGTGAAAACAGGCGCCGAAACCCGCCGCGTGCTCACCACCTGCAGCAAGCCCAATTATCAGGAGCTGCTGACCAAAGAGCTTGCAACGCTCGGAAATTCCGAGATGTGGCTGGCAGGCAAAGCCACCCGCGCACTTCGGCCCAGGGAAGCGGCAAAGCAGATCACCAAGGCCACCAAGGGTATCGCAGGCCGCAAGTCAAATTAAGCAATAACGGGAGCGGGCGCATGCCCGCTTTTGTTTATGCACCGCCAGGAGGAGGGCAAAGGGGATTTCAGCACACCTGAATCCCCTTTGCTGTTTATTGCGCCATGACACAGACCGACAATAAAGCACAAACCGTCCGGGGCTATTTCAACGCCATTGCAGGCCGCTATGACCTGCTCAATACCCTGCTCAGCTTCGGCCTGCATCATCTCTGGAAGCGCCGGACAATTAAGCTGGCCGGAATCACGCCGGGCGCATGTGTGCTTGATTTGTGCGGCGGCACGGCAGACCTTGCCCTGCGTGCGGCCAAAGCAGGCGCGCAGTCCGTAACAGTTTGTGATTTCAGCCCCGGCATGCTGAGCGTCGGAAGAATAAAGGCTGCCGCTGTCCCGGCTGTCTCATTTGTCTGCGGCGATGCCCAGCGCATCGCCTGCGCCGACAGCTCGTTTGACGTGGCGCTCATCGGCTTCGGTCTTCGCAATCTTGCCGACCGCGAGCAGGGGCTGAAGGAAATGCTGCGTGTGCTGCGGCCCGGCGGCAGGCTCGTGTGCCTTGAGTTTTCAACGCCCGTGTGGCCATGGTTCCGCCTGCTGTATGATTTCTATTCCCGCTATATCATCCCCACGGCCGGGCTTCTCATCGCCGGCTCCCGCGAAGCCTATGAATATCTTCCCGACTCAATAAAAAAATTTCCCCTGCCCGATGAACTCTTAGCTATAATGCAGGCAGCGGGGTTTACCCAGGTGCGCTATATCCGGCTCACCAATGGCATTGCAGCTATTCACACCGGCGAAAAGCCGTAGGCTTCAGCAGGATTTCGCCGCGGGCTGAACCTGTGGTGAAGGGTTTTTGGTTCTCCCGTAGAGACAGGTTTCAAACCTGTCTCTACAAAAGAAAGGAACACATCATGCACGGCTGGACAGGCAGAATTCTTCAGATCGATCTCACCTCGCAAACATCCACCATCATTGAAAACGATGAACACAGCCGCAGGCTGTTTCTCGGTGGTCGGGGTAGAAATTCGCATTTGCTCTACAGGCTCGTGCCTGCACAGGCCGACCCCTTCGGCCCGGACAATGCCGTCATCTTCGGCACCGGCCCCCTGGCAGGTACGCTTGCTCCGGGATGTGCCCGCTGCACGGTTACGGCCAAATCGCCCCTCACCGGCATATTGGGCGATGCCAATTTCGGCGGGTTCTTTGCGCCGGTCATGAAGCGGGCGGGCTATGATCATATCATCATCACCGGTTGCGCTGAGAAGCCCCTTTATTTGCTGGTGACAGCCGGCGGCGTCAGCTTTTGCGATGCCGCGCACCTGTGGGGGAAATCGACCGGAGCAACCGAGGCTGCTTTAAAGCAGGCCCACGGCGACGCTGTGCAGGCAGCGATAATCGGCCCTGCAGGTGAAAACCGCGTGCGCATGGCCTGCGTGGTGCACCACTATAATGTAGCCGGCCGCACAGGCATGGGAGCGGTCATGGGCGCAAAGAACTTGAAAGCAGTGTGCGTCATGGGAAGTGCTAAGATTCCAGTTGCCGATGCGGCACTCTTTAAAGAAGTGCGGCAGCGCTGGAACGACAGGATCAAGGCAAATCCTTTTACGAAATTTTTCGGCCAGTACGGCTCGGCAGGGCCCCTTGAGCGCGAAGACGAGTCAGGCATACTTGCCGTGAAAAACTACACACAGACAAGCAACTACCCCGAGTCTGTGCAGGTGAGCGCCACGACAATAAAAAATTACCTGACCTCGTCGCATGCCTGCTTTGCCTGCCCAGTGCACTGCATACAGGGCTATGAGGTGAAGGCCGGGCAGTATGGACATTTCAGCGGCACGAAGATGACCGAGGGGTGCAATTCTTCCTGCGGCCCGAGCTGCGGCAACACGAGCCCCGAGTCGCTTTTCAAAATCAATAATCTCTGCAATGACTACGGCATCGATGTGCTGGACTTCGGCCTGCTCATGGCAACGGCCATGGACTGGTATGAGCACGGTATTATCGGGCCTGCCGACACCGGCGGCATCAGCCTTAACTGGGGCAATCACGAAGCCATGGTTGCCATGCTCGAAAAAATAGCCCGGCGCGAGGGCTTTGGCGATCTGCTTGCCGAAGGCGCGGTACTGGCAGCACAAAAGATCGGCGGCGATGCAGCAAGCTATGTCAGCTCCAGCAAGGGCATGCTGTTCGGCGGAGTCGATCCCCGGGTGCTGCGGGGCAGCGGCCTGTGCTATGCAACCGGCACGCGCGGCGGCGACCATTTGCGTGGCGGCGTGCTGTTCGAACTGCCGTCGAAGGAGGGTAAAACCGCCATATCGCCTGCAGGAGGCTGTTGACCGCTTCGGCACAGCCGATGTGCTCGACCCCATGTCCTACAACAAGGCTGCCGCCGCGGTTTTCTGCCAGGACATGTATACCATTGCCGACTGCCTTGAGGTCTGCAAGTTCATCACCGAACATGTGGGCCACGGCATCACCCTGCAGGACATGGCCGATATGCTGCGCGCCGTTACCGGCATGGAGTTTGATACTGCCGGGCTGCGCACCGTGGCAAACCGGGTGTTTGCCTTAGAACGCTCCTTTTTAGCCCGCGAGGGCATCACCCGCAAAGACGATGTGCTTCTGGGCAAATGGTCGCGCGGCCCGGTGCAGGGCGGAAGGTACGATGGAGCGGAGCTTGACCCTGAAAAGTGGCAGGACATGCTCTCCGACTACTATCGCCTCCGCGGCTGGGACATTGTAACCGGAAACCCCACCCGGCAGACGCTGGAAAGCCTGGGGCTTGATGAGATTTGCGGGAGTTAAGCGAATAGGGGAAGAGCAGACTTGCAAAAAATCTGATGATATATAGAAGTCTCTAGATCATGTGAATACGGGGTTTATGCAGAATAAAATATTATCTATTTGACGAAAATTATAAAATTTGAAATAAGCTTTTTGGGCAAAATTCGGAAAATACAGATGTCTATATAAATAATATGTTAGGCTAGCAGTAATCGTCAATGGGAATATATGACTATTTAGCCAATTTGCAGAAAGGAAAGATAATCTTATGGTGTTACCTGATTTGGTACATCGTGATTGTCTCTTTCTATTTTGATCCAGATATTCGTATATGGATTAATTCGTCCGGTATTTGCGTTGTAATCGGGGTTGCACTGATTCTTAGCGTTTCGGGAAAGCCCGGCTCTAAAATGGACAGATGGCAGATTTTTAGACTGTTTGCTATGCCATTTTGTGTTTCAAGTTTTTCGTCGTTAATAAAGGGCCACGGGTTTATATTCGTAATTCCACCCAACAAATCTGAGCAAATAGTAGTTGTTAGTGCATGTGCCATCTTTGTTATTATTGTTTCTGTTATAAAATTGCTCCATAAAAAGGTGGTCGCCTAACAAGTCGTTCAAGCGGACCGCGCTACGCGCGGTCGCTTAACTCCAGCGGTAGGCAATGATAGGAGTACCCGATATGGCCAATCATTCGACATTATATAAGCTAGAAGCTTGTTTTTGCCGTATGGCTAATATCTCAAATTGCCGGAGCTGCTTTTGCATCTTACGGTGTCCTGCGCGAAAATTTCTCAGATATTGTTACCACAACTGGGTACGGAGAGGGCCGCTATGGTGAAGGAATATATGGTGGCGGGTTAACCAAATGTCAGGAAATGCTTCTCAAAATTGGCACTACCATTGGCCTTCTACCTACGGATCAAAGACTTACAATAACTGACTGAAAGAAAAATGCCGCATTTTCTGTGCTTGGCGTTTTTTTATTGGAATGTCGATTGTTTTTGACCTCATTTTTAAAAAAGTAGTTCGCGGTTCGGATTGATCAGCAAGGTTGGGCAAAGTGAAACGTGCCCAACAACCGTCTATCAATAAACAGAATTTTTTGGCATAAGCCGTAGCGGACTTTGCACAGTCTACCAATTTCGCCGCCTGTCAAATCCAATATTACTTCGTCGGGGGGAGAACACCTATGAGTACCATCGAAAGGGCAATCGAAATTGCTGCACGCACCCATGCCGGGCAGGTTGATAAGGCTGGTGAGCCATATATTTTTCACCCTCTGCGCCTGATGCTGGCCGTCAAGACCCGGGAGCAGCAAATTGCCGCCGTGCTGCATGATGTGGTCGAAGACACAAACCTCACACTTGATGACCTGAGGGCGGAGGGATTCAGCGAAGATGTCCTGGAAGCGGTAAAAGCCCTAACCAAAGTTGATGGAGAAGCGCGGTTGGAAGCAGCACAACGCGCAGCTCAGAAACCCATTGCCCGCGCAGTCAAATTGGCTGACGTCACGGACAACATGGATCTCAGGCGCATCGGAAAACCCTCCGAGAAGGACTATGCCAGGCTGAAGGAATATGAACAGGTCAAGGAGCTTCTCGAACGGGCGGCAACGACCTAAATTCTCTGCAGGCACGAGAGCTCAGATGTAATCGGCAACGGTTCTAATTAAACCAACCTAACATTTTTTACAGAAAGGGCAGGGCCGTTTGCGCCCTGCCTTTTCTGTCTTAATCAATATTTTGCAAGTTACTCCAAAATCATTTCTAGTGCCGGGGCTGCTTTTTCAAGAAGCACAGCCGCGGCTTTTTTAAGATAAGGTCTGTTGTCCAGTAGCCCGGTTATCGTTTCGCCATGGTCATAATACAGCCGTATGCAGAGCTTTCCAAGAGCGCTTTTCCCAAGCGTCTCGTCCCGAAAGCGGCGCAGTATTTCAAGCTCCCGCGCGCTGCCTTCCAACACCCTCTGCGCCGGGCACACGCCTTTGCGCCTTGGGTCGGTTCGGGGCCTGACCGGCATGGTGCCGGTTATGTCAAAATCATGTTCGCGGTAAAACCCCAGTGCGATGATCGTCTCATAGCTGCTGATGAATTCTTGATTGGTAAAACTCAAAGGATTGCCGGTTGTAATACCATCGCCAAAGCCTTCAATTTTTATGTCCGCCTGGTATATGTCAGGCGGCACGGGCACATAAATAAGCCCGTTCTGCTGCTCCTGATGCAGGTCATAGTCAAGATAGGGGTGGTCAGGGAAGGTGAAGGTCACTTTAAAAAACGGGTAGGCGTCGCCTGTCTTTATAAAATGATTGGGCCAAGGCTCCTTGCTGTAGCGTTCCGGCCGCTGGTAGTTGGTAGCCTGCCCTATGGTTTCGCCGGTATCATACTTGATGGGAGCTGGCAAGATCAATGTAGGGGTCGCCACGCAACTCAGGATTTCCCCAGGTGGGCTCTCTGAAGTCATATTTTTTATTCCCCTCATTTGTATCCGCAAAAAACCCATGATTAATAAAAATCCGGTCAATGTCCGTTTTTTTCTCAGGATAGGCTTCTATAAAACCCTTATACACTTCATGCATGTTGGCGCGATAGTCTTTGAGCACTGCCCATATTTCGTCAAGCGTCAGCTGCAGGCTGTCATTGTCCAGAGGGTATATGCCGTCATGCAGGTCCCAGAACACCCCGTCAACCGCGTCTTCCTCAGCATAGCCGAAGCTGTCCCATGAGCGCTCGTTAACATCCCCGGCACCGGAGGAGCCACCGCTGTATGAGGCGATCATTACCCGGGTCATAAATTGGGCAAAGCCCTCGACAAAGCTGTCTGAGGTGGAGGGGTTCATGTACCCGCCGTGATTTTTTTCTTCGGGCGCTGCGCCTGCAGGGGGTGCGGGGAATTTGCTGCCGTACATGCAGTACATGATATGGTGGGAATATTCATGAAACACAGGCAGAGGAGAGCGCAGGTATGCATCATTGTAGCCCTTGTAAATAGTTTCTGAATCCCTGAGCTGAAAACCCTTTCCCGACGGGACATATTTTGTCTTGCCGTTTGAGTATGGCAGGACCACGCAGGGCTCGGGCTGGACTTTCAGCACCTCCTGATAGAAGGCAAGCGCCTCCAGCATATCCCGGTAGACGTCTCCCAGATACTCCGTTCCCCTCTGTTTGTCCTGAATCACGGCATCATGCTTCAGGTCGGCCTCCGTTCGTATGGTGAAGGTTTCCCTCACAACGTGGGGAGTAAGGGGGCTGAGGTTGTCTGCAAGGGTAAAATACGTGGTCTGCCCGTCACGGCACTGCATGACAAGGCTCAGCCGGGCCTGCCTGCCGAAGGCGCCATTAAACGGGAACTTGTAGATGCCGTTTTCATCGGTCGTGGTCTCCTGCTCTTTGCCGTTATAGGTCAGCTTCACCACCATGCCAGGCAGTATCTCTCCCCAGGCATTGGTAACCGTTCCCGTAAGAGCGCGCTCCTTTGTCAGGGCATTTTGCATGCACTCCTTTGTTTGGGCAAGCACATCCCACATATGCTGTTCAGTAACCGGCGGATGCAGCTCGAATTGAAAAAACAGGAAATAATGTTCAGCATATAGGAGATAATAGGCGCCATGATATAAGCCGATCTGGAGGTACACCTCCGTCGATTCATTATCAGACGTATCGCACTGCAGTATCGTATTCTCGGGATATTGTCCCAGCACATCGCAACTTTCGATGGTATTATTCTTTGCGGCCAGGTAATAGCCCTGCGCCTCAACGGCGTTCAGATAATAAGAAACTGTAAAGTCTATAAAAGACGTGCCGGGCGTTTGCGGTGAACCGTTTTCATCCCAGTATTCTCCGGCTATTCCGGTGGATGTGTCGGTTTCGGAAGTGACGGCATAGTCAAGCTTCATTCCCGGAATGGTGCATTGCCCAAAGTAATCCTCGTTAAATACAGGCATGTCACCAGCGCCGAAAGCAGGCATGTCCGGCAGCATTGCAAGCAGCAAAAAAAGGCTGATAACCATCGACGGCTTTGTTTTTTTTCGCTCATAGACACCCCCTTGGTCAAAAAATGATTATTTTGATAGTCCTGTGAGAATGCACGGGTAAACAGCTGGGTTATTAGACCCGTGGACCAACCCTGCCTTGTTCCTCCTGTTGGTATATGACGCCCAATGATGTAAAATATAGCATAGAAGTGCTGCGGGATCGAGGCCGGCATTAATGCCTTTTTGAAACGGCAGGGAAGGACTTCCTGCATGATGCAGTGCCGTTTTTAATTGTTCCACAACAGGCCGGACATAGAAGTCCTATAAACACCGTTGACACCGACGAAAACGGAGACGTGATAATGAGATCAATTCAACGCTTTTTTATAATGATACAGAAAAGGCAGGGCCATTTTAGCCTTGTCATTTCTGCTTTCAGTCGATTGCCGCAGGCCGGCGGCACATTAATATTATCTAATTTTTTTTTAACCTTCCTTTAATAATCGTTGTGCTATATTAAAACTAAAATGAACGATGAATAACGCACAACGGTTCGTGCAGGATCTTTTAAATAAAATGTTCTCATGGCGTGCAGAGTGGGTGTTCCCCCCCCCTTTTCATTCACTCTGCATGCCTTCTCCCATTAAAGCGGCGACGGCCCTGAATGCAGGGCCGTCGCCGCTTTTTTCTTTAATTGATTTTCCGCTAGTTATTCCAGGATCATTTCTATTGCCGGGTCTGCTTTTTCAAGAAGCAGGCTGCGGCTTTTTGGAGTCAGGTGAAGCCTTGCATCTTCTCGCCATGGTCATACTAAAGTTCACAGGTCGGGTTTGCGGAACAAAACCTGAAAAATGAAATGACCGGCGGGAAGCAATGATAAAAACTGAAACGGCGGGTTGCCACCCTTTCTACGGACTGAAGGGTTATACCGCGCAGTGTCCGGCTTCAGTGAGGGGCACTGGAAACAGTTGCTGAAAATAAAAGCCCTGTCATCGCTTCAGATAACAGGGCCCCATATTCGATTTGCTGTTTATTGCGTTATAGAGCTGCAAATATTTCGTCAAGCACCTGCATGCACCGGTCGATATGCTGCTTCTCAACGATCAGGGGCGGCAGGAACCGCAGCACCGTGTCGCGCGTGAAGTTGATGATGAGGCCCTTTCTCAAGGCAGCGGCTGACGATATCGCGGCCGTCAAGGGTGGTTTCCATGCCGATGATCAGCCCCGCGCCCCGGATTTCTTTTACGAATTGCGGGTACTTCGCCTTGAACTTTTCCAGCTGTTCCATGAAATAAGCGCCCATGGCGCGGCAGTTTTCAAGCACCGAGCCCTCGAGCAGAATTTTCATCGTGGCAACGCCGGCGGCCATCACTACGGGGTTGCCGCCGAAGGTCGTGGCATGGCTGCCTGCGGTGAATGTCTCAGCCACGGTTTTTCCCGCCAGCATGGCACCGCCCGGCAGCCCGCCGCCGATGGCCTTGGCCAGGGTCATAATGTCGGGGGCAACGCCCGCGTACTCATAGGCAAAGAGCTTGCCCGTGCGGCCCAGGCCGACCTGCACCTCGTCGTAGATGAGCAGCAGGCCCTTTTCATCGCACAGCTCCCGCACGCTTTTGAGATAGCCTTTCGCGGGCATGTTCACCCCGCCCTCGGCCTGAATGGGCTCGAGCATGACGGCGCAGGTAATGTCGCTGACGGCCTCGCGAAGCGCCTTGATGTCATTAAACGGCACGTATTTGAATCCCGGGCAGCAGGGGGCCGAAGCCGTGATGGAACTTATCCTGCCCGGTTGCGGTGAGCGTTGCAAAGGTGCGGCCGTGGAAGGAATACTCCATGGTGATGATCTCATACTTTTTGCCGTCCGAGTGGTCCTGGCCATATTTGCGCGCCAGCTTCAGCGCCGCCTCATTGGCCTCGGCCCCGCTGTTGCAGAAGAAAATGCGGTCGGCAAATGAGTTTTTGATGATCAGCTCGGAAAGCTCCGCCTGCGGTCCGGTGTAAAAATAATTGGAAACATGCATAAGCTTATCAAGCTGCTCCTTTGCCGCCTGCACCACCGCCGGGTGGCAGTGCCCCAGATTGCACACGGCGATGCCGGCAAGGAAGTCCAGGTACTCCTTGCCCCTGTCATCCCACACAAGGCAGCCCTTGCCGTGGTCAAGCACGACGGGGTACCGCTTATAGGTCTGAAAAATGCTTTCGTCAGTCGTTTCAACAACGTTTACCATGCTCAACCTCGCTTGCCGGCCCGTGCCGGTTGAAAAATTTTCCGCCTCTGGCTCCGTTATCCCTTTATGCCTTAACAATCTGCGTGCCGATACCGATATCGGTAAAAATTTCAAGTAGCACCGCGTGATCCAGGCGGCCGTCGATGATATGGGCTTTTGCCACTCCCTCATCAAGGGCCCTGCAGCAGCAGGTCACCTTGGGTATCATGCCGCCGGATATGTCGCCTGAGCTGATGAGGCGCTGCACCTCGGGCTCGGTGAGCGTCGAGAGCAGGCTGCCGCCTCTGTCCTTCACGCCTTCGACATCGGTGAGCAGGATGAGCTTTTCAGCCTTGAGCGCGCCGGCGATGGCGCCTGCTGCCGTATCGGCGTTGATATTGTAGGTCTGGCCGTCCTCGCCGCAGCCCACAGGTGCAATAACGGGAATGAACTGGTTTGAGTCAAGCGTATTGATGACGCGGGGGTTCACCGAGGTGATCTCGCCCACGAAACCGATGTCGATGGTTTTCGACGGATCATTTTTGTCTTTTTTAAGCATCTTGCGGGCCATGAGGAGGCTGCCGTCCTTGCCGCTCAGGCCAACGGCCCGGCCGCCGTTTTTGTTGATATGGCTCACGATGTCCTTGTTGATGCTGCCCGTGAGCACCATCTCGGCAATGTCCATGGTCTCCTGGTCCGTCACCCGCAGGCCGTCGATGAATGCGGGCTGCTTGCCCAGTTTTTCCATAAGCCCGCCTATCTGCGGACCGCCGCCATGCACCACCACGGGCCGTATGCCCACATAGCTCAGAAGAATAATATCCAGGGCGAAGCTGTGGCTTAAGGCTTCGTCGATCATGGCATTGCCGCCGAACTTGATCACGAAGGTCTTGTTGGCGAACTTCCGGATATAGGGAAGGGCCTCCATGAGGATATTGACTTTTTCAATGGCTGTCTGCATGGGCATGTCCGTTATCTGTTGATAATTATAGTATATATCTGCTCAAGTCTTCATCTTTTATAAAATCATCGAGCCGCCGGGACACATAGGCCGCATCGATGTCGATCTCATCGCCCCTGCGCTCCGGTGCCTCAAAGGAAATATCCTCAAGCAGGCGCTCCATGATGGTATGCAGGCGCCGTGCGCCGATATTTTCCGTCTTTTCATTGACCGTTGTGGCGATTTCTGCAAGCCGTTCAATGGCATCCGTACTAAACACAAGCTTCACGCCCTCGGTATCCATGAGGGCGATATACTGCCTGATGAGCGCATTCTGCGGCTCGGTGAGTATGCGGATGAAATCCTCCTTGGACAGCGAGTTGAGCTCAACCCGAATGGGGAAGCGGCCCTGCAGCTCGGGTATCAGGTCCGAGGGCTTGGAAACATAAAATGCGCCCGAGGCGATGAACAGAATATGATCCGTTCTGACCATGCCGTACTTGGTGGTGACGGTCGAGCCCTCCACAATCGGCAGCAGGTCGCGCTGCACACCCTCGCGCGACACATCGGGCCCGTGGCCGCTTTCGCGGCTGGCGATTTTGTCGATTTCATCGAGAAAGATGATGCCCGACTGCTCCACGCGCTGCACTGCCATGGACGTCACCCTGTCCATATCGATGAGTTTCTGTGCTTCCTCCTTGGCTATAATTTCGCGGGCCTCGGGAACCTTGACCTTGCGCTTTTTGGTTTTTTTCGGCAAAAGATTGCCGAACATATCCTTGATGTTAATATCCATCTCCTCGAGGCCCGAGGCCGAAAAAATTTCAACCATGGGAATGTTCTGCTGCGTGATCTCAAGCTCGATTTCGCGCTCGTCGAATTTGCCGTCGCGCAGCATTGCCCGCAGCTTCTCGCGCGTTTCAGCCTGCGTTTCGACCTCTGTTTTCTGGCCGTCTTCGATTTGCGGGGCTGATCTTTGCGGGGGCGGCGCTGCGGCGGCAGCAGCAGATCGAGGAGCTTTTCCTCCGCAATCTCAAGAGATTTTGTCCGCACCTTTTCAGCTTCCTCGTCTTTCACCTGCTTGACGGCAAGCTCGGTCAGATCGCGGATCATCGATTCAACGTCGCGGCCGACATAGCCGACTTCGGTGAACTTGGAGGCCTCGATCTTCAAAAACGGCGACTGGGCAAGCTTTGCAAGCCGGCGGGCGATTTCGGTTTTTCCGACGCCCGTGGGGCCGATCATGATGATATTTTTCGGGGCGATTTCGTCGCGCAGGTCTTCCGGCACCTGCTGGCGGCGCCAGCGGTTGCGCAGAGCTATGGCAACGGCCTTTTTTGCATTGTTCTGGCCGATGATGAACTTATCCAGTGCGGCCACGGTTTCGCGGGGATTTAAGGGATGTCTGGGATTCCATATGTCGTTATAACCATTCATATGCCGGGGCGTGAATACAATCTTTTGTCATCACAGGCGGCAGCGGTTTACAGTTCTTCGATGCAGATTTCACTGTTGGTATAAATGCAAATTTCGGCGGCTATTTTCATGGACTCTTCGACAACCTGGCGCAAAGGCAGGCTGCCATGGCGCAGCAGCGCACGGGCTGCCGCCAGGGCATAGGGGCCGCCCGAGCCGATGGCGGCCACATCGTCATCGGGCTCGATCACATCGCCATTGCCCGAAAGAATAAAAAGATGCTCCTCATTTGCCACGATCAGCAGCGCATCGAGCTTGTGCAGAATTTTGTCGGAGCGCCAGTCCTTGGCAAGCTCCACAGCGGCGCGGACGATATTGCCATTGTACTGCTCAAGCTTTTTTTCAAATTTTTCAGAACAGCGTAAAAGCATCTGCCGTAGCGCCGGCAAAGCCGGCAACTATTTTGTTCTGGTAGAGCCTGCGGAGCTTTTTGGCTTTGTGCTTCAAGACCGTGTTGTTGAAGCTCACCTGGCCGTCGCCGCCGATGCAGACCCTGCCTTCTTTGCGTATGGCAAGAATGGTGGTGCCGCGAAACTGGTCCATGTTACAAGTC
Source organism: uncultured delta proteobacterium (assembly GCA_963804955.1). Taxonomy (GTDB): domain Bacteria; phylum Desulfobacterota; class WTBG01; order CAIYCZ01; family CAIRTM01; genus CAIWCT01. Next base: position 33,538 of record CAWDSQ010000035.1, on the reverse strand, counting down.
CTTTCCTTCCTTTGTTCTGCTGCGGGGATGGGCCTTGTCATACACCTCCATGAGCTTGTCGATGTTCAGGTGGGTGTATTTCTGCGTGGTCGACAGGCTTTCATGCCCCAGCAGTTCCTGTATGGCCCGAAGATCGGCGCCCGCATTGAGCATATGCGTGGCAAATGAATGGCGCATGCCGTGGGGGCTCATCTTATGCAGCACGCCCTGCCTGCAGGGTGTATCTATCAACTATCCGGGCAATGCTCCGGGCCGTGAGCCTGCCGCCATTGCGGTTGAGAAACAGGGGCGCTTTTTTTTGCGCCCCGTCGCCATAGATTGTCCGGCACAGATCAGAGCTTGCGGCTATATACCGCTCGATACATGCCACAGCCTTTTTGCCCACAGGCACAATGCGCTCTTTGCGGCGCTTGCCGAATACTTTAAACGAGCCCGCCGCAAGCTCAAGCCCGGTGCGGTTTAAGCCAACAAGCTCGCTGACGCGCAGACCGCTCGAGTACAGCAGCTCAAGAATCGCCCTGTCGCGCACCTGCAACTGGCTATCCTCGGGCACGCTGTCGAGCACGGCGAACATTTCGTCAACGCTCAGATGCCGGGGCAGGTACTGTGTCCTGCCGGGGCGTCTTTACGGGCTGGGCAGGGTTGTGCTCGATGACGCCCTGCTGCTTTAAAAACCTGAAAAAAGCCTTGATGCTTGAAAGCTTGCGCGCCTGCGAGCTTTTTTTGTTTTTTCTGGCAAGGCAGGCAAGCCAGGCCCGCACCGCAAAATTGTCAATGTCTGCCAGGCCCGCAGCCGCGTAGCCCTTATCCTGCAGGAACAGGTCAAACTCAGCCAGGTCATGCAGGTAGCCGCGGCTTGTGTGGGCCGAGGCATTGCGCTCAGCGCTCAGGTGCTGTTCAAAGGTGCGGATATAGTGTTCAAGCATGGGCATTTACCGGGCCGCAAGATGAGAAAACATATACTTTTTCAACTAGATAAGCAAGAAAAAAGGCCTCCGGTGCCAGAGGTGAAATCTTCATGCCGGCTTTTTTTAATGGCATGATTGGTATGCTTATGCGGTATTGTAAAATTTAATTTGAAGCAACTTTTTTAGTATGCTATTTTTTAGTTATTACTTTCTTTTTCAAGCATGTATTCATAAAAATTTTTTCTTCGAAAGGGGGTTTTTATGCACCGTGTTTTTCGCGTTTTTTCATTAACCCTGTCAGTGGCGCTCCTGGCAAGTTTCGCGGTATTCTCTATAGCGCCGCATCAAGCCGCAGCAGCAGGTCCCTGCAAGGTTGGCATTTATGGCGCAAACACTTTAGACAGATTAGAGGATGTCCAGAGCAAACTGGAGGGCACCGGCCTGTTTACCCAGGTGGGTGTTCACGATGTAAGATCCTACACTCCGACCCTGGCAGAACTGCAGCAATACAGCGCTGTGCTTGTGTTCAGTAATTATACCTTCAGTGACAACGTTGCACTGGGCGATGTGCTGGCAGACTATGCAGATGCCGGAGGCGGCGTTGTAGTGGCTACCTTTGCGTTCAATATTAGCAGCCTTGTCGCGGGCGGATCGTAAGCGGCGGCTACCTGCCTTTTACAGAAGGCTCTCAGGCTTCAGGAACACCTCTCACGTTGATTCCGGACGTGCCGGCCCATCCCATCCTGGCAGGCGTCAGCTCCTTCGACGGAGGTTTAGATAGTTACCATGAAACAATCTCCCTGACTGCCGGGGCGTTCCAGGTGGCGCATTGGAGCAACGACGTGCCGCTGGTGGCCACAAAACAATCGACCAGCGGGAAAATCGTGGGCCTGAACTTTTATCCACCCTCCAGCGATGCCAGTCCGACCTTATGGACTGCCTCAACGGATGGCGCACGGCTGATGGGCAATGCACTGGCCTGGGCGGGAAATTGCATCACGGAAGACACCAGCGGTGTGGTTGGCATTTATGGCGCAGAAAGTTCAGCGAATGCTGCAGATGTCCAGAGCAAACTGAACAGCACCGGGTTGTTTACCCGGGTGGATGTTCACGATGTAAGATCGTACACTCCGAGCCGGGGAGAACTGCAACAATATAGCGCTGTGCTCGTGTATAGTGATTTTCCTTTCAGTAACAGCACTGCAATGGGCGATGTGCTGGCAAACTATGCAGATGCCGGAGGCGGCGTTGTACTGGCTTCCTTTGCGTTCGGGGGTGTTCCGGGTTGTGATATTTCCGGGCGGTTCGCAAGCGCAGGCTACCTGCCTTTTACGACAGGCGCGTTTACCTTCGGAACACCGCTTACTTTGATCCCGGACCTGCCAGCCCATCCCATCATGGCGGGCGTCAATTTCTTCGACGGAGGATCTGGCAGCTGGCATAATGTCGTAACCCTAACGGCTGGAGCGACCCAGGTGGCGCATTGGAGCAACGACGTTCCGCTGGTGGCCACAAAACAGCCGACCACCGGGAAAATCGTGGGCCTGAACTTTTTCCCACCCTCCAGCGATGCCCAGGCGGACTTACTGGACTGCCACAACAGATGGCGCCCTGCTGATGGCTAACTCGCTGATCTGGGCGGCCTGTATTGATAATGATAATGACACGTATGGACAAGGATGTGCTGCGGGGCCGGACTGCGATGACAATAATTCCGCCATTCACAACCCGATTCCCTATTACCGCGATGCCGATGGCGACGGTTACGGCAATGAAGACAATGCCTCGGAGTTCTGCTTTCTGACGCCGCCTGCAGGCTATGCAGATAACAGCAGTGGCTTTGACGTTGATGATACGGATGCCTTTTATACCGACATCTTACCGGCATGCGCTGTAAAAATTATACCCGGAGTTCTTGGTCGGCTTATCGGCGACAAAGAGAGAACCAGAACACTGCTGGTCATTGCCGCGAGGGGCACGGAATTCAGCGATAACGCGACTATCACGTGGGAGTCTGATGCGATTGAGGTTTTAAGCGCACGAGTGTTTTTCAAGCGGTTCATGTTCATGCGGGCGACGTTCAACGGCGACCCGCTTGAGTGGCAGGAATACCGTGTGCTTATCGACGGCTGCGAAGGCGCGATCAGATGGGCGAGATGAGAGCAGGCAGCGCCTGCTGATGCCTTAATCTGCTCTCTTAACAGAATATGCCCCGTTCACCTGTTGATTCACCCGGATGAACGGGGCTTTTTTATTCTCAGTGGCAGCTGCTCTGTGTTGCTTCAGACAGAAAAAAGCCTTGTGCGCACGGGCGCTTGCGACTGTCCGTCAGAGGAGGGGTTTTTTTTAGATATATATTTGTACAAACCATGCTATATTATTTAAATATATCGATTTCAGGTTATTTACACAAACCGCATGTATAAAAGGAGGGTAGGATGAAAAAAGTATTGCAGGTTATGGTTGTTGCAGTTTGTTTCTGTTTTGCGCTGGCCGCTGGAACGAGTCAGGCCGCCGCCCCCTCTAGCGGGCGTGCATCAAAAATAGTTTCACCTGTATTCGAAGCTCCCGTATCAATAAATCAGCCAATGGCCGGCTCCAACGCTTATGCCCTGGAAGCCTCTCCTGGCAGCAATCTCGTTAGGTTCAACACCGACGATCCTACTGTCTGGACGGTTATTGGTCCTGTCACGAACAGACAATTTTTCGCCGGGGATTTTCTAAATGGGGACAATTCAACACTATATGCCATCAGCTATTCTGAGAACAATCTCTACACCATAGACACAAAAACCGCGGCTGACACCCTTGTGGGCGCCTGTACACCCTTCGGGGCCGAAATATGGTCGGGCATGACCTCGACTGTTGACGGCCCCCTGTATGCTTCATCTACTAGTATAAGCAGGTCCACCCTCTATACCATAGACCCCGCGACCGGGACCGCGACCGTGATTGGTGAGATAACCAATGCCCCGGGCATCATCGACATTGCCATCAACGAATCAAATGAGATGTACGGCGTGGATATCCTCAATGACAACCTTATCAGCATAGATCCTTCAACCGGCGCTGGTACGATTGTAGGCGCTCTCGGTTTCGATGCTAATTATGCCCAGGGCATGTCCTTCGATTGGAATACAGGGGTGCTTTATCTTGCCGCATTCAATAATACTGCCTTTCAGGGTGAGTTGCGCACGGCAGATACCGCCACCGGCAGCACCACTCTTGTGGGCGCGTTCCCGGGTGGGGCCGAGGTCGACTCCTTGGCGTTTGTTTCTAACTGCATTGATAATGACAATGACACGTATGGACATTACTGCGCTGCGGGGCCGGACTGCAACGACAATGATTCTGCAATTCACGCCACAGTCACCTATTACTCCGATGCCGACGGCGACGGGTACGGCATTGCCGACAATGCGACGGAATTTTGCTCTCTGACGCCGCCTGAAGGCTATGCAGATAACAGCAGCGGCTTTGACGTTGATGACACTGATCCATTTTATACCGACTTTTTACCGACCTGCGAGGTAAAAATCATCCCCAAAACTCTTGGCTGGTTGGTTGGCGACAAAGAAAAAAACAGATCCCTGCTCGTCATTGGCAAGAGGGGAACGGAATTTGACGAGAACCCGGTGATAAAATGGGAGTCTGATGCAATAGAGGTAGTGCGCGCACGAGTATTTTTCAAGCGCTTCCTGTTCATGCGGGCGAAGTTTAATGGAGAGCCGCTTGATCCACAAGAGTATCGCGTGCTTGTTGGCGACTGCGAGGGCTCAATCACATGGGCGAAATGATGGTTGGCAGCGCCTGCTGATGCTTTAATCTTTTATTAAAGAACAGTACCGGCCCCGTTCACCTATTATCTGGGAGAGCGGGGCTTTTCTTATATGCAGGGTGGCCACAGCTACATTATATAAAAGATAAGAAAAGCCTTCCCGATGGGGAAGGCCTTTTTTCTATGGAACATGGAAAGCGGCTTTATTGATAGCGCTTCAGGAAATCTTCATAGGCGATTTTCAGCCCTTCTTTCAGCTCTGTTTTGTGGCGCCAGCCAAGGCTGTGCAGCTTTGACATATCCAGCAGCTTTTGGGGCGTGCCATCGGGCTTTGAGCTGTCCCAGCTGATGCTGCCTTTAAAACCTGTGGTTTCGGCAATCAGTTCCGCGATTTCTTTAATGGTCTGGTCTGCTCCCGTGCCTATATTGACATGCTCGGCTTCATTATAGGTATGCATGAGAGCTATAACAGGCATCGGCAAGGTCATCGACATAGAGAAATTCGCGCCGCGGGCTGCCCGTGCCCCAGCAGACCACTTCGGCAAGCCCCTGCATTTTGGCCTCATGAAACCGGCGTATGAGCGCGGGGATGACATGGGAGTCTTCGGGGTGGTAGTTGTCGCCCGGGCCATAGAGGTTTGTGGGCATGACTGATATGAAGTTGCAGCCGTACTGCTTGCGATACATCTGGCAGAGCTTGATGCCGGCGATTTTTGCTATGGCATAGGCCTCATTGGTCGGCTTCAAGAAGGCCTGTGAGCAGACAGTCTTCCTTGATGGGCTGGGGGGCCAGTTTCGGATAGATGCAGGAGGAGCCCAGAAACAAAAGCTTTTTGACATTCTGCTCCCAGGAGCTGTGGATGATATTGCACTCAATCATCAGATTTTCGTAGATGAACTGGGCGGAATAAACATTGTTCGCCCTGATGCCGCCAACTTTTGCCGCGGCGAGGAACACGTACTGAGGCTGCTCTGCCGCAAAAAAATCACGCACCGCCTGCTGGTTGGTAAGGTCGAGCTCGTGAAGGGTTCGCAGTATGAAATTAGTATACCCTTCTGCTTCAAGCCGTCTTTTTATGGCTGAGCCTACCAGGCCCAGATGTCCGGCAATAAAAATTTTGTCAGATTTTTCCATAGTATAAGCCTAGATTCTATTACCTGGTCTGCTGTTTAAAGGTGCTTAAGCCATGCAAACGGCTCCAGCGCTGCTGCGACCAACTCCGTCACAAGCATTAATATAAAAAACATACTTCAAACCGCTTCATATTGCAAGAAAGTGCTACTTCTTGCCTGCACAACACGGATTTCGCGGCAATCAAAATAGGGGCGTTTGAATTTCGGAAAAACAATGCATTGAGCGTGCCGTTTTCAGGTCTATAAAAAAATCCTGTTGAAAACTTTTTTCGCAGGGCTGTTGGAGTGATATGCAGGGCTCTTTGTTTTTAACTAGCTGAAATAGCTTGTTTAATATTCTGCTCAATTTTTGAGCAAAGTTGATATTAGCCCCGTTTTTCCTGCCCGAAAGTATTTTTCAACATGGTTTTCCACAGCAATTCAACAGAGGGTGTGGATTGAAGCCACAACACAGCCTGCTGCCTTTATTTTTTCATACGGCGGTGCGGCGTTTCAATTAAATGGTTAACATCCCCTGCGGGAATTAATAGAGAATCCAGGGTTGCGGCAGAAAGATTTTTTCATAGGCGCTGAACGCATAGCGGTCGGTCATGCCGGAGATAAAATCGCAGACATCGGTTGCAAGGCTTCCGGAGTTGTAGTTTCTGCCCGCTTCCTTGTAGAAATACTCAGGCTTCTCAAGGTAATAGGTGTAGAGCTCGGTGAGAATTTTTGATGCTTTTCTGAAATCATCATAGATGGCGTTTACACTGTAGACACGTTCATCAAGAAAGCGCCGTAATTTCCGTGCGGCATCAAGAATTTCGGGGCTTGCCGAAATTTTTTCAAGATTGCAGGACATGGTGGCCAGTATGACGTCATGCACCATTTTGCCGATGCGCCTGGCATGGGTCGAGCCAAGCAGCAGCATGAATTCGGCGCCGGCGCCCTGCAGCTCTTTTGCAGCTATGACGCGGGCCCGCAGCGCATCATCAAGATCGTGATTGAGATAGGCAATGGAATCGGCAATACGCACGATCTGCCCCTCAAGCGTTTCCGGCATGAGCGACAGGTTGTCGGGCAGAATCGGGCCGCCGCGTTTTGAATGCTTGAGAATGCCGTCGCGCACTTCATGGGTGAGGTTGAGCTTTTCCAGAACATCAACCACCCGCAGGCTTTGCTCGGGATGCCGGAATCCGCCCGGCACGATTCTGTTGAGCACGTCCTCGCCGGCATGGCCGAACGGCGTATGCCCCAGGTCATGCGCCAGGGCTATGGCTTCGGTCAGGTCTTCGTTGAGGAACAGCGACTTTGCGATGGTGCGGCCGATCTGCGCAACCTCCAGCGTATGGGTGAGGCGCGTGCGATAGTGGTCGCCGGAGGGGGACAGGAATACCTGCGTTTTGTGCTTCAGGCGGCGGAATGCCTTGGAGTGGATAATGCGGTCCCGGTCGTGCTGGAATGCCGGCCGCAGGTCGCATTCTTTCTCCCGCTGCGGTCTGCCCCTGCTCTGACAGCTGAGCTTTGCCCGGGGCGAAAGCGTGGTTCGTTCAATCTCTTCAAGCCGCTCGCGAATCAGCATGGGTCATTCTCATGTAACGATTATATTAATAATATGTTAAAATAATATGAACAGGCATATAATTGCAATTTAAAAAAACAGCTTGTGGCTGTGCAATCTATATACTAGTAATAGTGATGCCCGCCTGCAAGGCAGGGCATCCCGGATTTTAAAATTGATTTCCGGTAAAAAAAGAGAAGGGTAAGGAGTTCTGCAAAATGATAAAAAATGGTACTGCCCTGCTAACTTTCACCTTGCTGCTGTGCACAGCGGCCTGCTCGATCAATCCCACAACGTTTGAAAGCGAATTCAATGTGGTGAGTGAGACAAAAGAGGTAAATATCGGCCGCGGCGCCGATCCCCAGATCATCAAGCGTTTCGGCTATTACCGCAACCCGGCTTTGCAGAATTATGTAGATGGCGTGGGGCAGAAGCTTGCGCGCATCTGCCGGCGCAATGATCTTGCCTACCACTTCACCGTGCTTGATACGGAGATGGAAAATGCTTTTGCCGTTCCCGGAGGCTATATTTATATAACGCGCGGGCTGTTGGCGCTCATGAACAATGAAGCCGAGCTTGCCGGGGTGCTCGGCCATGAAATCGGCCATGTTGTGGGGCGCGACAGCGCCACGCTCATGAGCCAGAGCATGATCGCCCAGATAGCCATGCTTGCCGGCGCTGCGGGGGCTGCAGCCGGCGGCGGATCTCCGGAGCTTGCGGCAGCAACCAATCAGCTGTTCAATTCGGTCATGCTCGGCTACAGCCGCCAGAAGGAGTATCTGGCAGATGAGCAGTCGGTCGATTATGTGATGAAGGCAGGCTATGACCCCATGCAGATGGCGGCTTTTCTTCGCACCCTGTCCTTCTCCAGCCAGGGATACACGGGCGCGCAGCAGTACCTGACCACCCACCCGTATATTTTCGATCGCATCTCCCGGGTGCAGGCGAAGGCAAAAGTCACGCATGCCATGGACAGCGCCATGGGACAGCTGCAGAACCGTCCGGAAAAAACCGCTGTCCACGGCGAAGTGTTCGGCGACAGGTATTTAAGCATGATCGACGGCCTTGCCTACGGTCCCCGAGAGGTCGCTCCGTCATATTAAAATATACACGGTGGCTTCCGGCGATACCTTTGAAACGATCTCGCGCAAGACAATGGGAACCTCGACCCAGGCAAAAAAACTGTCCCAGCTGAACGGCCTGCCAGAAGGCTCACCACTTGTACCCGGGGTAAAAATAAAAACTATTTATTGATTATCAGCGGTTCCATGCGGGCTTCTGTGCGGCTTGCAGGCGGGGCGCATCACGAGAGCTGCCGTATAAGTTTGTGGTTTGTGCGCTAATTGCGATTGAGGATGAAACACAGAGATGCATTGACAGCGTAAACGGTTTGTGGTTATGTAGAAAAATGTGCTGTATTTATGCCTTACTATAAACCTTTTATAAAGGAGCACGCCCTATGAAGAACCCTTTAAAATTATTTTTTCTTGTATGCGGGTTAAGTTTTGTATTTTCCGGCTGCGGCATTGATGAGCTCAAAAAAGAGGTTGAAAATAAAAACACAGCTATAAAAGCATGCGAAGCGGAAAAAGTAACACTTAATAAGAAAATTCAGGAATTAACAATAACGCTGTCTAAAAAAGATGCGGATATCATGAAGGCGCAGAAAGACGCTGTGGCTGCAAGCGGTAATCTTGCCATCGCCGGAACCGAGTTGAGCGCAGCCAAGGTACAGGCCGCTTCACTGAGTACGGAATTGGATACGCTGAAGGCTGAATTGGCCAAAACGCAGGCTGAACTGCAGGCCTGCTCATCAAAAAAGCCTAAAAAGAAATAGCGCGATGCCGATTGAGTGACAGATGCGCTGTAAGAATATTTCATGAAAAGAGGCGGCTCATCAGGGCCGCCTCTTACGATTTCCTGGGCGCGCTATCCCGTGCGTCTGCATTTGTATTGACACACCATCCCCCCGCCACTATATTCAAGCTCTATGAAGATAATTCCTGTTTGATTATTATACAACGGAGACTGAAGGTATGAATTTTGAAAAAATCGCTGTGCATGTGCCAACCATCCTGCTGCCCAAAGAAGGCACAGATCTTCAGAAATGGGCTGTTGTAGCCTGTGATCAGTACACATCGCAGCCCGACTACTGGGACCGGGTGCGTCAGTTTGCGGGCGACAGCCCGTCCACCCTGAAGCTGACCCTTCCTGAGGTGTATCTTGAATCTCCGGATGTGGACGATATGATCACCGCAATTAACAAAGAGATGGAAGCCTGTCTTGCAGAGGGCGTTCTTGCCGCGCAGCAGCCGGGGTTCATGCTTGTCGAGCGGACAACAGCCCAGGGCAAGGTTCGCAAAGGGTTGATTGCCGCCCTTGACCTTGAGCACTACGACTATACGCGGGAGGCAGCCACGCTTATCCGCGCCACCGAAGGCACCATTATCGAGCGTCTGCCGCCGCGCATCAAAGTGCGCGAGCATGCCCCGATCGAGCTGCCTCATATCATGGTGCTTATCGACGATCCTGACCGCACGGTCATCGAGCCCCTGTTTCAAAAAGAATTGCCGAAAACCTATGATACCGATCTCATGATGGACAGCGGCCATGTCAGCGGATATCTGGTTTCCGGTGATGCCGATATCCGGCAGGTATCGCAGGCCCTTGAACGCCTCGCCGCGCCTGAGGCCTTTGGCGCGCGCTATGGCGTTGCAGATAAGCCAGTTCTGCTTTATGCCCTGGGCGACGGCAATCACTCATTTGCCACGGCCAAGGTCATCTGGGAAAATCTCAAAAAAGCCATGCCTGATACAGCAGCCATTATGAACCACCCGGCGCGGTATGCGCTGGTGGAGCTGGTGAATATCCATGACGAAGGCCTTGAATTTGAGCCCATCTACCGCGTGATGTTCAATGTTGATCTGCAGGATATGCTTGCCCGGATGGAGAGCTTTTACAGCGGCCAGGGTTCTTCGTTTTCCTGGCATGACGTCGCTGAAAGAGCGGATATGAGAAAAAAAGCCGCGCAGCTTGCCCGGCCGGGCAGGCACATGATTCCTTTTGTGGCGGGAAAATCCCTGGGCCTGCTCTGCATTGACAAGCCCGCGCTGAACCTTGAAGTAGCCACGCTTCAGGCTTTTCTGGATGCGTATATGAAGGAGCGGCCCGAGGCAAAGATCGATTATATCCACGGAGCGGACATTGTTGCGGAACTGGGCTCGCAGCAGGGCAATATCGGCTTTGCCCTGCCGGTCATTTCAAAATTTGATTTTTTCAAAACAGTGATTCTGGACGGAGCGCTGCCGCGCAAGACCTTCTCCATGGGCGAGGCCCATGAAAAACGCTTCTATCTTGAGTGCCGGAAGATAACGCTCTAAGAGCCGTTATTCTTTTTCACTGCGGTAGCTGACGGGAGCTTCCCGTGCAGACCCTTCAAACCATGTGGCAAGCACAGCGCCACTGGCCAGCCGGCAGCCGATTCGCAGCGCCCGGGAAGCCCCGGGATAGACCGCTGCATTGTGGATCACAAAATCGCCATAGCCGGTAGCCCGTATGAAAACCGTATAGCTTTTAAAGGGCTGCGGCGCGGGCACGCCGGATATACGAAACATGCCAGCCTCGTCGGTGCTGCCGCGGGCTGCGGCGCTGTGAACATGCGGCAGCAGAGACTCTCCCTGAGCTGTCCTTACAGTCATTTTGGCGCCACCGAGCTTGCACACCCGGGTGTTGAGCAGATAGACTTTTGCCCCCGCAACCGGCTCGCCTGACTGCGCGTCAAGCACTGACCCGTAAACGGTGCCTTTGTGTGCGGCAGTGTCTGGAGCAGCTGCGCCCGCACTGCTGCAGGCTGCCAGATGCAACAGAAATAAGTACAGTAAAAGTGACAATCCGCTTTTCATACTTTAATTGTTTAATATTTTTCCGTATACGTCAAGATGCCCCATACTTTTTCGGGGCTTACAAGAAAGCAGACAGCGCGTGCCCTGTCCGGCCATTTTACACTTGTAGGACGGGGCCGTCTTTGAGTATTATCAGGTGCCATGACGCAACCTTCACTATCTTCGCATCTCGTCGATGTGGCAGTCCCGCTGCCGCTCAATGCCACCTTTACCTATAGTGTGCCGCCGCAGTTTGCCGATGGCCTGCGCATCGGCATGCGGGTGCTGGTGCCCTTCGGCAGGCGGCTGATAGCGGGCTACTGCATAGGCTTTCCGGCAGAGGCGCCGCTTCAAAAGATAAAAGAAATTGCCGATGTGCTGGACGCCGAGCCGCTTTTTGATGAAACCGACCTGCGGTTTTTTCAGTGGGTTGCAGCTTATTACCTTTATCCTCTGGGTCTTACCATCCGCACCGGCCTGCCGGCGGGGCTGAACATCGAATATATCGACGCTTTTGCCCTTACCGACGCGGGCTGTCAGGCGCTCGAGCAGGGAACCGTGCCGGAATACGGCCGTTCCATCATTGGGGCGCTGGCCGGGGCAAAATCGCTGTCACTGAAAAGTCTTGAAAAAAAAACCGGCAGGAAGGGGCTTGCCTATAGCCTGCGGCTTTTGCAGGAGCAGGGCCTCATTGCGGCTGTGCAGAGAAAAAAGTCGGCGGGTGTGGGCATAAAAACGGAAAAATGGTTTTCATCGGCAGCGGCAGCGTCTGCCGCCGAGGGACTGAAAGGCAAACAGATTGAGGTGTTCAGGCATATTGCCGACAACGGGCCTGTGTCCATGAGCGCCCTGCGCCTGCTGTGGGGCCCCTGCGCAGCCCAGCTTGCCACACTTGAAAAAAAGGGGCTCATCGTCTTTGTCGAGCGCGAATGTCTGAGACGGCCGCCCGACAGCGAGCAGATATTTATCGAGCCCGTGCATACGCCGACACCGCAGCAGCAGCGGATTATCGAAGGGCTGCAGCAGCCCCTTGGCCAGAAGGTCTTTCACCCTGTGCTGCTGCACGGCGTCACCGGCAGCGGCAAAACCGAGATTTATCTCACTGTCATGGCCCATGTCCTGCGCGAAGGCCGCCAGTGCCTGTACCTCGTTCCCGAAATAGCCTTGACCGCCCAGCTCTACGACCGCATCAGCTCACGGCTGCAGGTGCCCATAGCCATGCTGCACAGCAGCCTCACCGATGCCGAGCGCTATGATGCCTGGCGCATGATCAGGCGCGGCCAGGTGCAGGTGGTGGTGGGTGCGCGGTCGGCAATTTTTGCTTCGTTCAAAGACCTCGGGGCGATCATTGTCGATGAGGAGCATGACTCCTCCTACAAACAGGATGACAGCCTGCGCTACAATGCCCGGGATTTGGCCATCGTGAAGGCCCGCGATGCAGCCTGCATGGTGCTGCTGGGGTCGGCCACTCCCTGCCTTGAAACCTACACCAATGCGCGCACGGGCAAATATCATTTTGCCGAGCTGAAAACCCGGATTGAAGACCGGACTCTGCCCCGGGTGACTATTATTGATATGCGGGTTGAAACAGCGCTTCGGAGGAAAAAAGCGGGCATTATTTCAAAAGCACTCAAAGAGGCTCTGGCGCAGCGGCTTGACCAGGGACGGCAGAGCCTTCTTTTCCTCAACAGGCGCGGCTTTGCCCCTGTGCACCTGTGCCGCCAGTGCGGCCATACCTTTCGCTGCCCCAACTGCTCGGTGGCGCTGATCCATCACCTGAGCAGCAAAAGCCTGACCTGCCACTACTGCGACTTCACGATTGCGGTGCCGCAGCAATGCCCGGCCTGTCAGGGGCTTTTCCTTGATTCCATGGGCTGGGGCACGGAACGGCTTGAAGCCGAGCTGCGCGAGCTTTTCCCGGCAGCGCGTATCGCGCGCATGGACCGCGATACCACTTCGCAGCGCGGGTCAACCCATAAGATCTTGAGCGATATGCATCATGGCCTGATCGACATTCTCATCGGCACGCAGATGATCGTCAAAGGCTATCATCTGCCGGGTGTGACGCTTGTGGGCGTGGTCTGCGCAGACCAGTCGCTCAGCATGCCCGATTACCGCGCAGCCGAGCGAACCTTTCAGCTGCTTACGCAGGTGGCGGGACGGTCGGGCCGGGGGGAGCTGCCCGGTGAGGTAATTATACAGACCTACAACCCCGATCACTACAGTGTTACCTGCGCTGCCCGCCACGACTACCGCGCATTTTATGACAGGGAGGTGGTCTTCCGCCGCGATTTGAAATATCCGCCTTTTGGGAAACTGGTGAATATCCGCTGCGAGGGCACCAATGGCCGCGACGTTGAGGCCATGGCGCAGCAGATCGGAGCCTACTGCAGAAAAATGTGTCAAACCGGGCCCGATGCCGCTACAATAGAGGTTCTCGGGCCGGTCAAAGCGCCCTGGGAGAAGATGAAGGGCCGGTACCGGTTCCAGATGCTTCTGAAGGGTGCAGGAAGCCAGGCGCTCAAGACCTGCGCGGCCGGCGCCATGCAGGAGCATGCGGAGATTATAAAACGAAGCGGCGTGAAGGTGATCGTGGATATCGATCCCATGCTGCTTATGTAGTATCACGGCAGGATACACCATGCGCATACTTGTTGTCGAAGACGAACAGAAAACAGCCGCCTATCTGAAGAAAGGCCTGTCTGAAAGCGGGTTTGTGGTCGACGTGGCAAGCTCCGGCGACGACGGGCTGCACTATGCCCTGCACCATGCAGTATGACCTGATTATTCTTGATGTCATGCTGCCCGAGGTGGACGGATGGACCATACTCAGCCAGCTGCGCAGCCAGAGCAATATGACGCCTGTGCTGTTTCTGACCGCGCGCGACAAGGTGCAGGACCGCGTGAAGGGCCTTGAGCTCGGCGCAGACGACTATCTTGTGAAGCCCTTTGCCTTTTCGGAGCTTTTGGCCCGCATACGGGTCATCATCCGGCGGGGCCCTCAAAAAAAGCAGGAGATGCTTGTCATCGCCGACCTTGAGCTTGACCTGCTGGCCCACAAGGTGACACGGGCAGGCACTGTTATCGAGCTCACACAGAAAGAATTCATGCTCCTGAGCCTGCTCCTGCAGCGCTCGGGGCAGGTTCTTTCCCGGACCCTGATTGCCGAACAGATCTGGGACATCAATTTCGACAGCGACACCAATGTGGTGGATGTGGCCATCCGCAGGCTGCGCACCAAGGTGGATGACCCGTTTGAAAAGAAACTTATCCATACCGTCCGGGGAGTGGGCTATGTTCTGGAAGAGCGCGACGAATGACGAGCAGCCCCAGCTGAAGCGGGGCGTACTCGATAACGCGGCGGCTGATAGTCTTTAACATCGTGGCGGCTCTGGTCATACTGCTTACCACCATCAGCTACCTGTACTATGCGCTGGTTTTGAGCCTTGAGGAAGAGGACCGCCTGTACCTGATAAAAAAAATACAGGTTGTGCGCAGCGTTCTTCAGGCAAACCCCGATGATGCGGCCGAGGTGCAGCGCGAAATACAGCTGCAGGGTGATTTTCAGTTCATCCGCTTTTATATCCGCGTGCTGGATGAAAAAGACGCGGTTATTGCCCAGACAAAAAACGCCATATTTTCCCCTGCTGCCGATTTGTTTCCCGAGCCGGTTTCAGCAGACAGGCTGCCGGAAACAGGAAAAAAAATGCGCCTTGCCGACGGCGCCTCCTGCTATCTCATGAGCGCCTGGGCTGATGACGGCAATCCCGGCGGCAGGCGCTGGCGCATCCAGGCCGCCCTTGACCTGTCGCATGAGGCCGGCATACTGCGGCGCTATCGCATTAAGGTCGAGCTTGTGGTCATAGCGGGCATTCTCATCTGCGGCGCGGTCGGCTTCTGGATCGCGCGCCGGTCCATGCGGCCCATGCGCCTGCTCACCCGAACGCTCCAGGGCGTGCGGGCCACCCGGCTCAGCAAGCGGCTCGATGCGAGCAGGCTGCCCCGCGAGCTTACCGTTTTTGCCGCTTCGTTTAACGATATGCTCGAGCGGCTTGAGGATTCCTTCAACCGCCTGACACGCTTTTCAACCGACCTTGCTCATGAGCTGCGCACGCCCATCAATAATTTGCGGGGCGAGGCAGAGGTGGCACTGTCAAAGGCGCGTTCAGCCGACGAGTACCGCCAGATCATCGAGTCGAGCCTCGAGGAGTATGAGCACCTCTCTCACATGATCGAGAGTCTGCTGTTCATCGCCAAGGCCGAAAGCACCGACATAGCGATCCTGCGGGCCGAATTTTCAGCAGACAGGGAGATTTCGGCCGTGCTTGATTATTATGACGCCTATATTGATGAAAAGAATATCTCCGTCACCCTGAATGGATCTGCCCGCCTTAATGCCGATCCTGTGCTGTTTCGCCGCATTATGACCAATGTGCTGTCAAACGCCTTCCGCTATACCCCTGCAGGAGGCCGCGTGACGATAAGCCTTGCGCAGAACACGCTGGGAGAAACCACCATAACCGTGGCTGATACCGGCGTGGGCATTGCCGCCGCTGATATCGACCATATTTTCAGCCGCTTTTATCGGGGCAGCGCCGCAAAAAAACTTGTCTCGCGCGGCACGGGCCTGGGGCTGGCCATCGTCAGATCCATCATGGACCTTCATGGCGGCAGCATCAAAATTGCAAGCGCGCCGACTGAAGGCACCACGGTGACGCTCATTTTTCCCGCAGTCCACCCTGGAGAACATTACCAAAATGTAATCTGTGCGTCAGCCCTCTGTCAGAATCAAAAAGCTATACTTCCTGTGTAAGCTCGGAAAAAGCTCCGGGCGCAACATGGAAAAACGCAAGGAGGATTGGACATGGAAAAAACATTAAATATTCTGGTTGGCGCTTTACTGGCTGCGGCAGGGCTGCAGATCGCTGCGGTGAATTTTTTGATCATGGGCACCAACTACAGTGAACTGCTCAAGGGGGTTGACTTTACAGCGCTGCAGACTGCATTCATCCTCATGCCGTTTTTGTTTTAATAGACAGGAGGGAGTTGCATTCGGACAACCGTAGGCGGCTCGGAATCATAACCATGGGCCGGGGCGGGCGGGAGACAATTGAACGCATACCGAACAATCAATGCGTGTTGTCTTCTTCTTCAAGGGGTTTTTCTCTGCGCATGTCTTGCAGATTGCGCTCCAGGTCTGTGAATTTCTGCTGAAGGTCCTGAAACTGGCTGTCAAAAGTTTTAAAAAGCATATCCAGTTCGTCATCTTCATCTTTGCTCAGTGATGCATTATAATAAGCGCTTGCCATATAGTGCCATCCTTCTATCAGTTTGCTTTCATATACAGCTCGTCGCGGCACATCCGCAGTTTTTTCATAAAGGATTCAAGCTGCCCCACATAGGGCTCCAGGGGCAGCAAGTCGCCTGCAATTGCATATGCCTGAATGATGCGCAGCAGGCAGTTCCATTCCTCTGAATACCCCCGCTTGCACACTGAAAAAATCGGGCACATATGGCACTGGTTCTCATACTCGACGCACAGCAAAAGCGGTACGATCGCCGCCTTCAGCAGCTGCTGAAAATGTGACAGGTGGAAAACCGTACGGCTGTCATCCAGTATCCTCTGCCATTTTTCAAGAGCCAGCTCAAGGGATTCTTCGCCCTTTTCGTACCGCTCCTTCATTTCCTCAAACGACATCAGTCCCACGTTGACCCGTCCGTTTTTTTATACTGTATTCAGCCCATCCACGCCACAAAAAAACATGCAACCCGTCAGCTTTTCATCTGCCCTGAAGAAGGCAGAACTGCATGCCGAGGCAGAGGTGAGCGCTGCGCCTTTAGTACCTATATTGTGAGCTTAAAAAACAGGGCTGTCAAGTCCCGGCACGAGCAAAGTTTTTGTCTGAAGCTTGACATTTTTGTGCTGGTGAAGCAATTATAAAAAGACGCAGGGATGTATGCAGCAGGTGCAAAACCCTATAAGCAGCCAGATTAACAGCCAAAAAGGCTTCGTTACGAATATGACAACAGTTCTTCTTGCTTGCGGTATTTTTTTTACCTGTCTGTACGGCGGCAGTTTCGTATTCTCCGGGCCCGGCTATTCAGGCCCGGTGTCGGAACATTTTGACGGAGCGCGCTTCTATAATCAGAACCGCAGAGCCCAGCACGATTTTAAAACTTTTCTCACCTGGGTCACCAACCGCAACCGCGGCTCCTGGCAGGAGCATGTTACGGATAACGGGTCGGGGCACAGGCCTCCGGATCGGGTTGCAAACGGACAGCTGCTGGTGACACCCGTGGGGCACTGCACGTTTCTTATTCAGGCAGACGGGGTGAATATCCTTACCGACCCTCTCTGGTCGGAGCGTGCTAGCCCGGTCTCATTCGCCGGCCCGAGGCGCGTGCAGGCGCCGGGGCTCAGGCTTGAAGATCTGCCGCCCATAGACCTGATTCTCATAAGCCATAATCACTATGATCATCTGGATCTGCCCACCCTGCGCAAGCTCGCCCGATCCAACCGGCCGCAGGTGGTGACGACGCTCGGGAATAAGCCTCAGATCAAACAAGCAGGCTATGACAATGTGACCGAGCTTGACTGGTGGCAGCAGACGGCTCTGCCGGGAGGGATGCGCATTACCTGTGTGCCTGCGCAGCATTTTTCAGGCCGCGGCATGCGCGACAGCTATAAAACTCTCTGGGGCGGCTTTATTTTGGAAAGCACGGCAGGGCCCATCTATTTTGCGGGCGATACGGGGTACGGTGAGCACTTTCAAGAAATCGCCCGGCGGTTCGGCCCCCTGAGACTTGCATTTCTGCCCATTGGGGCATATAAGCCCGAATGGTTCATGTGGCCCGGGCACATGGGGCCGGAAGATGCTCTCAAGGCGCATTTTGAACTCAAAGCCAGAACCAGCATTGCCATGCATTTCGGCACATTTCCCCTTGGCGATGACGGCCAGCATGAAGCCGCTGAAGCCCTCAGGGCCGGAATTGAAAAGGCAGCCATGCGGGGTTCGCGGTTTCTCGTGCCCGACTGGGGCCGTGCGATTGAGGTGCCGTAAAAATATATAATCGTCAGTAGTCACGCATGACCTTAGAAGATTTTATGGAGTACGGCAGGACAGGAGGGAAGCTTTTTTGTACAGCTTTTGACAGCTGCGGCAGCAGAGAGAATACGCTCACCCATGTTTAGGAGTACGCACGACCATGCCCATGTATGAATTTCGCTGTAACACATGTAAAAAAAAGTTTGAGGAGCTTGTTTTGAGCCGCGACGCTGAGGTGCGATGCCCCAGGTGCAAAAAAGCTGATGTTACGCGGCTTATGTCAGCCTTCAGCGTTAAAAGCCCGGGGTCTTCCAAAGCAGCGGCGTCATCCGGGAAGAGCTGCGCCGGCTGCCGCTCAAAAAAATGCGGCAGCTGCGGATAAAGAGAGAAAGGCTGGCTGGTACGCAACCCTGCCGGGTTATTACACTGAGGCGGACCGGCTGGCATGTTGTGGCGAGGCAGCGCTGAAAATACTGAATTTCATCAGGCCGGTTTTCTGGAGCACATACTTGAGCATGACCAGCAGGGTCTGCATCCCGTAGGTAAAGCTGCGCGAAAAATTAATTGAAGATGCTTCTTCAAAATATCGGGTTGGAATCGGCACGTCGCCGATACGAAGGCCGAAAAAGGCCGCCTGTGCCAGAAACTCCGTATCGAAAACAAAATCGTCCGAATTTTCATGATAGGGGATGGTTTCTAGAACACGGCGCGTATAGGCTCTGAAGCCCGAATGAAAATCGCCCAGGTTCTGGCCTAAAACGGTATTCTCAATCAGCGTCAAAAAGCGGTTGCAGATATACTTGTAAACCGGCATGCCGCACTCAAGGGTTTCCCGGCGTGTTCTGATGCGGGAACCAAGCACCACATCGCAGATTCCTGTCTTTAAAAAGCCGGCAACATACGGGACGATGCGGGCGTCATATTGATAATCAGGGTGAATCATGAGGACGATATCAGCCTGTCTTTTCAGGGCTTCGTCATAACATGTTTTTTGATTGGCGCCATAGCCGCTGTTTTTATCATGGCACATGACGGTGATTCCCAGCCCGCGCGCAATTTCAACGGTAGCATCGGTGCTGGCATCATCGACAAGTATTATCTCATCGACGCTCCCTTCCGGTATATCGCGCAATGTCTTTTCCAGGGTCAGTGCGGCATTGTACGCAGGCATGACCACGATTATATGCGGGGTGTTGCTTTGATTGTTGTTATTCATCGTGCATTTCTATTAAAAAAAATTGGCGGCAGACAGGACAATCGTACGCATTCTGTTCTGCAGAATCACTTTACACACCTTACACAAATAGCAAATAGCGCGCGCCGCCACAAGCATTTTTACATCTCTGTCGCAGGCTGCTCCCACACTGGTCTTGCCGCATAGTGCGCGGCGACAAGCTCTTCCCCCTGCCACCATCGGGTTTTGGCCTGCTGCTCTCAAGGCATATGGCTGCCGCCCGCTTTATCTCCCGCCGGACAGGCTCCGGGATGCTCGTCATCTGCTGCGCTTATGATTTTCGCAGTATGCGCCTGCTGCGATATAAAGTATACCAGCAAGGGTGTGTTGAACATCAGCAAGCGGGGCATATCGCCCGGGAAATTACCCCACCACCAGTGCGGATATAAAAAAGAAGCGGCAAAAACCGACCCGACATTGGCTAGAACCAAAGCAGGCAAAAGCATGTGCGGAATCGCAATGGCCCTGCGCCATGCCAGCACAATGCTGAAAAAAAACAGAATCCAGACAACATTGTAGCTGTTCAATGAAAACATGGTGCGCCAGAGTGAAGAGAACAGCACCGGCAGCCTGAACAGCTTTTCCGAAATAAAACCAAGCGTTAAATTTGCCAAACTGAAATCCTGCTCCCATGTTGAGACAGGCAGCAAAAATGTCTTAATATATGTCCACGGCAGATTGATCAGCATCGGCACCAGGCCGAAACAGGAGAGAAGCAGAACAATATCCCTGGAAACCCGTCTGTCTTTTAAGATCGTCAAAAGCGAGGCAAAACCTGTCAACATGAGCCACAGGACAGTACCCTCTTTTTTGGTGAAGATTGCGAAGCTTATGGCCAGCATTGCAAGGAATAAATCATTGCGGCCACGGGACTCCATCCACTGAAGCAGCGAAACAACTGCAATAAAATAAAAGAAACTGAGCGGCACATCGGCATAACCCGATGCCGGGTTGCCTCTGCCGTCCTGTATAAAAATCGGCACAACGGCAAGCATTGCCGTAAAAAGCAGAGCGTGGCGATGCGGGGCAAATCGCCGCTGCGCTGCATAGAAAAAGGCCAGCAAAGCTGCAAAAAAGACAGGGAAGGGGATTTTTACAAGAATATCGTCTGCTTCGCCGAGGGCCATAAAAACAAGGCTTTCAAGCAGGGGTATCATGACGGGGTAGTTGGCGTGATACATCACCCTGTAGTGCTCAATAAAATCATCGGCAAAGACGGTCGAGGTATGAAAAATTATTTTTGCCCGTATGCACCACTGCACCATATCATCAGGCAGATGCATCGGCAAAAAAAGCGCTCGAAAAAAAACAATTGCCACGGCCGATACAATACACACAATACAGAAGGCGCTTATATACCGGTATAGACTGCCGATATTATTTTTTTCGGCACGCATACAGGCAGAAGCAACGGGATACTTCATCAAACAATAATACAAGCATAATGGAATAACCGGCACGGTACACAGTACAACACTGCCGAACGTCAGCCGTACCCCGGCACAGGAAAGATAAAACAGCAGCAGAGTCACCGTGCCGACTCCCAGGCCATAGGCCAGGGCAAAACGCAGAGCCCGATTTTCCCTGAAGGTTTTTTTGAAAAGCAGAGCGCTCAGAAGATCGCCCGCACAAAAAATGACTACAGCCAGGTATATGAGTTTACCTGTCGCGAACATACTGACCCTTTTCCATATCGATAGTGTAGGAAGCGGCAGTGCCGCATTTTTCCAGCCGCACTATTTTGCGCATCGTGAACGGCGCAGAATACATATAGATTATCCAGTTTATATCCTGCTGCTGTAATGCGCAATAATCATTGCGGTTCAAGACCGGTATGTCGTCCGGGTAGGCGTTCTCCTGGTGTAGCCAATAGAGCTTTGCGAGGATATATATAATAGTTCAGCTGGAAATCGTCGTTATTCGGTCTGCTTGGAAGGTTGATGAGCAGCAGAGCACGGCCATTTTCAGGGATAATTTTTTTGCATATATCGGCAAAGACCACTATATCGCCCAGCAAAGCATGTCTTTTTTGATCCGGACTGAATCCCCTCATCGCTTTATACTGACCAACGCACAGACGGGCCTCATTGATCAGTACTCTTGCCGCATACGCAAAATAAAAACCCACCAAAAGTATGAATATAATGTTTTGTGTTTTTTTTAAACTATGCATAGTGGCAGACGGTTTTATTAACAAAAGATGATTTCGCGCTCGAGCACTGCTTCAGCCTCATTATTTAAAACTGCTCCCCGCACGATCAAAGAAAGCGGCACAGTCTGGAGACGAGCTGTTGATTTTTCAACAGAGTATAGAGAAAAGCTTAAAACAGAGCAATCGAAATAACGAGGAGACAAAAAACCTCACGTATTTGAATTTAGCTATCGGTTAATGTATGTGCCCTCTGTTTTCTGCCTAAATAAATGCCCGATCACTTGTCCTGGTTCAAAAAATTATTCGGAAGAGGCATCGACTTCTGTGCTGCGAACTCAACTGAATGAGACACGCCCTACATACGCTGTGCGATCAGATCGCCCATGGCAGCAGTTGATACTTCCGTCATGCCGGCAGACATACTGTCTCTGGTGCGGCAGCCTTCGCCCCGGAAGCAAGCCCCCCGGTTTCCCGCCATAAGCTTCTAGTGGGCCTTCACATTTGAAATCATCAGTTGCTGTGCCGGACAAAAAATGTGCGTCCGTGATTAGAAATCTTGCGGTGCAGCGGGCACCTCTAATATGGGTTGTTGTTATGTAAACCTGAACGGCTGCTTTTGTGCGCACCCGACCGTTTCGTAAGGGGCTAAAAATTTTGCTTCGTTAATAGAATCTATGGGTTAGTTTAGGCTCTGGCAAATCGCCAAGCACTTGCTATAACGATATTTTCGTACATTGTTAAGCTTTTAAACCCTCGACTTCCTGGTTAATGCCATAGCTTTGATTTTGTCTTAATAATTGTCTGGACTATCCTCTTTTCTGCAGCTCGAACATGACATAATTCGCCGCCATGAGCCCGACGATGCCCGGCAGCGTCGGGATGCTGGGCAGCGACCGCCTGAGCCTGCCGCGGATATAGGCGTCGGTTGACTCGACCATGGGCTCAGGCGCGGGCAGGCGCGACCGGCCGGGAGGCTCGGGAGAATAGATGACCGGCACATCGTCCCTGATGCCTTTGGTGCGCAGATGCCGCCGCAATGCCCGGGCAAGCGGGCAGTTGACGGTTTTGTTCAAGCAGGTCAGCTGTACTTGAAAAGGATCTGTTCTGCTGGAAGCGCCAAGGGCCGAGATCATAGGAATATTTTTTTCCAGGCAGTGGCGAATGAGCTGGCCCTTCGGATTCAGGCTGTCGATGGCGTCGATGACAAAATCGATATCACCGGTGATAAGCTCCCCGGCAGTGTCAAAATGAAAAAAGGCCTGCACCGGCTCAAGCCTGAGCTGCGGGTTGATGGCGGCAAGGCGGTCTGCCGCAGCCTGAGCCTTGGGCATGCCTACGGTGGTGGAAAGCGCGATGAGCTGGCGATTGATATCCGAAGGCTTCACCTTGTCGCAATCAATGATACGCAGCCGTCCAATGCCCGCCCGCGCAAGCGCCTCTGCGGCATAGGACCCAACGCCCCCGAGCCCCACCACGGCCACGAAACTCTCCTGCAGCTTGTGGAAGCCCTCAAGGCCGAAAAACATTTTATTGCGGATGAACCGGTCGCTTTGCGGGTCCATGGTCACATAATCCCCTGCAGGCCGAACAGCCGCCGGGCATTCTCTGTTGTTGCCTGCGCAATCTCTTCAAACGTGCTGCCGCGAAGCCCGGCAATGGTGAGGGCCACCTCAACCGTATGCCGCGGCTCCACCTGCGAGGCAAGGGTGGTTTGCGTGGCAATGGATGGCGCGTCGGTTTCAACCAGCAGAGAATCAAGCGGAATCCCTGCCGCGGTCCTGTGATATTTTTTTGCCGTTGTCCGCGTCACCGAGCCGGAAAATGCAATATGAAAACCAAGCTCGATGAACCGCAGAGCCATATCCCTTCCGCCGGAGAATGAATGCAGCACGCCGCTCAGCACTCCTTTATACCGTGTTAAAATTTTTAAAAGCTCATCATGCGCCTTACGGCAGTGGAGAAGCACGGGCAGGCCGAGCTCTGCCGCAAGGTCAAGCTGCAGCCTGAACGGCTCCCTCTGCGCTTCCGGCGGTGGGCATTCGGGCGAAAAATCAAGACCGATCTCACCCACAGCCACGATGCCGGGCTGCACAAGATACGCCCTGAGCTCATCGATATCTATACCCTGGCCGACAAACCATGGATGCAGGCCGTATGCCGGGACAATAAAATGCGCGAACTGCCGCGCAAGCGCCGCAGTTCGCGGCAGCGATGCACGGTCATAGGCAGGCACAATGCACGCGCCAATGCCGGCTGCCTGAGCCCGTTCAATCACACCGGGCAGCTTTTCGGTAAAGGCCGGATCATTTAAATGACAGTGGGTGTCAATAAGCATAAATCATAAAAATTGCCTGCTCGCTCGCAACAGAGCGGGCGGGCAGGCCTTTTATAATGCGAAGAGAAGCCAGTTTTTCTCTCCGGCCTTTGCAAAGCGGATAAGGCAGAAGCGGCCCCTCAGCTTTTTGCCATGAAGGGCAAAAACAATTTTGCCGGGAGCCCACTCCTCTTCTTCATAGGTGCCGGCATCCCAGATTTCAACCCTGCCTGCGCCATACTGCCCTTCGGGAATATCGCCCTCGAAACCGGCATACTCTCGGTCATGGTCTTCGACCTCCACAGCCAGGCGCTTAACGCCCTTTTCCGGCGCTATGCCTTTGGGCACGGCCCAGCTCTTGAGAACCCCGTCTTTCTCAAGCCGGAAGTCATAATGCAGGGTTGTGGCATGGTGCTTCTGCACGACAAAGACGGGCATATAACATGCTCCGTGCAAAAAGTTCTTTGTAAAAAGCCTGCTTGCGGGTATACATCTTCCGCTGCCGATTATACACAACTGCGGAACAAGAGCAACCGTGAAAGAGCTTTCCTGCTACAGCATAGGGCATTCAAACCACAGCATCGACACCTTTGTGCGCATGCTGCTTGCCCATGGCGTGAACTGCGCTGTCGATGTTCGCAGCGCGCCCTACAGCCGCCGCCAGCCTCAGTTCAACCGCGAAAGCATAAAAACCGACCTGCAGCTGGCCGACATCCGGTACCTGTATCTCGGCGACAGCCTCGGTGCGCGCCACAGCAAGCCCTCTGTGCTCACCCCGGAAGGCCGGGTCGATTTCAGCCGCGTGCGCCTTATGCCCGCATTTCAGGCAGGCATCGACCGGGTCATCAGGGGCATTAAAAAAGGGCTGCGCATCGCCCTTATGTGCGCTGAGCGTGATCCGTTTGACTGTCACCGGTTCGTTCTTGTCTCCCGCGAGCTTGCCGGCCGGGGGGTTCGCGTCGAGCATATTCTCTCTCCCGACCGGGCCGTATCGCAGGAGGAGCTTGAACAGCGCCTGCTTCAAAAGTACGGACTCAACCACTACCAGCCCGGGCTTTTCGAGCTGCCCAGGCAAAAAAATGAGCTGCTTGCGCAGGCCTACGGGCTGCGCAGCAGCGACATTGCCTACAGCGCTGAAACGGGAGGGCAACTGTCTGAAAAAAAGGACGGGAGCCCCGTTCACCCAATTGATTAACTATAAGATTATCCTTGTTTATTGGCTGTACGGTGTTTGATAATTTGGACATCTTTTTTTTTGCCTTTTACGCAGATTATAAAAATAACATGCTATTATAGTAACTTAGTAGTATGAGACCACATCTGGCACGGCTTGTGTGTATAGAATAAAACATGTACTAATTACTACACAAGGAGTGGAGCTATGAAGACAATGCGATGGATGTTATGCCTGATTGCTGTTGTGCTGCTTGCCGCGGTTGCCCCTGCATCCGGTCAGCAGCAGAAACAGCCCATTCTGGTAGGCCATATCGACCATGTGGAAGGGCAGTTGCTGCGCTATGTGCCTGAAAACAAGGATTGGGTGGCTACGGTGAAGGATGCGCCGTTCGGGCTTGAGGATGCGCTCTATGCCGACAAAAACACGCGGGCCGAAATCATCATGCCCAACAGCACCATGCTGCGCATTGGCGGCAGCACGCAGGCGCAGCTGCTGCGGCTGGCCGAAGATGCGACCGAAATCGATATAGCCTCGGGCACGGCGCGGTTTTACAACAACAGCTCAAACACCATCATCAGGGCAACCACACCGTTCGGGCAGGTCATCGCCCCCGCGGGCACGGTTTTTGATCTGTATGCGGGCGATGAGTCCATGGAGGTAATCGCCGTTAACGGGACGGTAAATTATGTGCACCCCTCAGGCTCCACAAAATACGACGTGCGGGCGGGAGCCTCTTCCATCGTTGCCAACCGCTCACAGGTCACGTCGGGCGAGGGCCTGACCGATGCCTCATGGAACAGCTGGAATGCCGACCGCGACCGCCTCTGGCAGCAGCGGCTTGAGCCCAGGGGCGAAACCGTACGCCATCTGCCGGAGCAGCTGCACAGCGAGGCCTATGTTCTTGAAGAGCAGGGCAGCTGGGAAAGCGTCAATTACGATGGCGGGTATCGTCAATTCTGGCGGCCCACCCATGTCAGCGCCGGCTGGGCGCCCTACACCTGCGGCCGCTGGACCACCTGGTACGGCGATCAGGTCTGGATCCCGGCAGAGCCGTTCGGCTACGTGACGCACCATTACGGCTCATGGGTGTATGTCGATGCCTCCCGCCGCTGGTACTGGGCTCCGCCTGTTATGGCTGTGGGCATTGCGGTGGCGCCGTCATACACGATCAGCTATGGCTGGTATCCGGGCCGCGTGTCATGGATATATACGGATACCTATGTCGGCTGGGTGCCCCTTGCTCCGTATGAGCCCTACTACTGCCGCAACTACTGGGGCCCTTCGGCTATCGTATCGATCAATATCTACGATGATCACCATGACCGGCACGACGGCCGTCACGGCAGGCACCATTATGAAGACCATGCCGTGGTGGTAAATCAGAATAATTTCTATACGGTCAACAACTATAATGACATTCGCATCAGAAATGTCGACAGGGCGACAATCGCGAAAAGCTACCGCGGCTCGCCGATGGTGAACGATCTCGTGCTCAAAAATCATAAAAACGCTCTTGGAAAATATAACTTCGCCGACATTAATGTGCGCCAGAAACCGCATCAAACCGTGCGCGAGCGCATCCAGCAGAATCTCGCCGCTGCAAAGCGCGGCGACAGGCAGAACGCATCTGCCATCGCGCAGAAGCTGGATCGGATGAAGTCCGGCAGGCCTGCGGATGGGAGCATTATGAAAGGCCGGCCCCTGCAGGTTTCCGATAAGCTGGTGCCTGATCGCGATGTTAACAGACCAAAAGCACGTACCCTTTTCCCCACCCGCGAGCTCAAGCCGTCGGGACAGGTAAAACCAGAGCAGCTTAAAGCACAAGAGCCGCTGAGGGAAAAACCGTCTTTTGATGCGGACCGGGACAGAACTGAACGCACAGGATTGGATATGGAGAGAAAACCTGATCGGGGCAGTGAAAAACCCCGGTTGCCCGAGGCGGGAAAAGACCGACCCGAGCCTGACAGAGACCGGCTGCGCCCCCCCCGGCAGGATGAAGACAAGGGGCCTGGCGTTCATAAACAGCAGCCGGTTCGTGAGTCTGACGAGAATAAGCCCGGTATGCGGCCCGACCGTGACGAAGCACGTCCGGAACGGCCCGTAAGACCCGAGCCTCCTGTATTCCAGAAGCCCGAGCCGCGACAGCAGCCCCGGATCATACAGCAGCCACGGGAAAGCGCGCCCGAGCCGCGACAGCAGCCCCGGATCATACAGCAGCCGCGCGAAAGCGCACCCGAGCCGCGACAGCAGCCCCGGATCATACAGCAGCCGCGCGAAAGCGCACCCGAGCCGCGACAGCAGCCCCGGACCATACAGCAGCCGCGCGAAAGCGCACCCGAGCCGCGACAGCAGCCCCGGATCATACAGCAGCCACGGGAAAGCGCGCCCGAGCCGCGACAGCAGCCCCGGATCATACAGCAGCCGCGCGAAAGCGCACCCGAGCCGCGACAGCAGCCCCGGATCATACAGCAGCCGCGCGAAAGCGCACCCGAGCCGCGACAACAGCCCCGGACCATACAGCAGCCACGGGAAAGCGCGCCCGAGCCGCGACAGCAGCCCCGGACCATACAGCAGCCGTCTGGCGGTCGCCAGCAGAGAGCGCCGCAGCCTGTCCAGCAGCAGCCCTGGGGTCAGCGCGGGTTTCAGCGGTAGCACAATCGTAAAGCTGCAACCAGCACCGTAGCCAAAAACATATAAAGCAAAGAAAGCCGATGCGTCGTGCATCGGCTTTCTTTGCTTGTTCAAATAGAAGAGGGTGGATGAAGGGACTTGAACCCTCGGCCCCCAGGGCCACAACCTGGTGCTCTAACCACTGAGCTACACCCACCACTGAAAATGCAAGTCTGTCACGGCGCGCTGCTGTTCGGGGCCAGGCGCTGTATGGCGCGCCTGGAGGGACTCGAACCCCCGACCCACGGCTTAGAAGGCCGTTGCTCTATCCGGCTGAGCTACAGGCGCATCGCCGAGCGTGAAACTATAGCATAATAAAATTTTTTGTCAAAAATTATATACACTTACGCCCAGTTCTGGTATTCGATAGAGTAAATATGCCTGCACATGTTTTCATAAAAATTGGCGGCAGGAAAACGCTCTTCTGATATGCAAATAGCGGGCTCAAAGAGCGCCTCAAAAAAACCCTTATAGTCTTCAACACCCGGACCTGCAACTGCAGGGCCATTACAAAAACCAAAAAGGCTCTAAAAGGTGTTTCATTCAAACAATAAAAGACTATGGCTATGACAGACATTCTTCTTGTTAGTATTCTCATCTGTGCCGCGGCAGGGGCTGTGGCAGGGATACTGCAGCTCTTTGCCAAAAAGGGCAAAGAGCTGCTAAAAATCGAAGCCCTCCTTGAAAATTATGAAAAAAACCAGCAGCGGATCGAAGCCGCGCTCAAAGCCGAGATGGCTCAGGGGCGCAGCGAGGCCGGGCATACTGCCCAGCTTGCCCGGCAGGAGCTTGCTGCAGGTTTTACAACGCTCGGGGATTCGCTGCTGTCGCGCATGACCGATATTGCAACGCTGCAGAAGCAGCAGCTGGATACGTTTTCAAACCAGCTCACCTCCCTCACCAAAGTCAATGAAGAAAAGCTTGAGGCTGTGCGCCTGACCGTGGAGCAGCGGCTCCGGCAGCTGCAGGAGGACAACAGCCGAAAGCTTGAGGCCATGCGCCAGACGGTTGATGAAAAGCTGCACGCAACGCTTGAGCAGCGCCTCGGGGAGTCGTTCAAGCTCGTCGGCGACCGGCTCGAGCAGGTGCACCGCGGGCTGGGGGAAATGCAAAGCCTTGCCGCCGGCGTGGGGGATCTTAAAAAAGTGCTCACCAATGTAAAAACACGGGGCACCTGGGGCGAGATATGAGCCTGGGCTTCCTGCTTGAGGAGCTTTTCACAAAAGATCAGTACGCCTGCAATGTGGCCACTAAAAAAGGCAGCAGCGACAGGGTCGAATTTGCGATACGCCTTCCGGGGCGCGAGCAAAACGACAGCGAAGTCTGGCTCCCGATTGACGCCAAGTTTCCCGATTCAGATTACCAGAAGCTGCTTGAGGCACAGGAAAAAGCCGACCCGGCTCTTCTGGAAGAGGCGTCA
Organism: uncultured delta proteobacterium; assembly: GCA_963804955.1. Lineage (GTDB taxonomy): Bacteria > Desulfobacterota > WTBG01 > CAIYCZ01 > CAIRTM01 > CAIWCT01. The sequence goes on along the minus strand of CAWDSQ010000035.1, from coordinate 4,284 downwards.
AAAAGCCTTGAACGGTTTATAAAAAACGAGGCAAAAAAAATTCAGGAAAAATATATCGACCCGCCGCATACGACCGACTTCGGCATAATGTATGTACCGGTCGAAAGCCTCTATGCCGAGGTGCTCCGGCGCCCCGGTCTGTGCGAAGGGCTGCAGCGCGATCACCGCATTGTGGTAACCGGGCCCACGACGCTTGCCGCGCTTCTCAACAGCCTCCAGATGGGCTTCCGCACGCTCACGATTGAAAAGCGTTCAAGCGAGGTGTGGTCGCTTTTAGGAACGGTAAAAAAAGAATTCGGCAATTTCGGCGACCTGCTAGACAAAACCCACAAAAAACTGCAGGAGGCCAGCAACACCATTGAGGACGCCTCCCGCAAATCCCGCACCATCGAGCGCAAATTGAAAGGCGTGCAGGAACTGCCTGCCAGCGCGCCCCTGCCCCTCATCGCCGACCTTGACGATGAATAAGGAAAATTGACAGCGCAGGGCTTTGATGATAATAAAACAAGTCCCGGGGATATCCGGGAAATGTTTGTTTTTGCAGGACAATGAGCACAATTGATTATGCACGCCATTGAAGTCGACCACCTGACCAAATACTACAGCAACAGCCGCGGCGTCATCGACCTGTCATTTGACGTGAGCGAGGGCGAGATCATGGGCTTTCTCGGGCCGAACGGCTCGGGCAAAACCACGACCATGCGCATGCTCACCTGCTTCTTTCCGCCCACCAGCGGCACGGCGCGTATCTGCGGCCATGACATTTTAAAAGAGCCCCTGGAAGTGCGGCGCAAGCTCGGCTACCTTCCGGAAAGCGTGCCCCTGTATCTTGACATGCCCGTGCGCAGCTATCTGCGGTTCTTCGCCGAGGTGCGGGGCATAGCGTCCCGGCAGCGCACAGCAAGGATCGACGAGGTTCTTGACAAATGCAGCCTTGCCCATGTGGCGCACCGGCTCATCGGCAAGCTCTCCAAGGGCTACCGCCAGCGCGTGGGCATTGCCCAGGCCCTGCTGCATGATCCGGAAGTGCTGATTCTCGATGAGCCCACCATCGGGCTCGACCCGAAGCAGATCATCGAAATCCGCAGCCTCATCAAAGGCCTTGGCGCTTCACGCACCGTCATTTTAAGCTCCCATATTCTCTCCGAAGTGAGCGCTGTGTGCGACCGGGTTATCATCATTCAGGAGGGGCGGCTGGTAGCGGTAGACACGCCGCATAATCTCACCCGCCGCCTGCAGCAGACTCCCAAAATTCTCGTTCGCGCACAGGCGCCGGCCGATGCCATCACGCAGACTATGCTCAGCATACCGGGCGTTGTATCCGTTACGCCGGGCATTGAGGGTCCCGATGCTTTCATCGTCGCTGTGGAAGAGGGCCTGCCGGTCATCAACAGCCTTGCGCAGGCCATATGCGGCCGAAACTGGAGCTTAGCGGAAATACGGCCTGTAGATATGACGCTTGAGGAAATTTTCATACAGCTTGTTGCAGATGACACGGAGGTACGCCGGCGATGAACACCCTGACAATCGCCAAGCGCGAAATGGGGTCATACTTCACCTCGCTCATCGCCTATGTGGTGACCACGGTCTTTCTGGTCATGTCGGGCTACTTTTACTATACCAATATGGTCATGTTCGTCATGTTCGTGGGCTCGGATGTCAAGCTCGGGCTCTGGCAGCAGACTTTCTACGATATCCGCTTTGTCACCGTATCGGTGCTGCCGCTTTTGACCATGCGCCTGTTTGCCGAAGAAAAAAAAATGGGCACCATCGAGCTGCTCTTCACAAGCCCGCTTCGCGACCGGCAGATCATCATGGGAAAATATCTTGCCTGCCTGGCGGTTTTTGCCCTCATGCTGGCACTGACGCTGCTGTATCCGGCGCTTCTGAAAATCGTCTACCAGCTCGAGCCGGCGCCGCTTGCGGCCTGCTATCTCGGGCTCTTGCTTATGGGCGGGGCCTGCATCGCCTGCGGCATTTTCCTGTCTTCGCTCACCGAAAACCAGGTCGTGGCAGCCATGTCGACAATCGGCGTGCTGCTGCTCATGTGGTTCCTTGACTGGAACGAGGGCATTGCAGGATCAGCCGTGGTCAAGGTGCTGCACCAGCTGTCGTTCTCGGAACATTTTTTAAATTTCATCCGGGGCGTCATCGATATCAACGATATTGTCTATTACCTGAGCGTGACAGCTTTTTTCCTGTTCCTGACAAAATGCTCCCTCGAATCACGGAAATGGAGGGGCATAAAATGAAATTTTTTGACGTCTTCAGGAAACAGGCCATTGCGCACTGGATCGAGCTTGCGCTGCTGGTCTTTTTTGTAGCCGGCTCGCTCATACTCGTAAACCTTATCGCAGTGCGGCACAACCTCCGCATCGATCTTACGCCGGAAAAACGCTACACGCTTGCTGACCAGACCGTGCAGGTGCTGGGCAAGCTATCAGGCCCCCTTCGCGTCACGGTTTTTTATCGCCCCCAGGAGAAGCAGGAAATACAGGATGTGCTGGAGCTTTTTTCGCGCGCTACAGATACATTCATCTATGAACTGCTGGATCTTGAAAAAAACCCGGCGCGGGCAGAAGCCCTTAACGTGAAAGGCTACGGCGCAGGCATTATGGAATATGAGGGACGGCGGGAAAAAATGTTTGCCGTCTCTGAAGACGGCCTGCTGACCGCAATTCTCAAGCTCACCGAAAACAGGGAAAAAACAGTTCGTTTCGTGAAGGGCCACGGCGAAAAGGACATTTACGGTACGGACGCAAAAAACAGCTACTCCATGATCTGCAAGGCTCTGCAGGCTGAAAATTACCGGGTCGAAGAGCTGCTGCTGATGCAGGCGCAGGCAGTGCCCGCTGATACGCAGGCGCTGATTATTGCAGGACCCGAAAAAGACTACCTGCCCCGGGAAATTGATATGATCGACACCTATCTCAAAAGCGGCGGCAGGGTGCTTATGCTCTGCGATCCGGTTCCTCTGCCTGCTCTTGAGAACTATCTGGCAGGAAAGCAGATACAGCTGGGCCGCAACTATCTGATCGATACGCAAAGCAAGCTCATGACCTTTGACCATCTCACGCCCATCATCATACCCGACAAGCGCCACCCCATAGCCCGCAACATGAACGAGGCTGTCGTCTTTCCGGTATGCCGGTCGGTTGTGCCCCTGGCAAATGCAGCTACAAATGTGCTTGCCCTGTCTGGCAAGGAAAGCTGGGCCGAAACAGATACCCAGAGCGTGCGCACCAACACCGTCACTTTTAACCCCGGCCAGGACATGCGAGGCCCGGTGCCGGTTGCCGTTATCACCCCTGTGGAGGGCGGTGCTGCGCAGGGCCAGGCTCCGCCGCAGGGCATTCTCATCACCATGGGCAATTCGGCTTTCGCCACCAACCATTACATTAATATTCTCGGGGACAAGGATTTTTTCCTGAACACGGTGAACTGGCTTGCCGAAAACAGCGGCATGCTCTCAGCGCGGTCAAAATCGGGCGGGGGGCCCATTTCCATGTTCTTCCTCACCGAGCTTCAAAGCAAGCTCGTTTTCTGGTCGGCCGTGGTGATTGAGCCCTCGCTGGTGCTCCTTATCGGCATCATGGTTGTTGCATGGAGGCGTTTTAAGAGATGAACATCCGGCGCCTTATAACATGGGCACTTATTTTTTCAGGCCTGCTCATATACGTTCTGGTATTTGAAAAGCCCGCCTTAAAAATACAAAAGCCGGCACAGCGGGGCGATTATGAAAAGATGTTCGACCTTGCCCAGAGCGACATAGAATCCGTCAGCATTACCTCTGCCGGCAAGAGCGTCATCCTTGGCCGCAAAAACCTCAAATGGGAGGTAACGGATCCTCCCGCGCGGAAGCCCTCCCTGGAACAGTGCGAAAGCATGGTGTCGGCCATGCTCGACACTGTGGTGCTGAGCATTGTGGAAGAAAACCCGGTGCAGATGGGTCAGTACGGCCTTGATGCTCCGGAGCTGGCGGTAGCCGTCAATGCGGGACGAGCACAACGCTGAAGCTTGGAAAAAAATCGCCTTCAGGGGTAAGCATCTACGTGCTTGATGTGGAGCGCAAGCGCGTGGTGCTGGTGGGGACCTATCTCAGCTTTTCCGCAAAAATGTTTATAGAGAACATCAAAAACCTACCCGGCAAGTAAGCATTCTTCTACGAAAATGTAGGCCGGTCCTCCGCCTCAGCGGACGTCCGGCAATTATTATTCAAATTATCAAGCCCACCCTTTCTCCTCTCCGGCTCAAAGGTCTTTTCATAGACAAAGCGCCACCACC
>CAWDSQ010000034.1:0-9466 GCA_963804955.1 uncultured delta proteobacterium | reverse complement strand
CTAAAAAAGCCGTCATAAGTACAAAGCCCCACAAAAGAAGCGACAAAAAAAATCCCCCTTTAGAGACTGTGTACAATTAGCTTTGCTGTCATCTCGACCGAAGGGAGAGATCTTTGTAGTGAGTAAAATCATGGGCTTAAGATTGATGCGCGGTGGCGCAACCTGCGGACTCACCGCCTGCGGCGGATTCGAAATGACATTAATAAATCAATTGAGATACAGCCTCTTAGCAAAGGGGTTGGGGGGATTTGATAGGCGGCAGGAAATCCCCCTATTGATTATATTCGATTAATAGTGCCCCCTTGTATAGTGCGCTGGACCAAGCAGTCAGGGGCAGTGCAGAAAAACAGCTCTACGAATCTCTGCCTTGCGAAGGTTTCCCGAGCAGCATCGAATCAACGGCAATGTTTAGAATATCCAAAAAAGACTCGGGTTTTGTATAGTCCTGTACATCTATGAAAAAATTCATTACCGGTTGGTTATTATAGGGGGATGTAAGAAAAAAGCTCAAAGCGTTTGTCTTATTCTGAATAAACGGTACGAGCCTGAATCCGCAATCGTCGTCTCTGCAACTGGCCATGGTTCCTTTTCCTGTATGAAAATACTCGTTAGCATTCAAGAGCCCTTATATGTAGTATCGAGGTCCCCCTAAATTTCTTTAAAAAAAAATTCAGTAGCCGGAATCCAGAATAGAAAACACATAGCTTCCAGAAGTTTACTGGCTTCTTACAGACAATCAGATTCTGAAATGCTCCCGCTGTTTTTTAATACTGACTTCTAATGCCTCTATCCAAACTCCGGGCAGGTTTGAAACCTGCCACTAAAATCTCTATTTTTTTCTCTAAACTTCTTTCCGCACCTGCTGACTTCCGACTCCCGGCTTCTGCATTCTGGATTCTGACTCTTGACTTATGGCTCCTGGCTCCTGACTCCTGACTTCTGGCTCCTGACTTCTGGCTCCTGACTTCTGGCTTCTGACTTCTGGCTCTTGACTTCTGGCTTCTGACTTCTGGCTTCTGACTCCTGGCTCCTGACTTCTGGCTCCTGACTCCTGACTTCTGGCTCCTGACTCCTGACTTCTGGCTCCTGACTTCTGACTTCTGACTCCTGACTTCTGACTTCTGACTTCTGACTTCTGACTTCTGACTTCTGACTTCTGACTTCTGACTTCTGACTTCTGACTTCTGACTCCTGACTTCTGACTTCTGACTTCTGACTTCTGACTTCTGACTTCTGACTTCTGGCTTCTGACTTCTGACTTCTGGCTCCTGACTCCTGCCAGTTCCGGATATTTTTTATTTTTTATCAAAAAAACTTTTAATATTCCTGAAAACAGCCTTCTCAGGATCAGGGTCGGGCAGCAGCCTAAACCCTTCCCGCAGCATGATCTCCACCTGGCGGGCAATCTTCTGCGGCTTGTGGTTCAGTTGGCCAAAGTACCTGAAAAAAACTCTGAGCGCATCGGCCGTTGCCGCTGGTATACAATCACCGCTCTTTATATGGCCGCATTCCACAAGATATGCAAGCAGTTTATCAACCATCAATAAGGCATCATCAGCCGGAGGTGCGCTGTGCCGGGGCGCATGCCTGAGCAGATAGTCATAAAAATCGCTACTGTCCTGAAACGCGCAGCCCTCAATCCGAACATCATTGTCCGAGGATACGATAAGGCAGCTCGCACCCAGCGCTGCCGCATGAAAGCCCAGGTCCCGTATCATCTCATCAGCCGTTTCCGGAGCTGCAAAGCGCACGGTAAGCTCTGCGCCACCAGCGTCGCGGCTTGACCCAATGCCGTCTCCGTCGAAAACCACTGTCCAGTGCTCTCCGGGCGGCAGTGCGCGGAAGCAGTGGTCGATGAGCCACTGCCTGGCTGCCTCGCCCCCCTGCGTCTGCTCAAGGCGTGAGCCGCTGGGATTGGTCCGGATGACATTGTATCCGTCGATAATGGTACGCCTTGCAAGGGTCATACAAGCAATCCACTTTGTTAAACACAAAAACCGAGTAAATGTAGTATACAAATATCAGGCGCCTGTCAAGGAACGTGCCTGTAGCAGGCAGGAGGCTGACTCAAGACTGTTTGCAGTTGCTTTTTCAACCCTGCTGTGATAATCAAATTATTCATTTTTACATCGGGGCGTAGCGCAGTCTGGTAGCGCACCTGCCTTGGGCGCAGGGGGTCGCTGGTTCAAATCCAGTCGCCCCGATAAAATATATTTCGCATAAAAAAAAGACCGGCAGCAGTGCCGGTCTCTTTTTTTGTGACCTAATAAAAAATACAGGGCGTTCTTGTGTAATAGTTTTTATTCCCATAACGTTTTGAAACCTGGCTTCGGGAGAAAACCAGCTATCCGGATTTCCGTTGGAGCGTATGTGATATCTCCTGAAGGTTATACTGTTTTATAAAATGCTCTGAGTATGCCTGGTATTTATCCACACGCAGTGGGGAATTTCTGTGGACAAGCGGTTTACAACCTACTGCCCGACATGCAGGAGAGCCCTTTTCCCCGCTTTGCTCAAAAACTGCGCACGAGTTGGGCCGTTGCGGGTATTCCGGCATATACTTAAAATTCCGCCTATCCAAACAGGTTCAGAATATGGTAAATGAATTATTATCCAAAATATGAGATTGCCACGTCCGCCGTGGCCGACTCGCAATGGCATTGTTTTATCTATCATCACAGTTTCTCATGCTTAAAGGCTTACCTATGAAAAAACTTGCAATAGGTGTCACGCTGGGTGTCATTATAGCGGCTGTGCTGCTTTTTTTCGCACTGCGGGGAAAAAATTCATCAGCATACAAGACAGACAAGGCTGCCAAAGGAGATATCCGCTCGGCCTGCATCGCCACCGGCACGGTCAACCCTACGACCACCGTGCTTGTGGGCACGCAGGTGTCGGGCCGCATAAAAGAGCTGTATGCCGATTTCAACTCGCCTGTCACGAAGGGGCAGCTCATCGCGCTCATCGACCCGGCGCCGTTCGAGTCGCAGCTTGAGCAGGCCCGGGCAAATCTACTGTCGGCGCAGGCCGGCCTTGCAAAGGCGCAGGCCACGCTCAAAGATTCGGAGCGGAATTTTGAGCGCAAGCGGCAGCTCTTCGCAAGCAAGGTCATCGGCAAAAGCGAAATTGACGCCGAAGAGACCAGCAACGCTGTGGCAAAAGCCCAGGTGGGCCTGGCCGAAGCGCAAGTGGTGCAGGCCGTGGCCTCATACAAGCTTGCTGAAACGAACCTGCAGTATACAAAAATTGTTTCCCCCGTTGACGGCATCGTCATATCCCGCAATGTCGATATCGGCCAGACCATGGCCGCCATGTTCCAGAGCCCGACGCTTTTCTCCATTGCCCAGGACCTGAGCAAAATGCAGATCAACACCAATGTTGATGAATCCGATATAGGACGCATCCAGTCGGGTCAGGATGCGGAATTTGTGGTCGATGCCTACACTGAGACGGTTTTTACCGGCAAAGTTACGCAGGTGCGCAATGCTCCCGTGGTGGTGCAGAATGTGGTCACCTATGATGTAGTCATCACGGTTGCAAACCCCGATCTCAAGCTCAAGCCCGGCATGACAGCCAATGTGTCGATTATAACCGGCGTAAAAAACGGCGTGCTGCGCGTGCCCAATGCGGCGCTGCGCTTCAAGCCGAAAAAAATGCCTACAGGCGCCCCGGGCGATCATGGCCAAAAGGTATGGCTCCCTGATGGCGATGAAGCAAAGCCCGTCAAGGTCACCACAGGCATCACCGACGGCAGCTGGTCGGAGCTGCTGGGAGGAGATATTGCCGAAGGCCAGGAGGTAATCATCGGGCTGACTGAAAAAGAGAAGAAGTAGGATGAAGACGCTACGCGGAACACTTTTTTTTAAAAGCTCCTTATGAATGAAACCCTCATAGAAGTCAGCAGCCTCTCCCGCCTCTATCACGTGGGCGACAGCGACATTGCCGCGCTCAACAATGTGAGCCTGAGCATCGCCAAGGGCGAGTTCGTGTCCATCATGGGCCCTTCGGGCTCGGGCAAATCAACCTTCATGAATCTCATCGGCTGCCTCGACACGCCCAGCAGCGGCACGTATATGCTCGATGGCGCCGATGTCAGCCGCCTTGTTCGCGACGAGCTGGCGGAAATCCGCAATAATAAAATAGGGTTTGTGTTCCAGGGCTTCAATCTGCTGTCGCGCACCACTGCCCTTGAAAACGTGGAGCTTCCGCTGCTGTACAGCGGCATGCCTGCACGGCAGCGGCGGGAACGCGCTCTTGATGCCCTCCGGACCGTGGGGCTGGAAGACCGCGTCGACCACCAGCCCAACCAGCTCTCCGGCGGTCAGCAGCAGCGCGTGACCATCGCCCGGGCCATTGTCAATAAGGCTCCCATTATTCTTGCCGACGAGCCCACGGGAAATCTCGACACCAAAACAAGCGCCGAGATAATGGACCTTTTCGTGAACCTTAACCGCGACTCGGGCATTACCGTTATACTGGTAACCCATGAAAACGATATCGCCGCCTATGGCCGGCGCCTGGTACGATTTCGCGACGGCAGCATTATCAGCGACGAGGAAACAGGGTAAAATTCAGGAGTCAAACGTCAGAATCCAGAATTCAGCAGGGACAAAAAAAGTTCGTAGAAAAAATTGAGATCGTAGGGGCAGGTTTTAAACCTGCCCTGAATTTGAAAAAAGGCATCAGAAGTCGGCATAAAAAACAGCTGGACCGTTTCAGGAGATAATTGTTCAATTGTTCGAGTAAAACAAGCAAACTCCTGGAAGCCTATGTGTCTTCAATTTTGAATGCTGGCTACTGGATTCTGGATTCCGACTGCTGAATTCTAAATTTTTTTTTAAAGAACCTTACTCATGATCAACATACCCGTTACCATCAGAATATCTCTCCGGGCGCTGCGGGCCAACAAAATGCGCTCGGCCCTGACCATGCTCGGCATCGTTATCGGCGTTGGCGCCGTGATCGCCATGCTCGCCATCGGCGCCGGCGCCCGCGAGCGCGTGTCTGCCGAAATCGACAGCATGGGCAGCAACCTGCTCATCGTCTTCTCCGGCTCTACCTCCTCGGGCGGCGCGCGCATGGGCGCAGGATCAGACCCCACCATTACCCTGCAGGATGCCGAGGCGATCAAAAGGGAATGCCCGGCCGTGTTCGACGTCGGGCCCTCGCACAGCGGCACGGCGCAGATCGTGTATGGCAACCAGAACTGGTCTACCATAGTGATCGGCACCACGCCGAGCCTGCTGGAGATACGCGAGTGGCAAATCGCTCAAGGCAGGCCCCTGACCGAACAGGATGACCGCAGCATTTCAAAAGTCTGCGTCCTTGGAAAAACAGTTGTCGACAACCTTTTCGGCGGCATCGACCCCGTTGGCAAAGTCGTGCGCATAAAAAAAGTGCCCTTCACAATCATCGGCGTGCTGGGCAGCAAAGGCCAGACCATGATGGGCCAGGACCAGGACGACATCATCTATGTGCCCATATCAACAGCCCAGAAAAAGCTGTTTCGGCCGGCATTTGCCGGCATGATACAGTTCATGATGATCAAAGCCCGCAGCGTTGAAGAGCTCGACAGCGCAGAGCAGCAGATCAATGATCTTTTGCGGCAGCGGCACCGCATCGGCCCGCTTCAGGAAAATGATTTCACCGTCAAAAACCTCACGCAGATGATGCAAACCGCTGTCAATATCGCCCGCATTATGACGCTGCTGCTCGGGGCCATCGCCTCCATTTCTCTTCTTGTCGGCGGCATCGGCATCATGAACATCATGCTCGTATCGGTGACCGAGCGCACGCGTGAAATCGGCATCCGCATTGCCGTCGGCGCAAAAACATGGGATATACGGATGCAGTTCATCATCGAGGCTGTCACGCTTTCGCTTATCGGCGGCGGGATCGGCATCATCTTCGGCCAGTCAGGCTCCATAGCAGTTGCGAAGCTGGCGGGATTGCCGGTTATCATCTCACCTCTTTCAATTGCCATGGCTTTCGGGTTTTCCGCGGCTGTCGGCGTTTTTTTCGGGTTTTATCCGGCATACAAGGCTTCGCTCTTGAATCCCATCGACGCTTTGCGGTATGAATAGAAAACTTCTATTAAAAAAAAAGGGGGAAGGCTCGAGAGCCCTCCCCTTTCGTATTCCTGCTGGAAATTTCAATCCTTAAATACCGCGCCAGTGCTGGCAGAGGTTACCATCTGTGAGTAGCGGTAGGCATAGCCTTTTGTGATTTTGGGCTTGGGGGCTTTCCATCTGGCGCGGCGCCCGGCAAGCACCTTGTCATCCACTTTCAAGCTGATGCTCCGGGCCGGGATATCGATCTCGATCACGTCGCCGTCTTCCACAAGGCCGATGACGCCGCCTTCGGCTGCCTCGGGAGACACATGGCCGATGGCCGCCCCGCGCGTGCCGCCGCTGAACCGGCCGTCGGTAATAAGCGACACGGCCTTATCAAGGCCCATGCCTGCTATGGTCGAGGTGGGGGTGAGCATCTCGCGCATGCCCGGCCCGCCTTTGGGCCCTTCATAGCGTATCACCACCACATTGCCCGCCTTGATCTGTCCGCCGAGAATGGCGGCAACGGCATCTTCCTCGGAATTAAAGACCCGTGCCGTGCCTTTGCTCTTGAGCATTTCATCGGCCACGGCAGACTGCTTCACAACTGCGCCATCCGGGGCAAGATTGCCGCGAAGGATAGCAATGCCGCCCTGTTTGTGATGGGGTTTATCGAGGGGCATAATGACATTATAATTCTTAACCGATGCCAGTTTCAGGCTTTCAGCCAGAGGCTCGCCCGTTGCCGTCATAACGCTTTCATCGATGAGCCCAGCCTTTGACAGCTCCTTCATGACGCCCATGATACCGCCGGCAAGATCAAGGTCCTGAATATGCACCGGGCCGGCAGGCGAGAGCGAGCAGAGATGGGGCGTCTTTGCGCTCACCTCATTGAAGGTATCAAGGCTCAGCTCTATCTCCGCCTCATGGGCAAGGGCCGGCACATGCAGCACCGTATTTGTCGAGCAGCCCAGTGCCATATCAACGGCCATGGCATTGCGAAAAGCCGCAGGCGTTGCAATGTCGCGCGGCTTAATATCTTTTTCCACAAGCTCCATAACCTTCATGCCCGCTTTCTTTGCCAGGCGAACGCGAGCGGCATGCACTGCCGGGATGGTGCCGTTGCCGGGAAGCCCGAGGCCCAGGGCCTCGCTCAGGCAGTTCATGGAATTTGCCGTAAACATGCCGGCGCAGGAGCCGCAGCCCGGGCAGGCATTGTCTTCAAGCTCCTTCAGCTCATCTTCGGTGATTTTGCCCGCCTTCACCCCGCCTACGCCTTCAAAAACAGTGATGAGGTCAACCTCGCGGTTGCCCACCCGGCCTGCCAGCATGGGCCCGCCGCTCACCACCATGGCGGGAATATTGAGACGCAGCGCTGCCATGAGCATGCCGGGGATGATCTTGTCGCAGTTGGGAATCAGCACCAGGCCGTCAAATGGATGGGCCGTGGCCATAACCTCGACGGAATCGGCGATCAGCTCGCGGCTGGCAAGGGAATACTTCATGCCTTCATGGTTCATGGCAATGCCGTCGCAGACGCCGATGGTGGGAAACTCAACGGGCGTGCCGCCTGCCATGCGAATACCGGCCTTGACTGCATCGGCTATGATATCCAGATGAATATGGCCCGGAATGATCTCATTCTTTGAATTCACCACGCCGATCAGAGGCCGGCTGATTTCCTCGTCGGTATAGCCCATTGCCTTGAACAGCGAGCGGTGCGGCGCCTTCTCAAGGCCCTTTTTCATTTTGTCGCTTCTCATAAAATCCTCCAAAATTAACAACGGTTGCCGTTTACAGATTGTTTATCATTGTTCAACACGGTTTTTTTTTCAACAAAATTCAGGCAGCCCGGCTAAACTCCCTGCAGCATGAAGTCGAATATTGCGGGTCCCGTAAAAGTCAAACAAACTGCCATTGCGAATCCGCTACGGCGGATGAGGAAATCTCTGCCATTGTAGGGGCTCAAAATTTTGAGCCCCTACTAAAGCCACATTGCTTCACTCCTCCCAATAAGCACGCGCAGGGACTTTTTACGGGACAATAATTTAGAACTTCCATTTCGGTTGAATACAGTATTTTTAAACTCATTTAGGTTGAAAATAATGAATCAACCTGCTAAAAGCGTGCTAAAATTAAATACGAACCTTTCTCAAACTGAGCACACAACTACTCCATAACGGCATTCGTATGGTTTTCTTGTATTTTCAATAGTGCTGGCAAAAAAAACATACTCACAGGATCTTTATATTCTAGCAAAAAAGGGGCGACGATGAAAAAAAACAGGACTTTTATAAAAAACACGATTAGCAGCAAACGAAAGAGTATGTCATTACGAACGGCTGCAGCGGTTCTGCTGCTCCTGCTGTGCGCAATTTTTACAGCCTGCAGCCGTGGCCCGTCAGATGAAGAGCTTCAGAAAAATATCACTGCCGCGCTTGATAATGATACGCAGCTAAAGGGGCAAAAACTGAACATAGCTGTCAAGGAAGGCGAATTGACTATTGCTGGTGAAGTTCCCACTGAGGCAGAACGCCTGAAGGCCTATAAAAAAGCTGCCGAGACCCCGGGGGTAAAAAAAGTCAATGACCGAATAAAGGTCACTCCGCCTCCCCGGATATATACCCTGCCCGCCGGAACCACGGTGCGGGTGGTCATGCTGAGCGGCGTCGATTCCAGCGTCAGCAGAGTTGGGGAGACCTTTCCATCCAGCCTCGTCTTCGCTTTGACCTCCGGCGATACGGTCATCATCCCCGAAGGAACCGAGGTAGTGGTTATGCTGTCGGAAGCTCATCAGGCAGGCCGTTTGAAAGGGGCAAGCCAGCTTGAAGTAACCTTGAAAAGCGTCACCTATCTTGGCACGACCTATGAACTGTCCAGCGAAACAGTGTCAGCCGTGGGCGAGTCTCGGGGCAATCAGTCAGCCAAGCGCATCGGCATTGCCACAGGTGTTGGTGCGGCCGTGGGAGCCGTTGTCGGCAAGGGCAAGGGTGCGCTTATCGGAGCCGGTATCGGAGCTGCGGGGTCGACAGCCTACCAATTGGCGACCAAGGGGCCGTCAGTTCGGATTCCCGCACAGACCAAGCTCGATTTCAAGCTTCGGGACGCAGTAACTATTACACTGCCGCCGAAAGAAAACTAGGCTGGAAATAGTTTTTATTGATGTTATCCGAGGCTAAAATATCACGAAAGGGCAACCGGCAGCGGCGGATAGCATTTAACAAATCACTCTAATCATTATTCATGTATTGGCGAGCAACACAGACCTTAGTCATTCCGGCTTGTCCGGAATCATTTTTCAGCACACCAAAAGGGATTCCCGTCAAGCGGGAATGACAAAAAATGCTTTCATACAGCTAACGCATGCAACTGTTTTCTGATTTTCGGTTGCAAGATTTAATGACATGCTCCTGTCC
>CAWDSQ010000033.1:0-13414 GCA_963804955.1 uncultured delta proteobacterium | reverse complement strand
ACCTGGCCGGCTCTGTACACGCCCGTCGGGAGGCTCTGGTTCGGTCTTGTCCCATCTGCTCGGGACGGTGATGTCGAAAAATTGTGCTCAGCATACTTTTTTTTGCCCTTGTTACGCCCCTAGGTGCGCCAGAAGAGTGGCGGGCGTCGATCCCCTGCAACTGAAAAAGTGGAAAAAAAACAGCCATCCGTTTTCCAAGTGCGCAATCACCCGTTTACATCCACTGATATACAACACCCGTATTGAGGGAGACTGCTATGGACTTTCTGAAGGACCTCTGGGGGTTTTTAAAAACCCGAAAAAAATTCTGGCTCCTGCCGATTATTCTCACACTGCTACTCTTCGGCGCCCTAATCGTCTTGACCAGCGGCACGGCGGTCGCTCCGTTTATCTATACACTTTTTTAACCTAGGACGCGATATGCCTGACGCGGTACTGGGGCTGTCAGCCTATTATCATGACAGCGCGGCCGCCCTACTGGTGGACGGCGAGATAGTAGCTGCGGCCCAGGAAGAACGATTCACCCGCAAAAAGCACGACAGCGGTTTCCCCGCGCATGCGGCACGCTATGTCCTTGATGAGGCAGGCCTGACCCTGCAGGACATGTCCTCTGTCGCATTTTATGACAAGCCCTACCTTAAATTCGAACGCCTGCTTGAAACCTACCACGAGCCTGGCGCCGCAGGGCCTGCGGAGCTTCCTTGCGGCAATGCCCGTCTGGATCAAGGAAAAGCTTTTCATGCGGAAAATGCTCACCGATGAACTTGCCAAAATCGGGCACGGCAACCCCCGCCTGCTTTTTCCTGAGCACCATCTGTCCCATGCGGCAAGTGCTTTTTTCCCTTCTCCGTTCGAAGACGCCGCTATCTTAACCATTGACGGTGTCGGCGAGTGGGCCACCACAACCATCGGGAACGGCAGGGGGCGCAATAGAGATGTACCGGAACTGGACTTCCCGCATTCGCTGGGGCTTTTTTATTCCGCCGTGACGTACTACTGCGGATTCAAGGTCAACAGCGGCGAGTATAAGCTCATGGGGCTTGCCCCCTACGGCTTGGCTGATGCCCGAGAGACGAAGCTTTCAAGCAGAAGATGCTCGATAACCTTATTGATGTACGTGACGACGGATCCCTGCTTTTAAACATGGACTATTTCAATTATGCCGCCGGCCTTACCATGTGCCATGAAGACAAATGGGAACAGCTGTTCGGCATTCCGCGGCGCAAGCCCGAGACAGAGCTGACGCAGCCCTATATGAACTTCGCCCTTGCCGCCCAGCAGGTAACCGAGGAGGTTATCTTTCTGCTTGCCGAAACGGCAAAGAAGCTTACCGGCAGCGACAATCTGGTGATGGCGGGCGGCGTTGCGCTTAACTGTGTCGCAAACGGCAAGCTGCTGCGCCGGGGCACATTTCCGGGATATCTGGATTCAGCCCGCAGCCGGCGATGCAGGGGGCGCGCTTGGGGCCGCCTATGCCGCCGCCTATATTGGTACGGGAATACAGCGCAAGGTCACCCCTGGCCAGGACGCAATGCAAGGTGCCTATCTTGGCCCTGAATACGGCGCCAGATATTGAGCACATGGCAAAGGGGCATAAAGCGCAGCATCCATTATTTCGCCGACTATACCCAGCTGTGCGAGCAGGTGGCGGATCTTATCGCACAGGGGAATGTTGTCGGATGGCTGCAGGGCCGCATGGAATACGGGCCCCGGGCACTGGGGAACAGGAGCATACTCGGGAGCCCCTGCCTGCCTGATATGCAGAAAAAACTGAATCTGAAAATCAAGTACCGCGAAGGGTTCCGCCCCTTTGCCCGGCAGTCATGGAAGAAGAGATTGCCACCTATTTTGATCTGGACCGGCCTTCTCCCTATATGCTGCTTGTCGCGCCCGTTCGGGAAGACCGCAGGAATCCGCTCCCGGCCAAATTACGATGAGCTCAAAATGTATGACCGCCTGTACCAGGTGCGCTCTGATGTGCCCGCCATAACCCATATTGATTATTCAGCCCGCATTCAGAGCATTAACAAATCGACCAATGAGCGCTTCTGGAGGCTGCTTGAAGCTTTCAAGAAAAAGACGGGCTACGGCGTGCTGGTGAACACGAGCTTCAATGTTCGCGGAGAGCCGATTGTGTGCACCCCTGATGACGCCTACCGCTGTTTTATGCGAACAGAGATGGACTATCTGGTGCTGGGGAGATATCTGTTCAAAAAAGACGAACAGCCTGCCTGGAATGAAGAAAAAAACTGGCGGGAAGAATTTCAGCTTGATTAAGGCATTTCCCAGGATGGTATAGTGTTTCAACAGGGGCGACCGGCTGGTCGCCCCTGTTTTGGTGGGCCAAGCACTCACGGGCTGAACGAAAAACGATTCCGCCCGGCCTGCTTGCTTGTATACAGAAGTCCGTCCGCCCTTTTGATCAGGCTCTCAATCGTGTCATCATCCCGCAGGATGGTGGCCCCGAGAGACACGGTGACGATCAGCCTTTTTCCCTCATGCATGATATAGGAGTTTTCAACCAGCATGCGCAGCCTGTCTGCAAGATGCTCCATGTCATCGCCCGTGGAAATATGTAAGATGCCGATAAATTCCTCCCCTCCCCAGCGGCCATAGATGTCAAAAGGCCTGGAGTTGGCGGTGAAGGTTCTGGCGACGCAGGCAAGAACCCTGTCGCCGACATCATGCCCGTAGGTGTCATTGAATTTTTTAAAATGATCAATATCCATAAAAAGGATGCCAAACGGGAAATTGAGGCGTTTTTTTTCTTCAAACTTATTGTGCAGCTCTTTTTCAAGATAGTGTCTGTTGGGCAGCTCAGTCAATTTGTCGATCAGGGCCATTTTTTCCAGTTCCCGTATCCGCAGCTGGCTGACTGCCTGGTGGCTGATGTCGGTGAACAGTTCAATGCCTCCGATGACGCTTCCTGCGGTATCGGTCAGTGTGCTGGTGCGCACGGATATGGGAATCCTGTGGCCGTCTTTATGGTGCAGATAAATTTCCGAGCTGCGAGCTGCGCCATCGGCAATGGTGGCGGCCAGCGGGCATACGCCCGCGCAGAGGTGGTTTCCGTCGGCGTCAACATGCGTCAGGATATTGTCCGAGCAGGACCGGCCGAGCACCTCTGCGGCCGTGTAGCCGGTTATCCTTTCTGCGGCCTTGTTCCAGTAGGTGATGCATCTGTTCGGATCGACAAAATAAAGGCCGTCATGAAGGCTGTTGACAATCCGTTCAAAGGTATCCTGATTGAAATCCATCGTCACCTCCTGTTCAGTTGATTGCTGCTTTCGTCAAACAAGTTCGGAATTGTCAGCTTGAACGAAGTAAGCGTCTCGTTCCCTGCAAAAAAAATGAGATTCTTCGCTTCGCTCAGAATGACAAAAGAACATTTTCGAAATTTTACAACCATCATATTTGCCCATGGATTTTTTTTGATGTGCTGTCTGGGAAATAATCCGGGCATAGTCAACCTTTGCGCCGGAGACCGCAAGGCTCAGTATGCCGCCTGCTGCGGGAAGGGCGAAGAGCTCGAAGTACCGGGTTAGTTTTTCATGCGGCATTCCGTTGCCGTCGTCAGGGGTGAGCACGCAGGACAGGCAGGGCGCCTCATCGCCGGCCTGCTCATGATGCAGTCCCTGATGCCAGACATCAATGCCGTAGCCGGACATAAGATAGGTGAAATATTTTCTCTCAATCGGCGCCGTATGGGCCGGGCAGCCGCGCTGAACCAGACCGTGCACCGACGGAATGAAAAACCGGGCATCGACTTTTTTGCACAGGGGAACGCGAAGCACGTAGCTGTACAGCCTGCATCCGAGGCAGGGGCAGGCAACACCGAAGCGCTGCTTCAGCTCCCCGGCATGCGCCTTCCGCAGCGCTTTCCAGAGCGCGGGAGAGCCCAGCACCACGGGCTCGGCGACATAAATGTTCAGTTCTTTCTCGAAGGTTTTTTTCAGCGCTGCCGCCATATTTCCGAGCTGCGCCCAGTCGCCGTATTCAGTGCCGGTATAGGACAGCGTGGGCAGCAGTCCATCAGGCCTGTGGTGTTTCAGCAGCTCGCGCAGAGCAGGCAGGTCTGCCGGGCCTGCGATTTCGGCAACGGCAAGCCGGGGTATCTGCCGTAGCCGGTCTGCGGCCTGCTCGTTCAGAACCTCTGCCGGAAACGTGCTGAAGATGTCCGGCTTATGGGCAAATATTTTCAGGTACGGCTTTTTGCGCAGCATATCAGAGCCTTTCCGCCGGGAATGCCTGCACAAGGTTTATGTGGTCAAGCCCCAGAAGGGCCATGATGAGGCGGTCGACACCCACTGCCATGCCGCCGCATGGCGGGAGGCCCAGCCTGAGCGTTTCCAGAAACCCTTCATCAGCGGGGTAGGGCTGCCTGCCCATTGCCCTGCGGGCTGCAGCAGCATGCTGAAACCTTCGGACATGCTCATCATAGTCCAGAAGCTCGCTGTAGGCATTGCCGATTTCAAGGCCGCGGATAAAGAGCTCGAACCGCTCGCAGGCCAGAGGTTCGTCCTGTTTGATGCGGCTCAGCGCGGCAAGGGGGGCAGGGAAATCCATCAGGAAGAATGCGCCAAGCCCGGAAAGTTCTGGCTCGATTTTGTCAGCCCAGTCGCGGAAATAGCGGTCTTCATCCCACCCCGTGACGGGATCCCAGCCGGCATGCTTTCCGTACAGCTCGGCAACGGTCATGCGGCCAAACGGAAAGCTGAGGGGGGCGCACCGCGGCTCGAGCGCTTCGACAAGGCGGCGCACAAGCTGCTCGGTTTCCTCCATAATGCCAAGATAATCCGTACCGGTGCGGTACCATTCAAGCATGGTGAACTCAGGGCTGTGATGCCTTCCCGCCTCTTCAGCGCGAAAAGCGCGCCCTATCTGGTAGATGCGCACAAGGTTTAAGCGCAACAGCCTTTTCATGTGAAATTCCGGAGAGGTCGAGAGAAAAAGAGATGCCCCTGCAGGAAAGGCATCTATGTAGATGTCTATGCAGGGGCATGGTACTCTGATGGGTGTTTCGACCTCGGTATAGCCGCTGGTGTCGAAAAACCGGCGAATGTGCTGTATGATGCTGTGCCTGAGACGGAGCGTTGCGGCGAAATCGCCGGGGAACATGGCGCGCGGGGAGGGCTGCCCGCTCATTTTTTTACCCGCTCCACATATGATCCGTTGCGCGTGTCGATGACGATCCACTCCTCGTTATTGACAAAAAGCGGCACATTGACAGTATGTCCGGTTGAAAGAGTGGCGGGCTTGGTGGCGCCGCTGACCGTGTCGCCCTTGGTGGCGGGCTCGGTTTCAACGATCTGCAGATTCACGAAGTTCTGCACCTCGACGCTGATCGGGCGGCCGTCAAAGAACAGCACTTCGACATTCATATTCTCGACAAGAAAATTCTTTGCATCACCCACATGATCTTCCGTAAGCTCGACCTGCTCATAGGTGGTATTGTCCATGAAGGTGTAGTTTTTGCCCTGCTGATAGAGGAAGACCATTTCGTTTTCATCTATGCGGGCCTCTTCGAGCTTCTCGCCCGATTTATAGGTGCGCTCCATAGTATTGCCGGAAATCAGGTTTTTCAGCTTTGTGCGGGTGAATGCCTGCCCTTTGCCGGGCTTGACGAACTGGAAATCCACAACGATCCAGGGATCGTTGTCAATAAGCAGCTTCAGGTTTTTCCTGATAGCAGTCGTATCTATCATGGGTGTTTCTCCTTAATGGTTGAGGTTTAAACAGCATGTCTGTGAATGGCAGACTATAGCAGAATCGGGCTGTAGTATCAATACTTCTTACAGTTCCCGCCGCTTGAAGGCCCAGGCCGTGACAAACCAGAACACGCAGGCATAGATTGCTATATTGCAGAATATAATCAAGGGGTTCACGGCTTCGAAGGCTTTCTCACCGCTTAAAATAGAAGCGCCGATAAACTGCAGATCCCCGAATTTCGGCAGCAGCATATGCAGCTGCTGCACTGTTGCGGAGGGGGTCCAGAGTATTTTCAGGTTTTCAAAAAAATAGGGCAGCGACGACCAGCAGCTCAGCAAATACAGCACAATGCCGGCAAGCGGCGCCAGCAGCCTCGGAATGAACAGCGACAGGCAGCAGATCATAAGTCCGTACAGTGCAATGCTCACTGTCATAAATAAAAAACTGAGCGGAATCTGCATGGTAACAGTGCCGGCGGCCCTGTAGAAAAACCAGCAGAAAAGCCAGCCTAAAACAGTGAGGTTGAGAGCGGAAATAATAAGAACCGGCAGCAGTTTACCCGCGATAAATGCGTCTCTGCTTAAAGGCCTTGCAAGCGTGACGGAAGCAAACCCTTCATCCATGTCGCGCGTAAGAACCTGGGAGGCCAGCAGCCCGCACAGCATGATGCTCCAGAAAACAATGCCATGAAAGGATATCCCAAGGGTAATGCCCTGGCGCGCCTCTTTGCCGATAAGGAGGCTTTCACCCTTGATCGAGCCGATATCGCAGCCTTTTGCCATCAAAACAAACAGCAGCGAGATCAAAAAGATGAAATAGACCACGCGCTGCCTGAGGCATTCTTTAAGGCCGATCTTTGTTAAAGCCCATATCTTCATGTTTTACCAGTCTGTAAAAAAGTTCTTCAAGGGATTCAGACTTCCACGCAAGCGACTGAACCCAGCCGCCTGCCTCGACAATGATGCGGTGGACAGTGACAGAATCTTTTTCATCAAAAAGGAATATTCGCAAGTATTTTCCGTCACTTTCAAGACTTTTTTTAGAAAGTGCATTGATGGCGTTCCCCATGCCTTCGGTAAAGCCCTCTGCCACCACCTCAAGATGCTTACCCCTGTCTGACAGGTCGTCTCTGGAGCCGATTTTGATTATTTTTCCTTTATTTAGTATTGCCACGCGATCGCAGGTCCGCTCCACTTCTGAGAGCAGATGCGAATTGAGAAATATGGTTGTGCCCCGGGCCTTCATTTCAAGCAGCAGGCGGCGCAGTTCGGTAAAGCCGATGGGGTCAAGGCCGGAGGTGGGTTCATCGAGAATCAGCAGCTCGGGATTACCAAGTATTGCCTGCGCTATGCCTGTTCTCTGCAGCATGCCTTTTGACAGGGTGCCGATTTTCTGGGTGCTCACGGATTCAAGAGCTACGTCGCGCAGGCAGGCGTTTATATCTTCGTTAATTTTTTTTGAAGATATTCCGATTAGTTCTCCATGAAAGCGCAGAAATTCCTCGATGCTTAAATAGGGGTAGGCGCGAATGTTTTCCGGCAGAAAACCAACAGTTTTCCGAGCCTGAGGCCTGGTTATCTGCTCACCGAAAATCCGCGCGCTGCCGGATGTGGCATGCACAAGATTGAGGATGATTTTGACGAACGTGCTTTTTCCGGCGCCGTTGGGCCCGAGAAAGCCGAATATTTCCCCGCGGTTCACCACAAGGTTTATATCGTCCAGCGCAGCAAAGCCGCCATATTTTTTTACAAGTGATTGAGCTTCGATTGCAAACTGCATAGGTGATGTGTATGGAATAATGGGGTTTTGTGAAACAGGGCCTGCGGTGTCACATGAGCTTTATAAGCTGGGCCATGCCGGTTACTCCCTGCGCGCAGAAAAGGGCAATGCTCAGGATATTTATCCAGCGGTGATATTTCAGCAGCACGGCTCGCTTTTCGCGTTTTGCCAGCATGGCAAGGCCGGTTGTAGCGCCCATGGCAAGCAGCAGCGCCATGACCATGGCTGACATTTCATGCACCTCCATATCGATGGGAATACCATTTTTGTTCGCCCATTTTGTTGCGACAATACCCAGCCCTGCGCCCAGCAGCGTGGTGAAATAATATATTGCCCCGCAATTGATATGAATGGATATATTGAACATTTTGCGCGTCAGGCCGGTAATCAGGTTGAACAGTCCGCAGGCAAAAGCAAATGACTGACCGACCGGGTGCAGAAAAAGAATTTCTTTCATAGGTGCTGTATCTCTGAAAGCGGAATTAGTTGCTGAATGCAAACCCTAAGCCATGGATTTGTTGGGTTCGCCCTTATGTAGATGCTTCTTTTCAAGTATTTAATTTTGGTTGGGTTGAGGTACGAAACCCAACGGTTTCTTTCGGGCTTAACCCAACAAAAAAACTAAGTACAAAACTCCACACAAGAGGGGGCGAAAAAATTCCCCCTTTAGCAAAGGGGGTAGGGGGATTTGTCAGGATGCTAAAAATCCCCCTGTATCCCCCTTTTCCAAAGGGGGATTAAATAGGCGTATTTTTTTATATCAAATTAATAGCGTCGCCTTGTTTATGGGGCGCTGTACTAAGCCAAGTATTTTTTAGTATCTCCGCCGCGGCGGATTAATTCAATTTCTAAAAAACGGCTTTTCGTTCGGGAACGAATCAGTAATAATGTATTAACCCAGGCGGCAGGGGATGTCAAATATTGTTTGCCGGGTAAAAATAATGTAAAGCATCATATCTTCATGGTATATAAAAAACATATGAAAGTTTTATTTATTTCCCTTTCCATGCCCGATCTGATTATGCCGACATTGCCCCTCGGCCTTGTCAGCGTTGCAACGGCTGTGCAGCGGGATGGCCATGAGGTGCGCATACTGGATAGTACTGCCGGCAGCAATGCCGCACAGGCAGCGAAAGAGGCAATTGTTGCTTTTGCCCCTGATGCCATCGGAATATCGGTGCGCAATATCGACGATCAGAGCATGCGTGAAACCCGGTTTCTTCTTGATCCGCTTCAATCGATTGTCGCGAGTTGCCGCAGGCTTTCAAAGGCCCCCATAATTCTTGGCGGGGCAGGCTACAGCATGTATCCGGAGCTGCTGCTTGAATGGCTTGACGGCGATATCGGCATCAAGGGCGATGGCGAGGCAGCGCTGCCCGCTGTGCTCGACCATCTGCGCATGGGTGTCGATGTTGCCATGATCAAGGGCGTGTATGTCAAGGGCCGTTCTCCGTTTAAAAAAATCTGCTCCATCCTTGACCTGAACAAGCTCCCCCAGCCCGATCCGGCTCTCTGGCCCTGCCCCGATGGAGGGGCGGCAGGATATCTGGCTGCCGTTTCAGACACGGCGCGGCTGCCCCCTTGCATGCAGCTACTGCTCAACAGCCAGCATTGAAGGCACGGCTCTTCGCAAGCGCGACCCGCAGGCTGTGGCAGCCCATATCCGCCGCCAGGTGGAAGCAGGATTTAAGCGTTTCTACTGCACAGACAATACATTCAACCTTCCTGCGGATTATGCCCGCGACCTGTGCCGGGCTTTTATCGATGCAGCGCTTGAGGTGCAATGGACCTGCATAGTCTATCCGTATAAAATTGATGAAGCTCTGGTTGCCGACATGGCCCGGGCAGGCTGCGTCGAAGTGGCCCTGGGTTTTGAAAGCGGCAGCCCGGCAATACTCAAAAACATGCGCAAGCGATTTTCTCCTGATGATGTGCGGCAGGCGGCAGAGCTTTTTAAAAAGCATTGCATTAAGCTCAATGGCTATCTGCTGCTGGGCGGGCCGGGCGAAACGCGCGAATACCGTACTTGAGAGCCTTGCCTTTGCGGATTCCTTCCCCCTTGATTTTTTAAAGCTCACCGCAGGCATCCGCATCTATCCCGATACCGGGCTTGCCCGCATAGCGGTTTCTGACGGAGTTATTGCTGCTGATGATGATCTTCTGCTGCCGCGGTTCTATCTTGCCCGGGGACTTAACGGCTGGCTGCAGGATGAGATAGCCCGGTGGACCGCCACCCGGCCGAACTGGCAGGGATAGGGGCGAGCAGGGTTTAGGAGGAGGCGGGGTTTTGTGTGCTCGGGGCGTGAGCATGACGCCCGTCCGCTCGAACGCTAAAGGTCTGCCGCCGCTGCAAGCGGTCGGCTGAAGTGATTTGGCCCCTGCTTATTTTTTTGGAAAGTACTTCGCGTTGATTATATTTTTAAAATCCGAATCCTGGGTCCAGATTACGGCATTACATTCCTGCGCCGTTGCGAGAAGAATACTGTCTGCCATTGGAAGATTATACTCCAGGCTCAGCTTTGAAGCAGCGATGGCCAGTGGTGCTTTTAAATCCACAACTGTTCCTTTTTGCATAGCAACAACCGCCTGCAGGGCTTCATTTTCGGTTGACTCTCGGTGAATCACCTTAAAAACCTCATATATCGTTATTGTTGGTACAATAAGCGATGTTGAATCATGCAACGGGGCCAAGAAATGCCGTGAATTAGGCTCATCTGCGAAGTATGCAAGCCAGCCGGAAGAATCTACGATATTCATATTCTATCTTTCTCTCGTTTGAATTCGGTATTAATGCCTTTGAGGAATCCACGGAGTTCTTTTATATCGCGTTCCGGTATAAGCTCGATACGTCCGGCATATTCTACAACCTGCATTTTTTGTCCGGGGCGGAGATGCATGGACTCTCGTACGGTTTTTGGTATAACAACTTGAAATTTTGGTGATACGGTTACTGATTGCATGTCAAAACCTCCATCGATTATTTTCGTATTACAATAGCACGATCGATATGGATTTTCAATTAAATTGCTATGCCAACGAGAAAATTAATGCACAGGGGCAACAAGCTTTAGAAAAAACATGGTCAAGGAACCTTTAATGTGTGACCCTGTAGGCAGCCTCGCGGCCGCACTGGCAGGGATCGGGGGACGGGGTTCAGGGTTCAGGGTGGGGCGTTCCGCCGAGGCGAATATATTAAGTTTTTTTGCTGCAACATTGTCGTCTAAAGAAATAAAGGGCACAAAGGCCATGCACGGCAGGGCCATGGCAGCAACGATGATGAAAAAGTTCACATATTCCACGGCCTGCTGCACTTGCGCAGGCCGTTGACAGCCGATAGCGCATATGCTATCATTTTTACTATATGAAAGAAGAGGCAAAACTGCTGGCAAATCCAAATAATGTGCGCTTTGCAGATCTGCTGACAATCTGCCAGCGGTATTTTGGAAAACCGCGTATAAGCGGCAGCCACCACATATTTAAAATTCCGTGGCAGGGTGACCCACGCTTGAACCTGCAGCGTGACGGCAGCAAGGCAAAGCCGTATCAGGTCCGCGACGTGCTCAAAGCCATTAAAAAATTGCAGGAGGAAACCTGATGAACTCGGTGATTGATAAATACACGTACCGTATTGAATGGTCTGATGAAGACAAATGCCACGTGGCCCGGTGTCTTGAGTTTCCGTCACTCGGGGCTCACGGAAAAACAGCGGACAAGGCGCTAAAGGAAATCAGGGCCGTGGTGGCTGCCTCCATTGCCTGGATGCAGGAGGAAAAAGAGCCGGTGCCGGAGCCATTGAGCCTGCGGAAATACAAAGGGCATCTTACACTGAGGATACCGCCGGAGAAGCATCGCGAGCTTGCCATAAAATCCGCTGAAGCAGGTGTATCGATGAATCAGTTTCTGCTATCGCGGCTGTAAAAAAGCAAGTCAGCAGATTTACCATGGCGCTGCTTTCTTCACCGTTTCGCTGAAGGCTACCAATAAAGGACGCTGCTGTCCCCTCTAGTCGATTAATTTTAATGAACCTAGCCCCCGTATCTACCCATAAGTCAAGCGTAGACCTGAACCTGTTTTTTTTTGCATTCTGGAGTTTGGTGGGCACGTTTCACTTTGTTCAACCAGCTACCACGGCTCTTCCCATGTCGGCGAAGCGCGGCATGCCGTTGTATGTCCAATGCGCAGGACGCGGGTTCGGAGACAATGCATCGAGCAAGCCCTTTAAGGCGTTGAGCATTGACTCAGCACGATTGAAGGTCTGGTGATATATCCGCAGTGCTTTCGATGGTGGATATTTCATGTATTCTTTCGCCCAACGCAGCGAATCACCCGCTGCCGGAAGCGCGCTCGGCGCGCTGCAGGCAGTCGGGTGGATTCTTTTGTTGGGCCTTCCGTGTTCCGTTGATAGCGGCTAGGGCGGCCGGAATGAAAATCAGCGCCAATGGGCCGAGGAAAAGCCGAGTCTCGTCCGCGGCACCAAAGACAAACTGGGCACCGAGCCAAGGGATGCCTACTGCAAACAGGTAGCGGTGAAGCACAGCAGGCCAGTATCTCCAAAGCAACAACGCGAGGGGCAGGAGCGAGTACATCTGCGCGAGTCCAAGCCATGTCCTCCTGTTGAGTATATTGAAGTAGAGGTTTTCCAAGCCAGGGGGGACTCCATACCTCCCACGACTATACGGGGCTGGGCTAATAAAGTGATGAACTGCTGCATACACTGCAACAAACAATACAAGCGACAGAACTCCAATGGCCAGGGTTCGTTTCTGTGGAACCCAGGGCCACGTAGGTGATGCGCGGGCAACAAGAAGCATGATTGGAAAAAAAACTGTCTCCTCTCTGTTGAGTGTCCCAAGTATTGTCAACGGAAGTATCAAGATCTCCATAGCAGGCCGCTTGCAGTTGATCAGCAAGCCTGCGAGGAGCAACAGTATGAGTTGCGTATAAGTGTAACACGACAGATCGGATTGCCAGAAGGCGGCGTTCATGCCGTAGACGAGCAGTCCGAGACCGAGGATGGATGATGCAACCCCAATGTCAAGAGACCGGAAGTAGGCCCAGGCAACAAGAAGAAGTGCTGCATTCTGCAACAACCTGAAGATGAAAGAGTTGATTTCATAGGAATTGCCGGACTGAATTGGAGAGACTCGCAGGAATGCCTCCTGGAGACAAGTCGTGAGAATTCTGTATCGGGATGGTGCGCCGGCTGTACCAAGAACCCTGGAGATATGCCTATTGTAGTCTTCGTTTATGACGTAGTTGCGTCCGTAGTTGCGAAATATGAAATCGAATTGAAGACACACTGCGATGAGTGACCCGCAGACAATCGCAACGGTCAGAATAGCCTTACTCATTTTCATTCGTGATCCTTTGGCCCAACAAGTTAATATGCGAAAAGGTGTTTTTTGTGGGTTGGATAAATTGCAATGGTTAAAAAATATTTTAATTTATTGTGATTGTCAATTCTTTTATATTGTTGGTTTCATAAAAGGTATGTAATATTAATATTATGCGAAATTACCATATCAGGGTAATTTCAATATTGCGACATGAACACAAACAAATCGGCACTGCGCGGTTTTATCACGAAGCCTCCAGCGCCGAAAGGAGAAAAGGGGGCATCTGCCCCCTTTTCTCCTTTCGGCTTCCCCTTGCAAGCCCTAATTAGATTTCTCCTTTTTAAATATCCTTACGATTGCCGATTCTGAGGATAAGGATATCAAGACCCAACAGGGCATAGTCCCGAAGGGCGGGTGCCAACTCGCCATTCACATTAAAATAAATTTCGGCGGGTTGGCACCCGCCCTTAATGTTTTTGATTACGCCCTTTCAAGGCGAAATCAAGCCACCCTCTATGCGGGTGTTTGTTGATTTTCTGCGGCCCCGGTGTCATCAAGCGGTATAAAGGGCACAAGTGCCATGCCCGGCA
>CAWDSQ010000032.1:0-162899 GCA_963804955.1 uncultured delta proteobacterium | reverse complement strand
TTACCGATGGCACCCGTGATGCTGCTGCACAGGGAATCTGTGTTGCCGGAGATGATGTGCATGTGGTCGGGTATGAGCGGAAGCGCGGCCGGGTTTTAACAGCGCGGTACTGGAAAAACGGCGAGCAGGTTGAGTTGACCGACGGCAGAAAAGATTCATCGGCGCAGTCGATTTTTATCTCCGGCGATGATGTGTATATAGCGGGGTATGAAGGCCTGGCAGCAACGTACTGGAAAAACGGCGAGGCGGTAAGGCTTTCCTGGGTTTCTTTCGCCGAGTCTGTTTTTGTGTCCGGCGCCGACGTGTATGCTGCGGGATTCGCGGGCAAGCACGCCCGCTACTGGAAGAACAGCGGGCTTGTCAGGCTTCAGGGGTTTTGGAATACGGGGAAGTGATTGTGCCGCGGGGGCGCAGCATGCGCCTGCCGCTTTTTTTATCTTACACAGAAAGGCCGCCATGTCTGAGTTCAGCAATGTTACGGTTGTAAAAAAGGCAAATATGTATTTTGACGGGAAGGTCACCAGCCGCACGGTGCTTTTTCCTGACGGAACCAAAAAGACGCTGGGCATCATGCTGCCCGGCGACTATGAATTCAGCACGGCTGACAAAGAGATCATGGAGATTCTCGCAGGCGACCTTGATGTTCTTCTGCCGGATTCTGCCGAGTGGCAAAGTTTTACGCAAGGCAGGTCCTTTGAAGTGCCGGCAAAATCAAAATTCAAGCTGAAGGTCAAGACCGTTACCGATTACTGCTGTTCGTATATTAAATAAACAGATTGCAGGTAAGGAAGGGCTGCTGCCTGCGCCTAAGGAAATATCCGGCACATTATCCGCCTGATGCTGCTTTTGTACCTGATGGTGACAGCGTGAAGGGTTTGCGTGATTGGCTTGAAATAAAAGCCCCGAAGCATTATGCTTCGGGGCTTTTTATTGCTGGTATGCCGGGAGGAATTACCGGCCTTCTCTGACCTGGCAGTACACTTTCGCGCCGCCGAGTCCGAAGAGTTCGGTATTGGCGCTTTTGCTGCCTGATACATAGAGCTTGTTTTTGAATGAAGCGAAGCTTTCAAACATGATGATTTGATCGTCGCCGAACCCGCTGACCGTTATCTTGTCCCAGGTGAGCCCGTCTTTTGATTTCCATATATTGGCATTGTTGGGAACCCTGGGCTCGACCGTGGAATCGAAATACTGGAGCGTGCCGCAATACAGCGTATCGTTGAAGACAAACAGATAGCCGGCTATATTTTGATAGACATCTCCAAGCAGCGTCGTAATCGGGTAGAGCTCACCGTCAAAACCGTTGGGATACGGGGATTCGCAGTCATCCTCATCTGTGCCGTTGGGGCACCCGACAGCGTAGTGCCAGCTGTCGTCGGCTGATCCACCGTCATTGGTGTACAGGATACGGATGCCGCCGATAGGTGAATTGGTGATGCCAAAGAGTTTGCCGTTGAATTCGGTCATGCTCCAGACCATGAAATTGCCCTGCCTGCGCGCCGGGGCAGTCGCCGATGCCGTTTTCATTGGTGCCGGTATCATTGGCATCTACCTTACTGTCTACGATCAGCTCCCAGCCGGCATCCGTCAGTTTTGCAACGCGAGCGCAGCTGCCCATGGGCCCTGATGTTCCTGTTCCGGTTGCGTACAGGGTCGGCGTGCCCGAGCAGGATGAAACAGCCATCGACGGCAGGCTGCTGGAGATGGGTTTTTTGCCGTCAGGAAAAGCGCTGATGAATGGATCATTGGGGTCAACATGATAATTGCCGAAGCTGTTGGGCGGCGTTGTGACCGTCCAGGCGTCGCCGTCATCGGTGTACCATACCTGTGAGCCGCGGGCATAATTCAGCCCGGTGCTTACATACAGCCTGCCGTCTAAAATATCCATGCCGGTAATGGTTTTATTCCAGAAATCGCCGAATCCGCTTTCATCTGAGCCCGCGCCGATTTCATAGGAGTCGCCGGCAGCAATCTCGCCGAGGGTATAGGTGTAGGCGGGGAAAGGGTTTGTAATATTTGTTTCGCTGCACACGGTGAATTCCGTCTCATTGTCCTGATTGCGGCCCGTGCCTGCAATTTCGTCCTGCTGGATGCTGAGCGTCGTGTTGTCATTGCCGAGGATATAGAATTTTCTCTGTTTGCCGCTGCCCGAGGTAATCTGCAGCATGGCGCCTTTCCACTGGTCGGGCGTCCAGGTTTTTGTGCTGTCGGTAATCTGTGCTGCCGTGTTGTTGTCACTGGCTGCGCATCCTGCGATTGCAGTAATTGAGCCGCTTTCATCAGCGTCTTTGCGGTCGGATATGACAGCCTCCCAGCTTGAACCGTCATAGCGCCATATTTCACAGGCCGATGAGTAGAGATAGGTACCCTGGAATCCCGATGAGGCGCCGAAATAGAGCTTGTCCTTGAAAACGATCATCCGGCCCCAGATATTGTTGATCAACTTGTTGCCGTAAAATCCCCTCGTCTGGCTGTTCGGGAACATGACCTGCTCCCACTGGCCATCCTCACTCATGCGCCAGACCTCGGCCCCGTCTTTGTTGCGGGTCATGGCATAGAGATAGTCTTTGTATTCTGCCATGGCGACGACTGAGGAATTATTGTCGTTGCCGAAGCCGGGGGCGTTTGCCAGTTTCCATCTGGAGCCATCTTTCCCCCGTAAAATCGAGGATTTACAGCCCAGATACAGGCCTGTGGCGGCAAGCAAAATACACAGACAGAGGGTGAACCATTTTTTACCGGCAAACAGTTTTTTCATGGCAGCTCCTTTTAATTAAACAGTGCATTGTTTATTAATAGAATAATATCATATTAAAACAATTTTCGGAATAGTTGTTTCTAAATATAACCAAACACCGCCATTTTTTCTTTTCGAGCTTCAGGATAGTGTTTGCAGCCTGCCGGCCCTAAAACATGACTGCCGACCGGCCTCCCCCCGGAAATATCCATGCTGCTCGCTGACAGGCCTTGACCTTTCGCCTGCCATGCTCGCTGGTGCACGGCGGAAGCTTGGCGCAGCCGCCGAACTGCATGAGGCTGACGCTGCGCATATGCCTTTCCCGGGGGCAGTGTTCGATCTTGTCACGATTGTTCTGGTGCTGCATGAGATGCCCCCCCTGCTTCGCTCTGCCGTGTTGCAGGAGTGCAGGCGCGTTGTGAAACCAGATGGCGGAATCATGCTGATGGACTATCATTTCGGACCGTATCCGCTGCCCCGGGGCTGGCTGTGGAAGATGGTGGTTATGGCTATGGAGCTGAGCGCGGGGAGGAGGCATTTTGAGAATTATCGCGACTTCATCGCACGCCGCGGCCTGGACGGGCTGATCAGCCGGCAACAGCTGATTGTAGACAAAAAATATATAGCTGAAAGCGGTGTCGCCGCCGTCTATGTGGTTAAAATTCCATCGGTCCAGGGAGTGCCCCTGAAAGAGTGTACAGTATGGGTTCGAGGCTGCTTATTCGATTAGCTGTCCGAGCCTGCGCCAGCGGAAGTTGTTGAAAAAACTCTCCCAGGACCAGTAGATCAAGAACGCTTTGCCCCGGACCTTATTAATGTCGACAAAACCCCAGAAGCGGCTGTCGAGGCTTCGATCACGGTTGTCGCCCATAACAAAAACATTGCCTGGCGGTATGGTTTTCGGGCCGAAGTTGTCGCGCTGCCGGGCTGTTGAGTCAGGGCCGCTGTACAGGGTGCTGTCGGTGAAATGGGCATGGGGGTCCTCAACAGGGGCGCCATTGAGGTAGACCTTTTTTTGACGGACCTCGACGGTGTCGCCCGCAACAGCAACAACGCGTTTGATGAAATCCTTGCTTTCATCCATCGGATAGATGAATACCACAACATCTCCCCGCGCGGGAGTTTTGAACTGAAAAAATTTTTTATCGATGAAAGGGATAGAAATGCCGTAAATGAATTTGTTGACAAGGATATGGTCGCCGATGAGCAGTGTGGGCTCCATGGAGCCTGAAGGGATTTTGAAGGCCTGCACAACAAAGGTTCTGATTGCCAGGGCCAGCACGATGGCGATAACTATGGCTTCGATGTTTTCGCGGTTGAACGTTTTTTTGACTAGTCCGGATTGCGCCGGGCTTTGGACCGAATTTTGTGTATTTCTTGCATTAGCTGCTTTTTTATCCTTCATATGTATAGTTCCAACCCTTTCTGAGAGCGTTTTTAGATGCTAAATGAAAGAATATTTATATCACAATTTTATTACAATGCAAAAAAAGATTGACACCTATCAAATAGTTAGTATAATTTTAATGTTTTAGAGCATCAATGCGGGCATAGCTCAGCTGGTAGAGTACAAGCTTCCCAAGCTTGGTGTCGCGGGTTCGAATCCCGTTGCCCGCTCCACTGTCTGATTTCGCAGGATGTGGCAGCAATTCTGTGTGGTTGAGTAGTCGAAGGTGGGCATTGCCCACTTTTTTATTTTACACCGACGGGAAACGAGATGAAGTCGCATGAGTCGTTACTGGCCGAAGCAGAGGCAGTCATTCATGAGATTGCCGGGCACGAGGGGCTTGAGCTGGTGGATGTGGAGTGCCAGCGGGAGCCCGGCGGATGCGTGCTGCGGGTGCTTATCGACAGGCAGCCGGGCGGCGTGACCATTGATATCTGTGCCGGCATAAGCCGGCAGATCGGTGACGTGCTTGAGGTAAAGGATATACTTCCGTTTCCCTATCGCCTTGAAGTGTCTTCACCGGGCGTGAACCGGCCGCTTAAAAAGCCCCGTGACTTTGAAACGAGGATGGGAGAGACGGTGAACATCACCACGATTGAGCCCCTTGACGGCAGAAAGCATTTTAAGGGGCGGCTT
This sequence comes from uncultured delta proteobacterium, assembly GCA_963804955.1. GTDB lineage: Bacteria > Desulfobacterota > WTBG01 > CAIYCZ01 > CAIRTM01 > CAIWCT01. The sequence goes on along the minus strand of CAWDSQ010000032.1, from coordinate 158,079 downwards.
ACCCGGCTGGAGGATGGCGTTATCGGCATAGAGATTGACGGACGGTGCTTTTCCGTGCCGCTGGCGGCTGTTAAAAAGGCTCATGTAGAATACGATTTCAGCAGGCTTAAACAGCCGAAAAAGAAGCATTCGTGAAATTAAGGGGTTTGAAATTGACGGGTTTTCAGCCGGGCAATTCCAGACTATACTTTACAATTAATAGTTGAATCATCACAAGGAAACGACAATGCTTTCAGAACTCGACAAGGTGCTGGAGGAAATCCGCAAGGACAAGGGTATCGACAGGGACGTGCTTGTACATGCGCTTGAGACAGCGCTGGTGAAGGCGGCGCACAACAAGTACGGCCACGGCCTGGACATCGAAGCTCACTACAATGAAGATCTCGGCGAGATAGAGCTCTTTCAGTTTAAGACGGTGGCCGAGGAGGTACAGAATATTACCAAGGAGATCGGGCTTGCCGAAGCCGCAAAAATCGACCCCGAGGCTCAGGCCGGCGATGAGATCGGTGTAAAGATGGATACGGCGCAATTCGGCCGCATTGCCGCGCAGACGGCCAAGCAGGTCATTATGCAGAATATCCGCGAGGCCGAACGCGAAACTATTTACAGCGATTATAAAGATAAAAAGGCCGATTTGGTGACCGGTTTCGTGCATCGCTTTGAAAAGGGCAATGTCGTGGTGATGCTCGGCAAGCATGAGGCACTCATGCCGGCGGCTGAGCAGGTCCCCGGCGAAATTTACTCGATGCGCGATCGCGTCAGAGGCTATGTGCTTGATGTGAAGAAAAACGCCAAGGGGCCGCAGGTGATTATTTCCCGCACCCATCCGGGCTTCCTTCTGAAGCTGTTCGAGCTTGAGGTTCCCGAGATCGCCGAGGGCATTGTCAAAGTGCACTGCGTTGCCCGCGAGCCGGGCAACCGCGCCAAGATAGCCGTTGAGTCGTTTGATTCCAAGGTTGATCCTGTGGGTGCCTGCGTGGGCAATCGCGGTTCCCGGGTTCAAAATATTATCCATGAACTTCATGGCGAAAAGATCGATATTATTCCATGGAGTGAGGACCCTGTTGATTTTGTGCGTTCAGCCATGCAGCCCGCAGAGATTTCGGAGATACTGATCGACGAGCAGGCGCACAGCATGGAAATTATTGTGGATGACAGCCAGCTGGCTCTTGCCATCGGCAAGAAGGGGCAGAATGTACGGCTTGCGGCCAAGCTCACGGGCTGGAGAATCGACATCCGCAGCAAATCAAAGGCGGATAAGATTTCAAAGAAGTACCGCGATGATCTTACCTGCATTCCGGGGATCGACACGGCTCTTGCCGACAAGCTGATCGATGCCGACTGTACGTCCATCGATGCCGTTGCGGCCGCATCTGCCGAAGATCTTGCCGGCATGCTCGGTGTCGACCAGGATGCTGCCGAGGAAGTGAAGGCACAGGCACAGGTTCTTCTCAGCGCGGGACACGAGCAGGCGCCTGAGGCGACAGACCAATAACGGGCTGCATGAGGCCTGCAGCCTCGTGCATCGATTACAGGCGGAGCAGATGAGAGTTCACGAATTAGCCAAAGAGTTACAGATAGAGACCAAGGATATAATGCCCCTGCTCAAGGAGCTGGGCATCGAGGTCAAGACCCATTCAAGCGGCCTGCTCGACTATCAGGTCGATGATGTGCGGCGTCGGGTTCGTGCGGGCAGGCCCGGCAAAGATGCGGGTTCTGCCAAAGGCCGTGAGCCTGTAAAGGAAGTTGAAAAGATTGATGTGGCATCGGGTGAGAAACTTATGGAGCGGCGCATCGGGCAGACAGTTATCCGGCGCCGCAAGAAAGCTGAAGCCGAGCCCGAGGCTGCTGAACCCCTGACTGAAGAGCCCCTGGCTGCTGCCGCAGGAGCACAGGCGACGGAGCATCAGCAGGCAGCCGGGCTTGCGGCGCCGGATGAGCCCGAACAGAAGCTGCATGAGCCTGCAGCGGAGGCGGAAACCGTCAGTGCTGACGCGCCGCCGGCTGCGGAGCCCGTTGAGGCGAAACCTGTTTTCAAAAAACTGAATTTTAAAGGCAAGGAGTCTACTCCCGCCAGTATTATCGGCCGAATCGACCTGAAGCCCCGGCAGGTCCCTGAGCCGGAGCAGCCGGTGCGTCCCGCACCTGTCGTGCAGCCTGTTCCGGCTGCTGCCGATCAGCCGGGTGGTGTGCGAAAGCCCTCGGCCGAAGAAGAGGCGCGGGAGCGCGAAAAGCGCGCCAAGGACCCGGTAAAAGACAAAATCAAGCGCCAGAAATTCCGCTGGCAGCAGGTGCCCCTGAGCGAAGAAGTAGTCGAAGAGGCCGATCAGGGGGCAGCGCAGAGCCGCCGTGTGCGGTATAAAGTCAAAGACAGGCTGCCCGTCAAAGTCAGACGCAAAGGCGAAGCTGCTCCTGCGGCCAAAAAAGGAACTGAAAAGACCGTACCCAAGGCGATCAAGCGTAAAATCAGGGTGCAGGACGGCATAACGGTCGGCGAACTGGCAAAGCGCATGGGCGTGAAAGCCAGCGATATCATCAGGAAGCTCATCGCACTGGGCATGATGGCGACAATTAACCAGATGCTTGATATTGATACGGCGACGCTGGTTGCTACGGATTTCAGCTATGAAATTGAAAGCGTTTCCAATGAGCCGGAAGCCATGTTTGAAGTGAAGTCCGATGATGCCGATGAAAATATGCTGCCACGCTGCCCGGTTGTGACGGTCATGGGGCATGTCGATCACGGCAAGACCAGTCTTCTGGACACCATACGAAATGCAAATGTTGCCGACGGTGAAAAAGGCGGCATTACCCAGCATATCGGCGCCTATAAAGTGACCACGCCGCGCGGCGATATAGCTTTTGTCGATACGCCGGGCCATGAAGCATTTACGTCCATGCGCGCCCGCGGCGCTCAGGTTACCGATATTGTCATTCTTGTCGTTGCAGCAGAAGAGGGCGCCAAGCCCCAGACCATAGAGGCGATCAATCACGCCCGCGCCGCACAGGTTCCGATTATTGTGGCCATCAACAAGATCGACAAGCCCGAGGCCAATCCCGAAAAAGTGCGCCAGGAGTTGAGTAACTACGGCCTGCTTTCAGAGGAGTGGGGCGGCGACACGATTTTTGTTGAAGTGTCGGCAAAGAAGAACATAAATATCGATAAGCTGCTTGAAATGGTGCTGCTGCAGGCTGAAATGCTTGATCTCAGGGCAAATCCCGACAAGCCGGCCAAAGGATCAATTATTGAGGCGCGGCTTGATAAGGGCCGCGGCCCTATGGCAACCGTGCTTGTGCAGGAAGGCACGCTGCGGGTAGGCGATTCGTTTGCGTCCAAGCAGCACTTCGGCAAAGTGCGCGCGCTCATCGATGCCCATGGCAGGACGATGAAGGAGGCCGGGCCTTCGACACCGGTTGAGATTATCGGCTTTTCAGCCGTGCCCGAGGCCGGGGATATGTTCCTGGTGGTTGATGAGAAGAAAGCGCGCCAGACCAGCGAATACTGGCTGACGAAGCTGCGCGAGGGCGATTTGCGTAAGGATGCCCGTATTTCGCTTGAAAATTTTATGAGTTCCGTTGCCGAGGCTGATGCCAAGGTGCTGCGGATTGTTCTCAAAGCCGATGTCCAGGGATCATTTGAGGCGCTCAAACAGTCTCTTGAAAACCTGAGCACCGATGAAGTCAAGGTTCAGATAATTCATTCAAGCGTGGGCGCTATCAGCCAGAACGACGTTATGCTCGCTGCGGCATCAAAGGCCATTATCATCGGGTTCAACGTGAAGACAGAACCCAAGGTGAATGAAACGGCCGAGCAGGAAAAGGTTGACGTGCGCAACTACCAGATCATCTACGACGTGATGGACGAAGTTAAAAAGGCCATGCTGGGCATGCTGGCGCCCAAGTATGCGGAAAAGTCTTCGGGCAGGGCCGAAGTGCGGCAGGTGTTTGAGATTTCAAAGCTGGGCACAATCGCCGGCTGTTATGTCGTTGAGGGACGCATACTGAGCCGTTCCAAGGGACGCGTGCTGCGCGGCGGCGAGGCGGTGTACGAAGGCGATATAAGCTCGCTTAAACGTTTCAAGGATGATGTGCGCGAGGCTGTCCTCCGGCCAGGACTGCGGTATCGCTCTGGGTGCATATAAGGATTTCCAGGAGGGCGACATCATCGAGTCTTTTATCGTTGAAGAGCTGGAGCGCAAGCTGTAAGCCATGGTTGTCGGTGTATGCTGCCTCCGGCTGGCGCTGCATGATGTCTTCTCTTTGAAGGACAAGCGCAGCATAGTAAAAAAGATCACCGGCGGGTTCGCAACAGGTTCCCGGTTTCCATTGCAGAAGTCGGCGATAATGACATATGGCAAAGCGCGCAGATCGGGTTCAGCATGGTCGGCAATGACAGGGCCTATATAAACTCCTGCCTCGATAAGGTTATCGACTATGTGGAAAGCCTGTATCTTGCAGAGATTGTCGATCAGCAGATGGAAATAATGAGTATTAACTGGTGACGGCTATGAGCGGAACATTTCAGCGAACGGATCGTGTTGCGGATCTTATGCGGCGCGATATAGCCGAGGTTCTGCTGCGCGAGGTGAAGGATCCGCGGGTGCGCTTCGTTACCATAACCGATGTGCGCCTGTCAAAAGATCTGAGAAACGCCAGGGTTTTTTTTACCACGCTGCTTCAGGACGGGCAGCTGCTGGAAGAGGTGATGGATGGCCTGCGGCATGCTGCAGGCTTTGTTCAGCGCAAGGTCGGCGGCCGTCTGCAGCTGCGGTGTACGCCGCATATAACCTTTGCCTATGACAGCTCATTTGAAAACGGCGCCAGAATGGACAGAATTCTGCGCGGCATCGAAGATGAGCTGGCGTCGGGTCAGGAAAAGGAATAGACCTGCGGGATGGACGGCGTACTTTTAGTCAATAAGCCCGCAGGCTGCACATCCCATGATGTCTGCCAGCGGGTTAAGCGGAAACTGAAGGCCGCTAAAGTCGGCCATACGGGAACGCTTGATCCCATGGCGACCGGCGTGCTGCCGCTGTGCATTAACGGCGCCACCCGGCTCGTGCAGTTTTTAATGTTCGGTGAAAAAGAATATGCGGGGCGCATGCGCCTCGGCATGGAGACCGATACGCAGGATATAGAAGGCGCGGTGCTCAGCGCCTGTGATGCTGCTGCCCAGGACCGGCAGGCACTGGAAGATGCCTGCGCAGCGTTCAGGGGCGACATACTGCAGATGCCGCCCATGTATTCGGCACTTAAAGCGCGATGGCGTTCCGCTGTACCGCTTGGCGCGGGAGGGCAAAACCGTTGAGCGTGAGCCGCGGCGGGTAACCGTCTACGAGCTTGATGTGCTTGACTATGAGCCGCCTGACGCAGCGTTTCGCGTGGTGTGTTCGCATGGGACCTATATGCGGACACTGTGCCATGATATCGGCAGGCATGCTTGGCTGCGGAGGAGTGCTTTCCCGCCTTGAACGGGTGCGCACCGGCGGTTTTCATGTGCGTGACGCGCTGACCTATGACGCTCTTGAGATGCTTTCGGCGGATGATATTTGCCGGGACCACCTGATTGCGCTGAGTGATGCCCTGCACGGATTGCCCGAGGTGGTCGTGGATGACTCAATGGCTGCAAGGCTTCGCAACGGACTGAGCATAACGGCCGTGCGAGATGCGCCACTTCGACGCACCGGCAACTAGCCGATGGCCAGCTGCTGAAAATCCGCCTTTCCGGCGGCGGCCTGGTCGGCGTGGTGCAGACGATTGCAGCCTGTGACCCGGCTGTTTTCAGCGACCACAGCGCTCCGGCCTGGAAGACCGTGCGGGTATTTCCCCCGTGATGCAGAGGCGTCAGGGAGCAGTCAATACACAACAGAATAAAAAATAAAAGGCAGAAGTAATAAACGAGAAACACTATGTAATGAGAGAGGTTAGAAGTATGGCATTACAGAACGAACAGAAACAGGAGATTATCGGAAAATTCAGAACTCACGAGAAGGACACCGGCTCCAGCGAAGTCCAGATTGCGCTGCTTTCCGAGCGCATAACGTATCTGACCGGGCATATGAAGAGCCATGTCAAGGATTTCAATACCCGGCGCGGGCTTATCAAAATGGTTAATCAGCGCAGACGGCTGCTTGATTATCTGAAGAGCAGAAATGTCGATAAGTACAAAGAGATTCTGGTATCACTGAATCTGAGAAAGTAAGCGTACACTACACGGGCGGAAACAGGTGGTAAAAGAGGCCTGCAGATGCAGGCCCATCCGAGATTTCTGCCCACACTATGAGGAAAAAATAATGACAGTACAAGAAAAAGTAACTATTGATTTGGGCGGACGTCCGTTGACGATTGAGACAGGGCTGCTGGCCAAGCAGGCAAACGGTTCGGTGCTGGTGCGCTATGGTGAAACCGTGGTGCTCGTTACCGCAGTCGTCTCAAGCAAGCAGCGGGAGGGCGTGGATTTTTTCCCCCTCTCAGTTGATTATGTTGAAAAGACCTATGCTGCGGGCAAAATTCCGGGCGGATTTTTCAAGCGTGAAGGCCGGCTCAGCGAACATGAAATACTGACCTCCCGGTTCATCGACCGGCCCCTGCGGCCTCTTTTCCCCAAGGGGTTTCGCAACGACGTTCAGATTATCGCAACAGTTCTTTCCGCCGATGGCGAGAACGATCCCGATATGGCGGCCATGATCGGCGCTTCGGCAGCCCTTGAGCTTTCCGATATTCCCTTTCACGGGCCTATCGCCGGTGTGCGCGTCGGCCGTTTTGACGGCCAGTTTGAAATCAATCCGCCCACCGCCAAAATGGCGGACAGCGAGCTCGACATCGTTGTTGCCGGCAGCCGGGACGCGGTGGTCATGGTCGAAGGATCGGCTCAGTGCGTATCCGAGCAGGTTCTGCTTGATGCCATCATGTTCGGCCACAGCGGCCTTCAGGACGTGCTGGACATGCAGCGCGAACTGCGCGAGCGCGTCGGCAAGCCCAAGATGAACATTGCCGACCGCAGCATCGCCCCCGAGATCACGGATAAGGTTCGGCAGAGGGCTTTTGAGCCCATGAAGGCCGCACTGGCGCTTCCGGTGAAGCTTGAGCGCAATGCCGCCGTGAGCGATGTTTTTTCGCAGGCGCTCACCGAGCTTAAAGCTGAGCTCCCTGAGGCGGAAAATGATATTGCCGCCGCTCTTGAGAGCCTTGAGGGGGAGATTATCCGCAGCGCCATCACCAGGGACGGCCGCCGCATTGACGGCCGCACCAATAAAGATATACGGGCCATCAGCTGCGATGTGGCGCTACTGCCCAGAACGCATGGATCGGGCCTGTTTACCCGCGGCGAGACCCAGGCGCTGGTGGCGACAACCCTTGGTACGGGCAGATGATGAGCAGCGGGTTGATGCGCTCATCGGCGAGAGCACCAAGGCGTTCATGCTGCACTACAATTTTCCGCCGTTTTCCGTTGGCGAGGCCCGACCCCTCCGGTCGGCCAGCCGCCGCGACATCGGCCACGGAAATCTTGCCGAGCGCGCAATCAGCTATGTCCTGCCGACGGCTGAAGTTTTTCCGTACACCATCCGGATCGTGTCCGAAGTGCTTGAGTCAAACGGCTCATCCTCCATGGCAACGGTCTGCGGCAGCACGCTGTCGCTGATGGATGCGGGCGTGCCGATCAAGGACCCTGTTGCGGGCATCGCCATGGGGCTCATCAAGGAAGGCGACACCTTCGTGGTGCTTTCCGATATTCTGGGCGACGAGGATCATGTCGGCGATATGGACTTCAAGGTTGCAGGCACGCGCAACGGCGTGACCGCCATCCAGATGGACATCAAGATCAAGGGGCTGCCGAAGGAGATTCTGTCTGCAGGCGCTTGAGCAGGCCCGCGAGGGACGGCTCCATATCCTTGACATCATGCAGAAGACGATCAGTGAGCCGCGGCCCGACATTTCGCCGCGCGCGCCGCGCATCGTTACCATTCAGGTTCGGCCCGACAAGATCAGCGCCGTCATCGGCCCCGGCGGCAAGAATATCAAGGGCATCATAGCCCAGACCGGGTGTAAGATAGATGTTGCGGACGACGGCAAGGTATCGGTGGCATCGGCTGATCAGGCATCCATCGAGAAGGCTCTTGATCTGATTCGCGGACTTGTGGCCGAGGCCGAAATCGGCAAGATTTATAAGGGCAAGGTTCGCAAGATTATGGATTTCGGCGCTTTTGTTGAGATCATTCCCGGCTGTGACGGCCTTGTGCATATCTCCCAGCTTGCCAATGAGCGTGTAGCCAATGTGCGCGACGTTCTTAACGAGGGCGATGAGGTCATGGTCAAGGTTCTCGAGATCGATTCGCAGGGAAAGATCAGGCTCAGCCGCAAGGCTGCTCTCAGTGACCAGGATTAGGCCGACTGAGTACAGCCTGCTTGTATAACGATGGTTCCTGCATGGAGGCACAGGGAAACAATGTTTCCCCGTGCCTTCGTCGTCTAGGGCAGTGGCACATAAAAAAGAGGGCGCTATTTATTTTATACATAAAAACATTCATATTTCATCCCCCTTTGAAAAAGGGGGATACAGGGGGATTTTTTGCAGCCTGACAAATCCCCCTAACCCCCTTTGCTAAAGGGGGAATCGTTCCCCCCCTCCTTGGGGGGGCTTTGTACTAAAGGCGTCTGAAAAAATTTAAAAGAAAAATAAGAATGGCAAAAATTAATAAAACCGTTCTTGACAGCGGCGTGCGGATAGTGAGCGAGCGGGTAACGCATGTGCACTCCGTTTCAATAGGCATCTGGATACGCTCGGGCTCGCGCCATGAGCATAAAGCCGAGTCGGGCATAGCCCATTTCATTGAGCATATGCTGTTCAAGGGCACACAAAAGTACTCTGCCGGCGAAATCGCCCGCATGATCGACTCGGTCGGAGGAGTTTTTAACGCCTTCACCTCAAAGGAGTACACCTGTTTTTACGTGAAGGTTCTCAAGCAGCATGTTGACCTGGCGGTTAATCTGCTGTGCGACATTTTTTTTCACTCCCTGTTTCTGCAGGATGATATTGAAAAAGAGCGCAATGTCATTCTGCAGGAAATCAACATGGTGAAGGACACCCCGGATGACTATATCCAGGATATGTTCAATCATGATTTTTTCACTGATCATCCCCTGGGGTACAATATCCTGGGTGAGCTTGACACGGTTCAGAATTTCCGGCGCCCTGACATAACCGGTTTTTACCGCCGCGAGTATCTTGTGCCAGAGCGGATTGTTATTGCGGTGGCGGGCAATATGGAACATGAGGCCGTTGTCGACCGGCTGGCAAAAAAGTTTGACGATATCAAGAGGAAAAAACTCTCTCCGGCACAGGCCTCGTTTCACCCTTCACGCAGCATTTCCTGCAATTTCCGCAGCCTTGAGCAGGTGCATGTCTGCCTTGGCACGCCCGGCTGTTCGCATCTTGCCCGTGAGCGCTACGCGCTGTATGTGCTCAATGCCATTCTCGGGGGCGGCATGAGCTCGCGGCTGTTTCAGGAAATACGGGAAAACCGGGGGCTTGCCTATTCCGTCACGTCATTTACGGCATCTTTTTTCGATACGGGCGTGTTCGGCGTCTACATGGGAGTTGTGAAGGACACGGTGGAGGAGGCTCTGCGCATTGTGTTTGATGAAATGCGCAGCCTTCGTGAAAAGCCGGTCACTGCCGCCGAGCTGTCTGCCGCCAAGGAGCAGCTCAAGGGCAATATGCTGCTTGCCATGGAGGGCACCGACAGCCGCATGAGCCGGCTGGCAAAGTGCGAAATGTATTATGACCAGTACATTCCTCTTTCCCGGATTCTCAAAGACATCGATGCTGTCACGGAGGAAGATGTGCGCGAGCTGGCCCGCGGGCTTTTCAGAGATGATCAGCTTACCTGCACCTTTTTAGGGCCACTGAGAAATAAGGACCTGCCCCGCGACCTGCTGCTGCTTGGTTGATGGTCCAGCGACCATGATCTGCGTGGCAACTCTGTAAACTCTGTGTTCGAATCGTAAGGTTGACCGGCCGGCTGCCCATACGGGATTGGGAATCAGGTCCGTGGCACAGTTATCGCGTTCCTGGTAGAATAAGAAAGACCGGAGGATTAATAATTCCTCCGGTCTTTTTACTGTATCCGTTTAATGATGGTATCGTTAAAACTTCACCGGCGGCGGGGTGGCGGCTGATTCCGGAGCATCGAAATAGGTCTGCTTCCTTGAACTTGAAACGAGCTTGCGATCATATTTGCCGGAAACGAGCGCATGGTGGTATTGTATTGCTTGACCGCCTCGTTGTAGCGCTTGCGGGCAACGGCAATGCGGTTCTCAGTGCCGGCCAGCTCGTCCTGCAGGCGCAGGAAGTTCTGATTCGACTTGAGGTCCGGGTATTTTTCCACGACCACCATGAGCCTGCTGAGGGCTGAAGTGAGCTGGTTGTTGGCATCGATTTTCTCCGGTATTGTGCCGGCTCCCGCCACCTTTGACCGCGCTTCGGTCACCTTCACCAGCACATCTTTTTCCTGTGCGGCATAGCCCTTCACCGTCTCGACATAATTGGGTATCAGGTCCATGCGGCGCTGCAGCTGCGTATCGATCTGCGCCCAGGACTCCTTGACGCCCTCATCAAGAGCAACAAGGCTGTTGTAGGTGCTGCAGCCCGGCAGCAGGTACCCCGCAAAGAACAGCAGAGAGATAAAAACCAGTGATCGACGTGTTTTTTTCATAAGTGTGCCTCCTAGCGATGAATGAAAGAATCGATATGCATGGCGAGTCTGTGTACTTCTTCAAGATAGGACATCCATAAGGCTCAGCGACTCGTCTGGCTTGAGCTTTCTGGTTTTATTGCGCACGGCTGCAAGCGTTTCAAACAGAGAGGTATTCAGCCCGGAAGAACGTGAGGCATGTGCAAGCAGCTCACTCATTTTTGTGCTGGGTTGCTGATCGTTGAGGAAAAGCACGGCCTGAAAGATCGAAAAAAATGCCGGCAGCGATATGCTGATGAGCTGGGTAATTTTTTTCGCGTTGCCGCCGGTTTCCACAAAGCGCTCCCGCAGGTGCAGAAGCTTTGCCTTGATCTCCCGCTCGGCCTGCAAGCGGACAAGCCGCTTATCGAATTCAAGATTTTTCAGCACATCCTTGCCCCAGACGAGCCGGTAGGATGCCTTCATATTGAGAAACTCTATGGGAAAAACATCAATGGATGAAAAAATATAATCCTGCGTGAGAAACAGCGGCGTGGCGACCCGCGCTTTGCCCCATCTGTCAACCAGCGGCATGGCAGCGGCCAGCCGCTTCATCCCTTCCGGGCTCAGCATGATCATGAAGTTGATGTCCGAGACTTTCGGCACGTATTCGCTGCGGGCTGCGCTGCCGTAGAGAATGATGCTTTCAAGGTCTGCGCCGAACGCAGCCCGGTAATCGTCCGTGAAGGGCTCGAAAATGTCTTCAGGCTTGTGCGGTATTTTTGTCATTTTTAATCCTTTAAGTTTTTTTTAATCCCCCTTTTTCCCCTTTTCCAAAGAGGGCAGGGGATTTTAAGTCCCGTGATTAAAAACTTCTCCCGGCTCCGCCGCCGCCGCTCATGCCGCCGCCGAAGCCGCCAAATCCGCCGCCGCCGAAGCTGCCGAAACCGCCGCCGCCTCCTCGTCCGCCCGAGAGAGCAGACAGCAGCAGCCAGGGCAGCATAGCCCTGCCAACCGGCGTCATCGCAAATATGAGCCAGCAGCACAAGCAGCAGCAGTCCCCCGAGACCTGAGCCGCGCTGCGGCCTTCTTTGCTGAACGGGGCGTTTCAGCTGATAGCCCTCGCCGATGGTCACGCCGGCATCCCGGGCAATAACGGTTCCCACGGCAAGCATGCCGCTGAAAAGCCCCTGGCCGTAATCGCCGGTTTTAAGATACGGGCATCACATACTGGTCGAGAATGCTGCCGACAAGACCGTCAGGCAGTATGCCTTCAACGCCATAGCCGATTTCAATGCGTATTTTGCGCTCCTGCACGGCGAGAAAGATGAGCACGCCTTTATCTTCACCTTTTTTGCCGATGCCCCAGGCTGCATACAGATCGGTGGCGTACATGTCGGGTTCTTCTCCATTAAGGGAGGAGAAGGCGGCAACCACAACGGCGGTGCCGGTTTTTTCCAGAATTTCGCTGCCGAGGTTTTCCATGCGGGTTTTGATGTCCGCGGGGATAACTCCGGCAAAGTCATTGACAGCCCCCGTGGGCCGCGGAAATTTCTGTTTGTCTGCACCCGGCGCCGATGCAGGCGCCAGCAGCATGAGCGCCAGCAGTAATGACGCCGTGCGGATGCATTTTCGAAAAACGGGGAGAAAGGCCACTGCTTATATGTAATGCTGAAGGCATAACTGCTCTCATATGGTAAATGGTGGAGATTACCATAACAGCCATTGCGCAGCATGTCAACACGTTGCCAGCGCATGTCTTATGTGATTGCGGCGGTTGACTCTGTCCGCTTAGGCGGTTATAATTATAATTTTTAATAGATCATTGTAAATGGAGTCCATCATGAAAGACTTCACCGTTAAAACACAGAAGCAGACCAACATGGTTAACATTACCGCCCAGGTGCAGGCCGCAGTGCATGCAGCGGGCATTCAAAGCGGCATCTGCACCGTCTTTGTCCCGCATACCACGGCTGGGGTGACCATAAATGAAAATGCTGATCCTGATGTGATCCGCGATATGCTCATGGAGATGAATAAGGTCATCCCGTTTACCGACGGCTATGCTCACAGTGAGGGCAACTCGGCAGCCCATATCAAATCATCCCTTTTCGGCTGCTCGCTTAACGTTATTGTTGAAGGCGGCAGTTTGCAGCTCGGCACCTGGCAGTCTATTTTCTTTTGCGAATTCGATGGCCCGCGCAACCGTACGGTTTGGGTGCAGGTGCTGGGGGCGTGAAGATTCGGGGTCAAGGAAACGGGGCTCTGGGTTCAAGGTTGAAAGTTCAAGGTTCAATGTTTTAAATCCAAAATCCGCAATTCGAAATCCAAAATTCGAACTTGCATTACATCAAAACAACATATGCCCCTTATAGACTCACACGCTCATCTTGATTTGCCGGAATTCACCCATGACCTTGAGGCCGTTATACAGCGCGCTCTGGATAACGGCATTGATTCGATCATCACCGTGGGGATCGGCATGGACGAATGCAGAAAGGCCCTTGAAATAGCCTCCCGCTATCCTTTCATTTACGCAACCCTCGGCATGCATCCGCATAATGCAGCAGAGTTTGATCGCGCGGCCATTGATTTTATAGAACAGAATGCCGCCAATGCCAAAGTAGTAGCTTTAGGAGAGATGGGCCTTGATTATTTTCGTAACCTTTCGCCCAGGGATGCCCAGCGCAGCTGCTTCCGCGACCAGCTCGGCCTTGCCCGGAGCCTGAAAATGCCCGTGGTCATTCATGACCGCGATGCCCATGATGAAACAGTTGAGATACTGCGCGAGGAACATGCCCATGACATGGGCGGGGTGCTGCACTGTTTCTCGGGTGACACAGCCATGGCTTTTGCCTGCATCGATATGGGGTTTTATATATCCATTCCCGGCACCGTAACATTTAAGAGCGCCCAGCTTATCCAGGATGTCGTGAGAAATGTGCCTATTGAACATCTCCTTATTGAGACCGACTGCCCGTTTCTTACGCCTGTGCCTCACCGGGGTAAGCGAAACGAGCCGTCCTATGTGCGCCTGGTTGCTGAAAAAATAGCGCAGTTAAAACAGCTGCATATTGATGAAGTGGCTCAGGTGACGATGGCAAATACGCGAAAGGTTTTCAGGCTTTAATCACTTTGTACCCCGGGCCCGTCGCTATGCCCGATAGCCTGCAGCATATTTGCAGGCCGCAGACGCATGCTTTACGGCTAACTTTGAGCTTGACATTTAAAAGCCCCGCGGCTATCAATCTTGCTTACTTTCAAACCGCAAAGGATGCAGCCTGTGCATGAGCTCTATTACTGGATCGCCCTTCGCCTTATTGCCGGCATCGGGAATGTCACCTGCAAGAATCTCCTGGCGAGGTTCGGTTCTCCCGAGAGCGTGTTTCATGCCGGGCGCGATGACCTTGCGCAGGTCGAGGGCATGGGGCCGCAGACGGTTGAGGCCATCGGGCAGTTCAGGCACAGCGATGCCATAGACCGCGAGATAGAACGGATCGAGGCTGCAGGTGTGCAGGCGCTCACCATTGCTTCTCCGGAGTATCCTGATAATCTCAGGAATATTTACGACCCGCCGCCGCTTCTGTATGTTAAGGGCAGCCTGAAGCCTCAGGATCAGAGAGCTCTTGCCGTTGTCGGCTCCCGCAGTTCATCGGACTACGGCCGCAAAGTAGCCCTTGATATCTGCCGCGAAATGGCAGCTGCCGGCCTTACCGTCGTGAGCGGCATGGCCCGCGGCATTGATTCGGTTGCGCATGCTGCAGCACTGTCAGGGCAGGGCCGCACCATTGCGGTGCTGGGCTGCGGCGTGGACATTGTGTATCCACTTGAAAACAAAAAGCTGTATGACAGGATCGTAGAAAACGGCGCCGTTGTGTCGGAGTACAGCATGGGCACCAAGCCCAATGCCTATAACTTTCCGGCACGCAACAGGATCATCAGCGGCCTTGCCCTCGGGGTGCTGGTGGTTGAGGCCGGTATGAAAAGCGGGTCGCTGATTACGGCCCGCATGGCCCTTGAGCAGGGGCGCGACGTTTTTTCCGTTCCCGGCAGCATCTACTCTTTTAAAACCAAGGGCGTGCACAGCCTGCTGCGCAACGGAGCCAAACTCGTTGAAGGAGCTGGAGATATTCTCGAGGAGCTGACAGCCCGGCGAGCCGCAGCATAAAAAAGTTGAGCAGGACGTTGACTGGATCGCTGAGCTTGAGCCTGCGCTTCAAAATCTGTATGGCATGCTGCAGGAATCGCCGGTGCATATCGATGATCTCATAGTCCGCTCACATTTGCCCTCGGGGCAGCTTTCATCACTTCTGCTTGAGCTTGAACTTGCCGGTTTTGTGCAGCAGCTGCCGGGCAAGCGGTTTGCGAAAGCACATGTATAGATACATAAAAAGCAGAGAGAGTTTTGAAACCTGTCCCTGCTGAAGATGTTTTGGGCCACAATATATAATAATTTAGAATTCAGCGTGTTTTATGGAAAAATCTCTGGTAATCGTCGAGTCGCCTGCAAAGGCAAGGACCATCACGAAGTTTCTCGGCAAAGACTTTACGGTCCTTGCGTGCAAGGGTCATGTGCGGGCGCTTCCAAGCAAACAGGGGTCGGTTGAAATCGGGGAAGATGTGGTCCCCAAATACGATATTATTGCCGACAGCAAAAAGTTTCTGACCGAAATAAGCAAGTCACTCAAAGACTGCTCCACCGTGTACCTCGCCACAGACCCCGACCGCGAGGGTGAAGCCATTGCCTGGCATCTGGTGTCGGCCCTCAAGCTCGATAAGCCCGCCCGGGGTAAGGCAGCCCACTATGACGTCAAGCGTATCGCATTTCACGAGATAACGAAAGACGCCATTGCCGAGGCGATCAAAGCGCCCCGCGAAATTGCCGTCGATCTTGTCGATGCGCAGCAGGCCCGTGTGGTGCTCGACTATCTGGTCGGTTTCAACCTGAGCCCGTTTCTCTGGAAAAAAGTTCGCTACGGCCTGTCTGCCGGCCGCGTTCAGTCTGTTTCACTGCGCCTTATCTGCGACCGCGAGCTTGAGATACGCGCCTTTAAGCAGGATGAGTACTGGAGTATCGAGGCCCGCCTGACGCCGCAGGACAGGCAGAGCCCTTTTGAGGCCCAGCTTGTTCAGATTGAAGGGAAAAAGCTCGACAAGCTTGCCATACCCGATGAGGGTGAAGCTCAGCGTATTGTTGAAAATCTGCAAGGCGCCGCCTATAGCGTTTCATCGGTCCAGAAAAAGGAAATCAGGCGCACGCCGCCCCCTCCGTTCATCACCAGCACCCTGCAGCAGGAGTCATCCCGCAAGCTCGGATTTTCAGCCAGAAAGACCATGTCTATCGCGCAGAAGCTCTACGAGGGTATTGATGTGGGATCGGGCACAACGGGCCTCATTACCTATATGCGCACCGACAGCGTCAACCTTTCAGAAGGCGCGCTCAGGGACCTGCATGATGTGATCGTGAAGATCTATGGCAGCGAGTACGCACTCAAGCATCCCCGGCAGTTTGCCAAAAAGTCGAAGAATGCGCAGGAGGCCCATGAGGCCATACGCCCCACCGATGCCCGTCTCATCCCCGACGAGATCAGGCAGGCTCTCAGCCCCGATGAATACAAGCTGTATAATCTCATTTGGAAACGGGCCGTGGCAAGCCAGATGGCCGTGGCGCTGCTTGATTCCGTATCAATCGATATTGATGCGAAACAGCAGTTTGTCTTCCGCGCCACCGGTTCTTCAGTGCGGTTTCCCCGGCTTTATGAAGCTCTATATTGAGGGCGACGATACTTCAGAGGATGAGCAGAAGGAGGAAGAGGGCATGCTGCCCCAGCTTGAAGAGGGTGCAGGGCTTGATCTCATCGAGCTGAAACCCGAGCAGCACTTCACCCAGCCGCCGCCCCGCTTCACCGAGGCCTCACTGGTGAAAGCGCTTGAGGAACTGGGCATCGGCAGACCCTCGACCTATGCAAGCATCATCAGCATCCTGCAGGACCGCGAATATGTGAAGCTCATCAAAAAGCGGTTTCACCCCGAAGATATCGGCATGATCGTGAGCGACCTGCTGGTCAAGCATTTTACAAAGTATGTCGACTACGGTTTTACCTCCTATATGGAGGACCGTCTCGACCAGATATCACGCGGCGAAGCATCCTGGAAGCCGGCGATCAAGGAGTTCTGGACGCCCTTTATCGAGCTGATCAAAAATAAGGAGGCCGAAGTCCAGAAGGCCGATGTGACAACGGAGAAAACAGAGGAAATTTGCCCTGATTGCGGCAAGCCCCTGCTTATCCGCCTGGGCAAGTACGGGCGGTTTTATGCCTGCAGCGGCTTTCCCGAGTGCCGCCATGTGCGCAACCTTAAGAACTCCGACGGCGTGGACGCGCCTGAGGAGCCGCAGCTCACCGATGAGAAGTGCGAGCAGTGCGGCAAGCCGCTGGTGGTGAAGCAGGGCCGCTACGGCACGTTCTTCGGCTGCTCGGGCTACCCGGCCTGCAAATTTATCAGGCCGCTGAAAAAACCCGTGACGCTTGATGTTGCCTGCCCTGACTGCGGCAGCGGCAAGATCATGGAGAAGAAGAGCCGCCGCGGCAAGATTTTTTTCAGCTGCTCCAACTACCCCAAGTGCAAGTTCGCCACATGGGACAAGCCGTCTGGCCGAAGCCTGCCCCGACTGCGGATCGGCCTACCTTGTTGAGAAAATAACCAAGCGCTACGGCCACACGATCAAATGCCCGAGCGAGACGTGTAAATATAAACGCACGGTGAAGACTGAGGAAGCTCCGACAGAAGAATGATTTTTATCGCAAGAGAGCAGGGTGGGCAAACCGCAGGCAGCGGCTTGCCCGCTTTTTTTATAAGGACATGCAGGGACTATGCCGGCACAGAATGAAATAACCATTATCGGTGCGGGGCTTGCCGGCTGCGAGGCGGCCTGGCAGGCTGCGCAGAGCGGCTGCCGGGTGACACTGTATGAAATGAAGCCGCGGCGGTTTTCTCCAGCCCATACAAGCCCATGTCTTGCCGAGCTTGTGTGCAGCAATTCGCTGAAAGCCGAAGGCCTTGAAAATGCTTCCGGCGTTTTGAAAGAAGAGCTGCGCATGCTTGATTCATTGATTGTCAGGCAAGCCGATGCCAGCCGCGTACCTGCCGGCTCAGCCCTTGCCGTTGACCGCGAGCAGTTTTCAAGCAGTATTACGAAGGCCATTGAACAGCATCCCCATATTACCCTTGTTCGGGATGAGATTACGGCCGTACCGCTGGAAGGCATTGTCATAGTTGCAACCGGCCCCCTTACTTCGGATGCCTTTGCCGAAAATTTAAAAGGTCTTCTTGGCGGACAATTTCTTTTTTTTCATGATGCCATAGCGCCCATTATCGAGGCCGACTCCATTGATCCGGATAAAACCTACCGCGCATCGCGCTATGACAAGGGAGAGGCCGATTACATCAACTGTCCGCTCACGCAGGAAGAATATTATACATTCGTGCACGAGCTGCTTGCGTCCGAGAAGGTGCCGCTGCGGGAGTTTGAGACGCTTACACCCTTTGAAGGGTGCATGCCGGTTGAAGTCATGGCTGAACGTGGTGTGGAAACGCTTGCTTTCGGTCCCATGAAGCCGGTGGGTCTTATTGATCCGCGCACGGGCCGGCAGCCATATGCCGTTGTCCAGTTGCGGCAGGAAAATCAGCGAGGCACACTCTATAATATTGTCGGATTTCAGACGCGCCTCAAATGGCCCGAACAGAAGCGGGTATTCGGCCTTATCCCGGGACTTGAGCATGCCGTATTTGTCCGTCACGGCAGCATGCACCGAAACACCTATATTCACTCACCGTCGCTGCTTGCGCCGTCGCTGCAGCTGAAGTCGGATCAGCGAATCTTCTTTGCCGGCCAGATTACGGGTGTTGAAGGGTATGTTGAGTCGATAGCGATGGGGCTTATCGCAGGTATCAATGCGGCGAGGCATGCAGCCGGCCGTCCTCTCGTGATTCCACCTGCAGCAGCAATTACCGGCGCGCTTGCAGCCTATATTACAGATCCTGCCAATCAGGATTTTCAGCCCATGAATGCCAACTTCGGCATCCTGCCCGCGCTTGGCGTCAAAGCCCGCAAAGCAGATCGCAAGCGGCTGCATGCCGAGAGGGCGCTTCGTGAGATGCGGGCATGGAAGGAATCGCTGGGTTCCGAAAAAATGCCGTCACGAACCTGAACGCAGAATTCCCCCTTTAGCAAGGGGTAGGGGGATTTGTCAGGATGATAAATCCCCTGTATCCCCTTTTTCAAAGAGGGATTAAACAGGTTTGTTTTGCGTATGACTTCAATAGTCACTTTGTTTGTGGGGTGTAATTAGGCAGGTACGCTTACGGCGGGCACAGGGCGCAGACAGACCGGAACGCCTCGGTTGAGAGATAGCGGTCGCCGCGGTCGGCAAACAGCACCACCACAGTCGAGCCGCGCGCCATGTCCTTTGGCGGCCTCCATGGCGCCCCACAGGGCTGCGCCGCTGCTCAGGCCGCAGAACAGGCCTTCCCGCAGGGCCAGATCGCGGAATAATTCAAAGGCATCGTCATCCTGGCAGACGAGTTTTTCTGTCAAGCAGGCCGGGCTCATAGATGGGCGGCACAATCGATTCCTGCATATTCTTCAGGCCCTGAATGCGGTGATTCAGCACCGGCTCGATACCGACGACTTTTGTGCGCGGATGTTTTTCACGGAAATACCGCGAGCAGCCCATGAGCGTGCCCGTGGTGCCCATGCCGGCAACGAAGGCATCTGCCTCGCCTTTGGTGTCCCGCACGATCTCAGGGGCCGTCGTCTCATAGTGCGACAGCCAGTTGGCCGGATTTGCAAACTGGTTGGGCATATAATAGGTGTCGCCGAATTTTTCCATAATATGATGGGCGCGCATGATGGCGCCGTCGGTCTTGTCGCAGCCGGGGGTGAGCTCGAGCTCTGCGCCCAGGGCGGTGAGTATGGAGCGCCGCTCTTCGCTCACGCAGGCGGGCATGGTGAGCTTGATGTGAAAGCCCATGGCGGTTGCTATCATGGCCATGCCGATGCCGGTATTGCCCGAGGTCGGCTCAAGAATCGTTTTATCAGGCGTGAGCTGCCCTGATTCAATGGCCTGCTTGAGCATGTAGTATGCGGGCCGGTCTTTTACTGAGCCGCCGGGATTTGATCCTTCAAGCTTTGCGAGTATGCGCACGCCGGTTGTGTCGGGGTTCCATATCCGTTTGAGTTCAACAAGGGGTGTATTGCCGATGGCATCAAGTACGCTCATAGTTTTCAGCCTCCATATTTTTCAAGCTTTGCATTGACTTGCGCAGTGCGTTAAATTATCTTTATTTATTACGTCTGTAAAGAGAATATTTTTTTGCGCCACCGGTATGAAACGAACTCTTCCAAAACCTGAAATCATGTCGCCCGCAGGCGACTGGATCAGTCTGCGCGCCGCGCTTGACGCAGGATGCGACGCCGTCTATTTCGGCGTTCAGGGTTTCAATATGCGGGCCAGGAGCCGATAATTTCACCGCAGCCTCTTTGGGCAAAATTGCCCGGCTGTGCCACGGCGCAGGTGCGCGCGCCTATCTTGCTCTCAACACGATTGCCTATGAATCCGAGCTCGGGAAAATCAGGGCGCTTCTTGCACGGGCCCGAACGGCGGGGATCGACGCGGTCATCTGCTGGGACTTTGCCGTAATCGAGGCGGCTCGCAGCCTCGGTCTGCCTGTGTTTGCCTCCACGCAAATGTCGGTATCAAACAGCTCCGGGCTACTGGCTCTGTATCGGCGCTTTGGCATAAAGCGCTTTGTACTTGCCCGTGAATGCTCTCTTGATGATATGAAGAAAATCAGGAAGAGCCTGGTCACAGCACTCGGCTCGAAGGCGCACGGAGATAGACATCGAGGTGTTTGCGCACGGCGCCATGTGCGTGTCGGTGAGCGGCCGCTGCTTCCTGTCGCAGTTCGAGCACGGCAAATCAGCCAATCGCGGGGAGTGTCTTCAGACCTGCAGGCGGGAGTTTGTCGTGCATGATGTGCTGCGGGGCCATGAGCTGACCCTTGGCAATAATTATATATTGAGTCCCAAAGATCTCTGCGTGCTGCCGTTTATCGAAAAGCTTATCGAGGCGGGAGCGGCAAGCTTCAAGATAGAGGGCCGCAGCCGCAGCCCCGAATATGTTTCAACCGCTACTGCAGCCTACCGCAGGGCGGTTGATTTTTACGTTGAGCACAGGCGCGAGCCTGATTTTAAATTCCGCTTCGATGCTTTAAAAAGCGAGCTCATGGGAGAGCTTGCAAGGGTTTATAACCGGGGTTTTTCTTCCGGGTTCTATCTTGGCAAGCCTATCGACCAGTGGCATGAGGTTGAAGGAAGCCTTGCAACAACGCGCAAGGAATATTGCGGCGTGGTGACCAATTTTTATAAGCAGCACGCTGCCGCCGAGATACGGGTCGAGAGCACCGGGTTTGCGCCGGGCGACGAGATCATGTTTCAGGGCGCGACCACGGGCGTATTTTCTCAAAAAGTCGAATCCATAGAAATAAACCGCATACAGGTTGACCGGGCGCTCAAGGGAACTTCCGTTGCAATTAAAACCGGCAGCCGGATCCGGCGCGGCGATAAAGTGTATGTGATAAAAAATCAGAATTCAGGAGCCAGAACTCAGAATTCAGCAGCCAGAATACAGAATACAGAAGCCAGTAGCCAGAATCCAGTAGTTAGAGATCAAAATCCCGAAACCGGAATTGAGTAGAAAAAACAAAAACTAAAAATGTTTACTTGTTTATTCCATGAAAGAAACACGTCAATTATTTGAATCCTGTATGTCTTCTATTCTGAATTCTGACTACTGAATTCTGACTTCTTTTCTAAATGTTTATAAAAATCTATGATCAGCATTGAAAATCTTTCAAAAAGCTACGGCGGTCAGGCTTTGTTTGAAGAGGCATGCTTCAAACTCGGGCAGCGAGAACGCGTGGGGCTTGTCGGGCGCAACGGCCATGGCAAGACCACGATTTTTCGCATTATCACGGGTGATGAGCATGCCGATGAAGGGTCGGTGGTCATACCCAGGGGCTATCGCATAGGCTATGTACGGCAGCATCTGGACTTTACCGAGAGGACGGTGCTGCGTGAAGGCTGCAGGGGGCTGTCGCGAAGAAGACAAGCATAATCACTGGAAGGTCGAGAAGATTCTAGCAGGCCTGGGTTTTTCTGCGAGCGATTTTCAGCGGCCGCCTGAAGAGTTTTCCGGCGGCTACCAGGTGCGGCTGAACCTGACAAAGGTGCTGGTGTCTGAGCCCGACCTGCTGCTTCTGGACGAGCCGACCAACTATCTGGATATCACCTCGATACGCTGGATAGAAAGCTTTCTGCTGGCATGGCCCCATGAGCTGATGCTGATTACGCATGACCGCGGTTTCATGGATAAAATCGTGACCCATGTCGTTGGCATTCACCGCCGTCGCGTCCGCAAGATACCGGGCAATACGGAAACCTATTATTCTCAGCTTGCACTGGAGGAGGAGGTGTATGAAAAGACCCGCATCAATGACGAGCGGCGCAAAAAAGAAATAGAGCTTTTCATCTCCCGCTTCCGTGCCAAGGCCCGTCTTGCCGGCATGGTGCAGTCGCGCGTAAAAAGTCTTGCAAAAATGGGCAAGCGCGACCGGCTGGAAGAGATCAAGGACCTTGATTTTTCCTTCCGGGAAAAGCCCTTCAGCGGCAAGTACATGATGTCGGTGCGGGACATGGCCTTCGGCTATGCTGCCGGCCAGACCCTTATCAGGAATTTTTCCATCAGCATTGCCGCCGGTGACAGGATATGCGTTGTCGGCAGAAACGGCAAGGGCAAAACAACGCTGCTGAAACTGCTCGCAGGCGCGCTTGTTCCGCAGGCAGGCGAGATCACCGCCAATCCCAATGTGACGGCTGGTTGTTTCGAGCAGACCAATATTAAAACGCTTGTGGATTCCCGCACGGTCGAGCAGGAGGTCCTTTATTCCGCACCCGATGTGGACAGCCAGCTCGCACGCAATCTCTGCGGCTCCATGATGTTCGAGGGCGATGCTGCGCTCAAGAAGATCAGCGTTCTGTCAGGCGGGGAGCGGAGCCGCGTGCTGCTGGCAAAAATTCTTGCCACGCCCGTAAACCTGCTGCTGCTTGACGAGCCCACCAATCATCTTGATATGGAATCATGCGACGCTCTTGTTTCCGCCCTTGACAGCTTTGAGGGCGCAGTTGTCATCGTCACGCATAATGAAATGTTTCTGCATGCTCTTGCTCAGCGGCTTATTGTGTTTCAGGATGAGATGCCTTCTGTTTTTGAGGGCACCTACCAGTGGTTCCTTGAAAAGGGCGGCTGGGGCGATGATGAGACTATCCCGCGCCGGCTCGACGTGAATACGGGAACGGCTCCGGCGCAGCCCGAAAAATTTAATAAAAAAGAGCTCCGTCGGATCCGTTCGGATTTTTTTACCGAACGAGGCCGGGTGCTGCGTCCTCTGGAGGAGCGGATGGGGGATGTTGAAGCTGACATCGAGACGAAGGAGGCCGAGCTGAACGGCTTATATGCCGCTATGCAGGATGCCGCGCAAGCCCAGAATGGGGCCCGGATTACCGAAATATCGCAGGCCCTGCAGCCCTGCCGGCAGGCGATAGATGAAATGTATGAAGAGCTTGACCGCCTGACCGTGGAGCTTGAATCGCAGCAGTCCGTGTTCGATGCCCGCCTTGCAGAGATCGAGCAGCTGGAGGCTGCTCAGGGCTGATGCCCCTCCTTGAACCTGAACCCCTTACCCCTGAACCCTGACCCTCGACCTTGCCCCCTCAGCCTGTTACCGTTTGCTCATTTGGCGGGCCTGCAGGGCAGGCAGCGTTTCCCGTTTCTGCGGGGTGGAAGGCAGACTGTCTGAGCCCGACCGTGCCCGGATGGCAGTTGAGCCATGGATCATGCCGATTAATTCATCGATCATCTGATTGAGCTTGTGGGCCTGATTGGAGAGTTCCTGGCTCGCCGATGCCGATTCCTCGGAATGGGCCGCATTTCCCTGGGTAACATTTTCCATCTGTGAAATGGCCTTGCTGATCTGGCTGATGCCTTCGGCTTGATCCCTGCTTCCCTCCGCCACTTCGCTATTGAGCTGCTTGACGTGCTGGATGCTCGCGACGATGTCGGTAAGGATCGTAGCGGTTTCCTCCATTGCCGTAACGCCTGAGTCGGCATACTGCTGGGCTTCCTCGATAAGCTCTGCTGTGTTTTGGGCAGCTTCGGCAGAGCGCCTGGCAAGGTTGCGCACTTCCTCCGCAACTACGGCAAAGCTCCGTCCTGCTTCACCGGCTCTGGCCGCTTCAACAGCCGCATTGAGTGCCAGCAAATTGGTCTGAAAGGCTATTTCATTGATTGTTCTGAGTATTTTTGCTGTCTGGTCTGATGAGGTTTTTATATTGCGCATCGAACCCGACATTCGTTCCATCGCCGCAGAGCCCCTCTCTGCAGCCGTGAAAGCGTTCTCGGCCATGGCGGTTGCCTGTGTGGCATTGGCTGCGTTATGCCTGGTCATGGCGGTGAGCTCTTCAAGGGATGCCGATGTTTCTTCAATGGATGAAGCCTGCTCGTTTGAACCCTGTGCAAGCGAATGGCTTGAGGAGGCAACCTGATCGGCTCCCGACTCAACCTGATCGGAGGCGCCGGAGAGGCCCTTGATAATGCGGCTTAAGTTCGTGTTTATTTTGTGAGTAAACAAGGTAAGCATGAGACCGATGATGAGGATCGTTATGGTGGTTATCATGAAATTTATGACGCGCATTTTTTTTGCAGCGGCAAAAAGCTCCTCAGTCGATACCGTTACCACCACGATCCAGCTGGGCTCTTGTATTTCGTCAAATATGGCAATTGCGGGCTTTGCCTCAAACGTATACTCAAGACTGCCGCTTTTTTTGCTGATAATATCCCGGCCGAAGTCCGTTGCGCCGTAGTTCGTTTTGCATGACTTTGCTTTTTTCAGGGTGCGCAATAGTCAGGCCCGCGCTGTTTAATATATAGGCATAGCCTGTGTTGCCGACCTTGATGGGCTCGACGAGCTGGCTGCTCATATACTCTATATTGATAACTCCTATAAGCGCCCCGAGCGTTTCAGTTTTGTCCAGCGAAAAAACAGGGCTTGCGATGGCAAAATATGGCTTGCCGCTTGTTTTTGATATCATGGCATCGGAAATTGCCTGCTTGCCCGCCAGTGCCTGCTTGAAAAAAGGATGTTCGGAAACATTTATTTTTCCGATCAGCGCATCCCTGTTTATTGATGCGACAAGTTCTCCATTTTTGTTGGCAAGGGCTATAACTTCATAATAGGTGGCGTTTTTTTTGAAAGCCTCGAACTGCTCGTCGGCGATAAAGCGCGTTTCGCGGCCGAGATCCGTGTCGTTTAAAGCCTCTGCAAAAATCTGCTCCGTGGCCCAGTTCCCCACTTCGATTTTTCTGCTGTCAATCCAGAACCCTATGTTCTTGGTCGCCATGGCGCTCATCTGGGTCATCTGTGCCATGGCGCTTTCATTCATCATGGCGCGGGTCTGCACATAGGAAATGATAGTCGAAATGCCCATGCCGAGAACGATGAGCACCAGGGTCGGGATAAGAAAATTTTTTCTCAAAGTCCAGTTTATCAGTTTCACTGATGTAGTTCCCTTCACATAATGTTAATTTTCCGGTGCCGTTTTTCCTGCCGGCCACAGATACAGGCCTGTGGCTGCATCATGTATCCTCTCGGGCGGCTGACCCGCAAGCTCCAGTATATGGATTTCAGCGGCAAAAACAATTGATGGCGACATGAGATGCCCTCCGAAGGCGCCTCCGTTCCTGTCGCCGAACAGGGCATGGGCATGCACGAATGGAGCGCCTTGTTTTAATGTAACATTTCCCGTGCAGGATATCACCTCAAAACGCCCCGTCGCGTTTGATTTTCAGGTACTTTTGTGCCTCCTGGTCATAGTAGCCGAAGGTGGCGCTGCGTACCGCGCCGATGATGGAAATAGCGGCATGTTTGATGCCGTGCTCCTGAATAATCCGCATGACTTCTTCAAGCATGTCATGCCCGTAGCGCAGCGGGGCGAGAAACGAACGCAGGCAAGTCCCGGCTGTATCTGTTGTTTTCATTGGGCAAACGTATACTATCGTGTTCTTTTCGTCAACTAGTTGAAGTTGTGTCTGTTGAAGGTGTTTTTAACATTTAGTTTGCCGGATTGGTTATGCCCACAGGTTAAAATGGCGGGCGCAGCTCATGCTGTGTGCCCCGAACGACGGGCAGGTTAGCAACTTGCCCCGACGCCATACACCGGGGGCGACGACCGCAATTGAGGCGGTCTTTAATTTGAATCCGGAATCTTAAAATCTCTTTACTTCGAGCTTGCGTAATTATGGGTACAGGTAAGTGTTCTGTCGTGGAACACTTTTGAATGATGCGTTTATGTATTATTGTGGTACACTTTTAACAAGTGCAATACCTGAGCATGAGTCTAACTAGCTGATAAAACAGCTTTTAATTAAAGAATCCGATTTGGCACACTACTTGTATTACTATTATGTCGTGTGTCAACAGATGATGAATCGCCTAAGCGAAAGGAAGTAATTATGTGTAACAAAAAAACAATACGTACAGCTCTGCTTTTGATTGTGGGGTTGGTTCTTCTCTCCGGGGCAGTAGCAAACGCAGCTGCAGTGTGCGTGAACCCCGGTGGGACGGACGGTTGTTCCAGCAGCATTCAGGCCGCAATTAATCTGGCTGCTGCAGGCGATACAATTAATATTGCTGCAGGCGCCTATGCTGGAAATATAACCCTTAACAAGAGGGTATCTCTTATTGGCGCAGGCAGCGGTAATGATCCTGCAGCAAACACGATTGTTACCCAGGCTTCCAACCCGGTCTTTCGCCTGGCCGCTTCGGGGAATTCCGCTGTGGATCCGATCCTGATAAAGAATCTTCGGGTAAACCCGGTGCTCGTAGCAGGTTTTTATATTGATAATGCAGCAATTTCAAACATAAAGCTTGATAATGTTTTTGTATATGGCACAACGCAGGGTCCTGAAAATGAAGCCGGCATCTGGATTTCAGCAACAGGCAGTGCTTCTCAACTTGAAATTGTTAACTGCGCTTTTGATCATGTGACCTATGGATGGTATTTTGCCAAACAGGGTAACTGGGGGCCTGGTGGAACCGAGGCTACAAATATCACGGTAACCAATACCAGTTTCAGCAATAACGGCGCAAAGGGGCTCTATCTTGAGAAGCTTTCCGAAACAACATTCAATAATTGCACATTCAATAATAATGGTCTAAATACCACCTTTTGGAACTGGGGCCGCAATGCCGGCGTCGATATAAACCTGAAAGGGCTGGAAATCTACAACAATATTATATTTACAAACTGCACGGTTACCGGCAACGCGCTTAATGCACAATATGGAGTCGGTTTTACGGTTAAAGCCCGCAATGATGGCGCCACCTACAGCAAGTATCCTGCCTACCTGTCAAACCTTATCATTACCGGCGGTACGTTCGCAGGCAACCAAAGCGGCATATCAATCGGTAATAATGTAACTGGCATTGAAATACATGCTTCAGATATTTTTAATAATATTAATCACTACGGGCTTATTAACTATACCGATAATAATGAAGTTATTGATGCTTCCGGCAACTGGTGGGGCGATGCAAGCGGTCCAAACGGCGAGGGTCCGGGCACTGGCGACAATGTGACTGCAGGGGTGAGTTTTGCACCTTTTTCTCAAGTTGAAATTGGCGATATCGATATTGATGGCGCTACAAATTCCAATGACAACTGTCCGAATAACTATAATCCTCTGCATCTTGATGCCGATGAGGACAGCACAGGTGACGTCTGCGACACGGACGCCCGGCTGCGGCGGCTGCGGGCAGCCTGCGTGTGAGAATGTTGATAGAGACAATGACAGCATTATTGATAATGTTGATACCTGTCCGGACAGCTGCAACACTCAGCAGCTTGATGCCGACGGGGACGGAATCGGTGATACATGCGATACAACGCCGGGCTGCGGCGGCTGCGGTCAGCAGGAGTGCGAGACGGTTTGCATGCCTTAGGCTTTCAAGAAAAGGACGGTATAAAATGAAGAAAGAAAATATATTTTTAGCAATTGTTTTAGCTATGCTGGCTTTATTGAATACAGAAATCGTACGAGCACAATGTTCAGATGTGGTAAGCGGCTCTGATGCTGCTGCTGTTAAAATGGGCGCGATAAGATACAGAAATTTTGGCAGCGGGACAGGAGGAAGGATTTATCTGGGTACGAATCTGGGCGCCAGCGGGGGTCGTGTTGAGAATACGTTTTCCAGAGGCATCACTTGTGATGGCCAGACTCCCACTAATTCCTGGAAGCCATTGAATCATGTGATGTTCAGCTACGACCCTGCTGCCGGAAAAATTTTTTCACGAGCTGCCGTCGGTGACTTTAATTACTGCCTGGAATATACCGTTGGAAATCTTGGCCCTGGAGTAAATTACCTTGAGATCAATGTTATCAACAGGTATGCGGGCTCGATCGTCGATTTCAATAATGTCACGGTTAATGGGAGGCTCCTGGGCAATTTTACCGACAGTGACGATTCTACGGGTCAAAACTGGAAAGTCGGATGCAGTGACCTCAGTTCGGGCTTTACCATTGAGGGAGATATCATTTTAGGCGGCACTCAGCCCACGTCTTCGGAAACCAACAAGATCGAGATTCTGTTCGGACATAGCCAGGACTCCGATGGTGATGGTATTCCTGATGAGCTGGACAACTGTCCGAATGCCTGTAACAGCCAGCAGACAGATGCCGATGGTGATGGGCAGGGTGATGTCTGCGACACGACGCCCGGCTGTGGCGGCTGCGGTCAGTCTGCCTGTGAGCAGTCATGTGATTTGGACAATGACGGCATTTTGAATGCAGCTGATAACTGTCCGGACAGCTGCAACACTCAGCAACTTGATGCCGACGGGGACGGAATCGGTGATGCATGCGACACAACGCCCGGCTGCGGCGGCTGCGGTCAGGCTGCCTGCGAGGCGGCTTGTGCGATGTAGTGTAGCGTCCGATAAAAATGGGGAAAGTATGTAAAAAATTGTATAATAACCACTATTGCATGAGTCTGCGTCGCAACTAACTTTGCAGTCATCCCGACTGCGGGAGAGATCTTTTTAAGTCAAATCAAGGCTTAGATTCCACCGCCTGCGCGGTCGAAATGACAATAAATCTTGCATACAGCTTAAAGGGGGAATTTTTTATCCTTTTTTGTTTACGTAGTTTGTACGAACCTTTAACTCCTGAGATGAATAAGAAAAGAGAGTAAAAAAGGCCGGTCCTGGAAAGGGTCCGGCCTTTGTCTTTTGTATGATCTCATGCGAGCGAACTGTCGTACATCATGTTCCGGCAGCCCTAAAAATCCCAGTTTTCTTCCTGGTTCAAAACCTTTATAGCGCAGAATTCGCCGCACATGGTGCACACATCGCTGTCGGTCGGCTTGCGGCTGTCGCGCATGGCGCGGGCCCTTTCAGGGTCAAGGGAGGTTTTTATCTGGCCTTCCCAGTCAAGCGCCTTGCGGTATTTTGCCATGGTGATGTCGCGCTCAAGGGCGCGTTTGTTTCCCTTGGCAATGTCTGCTGCATGGGCCGCAATTTTGGAAGCGATGACGCCTTCGCGCACATCTTCAATCGTGGGCAGGCGCAGATGTTCGGCCGGCGTGACATAGCAGAGATAGTCGGCTCCGTGCATGGCGGCAATGGCGCCGCCGATGGCTGAGGTGATATGGTCATAGCCGGGGGCCGAATCGGTCACAAGGGGGCCGAGCACATAAAAAGGCGCACCGTTGCAGAGCCGTTTCTGCAGCTGCATGTTGGTGATAATCTGGTCGATAGGGCACATGGCCGGGCCCTTCGATCATGACCTGCACACCGCGCTCCATGGCACGCTGCGCAAGCTCGCCAAGGGTGATGAGCTCCTGTATCTGGCACCGGTCCGTGGCATCGGCTATGCAGCCGGGCCGCATCCCGTCGCCCAGGCTCAGCGTCATGTCATAGGCCGCTGCAATGTCAAGCAGCCGGTCATACTGCTCATAGAGGGGGTTTTCTTTTTTATTGTGAATCATCCAGGCAACGGTAAAAGAGCCGCCCCGGCTCACGACACTCATGATCCTGCCCTGGTTTTTGAGCCGCAGAGCAGCCTCGCGCGTCAGGCCGCAGTGCACGGTCACAAAGTCGACGCCGTCTTCTGCCTGCTGCTCGATGACGCGGAACATGTCATCGGCTGTCATATCAACGATTTTTTTATTGTTCTTGGTAGCCTCGATTGCTGCCTGATAGAGAGGCACGGTTCCCACCGGCACGGTGGAGCGCTTGAGCACTTCGCGGCGGATGGCATTGATGTCGCCGCCGGTGCTCAGATCCATGACGGTGTGGGCGCCTGCTGCAATGGCAACATCGAGCTTTTTGAGCTCTTCGTCAAGGTTTGAACAATCCTTGGAGGTGCCGATATTTGCATTTATTTTTGTGGAAAGGCCACGGCCGATGCCCATGGGGGTGATGGTGCGGTGGTTTTTGTTGACCGGGATGATGACATGCCCGAGGGCTATTTCTTCAAGCAGGTACTGCGTGGTCACGCCCTCTGCGGCTGCCACTTTTTCCATCTCCGGTGTCACGATGCCCTTGCGGGCCTGTTGGATAAGCATTATCCTTTGTACTCCTGTGCAATTTTTATGATTTTGCCGGCCACGTCCAGCCGGGCTGGCGCCCAGAACTCGCGTGACAGGCTCTTTGCCCACATCGCCCCGGTCGAATATGATATCGGGCACTGTGCCCCCGGCTGTTTCAATGGCGCTTTTTGTTCCCCATTCAAGGGATGATCCCTCAATTTCTTTAACATTTGCCGGCTCCTGGCGGCGGTCGAATTCTCCAACCGTAAAGCCAAGCGATCTGATGCAGTCAATCAGCTGAGGCTCGTAGCACAGTGCCATGGCTGAGCGGTATGCCGGATTGTATCTCATGGCGGTAAGAATTATTTTTGCAATATGGCGCGAGCCGCCGGGCCGCGGCGGTGAAACCGTTGTTATGCTGTCGTCAAGGCGTATGATGCGGCCCGGGTATGCCATGACATCGTCGGGCGTTTCGGCCGCTGCAAGGGCAAAGCCGAGATTTGACTGTATCTCCGGTATGAGCCTGCCGATGCGCGCTTGCTTGAAGCGTGGCAACCGCTGCCTCAAGATCAAGGCCGCAGGTGTAGAACTGTGCATTGCGGTCTGTCCAGGCAAGGTGATTGGTGGGGCCGTGGCCGCTGCCAAAGGGCAGGGCAAACCGGATGGCTGTCGTGACATAGTCTTTTGCGCGGCGGACGGCATCTGCGCAAGGCATAGCCCCTGGCCAAGGCCGGTTGCAATCGCAGCCGACAGGGTGCAGCCCGTGCCATGCGTGTTTTTGGTGTCAAAACGCGGGCCGGCAAATGTCGTGAATTCCTTGCCGTCAAAGAGCAGGTCAATGCAGTCGCCGGCAAGATGCCCGCCTTTAATCAGCACGTTTTTCGGGCCCAGAGCATGGATGCTTTTTGCGGCGGCTTTCATGGCTTCAAGTCCGTCGACCGGAAATCCGCACAGCAGGGCCGCCTCATCGAGATTGGGCGTGACCAGCGCTGCCCGGGGCAGAAGCTCACGCTTGAGCGCTTCGATTGCCGCGTCTTCCAGCAGGCAGCTGCCGCCTTTTGAGCGCATGACCGGATCGACAACGAGATTGGGGATTTTATACTGCTCTGCGGCCCGGGCCACAACAGCGATGGTTTCGGCTGTTGTGCAGCATGCCGGTTTTTGCCGCATCAACGCCGATATCGCGTGAGCACGGCATCAAGCTGAGCCTGCAGAAATTCAGGCGGAACGGCATGAATAGCCGTGACGCTCACGAGTATTCTGCGCGGTCAGGGCTGTGAGGGCGCGAGAGGCCGTAGCCGCCCAGGACGGTGATGGTTTTTATGTCGGCCTGTATGCCTGCGCCGCCGCCGCTGTCGGAGGCTGCAATGGTGAGAATTCGTTTCATAAACCCGGGTCCTGAAAATAGAATACGCGCCCGCAAACAGGCGCGCTTGTCATGTATAAAAAATATCAGAACCGGCTGATTTTCGCAATTGTTTTGTTGCTCAGTATTGTGGCACAGCAGAAGTAGCAGGCCGGTGGAAACACAGGGGGCGGTGCTCTGTTCTGCCTCTCACTTAGCTGCACTCTGTCAGCAGGGTCCCAAAATCCGCCTTATTCTCAGGATACACCGTTTCGACGATAACCATCGCAGAGAGGAGCAGGGCGCGGGGGTTGCCGATGAAGTCTGTGATCATGTCAGAGACAATGGCCTTATATCGTTCGTAGGGCAGTGAGGTTTTTTCGATTATCGCATAGATGTCTTCCGGATCCTGCTTGTAGAACCGTTCGAGCTTGAGTTTTATCAAATCCTGCGCTGTTACCGAGTTCACCACCAGTGCCCTGCCGCTAAAAAGAACGACCTTCGGTGCATGCAGGAAGTCCACGGTTGAAGAGATGGTAACAATATCGACAGGAATACCCTTGCCTGCACAGGTTTCCTGAAACGCAGCCGCATCTTCAACATTGGCGATGTCAATATCCGTCGTCGAACGATCGCGGAAGCCCTGGAGTATGATTGAAACCCCGCCGATCGTCGTGACGGAGATCTTCCTTTTTTGCTTTACCAGCAGATCGTCTATCTGTGCCAGAATCCTGACCAAGTCTTCGCGCGTTACCGCGCTATAGTGTTTTGTCTTCTTCATGCTGCCTTCCTGGTGCGCCTAGGGATGCAGTCGCGATAAAAGCGCAGCTGAGAGAGCAAAAGCTGCGACGGAACAACAGGCCTCCTTAGCTGCCAGTCCCCGAGAAAGATGAAGTCCTGGGCCTCGGGGCTTGTTTCATCCAAAAACCGCACGTCATCGAAAAGCGCGCGAAAAAAAGCAGAACCATCCTCGATGAGCAAGTGCATCTGAGCATCTTCAAGGAGCTTTATGCGCTGACACTCCAGCAGAGGCAGAGCCTTTTCAGTTAGCTCGTAAAAAAGGCGCCCGCTCCTGTAAGCCTTTTGGGCGAAGCCCCGTCGGATAAGCTGACCTAACGCCGTACGGTCGTTCTTTACAGCCTCCCGGTGCAGCACTCCATAGCAGGCGAAACGCCTCATTATGTTATTATATGATGCATTCATAAGCTTTATATAGCTTGTTAAATATATTAAGTCAACTTAAAATAGTTGACTTAATAAAAAGGGAAATATGTGAAGGGGATTACACAAACACATGGGGCACAAGTGGGCCGTAAGCTTCAAAGCTACGGCTTAAGGCTATTGCTGACAAGTTTCACGCTGATTCCAAAGTGACGGGCAGCTTTCACAAGAAGCAGATCGGAAGTGAAAAATAATGCTTTCTGCGTATGCGCGATGGCAAGATGAAGGGCATCAAGAGTTCTGAGTGGCGTTGTGAATTGAGCTATCCAGGCTCGCGCAATCTGAAAGTGTTCCTGCTCGACAGCTATTTTTTGAAACAGCCCCTGCGAAACATGCGATTGAAACAGGGCAATAATTTTACGGCCGTCTTCCCGCGTGATAGACTTTTCCCTGATTTTTCGTGATAGGGCCGATGCAAGCTCAAGTTCCGTAAGGTCGCTGATTGCAGGGCTCTTAGAATGCAGTATGATTTTCTCTGCCGCAGGGCTGTTGGGCTCCGGGCAGTAGTATGCCGCTAAAACGCTTGTGTCAAAGTAGTCCATCAGTATTTCTCTGTGCTGCGCACATCAATGACTGCCTGACTGAGTGGTTTCCCTTGGACCGCAATGGCTGATCTGAAATCAGAAAGACCTGGAAGGTGTTTTGTCTGACCTGTCGGCGACGTGATTCGCGCAATGCGTTTGCCATGGCGTGTTATAACCACTTCCTCGCCACGCTCTACTTTTTGCAGCAGAGAGCTTAAATTCCCTCTGGCCTCTTTGATGCTGGTTACAATCATGAGAAACACCTCGCAACTATATGCACTTTATAAAAGTGTACATTTTTAAAAAAAATGTGTCAACTTTATTTAGAGAAATTTTAGGGAATTTGGGACTGTGAGATGTGGATCCTGCGCCCTTTACTGAAGCACTCTTATTTTTTATACTGCAGCTCATAGAGCTGTTTGTACAGGATGCTTGATGCCATGAGCTCATCATGAGAGCCTGATTCGGCGACTTTGCCCTTGTGCAGCACAATGATGCGGTCTGCCTTTTTGATGGTTGAGAACCGGTGGGCGATGACGATGCAGGTTCGACCCCGCAGCATTCTGTCAAGAGCATCCTGAATGAGCCCCTCGGTGACGGGGTCGATATTGGAGGTGGCTTCGTCGAGGACCAGTATTTTCGGGTCGATGAGCACGGCCCGGGCAAATGAGAGCAGCTGCCGCTCGCCTGCAGAGAGCGTTTTGCCGCCTTCGGTAACCATCTCATCAAGCCCGCCGGGCAGTTTTGCAACCAGGCGGTCTGCATTGGCAACCGCCAGGGCCTGCAGTATCTGCTCATCGGTGAAGCCCTCGCAGCCCAGTGTTATATTCGATCTGATCGTGCCGGCAAACAAAAATACATCCTGCAGCACAAGGCCGATGCTGCTTCGCAGAAAGGGCTGCGGCATGGTGCGTATATCACGAGAATCGATGAGAATCGAGCCTGCCTGCACGTCATAGAATCGTTCAAGCAGATTGATGATGGTGGTCTTGCCTGCTCCGGTAAGCCCTACAATGGCAACTGTTTCGCCCGGCTTGACCGTGAAGGATATGTCATGGAGCACGGTTTCGTGCTCATTGTAGCCGAAGGTGACATTGCGAAACTCGACAGCACCTGCCGGCATGCCGGGGACCATCGCTTCGGGGCAGTCTGCAATGACGGTTTTTTCTTCAAACAGCAGGTACAATCGCTCAAGGGAGGCGCAGGCAGACTGGACTATATTGTATTTTTCCGCCAGGTCCTGAATAGGCGTAAAAAACATGCGCATATAATACAGGAAAATAACCAGCGTGCCAATGGATATGGCCTCCCGAAGGGTCTGTCCGCCGCCGTACCATATGATCAGGGCAAAGGCGCAGACGCGGGTAAAATCAACCAGCGGTGTGAATATGGCAAAGACGACGGTCTGCTTCATATTGGCGAGGTAGGTTTCATGATTCACGCCGCTGAACCTGGCCGCCGTGCGCCATTCGCGGCAGAAGGCCTTCACTACCGTTATGCCTCCGAGGTTTTCCTGAATCATGGAGTTGAGGGCTGCAATCTTGAGGCGCACCTCCCGGAAGGCATTGTGCGAGGTGTAGCTGAAGGCTGCTGCTCCCGCGATCAGCAGGGGCAGCAGAGCAAAGCAGACAAGGGAAAGCTTCCAGCTCAGAATAAACAGAGCCGCCATAATGCCCAGTATGAGAAAAATATCTTTAAAAATACTGGAGAACAGGGCGCTGAACATTTCATGCAGGTTCTGCACATCGCTGGTTGCGCGCGTGACCAGCCGGCCTACGGGGTTTTTTGTGAAAAACGACATATCCCTTCCCTGCAGGTGGCTGAATATGCTGCACCGAAGGTCGTGCATGATGCGCTGACTCGTGCGCTCCACCAAAAAAATCTGGATGAAATTGAGTATAAAGCCGGTAAGGAGTATTCCGATAAAGGCAAGGCAAATGCCGGATAGCCCCTGCAGGTCATGGCTGCGCAGGGCCATGAGATCGGGCTTTTCAAGGCCGCCGAGCTTGTCATAGGCGATCAGGTTGAAAGCGTCTGCAGTTTGAAAAAGGTCCGGGTATTTTGCGGCAACAGCATTGGTGCCGGCAGTTGCCGGAGCCGCATAATATTTTTCCGGCAGCAGAAGCCCTGAATTCTCCATGAGTTTGATTTCGGCATCCCCCAGACGGCGCAACTGCCCGGGAAGGATGAAGAAGCAGCCCGGGCGGCCGGCCGGCAGAAGGAGCCTGCGATCCACAGACTGCAGCCGGGCAGCAGCAGAGCGGCCGGGCTGATCGGCGATCATGCGGGCGGTGGGAGCAATGCATCGGTCAAGGGCTGTCCTCAAGAGCTGCGGCAGCAGGAGCTCCGTGGCGATGACCATAAGGGCAAGCAGCGTTGTGAGGGCAACGGCCTTTTTATAGGGTATGAAATAATGCATGAAAAAAAGCAGCAGCTTTGAAAGTGCTACTTTTGACGCATGTGATTCTTCGTGATGTATGGCCTCGCCGCGCATAGTCAATGACCCCGGTTATACATGGGACGGCGCCTCTGCTTCTTCGAGCTTCTGCCGCTGGTAGAGCTGATAGTAGAGCCCTCCGCCGGCAAGCAGCCCTCCGTGGGTTCCCTGTGCCGCAATGCGGCCGCCGTCAAACACATAGATAGCATCTGCATGCTGGATTGACGCGATACGGTTTGAAACAATGATGCTGGTCCTGGTGCCGGCCTGAGCCTTGAGCTTTGCAATCAGCTGCTGAGTCGTTGCGGCATCAAGGGATGAAAGAGCATCGTCAAAAATCAGCACCGGCGTTTTCATGAGCAGCGCCCGTGCTATGCAGAGGCGCTGTTTCTGGCCTCCCGAGAGGGTAATGCCTTTTTCGCCGATGAGGGTTTTAAAGCCATTGCTGAAAGACAGGATTTCATCCGTCATACGCGCCAGGTCTGCCTGAGCCTCAGCTTCACCTGCTGAGGCATCAGGCCTGCCATAGACGATATTGGCCATAATCGTGTCGGAAAACAGAAAGCTGTCCTGGGGGACATAGGCCATGCAGGACCGGATGTCCCGCAGGGTGATATCGCATATATCCGTGCCGTCAATAAAAATCGAGCCCCGGGGCGGGTCGAAAAAACGCAGCAGCAGGCTGCACAGTGTTGATTTGCCCGAACCGGTCGTGCCGGTAATGCCGATGGTGCTGCCCGCCGGTATGGCCAGTGAAATATCGTTCAGGGCCGGCCTTGCCGCTGCAGCATAGGTAAAGCTGAGATTGCGCACCTCTATGCTTCCCGCAGCGGCGCAGGGCCCCGGGCGGCCATTTTCCAGGGGCTCAGCGGGCATGGCGAGCACGGCATTAATTCTGGCCATGGACGCAGCGCCACGCTGAAAAAGGTTCACGATCCAGCCCAGGGCAATCATGGGCCAGATAAGTATCCAGATATAATTGGCAAAGGCCACAAAATCGCCGGGCGTTATCGCCCCCTCGATGGTGTAGCGGCCGCCGAAGAAGATGAGCACGCAAACGCTTATGTTTGAAATAAAAACAATGAACGGGAACAGGGATCCCCAGATTTTTACAAGGGCCATGTTTTTGTCGATGTAATCCGCGCTGACCGTTGTGAAGCTCCTGGCATTATCAGGCTCGCGTGCAAAAGCACGTATGACAGCCATGCCGGCAAGGGTTTCGCGTACCATTTCGGTCATGCGGGAAAAAGAGGCCTGCACCTGCGAGAACCGTTTGTGCAGCAGCCCTCCCATGCGCCATGTGGCCAGAATGATGATCAGCATGGGCATAAGGCACAGCAGGGCGAGCTTCATGCTGAGACAGGCCATGAAAATGACCGAGGCCAGGCCGAGCACGACCGTGTCGATCATGGCCACAATGCCGATGCCGGTGCACATTCTGACGGCGTCAATATCATTGGTCATGCGCGACATGAGATCGCCGGTCCTGGTGTTCACCAGCCCTGCAAGGGGCAGGTGGATGGCATGAGTAAAGAGGCGGTCGCGCAGGGCGGTCTCAATTCTGCGGGAAGCTCCTATAATGCAATAGCGCCAGAAGAAACGCAGCACTGCGGCCGCAGCCCCGATGGCCACAATGAGCAGCCCGTGCTGCAGGAGGGTGTTTTCCGAAAAGGAGGCAAGGGTGAGATCGTCAACGGCGGATTTTAGCACCAGGGGTATCAGGAGCTGGAGCAGATCGACGCCGATCAGCGCTGCAAAGCCGCCCGCCAGATACCAGCGGTCACGAATAATATAATCGCGCAGGGTCAGGAATTCTTTCATGCGGGCAGAGTATCATAAAATGATTAAATTATCATGTCCTCTTGCAGGTTTGTTTGCAGTTGACAAGGATGAATGCGTGATGTATTAGAGAATTTAGATGAATCTTTTCGGGTGGATGGCTGCGGGCAGTCATCCTTTCTGTTTTTTAAGACATGCATAAAGGCTGAAGCGGTATGAGCGACAATATAATGACCAAACAGGGGTATGAGGATCTGAAGGAAAAACTCAGGCGCATGACGGTCTATGACCTTCAGGATATCATCAAGGAGGTCATGGTTGCAGCGGCTCATGGTGATCTTTCCGAGAATGCCGAATATACGGCTGCTAAAGAAAAAAAGGCCTTTATCGAGACCCGGATCCGCGAGATGGAACAGCGCCTTTCAGGTGCCAAGGTGATTGATACGAGCACACTGTCATCCGACAGGGTCGTGTTCGGGGCCACGGTGCTGCTGCAGGATGAAGACAAGGGAGAGGAGGTCTCCTATACGATTGTCGGCGTCGATGAGGCCGATGTGACGCTGGGCAAAGTTTCCATCAGTTCACCTATAGCGCGCGCACTTATCGGCAAAGAGGAGGGCGACAGCGTTGCCGTTAAAACTCCGGGCGGGTTAAGAAATTATTCAATAACTGAGATCAGTTTTAAATAAATTCAGCGCATGGGGGATGGTTATGAAATACTGCACAAAATGCTCGACTGAATACCACGATACTATCAGCATATGCGCCGACTGCGGTTTTGCGCTTGTTGGGCAGGTTGAATGGGATGCCGTCTGCCGCGCCCGGGAGCGAGAGGCTGACGAGGAGTTTGTGCCCGTTCTGACCCTTCACGACAGTTTTGCAGCCGATGTCATGCGGGATGCGCTGGAAAAAGAGGGCATACCCGTGCTCGTGCGCAGCTTTGCCGATACCTCCTTTGACGGTATTTTTATTCCGCAAAAAGGCTGGGGACTGATACTTGTGCCAAAAGAGTTCCTCGATCGGGCTCAGCGGATAATTTCGTCTCTTGAAACATCTTTATCTTCGCAATCCGACCAATGAGCATGGTTGCCAGCATCAAACATCACTATCACAGAGTTTTCCGGCCTTGTGTGAAAGGCGCAATCGGCTTATGCGCATGGGTGCTGCTTGTGCCCGTATGCTGCCAGGCTGCAACCCTTCACGAAACGGTGAAAAAAGGCGCTGATCTGTATGCCCGGGAAAAGTACGATGAAGCTCTCAATGTTTTTGTCGACGGCCAGATCGAGCACCCCGAGGATGCTCAGCTTAAGTATAATATAGCTTCATCAAAGTACATGATGAAGAACTATGAAGAGGCGCTGAAAGGCTATCTCGATGTGGCAGCAACTGCCCGGGATGCCCGCCTTGAAGAAAAGGCCCTGTTTAATGCCGGCAATGCCCTGTACCGGCAGGGGAAGCTTGAGGAAGCCATAGAGTATTATAAAAAAGCCCTTGAACTTGACCCGGCTGATAAGGATGCGCAGCAAAATATCGAGTTCGTGCGCGAAGAGATAAAAAGGCGCATGAACGAAGCAAAAGATACGCAGCAGAAGCAGCAGCAACAGGAGCAGAAAAAAGACCAGAACCTGCAAAAACCCTCAGCAGGATAATCAGACGCAGAGCGGCGGACAGCAGAAGGAGCAGCAGGGGCAAAAGCAGGAAAAGCAGGAAGGGCAGCAGGCGCAGCAGGACAAAGACAAGCAGCAACAGGAACAGCAGAAGCAGGAAGGCCGGCAGCTGTCCCCGGCAGAAGGCGGGGAGAAGCCGCAGGATGACAGGCAGCAGGGTGCTTCGGATGATATCCGTGAGATGAGCAAAGAAGAGGCCCAGCAGTGGCTCGACAGCGTCAGGGAAAACCGCGATAATCTTAAAGAAGGCAAGCAGCCGGCCAGGACGCAGGGCGGTGCGCGTTCCGGCAAGGACTGGTAGGATGCGGGGGCTGCCATGAAGGCTATGACGCGATGGGCGCTTGTTTGTATCTGTCTGCTGACCCCCGGGTTTTTCGTTTCGGCAGGAAGCGCGGCCGAGGTAAGCATCAGCGCCTCCGTTGATAAAAGCCATGCGTCACTTGATGATTATATTGTCCTGAAAGTAACGGTTTCGGGAACGCGCGAAGAGCCGATGATGCCCGATCTGAGCGCTTTTAAATTTCAGTCCCGCGGGACCTCCAGCCAGGTAAGCATCATCAACGGCAGAATGACATCCCGGCTCGAATATAACTATATACTCTATCCTCAAAAAACCGGCTCCTTTACCATTGGCCCCTTTATGCTCGATGTAGACGGGAAACAGGCTCAGAGCAGCCCCCTGACCATTACTATTGCACAATCAGACCCGCAAGCCAGACAGAGTGACGAAGTTTTTGTTGCCGCCTCGGTCGATAATGAAAACCCGTACCTGAATGAGCAGATTATCTATACGCTTCAGTTCTGCCGCCGGGTGAAGATTGCCAGCGCAAGCCTGACCGACCAGCCTTCATTTGACGGATTTCTTGTCGAGAATCTCGGCAAAGAAAGGGAGTATCAGAAGGTTATAAATGGGCAGCAGTATGCGGTTACTGAAATCCGTCAGGCCCTTTTTCCCGTAAAAACCGGCATGTTTGAGATAACTCCCTCGACCCTGCAGGCTGCCGTTGTATCGCAGAAGCGCTCCCGCCGCGGCGGCGATCCTTTTTTTGATGACTCCTTTTTCGGATTCACCGAAACCGTTCCTAAATCCTTCAGAACCAACCCCCTTACGGTCACGGTGAAACCCCTTCCTGCAGAAGGCAGACCTGCTGATTTTAAAAATCTTGTCGGTTATTTCACGGTTACCTCACAGCTGAACAAAACCAGGGTGCTGGCCGGCGAATCCCTGACCCTGACGCTGAGCATATCGGGCTCGGGCAACCTGAAAAATCTTCAGACTATAGATATGGGGCTGCTGCAGAATTTCAAGGTCTATGACGATAAGCCTGTTTTTGAACCGTCTCTGGTAAACGGTAAAATCGGCGGAAAGCTGGTGATAAAAAAAGCTCTTGTGCCCCTGGTTGCACGGAGAGCTCACTGTTCCTGCAGATAAGCATATCGTTTTTTGACCCGGCAGCCGGCAGCTACAAAACGGCAACCGGGCCTTCCTATAGTTGTGCAGGTAAGCCCGGCTGCGGACAAGGAAAAAATTGATCTGGTCCAGGCAGCCGGTCAGGCTTCTTCAAATAAGCAGGAGGTACAGCTGCTGGGGAAGGATATTCTGCCTGTTCACACGACGCATGAGGCGCTGAGCGCAGAGCTGCTGTATCCGTCCTCGGGCCTTGATGCTGCTGCTTGCGCTTGCGCCGGCCGCCTGTTTTTTTACGGTTTTTTTTATAAAGAGGGCCCATGACCGCTCTTCAGGCGATCCAGGCAGCGCACGCTTGAAAAGCGCGTATAAAAATTTTACGAAGAACTTTGCCGAAGCACAGAAGGCGCTCGACGGCCCTGATGACCGCTTCTACCAAACCGGCTCAAAGGCCCTGAAAGACTTCATCGGCGACAGGCTTAATATTGCCGGACAGGCCCTGACGGTCAAGGACCTCGACGGGATTCTGGGCGGTTCGGTGTCTGTCGAAATGCTCGACGAGCTGAAGAGCATTATGGACTTTTTTGATTCGGGCCAGTTCGGGTTCAGGATATGCAGCAGCCAGGAGCGGAGAGCAGTGTTGAACAGACTGCAGAAGGTTGCGCAGCATCTCAACAGGAATTTGCGAAAATGAAAAGCCTGCTGTGCATTATCGCATGTTGCTTATGCCTTGGTGCCGTCGTCCATGCCGATGACGGTCAGCCCGACATATCTACGCTGTTTCTGCAGGCTAATCAGGCCTATAAAAGCGGAGATTTTGCAGGCGCGGCAGCAGGCTATGAAAAGCTGATTGCAGCAGGTGTGCGCAACGGCGAAATTCTGTATAATCTCGGCAATGCCTGTTTGAAAAAAGGCGACACCGGCAGGGCCATACTCAATTACCGCAAGGCAGAGCTGTTTATGCCCCGCGATGCGGATTTGGAAGCCAACCTGCAGTATGCGCTGGGTCAGGCACAGGATAAAATCGACTGCGGCGAAGGCGAAAGCCTTCTGAAAACGGTCTGCTTCTGGTATGCAAAGCTCAGCTGCCGGGAGCTGTGCTTTGTGTTTCTCGCCGTCAATGCCGTTTTCTGGCTCCTGTTCATTGTGCGGCTTTTTCTGCGCGCCGATCTGCTGAACATCGGCCTGTATGTGTTTTTATTTCTTGCCCTGCTGCTGGGCGCGAGCCTTGGGGTGAAACTGTACAGCGCGGCATACAGCCGCACCGGCGTGGTGCTGGCAGGGGAGGTCATGGTCAGGTCGGGCAGCAGCCTGAGCGATACCGTTCTGTTCAAGCTGCATGAAGGAGCGGAGCTGGCTGTTACCGGCGAAGAAAATGAGTGGCTCAAAATCACCCTGTGCGACGGCAAGAAGGGCTGGGTCCAGAAATCATCCATCGGCATCGTGAACGGAACATAAGGCGAGCTGGAAAAATATTTCCTCAGCAGAAAGGCGCGCTAGTGAGCGCGCCTTTGTTTTTAGAGCATTTTTCTTTTTCTATAACCGTATCCATTCTGTCATCTCGACCGAGACGACTTCGCTCAACACAGCCTCCGAAGGGAGAGATCTTTAAAGATTGATGCGGTTGCGCAACCTTCGGACTCGCTGCGCCCGAAATGAAAATTCGGCTACAGTATTTAGAAAAATGCTCTAAAATTCAGCCAGCAGTTTTTGCAGCCGCGCCGGATCGTATGTCCGGCCCGTAAGGGGCCCGTCTTTGAGCCCGTCGATGCGGTCGGTGAATGACGGGCTTTCTTCCCGGTACAGTATGCCCACAGGAATTTTATCGCCCCACTGGCGGGCTTTTACCATGGCGGCCATAAAG
Source organism: uncultured delta proteobacterium (assembly GCA_963804955.1). Classification (GTDB taxonomy): domain Bacteria; phylum Desulfobacterota; class WTBG01; order CAIYCZ01; family CAIRTM01; genus CAIWCT01. The sequence continues at coordinate 115,457 of CAWDSQ010000032.1, read as the reverse complement.
TCGGAGCTGTCATGGCCCTCCTTTGCCAGATCATACACGCGCTCCGCATACCACTGGTAGGTGTTCACATGGTTGAACGATACGCAGGGCTGCAGAATATCAATAAGGCTGAACCCCTTGTGCCGCACTCCTTCCTGAATGAGCATGCTTAACATGCTCCGTATTGCCGGCATAGCCCCGGGCCACAAAGCCTGCCTTGAGAGCCAGCGCCACGGCCAGGGGATTGAACGGCTCGAGTATGACGCCGTGGGGCTGGGCACGGGTAATCATGTGCAGATCGGATGTGGGCGATGCCTGCCCCTTGGTGAGGCCGTAGACTTTATTGTCATGCACCAGCAGCGTAATATCCAGGTTGCGGCGTATGGCATTCATGAAATGGTTGCCGCCCTCGCCATAGCAGTCGCCGTCGCCGGAATTGACAAGAATCGTGAGGCTGTGGTTTGCCGCCTTTGCTCCGGTAGCAACCGGCAGGGCCCGGCCGTGCAGGCCGTGGAAAAAATTGCAGTTCAGGTAATGGGGCGTTTTTGCAGCCTGGCCGATGCCCGATACTATGAGCACATCGCGGGGCTCGAGCCCGAGCTGCGCAAGGGCGTCTTTCATGGATTTTAAGATCGGGTGGTTGCCGCAGCCGGGGCACCATTTGTTTTCAACGCTATTGTCGAAATCCTTCGGGCATGCCATGTCCTACCTCCCTTCTTTCATGACGGCATTGACGATTTCAACCGGATACAGGGGCCTGCCGTCGTATTTAAGAACTGCCTGCGTGACGACAATGCCGGTTTCCTGCCGCAGGAGGCCGGCAAACTGGGCAGTGCTGTTCTGTTCAACGCAAATCAGGCGCTCTGCGCCGGCAAGGGCTGCTTCGGCTGCCGTGCGGGGAAAAGGCCAGATATCGCAGAAGTGCGCATAACCGGCATCGGTGCCGCCTGCGCGCAGCAGCTCAACTGCCTCGGCAACAACTCCCAGCGTTGAGCCCCAGCAGATGAGGCGGATTTTTGCAGCCGGGTAAGCAACAGTCGGCGGCCGCATGTCAGCTAGCCATGCCGTGCAGCTTTCGCGCCCGCTTGTCGACCATGGCAGTGCGCAGCCCGGCATTCTCGGTTGAGTGCCCGTCGGGCTTGTGCTCATTGCCGCAGACCATGACAAGAGTTTCGCCGGCGCAGGGAACAGCGCGGGGCGATATGCCCGAATCGGTCAGGGCGTAGCGCTGATAGTCTGCCGGATTTTTCTGAGAGGCATCGTCAATGGTGTGGCTGTCTGACCGTTTCAGGCGCCTGAAGGTCATCCTCAAGCGTGTAGAGCGAATCATTGAAATACTGGTCAACAAGGATAAGAGCCGGCACCTGATAGGTGTCAGCAAGGTCAAAGGCACGGGCTGTGGTTTCGTAGGCCTGCTCGGGAGAGCCTGGCGCAAAGACAAAGCGGGGAAATTCATCCTGCCCGGCATGCATGACCTGTCGCAGATCAGCCTGGGCCGTGCGGGTTGCAAGGCCTGTTGCCGGGCCGGGCCGCTGCGCATTTATAACGACGATGGGGGTTTCCGAGATGCCGGCAAGCCCGACCGCTTCGGTCATGAGGCAGAAGCCGCCGCCGGAGGTTGCGGTAAGCGCACGGACGCCTGCATATGATGCCCCGATAATCATGTTTGCGGCGGCAATTTCGTCTTCCGCCTGCTCCACGACAAGGGGGAAGCGGTCCTGCCAGGCTGCAAGATTCATCATGATGCCCGTGGCAGGCGACATGGGGTAAAAGGCTCGCAAAGCGGCAATCGCCGGCAAGCGCCCCGAGCGACAGCGCTGCAGTGCCTTCCATGATCATGCGGTGTTTGTCGCAGGCAGGCCATGCGCTGATGCAGCTAAACTCTATGCCCTTAACCGCGGTGCAGCCCAGGCGGGCGGCTGTGAGATTATTCTCAAGGACCTTGCTGCTTTTGCCGGCAAATTGCGTGTGCAGGACTTTTTCAAGAAGCTCGCCGGGCGCGCCAAGCAGGGCAAGAGCGGCGGCCGTTGCCACGGTATTGGCCAGTATGTCCCCGCCTGCATCACGGGCAAGCTTAAGAAATGCAATGGGCCGAACCGGCCCCTCGGCCACGGTGTTTTCTGAGTTGAGCAGGCACAGGCCGCCGGGCAGCAGCTGGTCGCGGTGGATCCGCAGCGTGGCGTCGTCCATGGCGATCAGGAGGCTGACCCGGTGGTGCGGAGCGCGAACCTGATGGTCGGCAATGCGCAGCTGATAAAAGCTGTGGCCTCCCCGGATGCGCGACTCGAAATCGTTGATGCCGAAAACATACAGGCCGGCCTCCCGGCAGACAGCCGCAAGCAGCTGGCCGACGGTCTGTATGCCCTGGCCTGCCTCGCCGCCGATTTGAATCGTGATATCAATGCCCATAGCCGCACCTCGCTTCATTGATGTTCATGCGCCGACGCCTCTCCTAGTTGAGCTCCTTATACACCGCCCGCAGCTCATTGACACCCTTATAAATAAGGGCCGAGCTCATGGTGGCAGTTGATATGGCGTCCATGGCAGGATCAAAAATCAGTTCTTTTTTGAGCTTTTTGCCCATAAGCTGCTTGCGCATATTTTCAATGTCGTATTCATTCCAGTCGACATTGCCGTATTTTGTTATATGCAGCGGCGTAAAGTCGCGTATGATGCCGCTTCCATCAAAGGTGATGATAAAATGAATGCCGTGGCATACATCGCAGACAGGCTGCTCGCTGCGCAGGCTGCTGTACAGGGTCAGGGGCTTGCCTGCGGCATCGACGGTCGCGGTATAGAGGCTTTCGCCGGAGGATGTTGTGTATCTGTTTGATGTCTGATGCTGGCCCGCAGTCGGGGCAGGCATCAGCCATGCTTTTTGATACAGCGTCAAGGGTTTGCTTCGGCGTCAAATTCAGAGCCAGCTGACGCGTATCGTCACGGGGTATATCCTGTTCCGTGACGCGTTTGGTGAGTGTGCTGATGTCCTGTTCAACGGCTGTTGTGAGGCTTTTGATAAAAAACGATGCATTTTGAGTCAGCCCCTTATGCGTGCCCACGACCACAGCCTCATGAGCGCGCTTTTTGAGAATCAGCATGAACGGCGTGCCTCCCGGCTCTCCAATGGCATCATAGAAGGAAAACCGCTGGTCCGGAATCAGGGGGAAGGGCACCTCGTGCCGCTCCTTGAACTGGGCCACCTCACGTTCATTATTGCCGGCTCCGATGCCGATGAAGCGCACCTTGCTGCGAAGCACCGGGTCTTTTTGAACGGCTTTGTAGACATCATTCATGAACAGGGGCCTGCGCCTGACAGGAGCTGCAGTAATTATTGAAAAACTCGACGAAAATAATTTCGGCGTTTATGTCGGCTATGGAGAAGCTGTTTTTCGTGAACAGGGAAAGCAGCCCGCGGTCAATGCCAAAATAGGCAAGCTGTTCCGCCGGGAAAGCATAGTCTGTTGTTACAGCCGGGAAAATGTCGCCGACAGCTATAATTTTTTGCCGCTCTGCATATGCGGGTATGCATATGAGCAGGCACACAAGAACGGCAAGGCTTGCGGATCGGTTTATCATGACGGTTCCTTTCGTTTTTTTGGTACATAAAATATGGGTTGATCAGGCGCGCCGGCAGCCCTGTTAAGCAATTCGTGAATGGCAATCTGTTCTTTCATGCTCAGCTTACGCGGCCCGGCGCCATGTCCGCGGCAGGCCCGGCAGCGGGTTTCCGAGCAGAATTGGCAGAAGGAGCAGTCCGGGCATTGAGGCTTTTTCGCTTTTTCCATTAATTATATAGTAAAATAATGTCCACGGAGAGGTCAAGGTAAAAGAAAAACCCGGGGCCGGGTATCCGCCGGCAATTCGGGCCGTATTTAGATGGTTGTTGTTCTTGCAGGGTCATAGTATATCTGTTATTAAATAGAGTAAAACTATTACTAAACAGGGGGAGGATGGGGCAATGAAAAGAACCATGTTTTTGTATGTCATTCTGTGTCTGGCGTCATTGTGCGCAGGTGTTGAACGCGCCTCTGCAATCAATGTGGGAGATCCCTTTCCCCCGTTTTCCCGGGAAAATATTCTGACCCCGCAGGAGTGCTCGTACCTGCGCATTCCAGCGGACAGGGAGTTTTCATTAAGTGAGCTGTCTCACGATATCATCATCATTGAGTTTCTTAATGTGTACTGCCATACCTGCCGCCTGCAGGTCGAAATTTTCAATGACCTGTTCACGACCATTCAGAAAGACCCCGAGCTGAGCAGCCGTGTCTGCATGCTGGGCATTGCCGTGGGCAACAGCCCTGAGGAAATACGGGATTTCAAGAAAAATTTCGGCGCGCTGTACCCCATTTTTTCCGACAGGAAAAAAGATATTTTCAATATGACGGGCAATGTGCAGGGAACGCCGCATACCTATATTCTCCGCAAAGAGGACCAGCGCTTTATAATCGACTATCACGCAGGCGGGGTTACCTCCAAGGACCGCTATCTCAACACCGTCAGGTTCGCCCTGCGCGGGTCTTTTGCCGGAACAACACCCGGCAACAGGGTGCCGGCATTTGCGATCAAGACAGCCCAGGGCATTATTGACGACAAGAAGCTGCAGGGGAAAAAGTTTCTGCTCTATTTCCCTTCCGACAAGCGCTACCCTGTTGCAAACGATACGCGCAACCGGAAAAACCAGATAAAAATTCTTATGGATATGAAAAAGCAGTTTCCCGACATTCCGGTTCTTATCGTGCAGTATAAGGGCTTTACCCTGCCGAAGGTACTGACAGCCGAGGGCTTTTATGCCGGCGATCCCGTCGATGCAAAAGCCATGGCGCAATTCAGGTCCAAAGAAGGCCCGACAGTCTATTTCATTAATGAGTACGGCCGCATCGCCTTCAAGGACGAGGGTATAACGCTCTACAATGCTCAGGCCATTATTCAGGGCAAAGGTGAATATAAGGCTGTGCCGGAGGCAAAAGAAGAAGAAATCGTCAAACTCATACAAAACCATGTTGAGAAAGATGGTAAAAAGGCCGCAGCCGTTGAAAAGGAAGTGCTTGATAACGGCAATGCCGTCTATGTGGTCACCCTGGAGCCCCGGCGTGATGGCGTGTTTCTTTTTGCGCGTCTTGAGAGCAAATCAAGCCTCTGTGATATCTGTCATGACAGCCATTTCTTTTATGTTCTGGATCAGGATGGCGTTATACAGGACTTTTTCTTTCTGCAACTGACAAAACTGGGCAATATTCCGTGGACCGATGAAGACGTGGAAAAAATCAAAAAACAGATTGTCGGGAAAAGTATTTTTGGCGATTTTCCCTTCGACCCGAAAGCCGATGCGATTACCACGGCAACCATGTCTTCCAGTCTTCTCTACGAGTCGCTGAATGCCGGCAAAAAGGTGTTCGGTGAGCTGAAGACCTATAAGTTCCGCTATGAGCACTGGAAGGAGCAGTGCGTGAATAATATGTGCACGGTCAGGGCGAAGCTTTCCGACATGAAACACAAGCAGCCGGATCTTGCAGTGGACGACGCCTTTCTGCAGAGCACCGCAAAAGAATTAAAAGCCACATGCCCGCTTGACGGAACATATTTATTTTTAGACAACACCATCATGTGCAGCAATCACGGGATGGTGCCGAATATCTGCAAATAAAAAGTTGTTTTCGAGAAAGAGCTCTATGAAAAGATCACGGCCTCTGTTTATTTGGTGTTCCCTGGCATGCCTTGCCCTGTCCGGTGCGATTGGCGTTTCCGCGCAGGCAGACGACCTGGTTGATTTCACGCTGAACGATTTTACGACCAAGCAGCAGATTTCCACCTCGTCATTCCGCGGCAGGACCATGCTGATTATTTTCGGCTCGATTTACTGCAAGCCCTGCGTTGAGATGCTGCCCGTGGTGCGCCGGCTCAGGGATAAATATGAGCAGGCAGGGCTTGTCGTTGTCGGCATCGACATTGATGTGAGCTGTGATGATCAGAAAATCAGCCAGTTTATCAAAGATCACCAGATACGGCATCTGTACCTTATCGACACGATCAAGGTCGCCAGGCAGAACAGGGTTTTTACCCTGCCCACAACGCTTATCGTCAATACCCAGGGCGGCATCGAAAAGAGGCTGCTGGGGGTTCATGATTTCGATAAAATCGAGGACATAATCAAAAAGATTCTGCCCGAAGGCTGCAACAAGCCTTATTTGCCGCAGTAGAGGCGCCCGGATTTTCTTTTCCGCCCCCCCTGTTGGGTAAGCTGCTGCACCACATAAAGAAGGGGCTGGATACAATCCCGTTTCAGCCATGAGGGACAGGATACGTGCCGCCCAGGCGCCGCACAGAGTTTCATGTATGCACGTATCCCTGCACAGCTGCAGGGTGCGCTGCGCGCACCATTGCAGGCAGCATTCCGTGTCCTTTCCGCTTCAGGGGAATTCTTTTTGAGCGTGCAGAAAAACGATTACGAGCAAGCCGGAATAACCGGGATCAGTATTCAAGATACTCGCAGGACTAATGGCTATAGCATTTTGTTAAATCTTCCAGTTTAATCTATTCACAGCTGGAGAAGGGCCGCCTCAGGAAGGATGCAGTGTTGAACGGTTACCTGATTTTTATTCTGGCTGTGCTCATACTGAGCTGGATTCTTGATCTAGCAATTGAGATTTTGAACCTGCGCGCTCTCAAGCCTGACCTGCCTGCGGAATTTCAGGGCTGGTATGATGCCGGAAAATATGCAACCTCCCAGCAGTACCTGCGCGACACCACCATATTCGGCTGCATTGCCGATACGTTTTTTTTGATCCTCACGGTTGCTTTCATCCTGCTTGGCGGGTTCAATGCTGTCGATGGCATTGCACGGTCTGCGGGTTTCGGGGAAATACCCACAGGGCTCTTCTTTGCAGGCATCCTGCTGCTGGCAGCAGATAGTATCCATATACCCTTTTCAGCCTATGCAACCTTTGTCATCGAAGAGCGCTACGGTTTCAATAAAACCACGCTTCAAGTCTTTATAGTCGATCATCTCAAAGGCTGGCTGCTTGCCGCTGCCATCGGCGGCCCCGTGCTGGCGCTGGTGCTCTGGTTTTTTCAAAAAACAGGGCCCCTGGCCTGGCTCTGGTGCTGGGCAGCTGTGACGGTCATTCAGATAGTGCTCATGTTTTTTGCCCCGGCTGTGATCATGCCGCTCTTTAACAAGTTCACACCCCTGGCCGACGGAGAGCTGAAAGAGGCCATCGAGCGCTACGCCCGCGAGCAGCAGTTCAAAATGCAGGGGATATTTACCATGGACGGGTCGCGGCGCTCCACAAAGTCAAATGCCTTTTTTACCGGCTTTGGCCGCTTCCGCCGTATCGTGCTTTTTGATACTCTTATTGCGCAACACAGCGCCGACGAGCTGGTGGCCATTCTTGCCCACGAAGTAGGGCATTACAAAAAGCGGCATATCATCCGGATGCTCGCCATGTCCATAGTAACCAGCGGCATCATGTTTTATATTTTATCGCTGTTTCTCAACAACCCTTCCTTAAGCGCTGCTTTCGGGATGGAGCATACGTCTCTTTATGCTACTCTTTTCTTTTTTGGGTTCCTCTATACTCCCATAGAAATGCTCCTCGGCATCGGCGCAAACATCCTTTCCCGCCGGCATGAATTCGAGGCCGACGATTTTGCGGCCCGAACCGTCAAAAGCCCCGAGACACTTGTTACAGCGCTGAAAAAACTGAGCGTCGATAATCTTTCCAACCTCACGCCCCACCCGGCAAAGGTCTTTCTCGAATACAGCCACCCGCCGGTGCTTGAGCGCATTCAAAGCCTGCGCCGGTCCGCATAAAGCACCCTTGAAAACTTCTGAGGTGCAAGCAAAATGTACATCATGTGCGACGGCCATAAAAAAACAGCCGAACAGATGAGCGGCTCTGTTCTAAAATGTGTACAAGCATACCAGCGGCATTTTAGCAGGGCAGGGGCAGGCAACAATAAAGGGTCTTTGTGGTCTTTAATCGCGGCTGATGGATTTTTTAAGCATTGGAGTTCCGGGGAAAGGCTCGCAGGGTGCGCATAGCGCTAGACTTCTTCAATCCATTTTATGGCCTCATCCATTGAACGATATGCCTGGATTTGCCAGGGCAACTCCTGTATATCGGCATAGGCCTGGCCCATTCTTGACAGGCCGAAATCTAAATCGGTTGTGGCCACCAGGGCCGTTTTTCCTTGAGGGCGATTGCTCTCCTGGCTTTTAATAAATGATATAATTCTATTCAGTTCTTCAGAGGTGATCCGGCTTCCTTCTATAGAACGGAAATCCCAAATTACATTGACGGTGGGGTGTCCATCGTAAAACTCTTTAAGAGTTGCTAATTGCTCTGCGTATGTCAGCTCTCCTTTTGCGGTGAAAATGGTCAAATTCCTTAAACGGTCATATGAAGTAGAGATTGTCACTTTCTAAACCCTTCTATATGTTTGTAATCTCCTTTTATCCACTCTAACCGGCAATACGCCGGCACCACGCGTCCGTGCTGATGACTTCGCTGAGCAGCATCTGCTGCGCGCATAAAATGGCTCGCTGCAATTCCTCGGCGCTGACCTCGCCTGCGGCATTGCTCAGGGGCAGGGTGCCCGTTGCATCGCTCAGAAACTCGACGGTAAAGCCCCGGTGTACTGCCTGCCGCGCCGTGGTATCGCAGCACATATGCGTCATATAGCCCGCAATAACGACGGTGTCAATACTCCGCTCGCGCAGCCATGGCTCAAGCACGGTCCCGGTAAAACTCCCCGGCAGATTTTTTTCTATCAAGAGGCTATGCGGCCGAGCCATGTACCTCAGGGTGCAGTTCCCACTTGGGTGTGCCGCGCTTGAAGAACGGCCTGTCGGGCTCGGTAGAGGTGTGCTGCACCACCACGACAGGAATGTCATGGGCCGCCGCCGCATCCATGACCCTCAGTATATTGGCCAGGTGACCTTGTGGGTGTGTGATTGGCAGCAGGCCGGAAAAATATTCATTCTGAACATCGATGACCAGCAGTGCTCGCTTCATGCAGTTTGCCTCCTTTTTTCTATGCTGCTAGTGTCCCTTCACATTTGAAATTAACTGTTTTAGTCACTTTTTTCTTAATGCCAATATATGATAATCAGGGGTAAATGTTAATTGAATAAGAAAATCCCAGCGTCATTCCGGCTTGTCCGGAATCCTTCTTCTGCGGTGGAAAAGATTCCGGACAAGCCGGAATGACAGGACTTGTCTTAAGTACGAGAGATTGTATCTCATCCAACAAAATCAAATGTGAAGGCCCACTAGTGTCTGCTATTCAATCACGGTTTGCGCCGCACCAGCCTGGGCAGGCTTTGCCTGCGGCTGCAGAGACGGATTTGATGGACACGACGGCCCGTTGAACGGCATCAGAACATCTCCCTGCCCCTTTGAGCTGACGATGTTAGTAGAACAGCCGCTCCCCGTTCCGGAAAAACCACCACACGATGGCCGCTGCAATCGCGAATGGAACGAAAGCGAAAATGGCGCTTATAATTGCCTGCCTGAGCAGCGTTCGGCGCGCCTTCTCCACGGGCCCCCGGCGGATGACGACGGGTGCGAGGATTTCGGCTCCCGGTTCAGCCTTCACTCCGCCGAGCTTCGAGTCCCATGTGCCGATCGCGGTGATCGGCTCACGATTGACTACAATTTTTTCGTAAAGCCTATAGTCTCCCTCGAGGAAGTCGGAGGGAAGGGGGCCAAAGTCTCCCTTGATGCTGCCATCCTGGTCCGAGTGCAATTGCTTGACGGCGGCGATGCCGAGGCCCGGCGCACCGTAGCCGGTCGGCTCGAGCTGCGTCGCTGCAAAATATGCTGCGGCCTTTCGCCGCACGGCGGGATCGACCAGCTGCGGCGGACATTCATCGATGTTCGTGTAGCTCAGCAGCCGGACCGATCCCCATGGCGTCTCTACGTGCGAAGGCGTCAGCGCGTACCCCCAGGCGCATAGAACGTCGGTTGAGCTGCGTCCCCGGGTGGTGCAGCGCACCTCGTATGAGTAGCACGCGCAGCGAGTGCCAGTGAACGGAGACTCGAGGAGCGGACCGTCGGCTGCCACCGTTCCGAACGCGACAATCCTCTCGCCATCGAGAGGGATCGTCATGCGCGTCATGCCGAGGCATGCGCGATCACTGAGCCGCTGCATAGTATCCCTCAGCCCGAAGAGTGCCACGGTGAGCAGGCCGGAGGCAGCAAAGCCAACGCCTAGCGCGGAGCCGAGTTTCATCACGAACGGTGCAGAAAAACCCGGCGGAGCCGGGGGAATCGTTAGCACAAGCCCAATGCCGGCGAGGATGCCGGCGCCGACGAAGATTCCGAGGTAAACGAGGCACGAACGCTTCATCTTTTCCCCCTTTCCCGCAGGCCTCCCGGTTGATAGTGACGTAACCTACGAAGCAGGAAGGACGGGATTCGCCTGCTATTATGCGTTTCCCGGTTGCCGGCTTCAACGCAGGGGACGCAAACGAACACCAGCCGAGCACTCCGGCCGGGCGAAGACCTGGTTGCCTAACGCTAAAGGTCAGCCGCCTCTGCAACCTGACCCCTTATTCCTTTATTCGCGTTGCTGAATTACTTAAAGCGACTTTGAATAATGAATCCGAAGTGAGGTGTTGGATCGGTGATAATTATCTGCTCCCCCGTTGACTTCTTAATAACATATCCATCAAACACCTTTTTCTGGCCGCCTTGTAGATTGCCATATACTTTGAGTTTCTCATTAAGAGATACATCTAGTTTTTTGCTGTCTGGCAGCCTGGCCCGAACAAAGATTGAACCAGAGTTGTCCATAAGGTTAAAACCATTTTCGTCAAGTTGCGTGACCATCCCCTCGATTGTAGTTACAGGCGGTAATCCCAGGTTCTTGATCGGTGTGGTGCCGGCGCACCCACAAACCATTACAACGATCAGGGCTACCATAGCAATAAAGATAGTCTTCATTGTGATTTTTCCTTTTCGTTAATTTGCCTAACGCAGCGGCTCACCGGGAGCCGGATTTATCGGCGATCCGGTGGAGCCGCTTGTTATGGCAAATTTTCTTTTCTATCGCATGATGCCTTTGGCCTGTTTGACGTATTCCTCTTCAGTAATATACCCGTCACCGTTGGCATCCCAGTACTTGCAGTCCTTTTCAATCTTGCTTTTATTGCTCGAAATGGACATGCACTCAGCCAGACTGAGCTTGCCATCGCCGTCCTTGTCCGCACTGGAAAGAATCTGTCGATAGGCGCCTTTGATTACCTCAGTAGGTGGCCCCTTCTCCTGGGCTGAAAGAACATTGCCGGTTAGAAAAGCAAAAGCTACGAATACGCCCGCAAGGAAACAATGCAACCAAAATCCTCTTCATGTTTCACCTCCAAAATCGTTTGTGCTGAACTCTAAGAGTCTTGTTGGTGATGGTATCGTTTATCCCGATCGAAGCCTTGTTTGGACATAACGCTAGACTTCACCCGCGAAACGAAGCGCAGCGGAGTGAAGTCAGGTGAAAGGAATCGTTGGCCGTAGTTGTCAATTTTTAAACCAATTTTTATCTACTGTTACTTGTTCTATCATTTCAGTTTTTAAGCCTAATTGAAATTCTTTTAATTTATCTGCCAATTGATCTCCATCTACAAGATCAATTGGTGGCGCACCATCACGTGTTGCTTCTTTCACGGCAGCGGGTGTCAAATGAACCTGTGGTTATAAATAAACCCTTGTCAGCTCTTCCAACCATTGCGCCCCGAAAATCTCGAATATCACTAGCAGATATTGAACCTTGATACTTCTTGCATTGGAAAATAACATGAAAACTCATGAATCCATGGATTTTAGCAATCCCTTTTCCATCAATACCACCGTCACCTGTGCGGCCGGTTACTTCTACTTGCACGAAACCTGATTCCCTTAATAAACGTTGCGTAAGTCTTTCAAAAGCATCAGGAGAAATATCTTTCGTAAGAAGATGATAAAGTTCTTCACGCCAATCTTGGGCTTCTGGCGTATCGGAATCGATTAACTCGATTTGCTCATTTTTTGCTTTTTTATTTTTATGCTTTGATTCCGCCTTATCAGCTTCTCTTACTTCTTTAACAACTATGTGTTGTTCTACAAATTTTTTATCTTTTGCAAGTTTGGTTAAAGCCCATACACCCCTACTTGAATTTTCAAGAAACCCATATTTTTTTAGATACGTTCTTGCCCATGCCAGTCGATATGCAACTTCCGTTTGATTGGTTTTATCCGGATTATGAGGAATAGATGAGATTGATTCATCAATTTCTTCCTGTTCAAGAACTTTTTCGTAAATCTCATCTATTGATCCAGAACCACCAAGGGCAAATAAGGCTTGTAGGAGTGGATTCATCAGTCGAATCAAACGTCGGCATTTGTTTTGTCATAAAATTATGCCTTAACTTTGTGGCTAACGCGAAAGGTTACAGGCGTGGTGGAGCGCCAGCGGAACCACGCCCAGTACAGTGCGAAGTTACCCATTCTTTTTCTTTTCCCACGATTACGCCAAAATAAACAGTGCTAATGTGTGAGCAGAATGAACTGCTAGCCGCGCGTGACGTGGTTCGATTTTATACTTTCGCTTTCGCCAGCACCATGTGCCGAACTGGCATGTGTACGAAGCGCACCGATGCCGTTAGCAACTGCGAATATACCGCTCATAATCTCTTGTATGTCTCTATCCTCAATACGGCTTGGATCAAGCCCAAGATGTTTGCGGACTACGGACCAGACTGGCTGCAAGTCTTGCTTCGCGGCACTTCGAGTTTTTCTTCCTCTATGTAAGTCTTAAAAAGCGACTCGAGGATATTGCATGCTGCGGAAATAGCTTCACGCGGTGATGATTCAACAGACTTTAATGCTCTGTCAAACTCATCATTAATTGAAACGAAATCTCTTTTCTTGACTGTAAACTGCTCTAGACGTCCGCGAGCGGCGTTGCTAGTGCCTGCCGATACACCTTTCCTCCTTTTATATACCTGAAGATTACAAGAACCTAACGCTTTCCCAATTTTTTCTTTTCGTTCCTGAACTGCTTCCTTGTTCCAAGCGGATGGATCATCTACGGCTTCCATATATCCTTCGATGAGTTTACCGAGAATTTTCATTGGATCAACGGTTTCATCACGGTTGGCTTTTCTCAGCCATTCGAGTGCCTTAGCATGCTTGCTGCCTACGGGTGGATCACCTGGTGTGCCCGCATACATAAATAAACTGTCTAAGGTTGCGTGCGTCTCAGCAGTTGATGCGACATCCGCCACCACTGCGATTATAGTAGATGGAATTTCTCTGCGCATAGCTGTTCTTGGCAAAATTGTTGATCAGTACCGGCAGAAAATAGCCCATAAGGAAACATAGTTAGCTAAATGCATTCCTATCTTGGTTAATTTCAAAACGGTTTTTGCAATTATTACATTCATACGTATGTGTGTATTCAGACACTGTGCCGTCTTTCCTTACATACCCCTTTGACTTCATTTTTGTTCTTGGTATGTTTTTTAAATCAGATTTGTAGACAGGACAAAATTTTATATCTGGCTGTTGACCGGGAAGATTCGCCATATCAATCGCCTTTTTTCTATATTGTGCTGCTAAGGATAAAGCTCACTGGCGGCAGCCGGTGACTAAACCATAAAAAACCGGTGCTTCATGCCGTCCAGTGAAGCGCCTTGTTGGAGGTCTTAGTTCTATGGACATGCACCAGCATAGGGATTTCAGTATAGGGCTAGTCTTTTAAGCCAAGGAATCCAGCTTGGCTTTTCAAAAAAGGTATCTCCTGAATACCATCAACTATTGAATATGGGATATGGATTGTTTTGTTCTTATTGTCTGAGAAGTTTCGGGCCTTTAACGCAAGAAGAGCATGAAAAGATGTGTCCAGTGAAAAACAAACAAGTACCGGAGATTTGTCGCGCTCCATAAATCCAGGGTTAAAAAATTCTTTCAGGAAAAACCATCTTTTGTCTTCGACCACCGGATTAAGGTAAACAAAATAAATTGGTTTTTCTTTCATTATTGTTTCACCAACAGTGCAATAAGTGGAAACTTGTCCGTCATATCACCCCCTATAGGTGGACGGATTTTCCACTTATTATCATATTAATCTTAAAAGATGAAAAATTAATTCTGTTGTTTTCCACTTATTGATTTTTTTCTAGTTAATTTCCATTTATCGCGATAGTATGTGATGAATCATGGAAAGTCAAAATAAAAACAAACCGAAGTTCCACCCGAATCCCGGCCTCAAACTCATGGATCAGGTCCGGGAGGTGCTCCGCTATCATCATTATGCATACCGCACGGAACAAAGTTATTGCCAGTGGATACTGCGCTATATCCATCATTTCGGCGGGAAAACCCATCCGAACAGCCTCGGAACGAAGGATATTGAACGATTTCTTTCCCATCTGGCAACAGAGGGCAAGGTTTCAGCCTCAACACAGAAGCAGGCGCTGAACGCCCTGGTGTTTCTCTATCGGGACGTGCTTGACAAGCCCCTGGACGGCGACATTGAACCGGCCCGCAGCAAGCGCCATCAACGGCCACCTACCGTGCTCACGCAGGCCGAGGTGCAACGGCTGCTTGCAACAATGACGGGCAATCATGCCCTGATGGCTAAACTGCTCTATGGCGGCGGCCTGCGCTTGATGGAGTGCATTCGTTTGCGCGTACAGGATGTTGATTCCGGGCAGGGCCTTTTGTTTATCCGGGGCGGTAAACGCGGCTGTTTGCTGGGAAAGCATGGGAAAGCATTTTAACGGTCTCACAATACTATTCACGTCTACTGAGCATAGCCCGCGTAGAGTCCGTGGTTTTGTGGATCAAATCAGTAACCTATTGCGCGACCTGATGTAGTATTTCAGAAATATATGATTGATACTTTATCCCCAGCTTATTCGCTTTATTCTTGATTTTTTCAATGTCTTGACTGTTAACCCTGATGGTCATAGTTACATCTTTCTTCCTTGCTCCGAGAGCGCTTTCAATTTTTTTAAGCTTCTTTCCCTGTAAAGGTTTGAATTCACCTTTTAACAAGGCGGTTTCAACTTCTTTTTCTTCTTGAGATAATCGTGTTGTTTTCATTTTGCACCTTTTTTGCTTTTCAGCATTTTCGTATATTTTCTGCTGGGGAACATGGTTTTCAGGAAAATATATGTCTCGTCAATAACACATGGTACTACCCAAACATATTTTTCATGTTCAAATAACAAAACGATCTGATTACTTTTTGCCCTGTGTTCTTCGGCTCCTAAAAATGTGGAATTTAAAATTTCTTCAAAAGACACGCCTCTTTCTTTTTTCAGAAGTGTATTCTTTTCTTCGTTCCAGGTAAATTTTTTCATGCTTTAATCGTAGCACACATATATTGTCATTACAATTGTATTTACAAATAGAAGCTTTCAATCGACCCCCGCAGCGGCGCAGTGCGGCGGCATCACTTAAACGAAAAGCTGGTTCAGCTCGCCGTACAGCAGGCGGTGAGAAAAGCGGGGATTGAGAAGCATGCAAGCGTCCATACCCTGCGGCACAGCTTTGCAACGCGCCTGCTCATGAACGGAGTGAATATCCGGGAAGTGCAGGACCTTCTCGGGCATAAAAATGTCGAGACCACCATGATCTATACCCATGTCATGCGCAGTATGGCGAATGCGCCGAAAAGCCCCCTTGATCTTCTTGCCGTGAGCATTTAACTAAATAATGTAGCCGGATTGTCATTTCGAATCCCGAAGCAGGCGGGATGAGAAATCTTTAAAGATCTCTCCCTTTGGTCGAGATGACACTTTGTAGGGTACACCGCGCGCACCGAAAGTTAAATCTGGAATAAAGCGGTGCGCAGTGCGCTCCCTACGGTTCTTGCAGGTAGCGGCATGTAGTCCGCTGGTGTGTGTCGTTTTGCTTGTATAGAATACAAAACATGCTATAAAAAAGGGTA
This sequence comes from uncultured delta proteobacterium, assembly GCA_963804955.1. GTDB lineage: Bacteria > Desulfobacterota > WTBG01 > CAIYCZ01 > CAIRTM01 > CAIWCT01. The sequence goes on along the minus strand of CAWDSQ010000032.1, from coordinate 99,548 downwards.
ACGGAAAGAGGGCGCACGCCCAGGTGCGCCCCTACGGGTCAAAAAATAATAATGTTTTTTATGAGGGCTCTGCATGACCGATACTGTTTTCAGCACAACACTCCTGCCTGCGGCAGATGCCTGCAGGTTTGACCCGCCGACCGATCCCTGCCTGATCGTCATTCTCGGCGCATCGGGAGATCTGACAACCCGGAAAATAATCCCTTCACTGTACCGTTTGTATCTGCTTGGTTCGCTGCCGCGTGATTTCGCCGTTCTGGGCTGCAGCCGCACGCAGCTTGACTCGCCTGCGTTTCGCAGCCGCCTGCAGCAGTCCGTGGAGCAGGCAGGGGCCGATATGTCACGGTGGCAGGAGTTTTCCGAAAAGCTCTATTATCAGCAGCTTCTGTATGAGGAGAAGGCATCATTTGATGCCCTTGCTGAGGCCATTTCCCGCATAAGCGGCACGCACAAGACAGGTGCAAATTGCCTCTATTATCTGGCATTGCCGCCCTTTTTATTTGAAACGGTCATAACGCTTCTCGGGCAGGCAGGCCTTGCCGCCGAGCCAGCCGGCGCCTGGCGGCGCATCATTGTGGAGAAGCCTTTCGGCTCTGACCTGCAGTCTGCCATGCGCCTCGACGCATACTCAGCGATTGCTTTCAGGAGCACCAGATTTACCGCATCGATCATTATCTGGCCAAGGAGACGGTGCAGAATATTCTGGCATTCCGTTTCGCCAATGCCATACTCCGTCCGCTCTGGAGCAGAAAATATATTGAGTACATTGACATCTGCGCGCTGGAGACGCTGGGCATTGAGCACCGCGCGGGCTATTATGAAAAAGCAGGCGTGCTGCGCGACATGTTCCAGAACCATATGCTCCAGCTTTTGTCACTTGTTGCCATGGAGCCGCCGGCGCAGTTCCAGACTGAAACCGTGCGCACCAGAAAGGCTGCTGTTTTCAAGGCGCTCCGGCCTTTTGCTCTCGAAAACATTACCGACCATATCGTGCTGGGGCAGTATACGGAAGGCGCAATGGATGAGCATCTGGTGCCCGGCTACCGTCAGGAGCCGGGGGTCGATCCGCAGTCGCTCACGCCCACATTTGCCAGCATGAAGGTTTTTGTCGATAACCGGCGCTGGCAGGGCGTGCCGTTTTACCTGACATCGGGCAAGCGGATGCGCGAGAAAGAAACTAAAATTACCGTTCAATTTCGAGATGTTAGCAGGTCTGTGTTTAGAAATGGCATGATGTCCTCCATCGGGCCCAACCGGCTCACCTTTTCTATTCAGCCGCAGGAAAAAATAACCCTCAGCTTTCGGGCTAAAAATCCCGGTCCTGTCATGTGCTTTCGGCCCATTGATCTTGAATTCTGCTATGATAGCGGCAAGGGGGATGGTTTTGAGGCCTATGAAAAGGTGCTCATAGATTGTTTGAACGGCGATCAGATGCTGTCGCTGCGGCAGGATTCGGAGGAGCTGTGCTGGGCTTTTTTAACGCCCCTTATCGAAGACTGCGAGCAGTGCATCCGGACGGAGCGGATTCTGCATTTTTATCCTGCAGGCAGCCCGGGGCCTGCTGAGGCCGGGAAAATAAGGCTGAATCTATAATTTTATTTTTTTATGAATACCCTTGACTATTATTTTTTGTTTTTATATGCTACGGCATAATTCTAAGCACAATAACCTTAAAGGAGGGAAAAATGAAGACAGCAAAAATCCTTGCAGCACTTGTTCTTGCACTGTGCTTTGCTATGACCTCCGCCTGGGCAGCAGGCGAGGCAAAAGACAGCAAGATCGTGGCCGACCAGAATATTAAGGAAACAAAGATAATTCGTCTGGATGTACTGGGCGGCATCAGCCCTGCTGAAGTTACTGTTAAGCCCGGCACCACGGTTGTGTGGGTCAATAATTCCCGTTCTCAGCTTGAGCTGAAATTCGAAGGCAAGCAGGTAACGCTGGCCTGCAAAAGCCCCGTCCATTTCCTGATTGATGAAGACGGCTCTTTTATTTCCGACCGTATCCCCCAGGATTCAGTTGCAAGCCTGTGCTTTGTGGAGAAGGGCGAGTTCAACTATGTGCTGCGCAAGGCCCCCGGCAGCGGCGCCATTTCTCAGCTGCGCGAGAATATCAAAGAGTTTAAAGGCAAGATTATTGTTCAGTAAACAGTTGCCCGATAGTGATTGATTAAAAGGAGGCGGAAACGTCTCCTTTTTTTTGTTGCAGGCCTGTATGAAACCACGAATACTTGTCATTGTTGATGTGCCCGGCTGGGCGCTTGAGCGCACGGCAGACAATGTCATGCGCGGCTTTCCGGCAGGTATGATTTTCGCAAGGCCTTCAACAGCACGGCGGTTGAGGCTGTAAACCGCCGCGATTATGATCTTGTCTATATCTGCTATGAGCGGCAGTTTCAGGATGCCGGCATCGACATCGTGGCGCCGCGGCCCTCGGTCATCGGCGTGCGCTGCCACAGCAAATGGGACGGCGGCTGCGGCCTGCCGCCATCGGCAGAGTTTCTTCAGTATCTCAATAGCTTTGACGCACTGCATGTGCCGTCGCGCATGCTGCACGGCATTTTTGCCCCCCTGCACCCGGCGGTCTTTTATACGCCCCACGGCGTTGATGAAACCGTTTTTATGCCGCGGCCCGCATGGCCGGTTTTCATCGCCCTGCGGCAGCCTCGTTCTTGGCTGGGCAGGGTCAAGGACCAACCATCCGGCCAAGCGTGGCCTTGATGATTTGCTGATTCCTGCTGTTCAGGCGCTTCCCGGTGTTGAGCTTCGGCTTGCAGCCCGCGAAGACAGGTGGCGGACGCAGGCAGAGATGGTCGGATTTTATCAGGGCCTTGACGCCTGCATCTGCACAAGCCGCGTTGAAGGAGGGCCGCACAGCCTGCTTGAGGCCTCGGCCTGCGGTATACCCATTGTCTCGACCAGGGTGGGGATTGCCCCCGACCTCATACGCCATGGCCATAACGGCCTTCTCATCGACCGCAGCATTGAGGCCATACAGGAGGCTGTGACGGCATTGCGCGACAGGCCCGATCTCCGGGCCGCCATGGCAGCACATGCGCGGGAGGTTATCGAGCAGGACTGGACCTGGGACAAACAGGCGCTGAAGTATATTCCTTTTTTTGACTATGCACTATCGCAGGGCCATGGCAGATGAGCAGGCAGCTGATTGTCAATGCTGATGATTACAATACCGATGAAGGCCGCAATCGCGGAATTCTCGAGGCCGCAGCCCGGGGTATTGTGACCAGCACAACGGTGCTTGCCAATGCTCCCTGGCCCGAAGGCGCGCTGCGCGGGCTTCAAGACATATTCGGCAGGCGCATCGGCGTTCATCTTAACTTGACAAAAGGCCGTCCTGTCTGCAAAATCACACTACAGCCTTGCCGGTCAGGACGGCTGTTTTTTTTCGAAGCATGAGGCCTGGCGCAGGGCTGTTGCCGGAAGGTTTGACCCGCGTGAGGTAGAGAGCGAGTTTATAGCTCAGATCGAGGCTTTGCAGTCTGCGGGCATAGAGCCTGATCATGTCGACAGTAACAACCACCTGCATGTTTTTCCCGGCATTGCACAAGCGGCTGCCCGCGCGGCACAGCGCTGCGGCATCAGGCGCATCCGCCTGCCCCGGGAACCGCTGCTGGTGGTCTCTGCGGCAGGCCGGGCGGGGTGTTGTAAAAAAAATTTTTATCAGTCTGCTGGCGCTGCGTTCCCGCGCTGTTTTCCGCATCCGCCGGGCTGTGCTTCCCCGACCGCTGTGCCGGCCTGCAGGTGCCCGATATGCGCAGCGCGCAGTCACTTGCCCGGTTTCTCGTCCGCCTGCCGGCCGGAACCACGGAGCTTATGTGTCATCCGGGCTATGCCGACAGGCACAATGCTTTTTCAACAGCCGAGCGGGAGCTCGAGCTGGCAGCACTGACTGCTGATGCTGTACTGAAGGCAGTCAGGAACAACACTATTTCATTAATTTCTTTCAGCGATTTACCATGCGTATAGCACTTGTCACCCCCCACACCTTTCCCTTTTCCTGCGGCAACAGCCTGCTGGCAGAGCGCCTGCGGCAGGGGCTTGTCTCGCGAGGCCACGAGGTGCTTCTGTGCGGGATCGAGGCTGCTACCGTAGAAAGCGCCGCAGGCTTTTCTCCTGATATCGTGCACAGCCTGCATGCCATTAAGCCCGCCCGATGGCTTGAAGAGCTTTTCAGCCGGATATCCACCCCGTGGGTTATGACCCTGACGGGCACGGATTATAACAGCCCGCAGGAATATGGCGCCGAATACGGGATGCTGGCACGGCAGTTTACCGCTGCCGGAGCCATTGTCGTTTTTCATGAGGAAGCCAGGGCCTGGGTGGCTGAACATTTTGTTGAGGCTGCCGATAAGCTGTTTGTCATTGCCCAGGGAATAGATCTGAGGGATACTAACGCAGATCGGTCCGCAGTGCGGCAGCGCTATGGTATTGCCGGCGGCGAGATTCTTTTTTTTATGGCCGCCGGCCTGCGGCCGGTAAAAAATATCTGTTTTGCCCTTGATTTTTTTGCCGCAGTGCGCAAGCGCTGCCCCGCCGCCCGGCTGCTGCTTGCCGGGCCGGTTATCGACAAGGCTGAAGCATCACGCATTTTTGAAAAGGGCAGGGCTGTAGAGGGTTTTTCCTATATTGGTGAACTCGCTCATGATGCGGTGCGCGATCTTATGGCAGCAGCCGATATTTTTGTAAATGTTTCGCTGCATGAGGGGATGGCCGGCGCTATGCTTGAAGCCATGGCAGAGGGGCTGCCGGTGCTGGCAAGCGATGCGCCGGGCAACCGGGCGCTTGTCCAGCAGGGCAGAACGGGCCTGCTGGCATCACTTGCATCGCGGGACTCTTTTATTGATGCAGCCTGCCGGCTTGCCGCCGATGCAGGCTACAGGCAGGCTTTGAGCGCTGCTGCCCGGCAATCGGCGGCGACTTTTTCTGAGTTGCAAGAGATTGATAAATATGAAAAGGTGTATCGCAGCATTGCCTGCAGTTCATGACAGCTCAGGCACCTGAGCCGTTCCTGCAGACAGCAGCCGTGATCTGACTTGAAGCTTACGGTGACGGCGGATTTTGAATGTATCATGATTGCGAGGAGAAACAGTGATGGAAAACAATAATCGGCAAGGAGACCCGGCTTTTTTCGAAGACCCTGTTTTTACTAAAATTTTTCTGCCTCTCTACAAAAGCTATAAAAAGCTTGACCGTGATTTTGACAGAAAGGTCATAGATAAGGATATTGAGAATCTTCGCAAAAAATTTGAAACAATAGACAACGCCAAAGAGCTTCGAAAAACAAAGACATGATGCAATCCCTCATCAGGAGGCTGTGCAGTACAGATAGATTGCCACCCCCCTTGCCGTAAACGCTTCGAGTTTTTTTTTCGGCCAGCAGGTTTATGCGCCTGCCTCGAACCTGTCATCTTAAGCCGAATCCTGCCTTGCTTGCACGACACACTTTGGAAGAGGGGGCATTAGATACAATCATCAGACTCTTCCTGCGGCAAATCCACCCTGCCTTTTGATTCAATGATACGGCATGCTGATCCCGAATACGGCTGATAGTGGAATTTTTTCTAAATTCAATAGGCGAATTGTTATTTCGAAGCGCAGCGGGAAATCTTTGAGTCTGATCATGTAGCCTGCATAAATATTTTACAACGAACCCTTTATCCGTTCGTCCTGAGCCAGTCGAAGGGTGGAACGGATACATGTCTGCAATACAAGACGTTCATGGTTCGACCTTTCGTCAGGCTCAGGACTCACCACGAACGTCTTTATGTAGCGGCTATAAAAAAATGTTACATGCTCTAATGTGTAATTGAAGCCCCCGGGATAGCCTCCGCAAAATATGCCCTCATAAATAACCCCATTGATTCCGTCTTTGCCTGCAGTTTAGTAAACATAAGTCTCCATGAATTGTTACACTAATGTACAGTTCTATTGTGTATCATTCACTAGCGTCATACTTTTTTTGGGTTTTTAAATTTTAAAAAATAATATTTAATACTAAAAAAAGTTATAATTAATTTAATTATTTTTTTATTTCACATTGGCATGTTAGTTGTAAATAAAATAAGTAAAGAAATTCATTAGAGGAACTTCAGATGCCCATTGAAAGCATATTACCAGTGAAAGGCCTGCTGCCGGCCTGTTCGTCGTGCAAGAAAATCCGCAATGATGATGGTTACTGGCAGAATGTTGAAAAATATATACATGAACACCCGGAGGCCCACTTTACGCAGGGCATTTGTCCCGGCTGTGCGGAAAAGCTGTATACCGAGGGGTATAAAAAGTTCGTTCTGAATGCAAAGCAGCGAACCCCGACGCGCCATTAAGATTCTGTGGGCATGCTGCTGTCCGGCAGTGGAAAAGGCGGCTGATATGGATATCAGAGAAACTCGCAACAGGATGAATCATGTTATTCTCAACAGAATTATGACGCTGCGCTATCAGCTGCGCAAGCGCCCGGCACTGCTGCAGTGCATCCTGTCCATGGAAGCCCTGTTTGTACGGACCGGTGTGATTTATTACGGGCGCAGCCAGAAAAGGCTGCACGGCAAAGGCTGATTATGTCTCAGCGTTGAACTGTACGAACGTCGCTTGGAGGATATCATGATATGCGAACCAAAGATCTGATACAGGAGATTAGCGTACGCCGGCATGCTGAAGAAGAACTCAGGCAGATGAACCGTACCCTTCAGGAGGCAACGGTGTATGCCCGGGAGATGGCGCTTCAGGCTGAGCGTGCCAATGCAGCCAAGAGCGAATTTCTTGCCAATATGAGCCATGAAATACGCACCCCCATGAATGCCATTATCGGACTTTCGCATCTTGCACAGCAGACAGCTCTGACGCCGCGGCAAAAGGACTATTTGCATAAACTTGACAAATCCGCCCAGTCTCTGCTGACTATTATTAACGACATACTTGATTTTTCAAAAATTGAAGCGGGCAAGCTTGAACTCCACAGGAGCTCTTTTACCCTGGCATCGGTTTTTGATAACATCACCAGCATTCTTGCGATCAGGGCACAGGAGAAAAATATTGAGCTCTTGTTTGATGTGAGTTTTACAACTCCGCATGTTCTCAATGGCGATCCGGTCCGGCTGCAGCAGGTTCTGGTAAACCTGGCCGGCAATGCGCTGAAATTCACCATGAAGGGTGACGTTATTATCTCGGTGTATCCCGTGCATGAAGATGAGTCGTCTGTTGAACTGTGCTTTGCTGTGAAGGATACGGGAATCGGCATACATGATGAAGATCAAAAAAGGCTGTTTGAACCTTTTACACAGGCCGACAGCACCATGACGCGCCAGTTCGGGGGTACGGGGCTCGGACTTGCTATCAGCAAGCGCCTGGTTGAACTTATGGGCGGGCAACTTACCGTTGAGAGCGAACCGGGCAGGGGAAGCGTTTTTCAGTTTACCATACGGTTCGGGCTGAGCGCTGCAGACGATAGAGGCCTTACGCAGCCGGATACCGGATTGCGGGGCAGGCGGGTGCTTGTGGCCGATGACAGTGAAACGGTTCGGGAGGTCGTCGGGAATATGCTTGAAATCATGGGCCTCATGGTCGACACCGTAGACTCCGGCGCTGCCTGTATGGAAAAACTCGCTGGCGCTCCTGAAAATGCATGGTATGATCTTGCCATACTTGATTGGAAAATGCCCGGCATGGACGGCCTTGAACTTGCTGAAAAGATCAGGAGCCATGGCGGCGCAGCCTGTCCGCGGATACTTATGATAACCGGATATGGCTATGATGACATGAAATCCGCAGCCGGGGAGTTGAGGGTTGCCGGAGTTGCTTGAAAAGCCCTTTACCCTGGCAATGCTGTTTACCGCCGTACAAAATGCTCTGGGGCTGAACGCGCACGGAGCAGCGCCGCCGCAGCAGACCGCGGCGCCGCAGGTTCCGGCTGCTGTACTGAGAGGCGCCCGTGTTCTTGTTGTCGAGGACAATGAACTGAACCGTCTGGTGGCCGGAGAGATACTGACGGGAGCAGGCGTTCTGGTCAGCTATGCCGCCAATGGGATCGAGGCGCTTGCGGCAATGAAAGAGGCTCACTTTGACGCTGTGCTGATGGATGTTCAAATGCCCCTTATGGACGGCTACACGGCAACCATGAGCATGCGGGAGTGGGAAATAAAGGTGAACCGGAAAAAACGACTTCCCATTATAGCCATGACGGCGCATGCCATGCGGCATGAGTATGCCATGAGCATTGATGCCGGCATGGATGATCATCTTACAAAGCCGATTAATGCCTTTGATATGCTTGCCGTGCTTGCCCGGCTGGTGCAGCAGCACCGGGAGCCGTCAGAGGACGCGGCGCGGATCAACGCGCTATCCACAGCAATGAAAGGTCCTGAGATGACTCTACCGCATGGAATTAATTCAGCCTCTGCCTTAGGCCGTATTGACGGCAATCTTGATCTGTATATTAAAATATTAAAAATATATAAAAAAAATATTCCTGCACCTGAAGCCATCGTTGAGCACTTCCGGCAGGGTGATAGTGATACAGCCCGGCGTGAGGCGCATACGGCCAAGGGGATGAGCGCGCAGATAGGTGCCGAGGGTCTCCAGGAGATAGCCGCCGGGCTGGAAGCTGCCATAAAGGCTGGCGACAGCGCTGCAGTTGAACAGCATGCCGCGCTGTTTGCTGCTGAGTTGAAAAAAGTTTTACTTTATGTTGATCAGTTTATACACTGCTCGGATCAACACCCTAACTGAAATTTTTTTGCCATTGGCCGAAACAACAGAGCGTACAAAAAGTCCGGCAAGGTTTCTTGTTCGTCAAGCCGGCCGATGCCGGAATCCAGGTTTTGCATGTAGCGGCGGAACGGAAAGTACGTATTCTGGAGGTTGGGTTATTCCAGCAAAACCGGAAAAACGGGGGCGATATGGATAAAACAAGCCTGAATCATAAAAAACCGTGGCAGAAGCCGGAACTGATTGTGCTGGTGCGCAGCAACCCGGAGGAGGCGGTGCTAACTGTTTGCAAAAATGCAGGCGCTGCAGGCCCATTCAGTAAAAAGAAGTGTAACAGGGGGCCCGGCTGTAGTGTTCTTGCCCTGTCCTGACAACTCCAACCAGCACCGTTTGCATGTTGGCAGGAAAGATTGCCGTTAAGTAAGAAAAGGGTTTTACCTTCTCTATCTACCGCCTTGTGTCCTCATTTATTGTCTTTCGAAACCCATTGCCCATGGCGATGGGTCCTCAAGAAGGCAACTCAAACACGCTTTTTTTAACTCAGTACAGCTCCACACAAAAGGGCGGGCAAAAAATTCCCCCTTTAGTAAAGAGGGTCAGGGGGATTTATGCAGAATACAAAAAATCCCCCTGTAGCCCCCTTTTTCGAAGGGGGATAAAAAAGGCATGTTTTTTTTGTGTACATAAAAAATATGGCCCCATTTTTTATGTGGCGCTGTACGTAGAGCGTTTTTTTTATTTTGTGGCCGTATTGTACATGCATGGTAAGTCCGTTCGTGGTGAGCTTGTCGAATCGTGAACGGAAAGCTGACTTTCGACCATTCGGCCATTGCCCCTTCGTCACGCACAGGATTCAAAGCGAACGGATAGAGCCTGCATTTTGATAGGTGATTTTTATGAAGTACAGTATTTAGAAAAATGCTCTCTGCCCCATCCCCATTCCGTACAGATTCATATAAACATTCGGTTTGCCGTCGCCTGATGCTTGCGACGGGCCTGTCGGCTGATAGAGTATTCCTGCATTCGAAGCCAGCTAAAAAACAGGGTTCAGGCAATGGACCCTGTTTTTTGAACAGCCCGTTTCGGTTCTGCAGCTGCAGTGATTGAAAATGTTTTGACATTTCAGCTAATTACAGTTAAATTAATAACACTTCATATAAACAGGAAACTGGTTATGATAATCGACGCTATTAAAAAGGTGGTCGATCATCTGCCTCTGACTGAGGATGAGATGACGGCAGCCATGAATGAAATAATGGAAGGGGCATGCACCGATGCCCAGATTGCCTGCTTTCTCACGGCTTTGCGCCTGAAAGGCGAAACTGCTGAGGAAATTACCGCAGCCGCACGGGTCATGCGGCGCAAGGCGCTCAGTGTGCCTGTTAAAAACAGGGCCGGACTGGTTGATATTGTCGGCACGGGCGGTGATGGAGCCAATACATTTAACATATCAACTGCTGCAGCATTTGTGGCCTGCGGCGCAGGCCTGACAGTGGCCAAACACGGAAACCGTTCGGTTTCAAGCAGGTCGGGCAGCGCGGATGTCATGGAAAAGCTCGGCGTCACCATTGACCTCACGCCCGAGAGCGTCGGCCGCTGTATCGATGAAATCGGCATGGGTTTTCTTTTTGCCCCGAAGTTTCATCTTGCCATGAAATATGCTACTCCGGTGCGCCGCGAGATCGGCATCCGGACCATATTCAATATGCTCGGTCCGCTCACCAATCCGGCTGATGCCGACATACAGCTCATCGGCGTATATGACCTGCAAGCTTGCTGCTGTTTTTGCCGGCGTTCTTGAACGGCTGGGCAGGAAGCGCGCGCTCATTGTGCATGGCATGGACGGACTTGATGAACTGTCGCTGTCTGCTGAAACCCAGGTATATGATCTGAGCCCGGCAGGCACGGTTTCCTACCGTGCTGCGGCCTGAGGATGCCGGGCTTGCCCGTGCTCCTCTAGATGCTGTCCGGGGAGGAGATGCGCAGGAAAATGCAGCCATTATTGTCGATATATTTAAAGGCAAGCCCGGTCCATGCCGCGATCTGGTGCTTTTAAATGCAGGCGCTGCGCTTATGGCAGGCGGCCGCGCCGCTACTATGCGCGAAGGCGCAGTCATTGCGGCAGACGTCATCGACAGCGGACGGGCCATGCGCAAGCTTGCCGATCTTAAAGAATTATCACGGTCACTTGATTGATATATGATACTTGACACCATAGTCGCCCATAAGAAGGAAGAGGTCTTTGCCTCCATATGCGCGCGGCCCCTATCAGTGCTCAAAGAGCTCATACAAGCATCAGCCTGTGCCACGCGGTTTTGCTGAGGCGCTCACGCGCGACAGAGGCGGGCAGGCTGCCATCATTGCCGAGGTAAAAAAAGCATCACCGTCAAAAGGCGTCATTCGTGAGCATTTTGATCCGGTTGCTATAGCGCTCGACTATGAAGCACATGGCGCAGCAGCCATATCGGTGCTGACCGAGACAGCGTTTTTTTCAGGGCAGCCCTGAATACCTGCCGGCAATAAAAAAGCAGGTGAGCATACCGGTTTTACGTAAAGATTTTCTTTTTGATGTGTACCAGATTTATGAAGCACGGGCGCTGGGCGCAGATGCCCTGCTGCTGATTGCGGCGATTCTTGAGAAGGACAAGCTCTGTGAGCTGCTGTCGCCTGACGCGAGACCTCGGCATGGATGCTCTTGTCGAGGTGCACAGCCGGGAAGAGCTTGACATGGTGCTTGCAACCGGTGCGCGCATTATCGGGATAAACAATAGGAATCTCTAAACTTTCAAAACCGATATTGCGACTACGGTTGAACTTATACAGGATATTCCTGACGATAGAATAGTTGTGAGTGAAAGCGGCATTGCCTCGCGGGCTGATATTCTGATGCTCAGCAGCTCAGGAGTCGATGCTTTTCTCATCGGCGAATCGCTCATGCGGCAGGAAAGCCCCGGGGCAAAACTTGCAGAATTAATAGAAGTTGTAATTTTTTATTGGAGCGCACATGAAGTATCCTGATGCAACAGGTCATTACGGGCCCTATGGCGGCCGGTATGTATCCGAAACACTGATGCCGGCCCTCATCGAGCTGGAGCAGGCCTACAACACGTATCGCGACGATCCTGAATTCAAGGCTGAGCTGGCCTATTTTCTGCGAGAGTTTGTCGGCCGCCCGAATCCGCTGTATTTTGCCCAGCGCCTGTCTGAAAAGCTCGGGCTTAAAGTGTATCTCAAGCGGGAAGATTTGAACCACACGGGCGCCCATAAAATCAATAATACGGTCGGCCAGATACTGCTGGCCCGGCGCATGGGCAAGACCCGCATTATCGCTGAGACAGGCGCCGGGCAGCATGGCGTTGCAACGGCCACAGTTGCGGCGCGCTTTGGCCTTGAGTGCGATGTTTTTATGGGCTGCAGAAGATGTAAAGCGCCAGGAGCCCAATGTTTTTCGCATGAAGCTGCTGGGCGCGCGCGTCATACCCGTAACATCGGGCAGCCGGACGCTCAAAGATGCCATGAATGAAGCCATGCGCGACTGGATAACCTATGTGCGCAACACCTTTTACATAATCGGCTCGGTTGCCGGGCCCTCATCCGTACCCGCTGATTGTTCGTGATTTTCAGCGTGTCATCGGCGATGAAGCAAAAGCTCAGATACTTGAAAAAGAGGGCAGGCTTCCTGATCTTGTGACCGCCTGTGTCGGCGGCGGCAGCAATGCCATGGGCCTTTTCTATCCCTTCATCGAAGACAATGATGTTGCCATGGTTGGCGTTGAAGCCGCAGGCCACGGCATCGGCAACGGGCCTCATTCCGCATCGCTGTGTGCCGGCAGGCAGGGCGTTCTTCATGGCGCCAAGAGTTATCTTTTGCAGGACGACCAGGGCCAGATATCCACAGCCCATTCCATAGCCCCCGGGCTTGATTATCCGGGTGTGGGCCCTGAGCACAGCTGGCTGAAAGATTCGGGCCGCGCTCAGTATGTGTCGGTGACAGATGATGAGGCCCTTGCAGCTTTTCACGAGCTGTGCCGCACCGAAGGAATTATCCCGGCGCTGGAGAGCTCGCATGCTGTGGCCTATGTGATGAAGGCTGGCTGCGACTTTGAAAAAGGATTCAATTGTCATCATTAATCTTTCGGGCAGGGGCGATAAGGATATTCATATTGTAGCAGAGAAGATGGATCCTGCCGTCTGACCAGAAAGGGACACTATGTCACGAATAGCAAACATGTTTAATGAACTGCGGAAGAAAAAAGAAAAAGCCCTTATTGCCTATATTACAGCGGGCGATCCGGATATGGCAACAACCGGGCAGCTTCTGAAATGCCTGGTTGAAAGCGGTACCGACATGATAGAGCTCGGCGTGCCGTTTTCCGATCCCATGGCAGACGGCCCAACTATTCAAGCCGCAGCGCAGCGGTCTCTTGAGCATCCGTTTTCCATGGAAGCTATTCTCGGGCTTGTAAAGAAATTCCGCACGTATTCACAGGCGCCGCTGATTCTGTTCGGATACTATAATCCGCTGCTGCAGTACGGGCTTGAACGCCTGGCACGTGATGCCCGCGATGCCGGCGTTGACGGCTTTCTGGTTGTTGATCTGCCGCCTGAGGAGGCTGCAGAGCTTAAAAAGGCTGCTGACGCGCAGCACCTGGACATGATTTTTCTGCTTGCTCCTACAAGCACTGATGAGCGCATACGCAAGGTCACCGATGTGTCGTCCGGTTTTGTGTATTATGTTTCAATAACAGGTGTTACCGGCGCCCGTGAAAGCCTTGCCGACATGATGGAAGCCTCAGTTGATAAAATCAGAAAGTTTACCGATCTGCCCGTGGGCATTGGCTTTGGCGTTTCAAGGCCGGAGCATGTTCGGGAAATTGCACGTTTTGCCGATGCGATTATTGTCGGCAGCGCAATTATCAAAGAGGTAGAGGCTCATGCCGGAAAGCCCGATCTGCTTGCCAAAGTCGGTGATTTTGTTCGGCAGCTGAAAGAGGCAACCTGCCTTTAAGCAGACAGGCCTGGAAGTGTATGCTTATGGCTGGTGATTTTTCGTGCGGAATTATAAGAAAAGGCGGTCAGGCTTCTTGCCTGCCGCCTTTTCTATTAGAGTGCTTAACGAATTTTTTTCAGCTGTTTGCTGCAGAACACGGTACCGAAAGAATGGGCGCCTGGTTATTCCCACTCAATCGTGCTTGGCGGCTTTGATGAGATATCGTAGGTAACGCGGTTGACGCCTTTTACCTCGTTGATAATGCGGTTTGAAATTCGGCCGAGAAGGTCATAGGGAACTTTTACCCAGTCGGCGGTCATGCCATCGACGCTTTCAACAACCCGCAGCACGATGACTTTTTCATAGGTGCGCTCATCGCCCATGACGCCAACGGTTTTGATGGGCAGCAGAACGGCAAAGGATTGCCACACACTGTGGTACAGGTCGGCATTTTTAAATTCTTCAATAATTATGGCATCCGCCTCCCGCAGAAGCTTGAGATCCGGCTCAGTCACCGGCCCGATAAGGCGTATGGCAAGGCCCGGCCCGGGAAAAGGCTGCCGCTGTACTAAATCATCAGGAATGCCAAGCTCTTTGCCTATTTCCCTGACTTCGTCCTTGAAGAGCTCCCGGAAGGGTTCAAGAAGTTTGAGATGCATTTTTTCAGGCAGGCCGCCGACATTATGATGGCTCTTTATGGTTGCCGAAGGCCCTTTAAAAGAGACGCTTTCGATAACATCCGGGTACAGGGTTCCCTGTGCAAGAAAATCAATTTTTCCGATTTTTCGCGCTTCTTCGTCAAATACGGAAATGAACTCATTTCCGATTATTTTTCGCTTCTGCTCAGGGTCGTCAATGCCGGCAAGCTTGTCCAAAAATCGCTTTGAGGCATCAACTGCCACAAGGTTTATAGAGAATGTCTCCCGCAGCAGGCGCGAAACGGTTTCAAATTCGTTTTTTCTCAGAACGCCGTTATCGACAAATATGCTCGTCAGCTGGCGGCCTATTGCCTTATCTATCAGCACGGCTGCCACGGTTGAATCAACGCCGCCGCTGCAGCCGCAAATGACTTTTTTATCGCCTACTTTTGCCCTGATGCTTTCGATGGACTGCTGGATGAATGATTTCATGGTCCAGACAGGCTCGCAGCTGCAGATGGTGAAAATGAAATTTTCCAGAATCCGGCGTCCCTGGGGCGTATGGACAACCTCCGGATGAAACTGCACGCCGTAGATGCGGCGCGCTTTGTTGCGCATGGCTGCAAGACGGGGAATTGCCGCTGTGGCCGATGGACTCAAACCCGGGAGGTACAATTTCAAGGCGGTCGCCGTGGCTCATCCAGACCTGGAGTGTGCTGCCCGGTGTCAAAGTCTTTAAAAAGATCATCATTTGAGTCGATGGTGAGCTCTGCTTTGCCGTATTCACGCTTGCTGCAGGGATGCAACCTTGCCGCCCAGCAGATGCGATGTCAGCTGCATGCCGTAGCAGATGCCCAGCACCGGCACGCCAAGGTCAAATGTTTCAGCAGCAATAATGGGCGCACCCTGATCATAGACGCTTGACGGTCCGCCCGAAAGGATGATGCCGGTTGGTTTCAGCGCTTTGAGCTTTTCCAGCGTGATGTTAAACGGATGTATCTCGGAATACACCTTTGCTTCCCGGACGCGGCGGGCTATGAGCTGGGTGTATTGAGAGCCGAAATCAAGAATGATAATCTTTTGCTGTTCAAGCTGCATTGAGGGCTCTATTCAACCTGGTAGTTGGGGGATTCTTTGGTGATGATAATATTATGCACATGGCTTTCCTTGAGGCCCGAGGAGGTGATGCGCACGAATTTGGCTTTTTCATGTAATTCAGGTATCGTGCGGCAGCCGACATATCCCATGCCGGAACGAATGCCGCCTATAAGCTGATAGACATTTGATGAAAGACTGCCGCGGTACGGCACGCGGCCCTCTATGCCCTCGGGAACAAGTTTTGATTCTTCCTCAACATCTGCCTGGAAGTATCTGTCTTTTGATCCTTTTTTCATCGCTTCAAGGGAGCCCATGCCGCGGTAGACCTTGTATGTTCTTCCCTGGAAAAGCACCACCTCTCCAGGGCTTTCATCAGTGCCGGCAAACAGATTTCCGATCATAACTGAAGATGCTCCTGCGGCCAGAGCCTTGGTTAAATCTCCCGAATATTTGATGCCGCCGTCGGCAATGAAGGGGATATCGTATTTTTTCGCGACCTTGCAGCATTCCATGATGGCCGTTATCTGGGGCACGCCGACACCGGCAACAATGCGCGTGGTGCAGATCGAGCCCGGGCCGATGCCGACCTTGACTCCGTCGACGCCTGCCTGTATGAGCGCCTCAGTCGCCTCGGCAGTGGCGACATTGCCGCCGATGAGTTCGCAATCGGGAAAGTTTTTCCTGGTATCGCGTATGGCGTCAAGCACTGATTTTGTATGCGCATGGGCCGTATCGATAACAATGACGTCTGCCCCTGCATTGATAAGCGCTTCGGTGCGTGCTTCGCGATCAGAGCCGACACCGATGGCGGCGCCGACCCGCAGCCTGCCCCTGTCGTCCTTGCATGCATGCGGGTATTTGACGGACTTTTCGATATCTTTAACCGTAATGAGGCCGACCAGATTATTCTGCTCATCAACCACCAGCAGTTTTTCAATGCGATGTTTGTGCAGGAGTTTTCGCGCATCCTCGAGCGTGATGCCTGGCCGGGCCGTAATCAGCCGCTCTTTGGTCATGACATCGGAAATTTTTTTGCTGTAGTCGGTTTCAAACCGTATGTCGCGGTTGGTGAAAATTCCTACGAGCTTGCCTTCCTTGACCACCGGAAAACCGGATATTTCAAGGCGTTTCATTGTTTCAAGCGCTTCATAGAGCGGCTGGTCAGGATGGACGGTGATGGGATCAACCACCATGCCGCTTTCCGACTTTTTAACCTTCGCGACCTCGCTGGCCTGATCCTCAACAGAGCAGATTCTTGTGAATCATGCCGATGCCGCCTTCACGGGCCATGGCAATGGCTGTGCGCGCTTCCGTGACGGTGTCCATTGCAGCGCTGACGATAGGGGTATTGAGAAGTATTTTTTTTGTTAAACGTGTCGAAATATCAATATCTTTGGGTAAAACCTCAGAGTACTGCGGGATCAGCAGCACATCGTCAAATGTCAGGCTTGAGGATATTTGTTCATTGGCCATGGTAATTCCTTTGATGAGTTTTGACGGTGAAAATGGTTAATAAAAACAACTACACAAAATAAGCTGCTGTGTCAAGTTTTCAAACTCTCCGGTTCACCATTTGCTGCGTAAAGTGTTTGTATGAAACCACTTTCATTCAAGCGCCGTCGGGCGTACACGTTCAAACAGTATGCAGTGTTTTTGCTTGTACTGAAAGGCTAATCTCTATATAATTGTTTGACTGATTTTTTTAAGGAGAACTGTGTTTATTTCCTGTATCAGAGGATTAGGCCGTGGTGTGCTGGGTGTGCTGGAAATGCTCGGCTCCTATGGCATGTTTCTGCTGACAGCGCTTTTCTGGCTTTTCGGCTCGCCGCTTAAATTCAAGCGGGTGCTCGAGCAGATTACCTTCATCGGCGTCAAGTCAACGGTCATTGTGCTGCTGACCGGCGCTTTTACCGGCATGGTCTTTGCGCTGCAGGTTTTTTATGCCCTGAGCAAGTTCGGCGGAGAAGCACTGCTCGGGCCCACAGTTGCCCTTTCCCTTCTTCGCGAACTCGGGCCGGTGATATCGGCTCTCATGATAACCGGCCGCGCAGGATCAGCGCTCGCCTCGGAAATCGGCATTATGCGCATCACCGAGCAGATCGATGCCCTGGAAATAATGGCGGTTAATCCCTACCGGTATCTTGTTGTTCCCAATATGGTTGCAGCGGTTATTTCATTTCCCCTGCTGGGGGCATTTTTCAGCATGATCGGCATCTGGGGCGGCTACCTTGTCGGCGTGAAGCTGCTTGGGGTGAGCGAGGGCACCTATTTCGGAGAAATGAGCAATTTTGTCGACATGAAGGATATCACCATGGGGATAACTAAGTCTTTGAGCTTTGGCCTGATTGTCTCGTGGGTCTGCTGCTACAAGGGCTATTTTACTGAATTCGGAGCCAAGGGCGTTGGCAAGGCCACAACAGAGTCCGTGGTCATATCTTCCGTGCTGATTCTTGTATGGGATTATTTTATAACGTCAATTTCGCTTTAAACAATGATCACCGTTCGTGACGCATACAAAAGCTTTAATGGCAACCAGGTTCTCAAAGGCCTGAACCTTGAGATACGCGAAGGCGAGATGTTTGCTCTTATCGGCCGCAGCGGCCTTGGCAAAAGCGTGCTGCTCAAGCATATCATCGGCCTTATGCAGCCCGATAAAGGCGAAATTTTTGTCGATGATCAGAATATATGCAGCCTTCGCGGCAGGCAACTGGTAGCCATACGGCAAAAATTCGGATATTTGTTTCAGGAAGGCGCTTTGTTCGACTCTATGACGGTCTTTGAGAATGTGGCCTTTCCCTTGCGGGAGAAGACGGCTATGAAGGAGGCGGAAATCAGGGACCGCGTTTTTCCCGAGCTTGAGCATATGGGATTGAAGAATGATGCTCACAAGTATCCGGCTGAGCTCAGCGGCGGCATGCGCAAGCGCACATCCCTGGCGCGCGCCATGATCATGCAGCCGTCCATTATGCTGTTCGACGAGCCGACCACAGGGCTTGATCCCATTATCGGCCAGAGCATTCTCAACTACATTCAGCTGTGCCACCGCCGGCTGGGATTCACCGGCATCATCGTCACTCATGATGTTCCGCGCGTGTTCAGCATCGTGCAGAAGATCGCCATGATGGATGAAGGCCGTATCATCATTAACGGAACCTATGATGAAATAGTCGGCCAGGGCAATCCCGCATTTCAGCAGTTTTTATCAGGAAGCATTGAGGGACCGCTTCACTACGTATAAAGGAGAACAGGTATGCGCAGAGGAACTCTTGAACTTGTTGTGGGCCTTTTTATACTGGCCGGCATCGCCTGTCTTGGCTATATGTCAATCAGGTATGCAAAGATGGAAGTGATGGGATCTAACGGGTATGAGGTCTCCGCGGTCTTTCCCACAATAAGCGGGCTTAAAAACGGCGCTCTTGTGGAAATAGCAGGAGTTCAAATCGGCAGGGTGAAGCAGATAGCCCTTGATAATTATAAGGCTAAAGTCGTGCTGTCGGTTACCGGGACTGTGCAGCTGCAGGAAGATGCCATAGCCCGCATCAAAACAAAGGGGCTGTTGGGCGAGAAGTATATTGATATCGTTCCGGGAGGCTCCGATGTCATACTGAAAACCGGGGATAGGATTCGTGAAACACAGCCGCCCGTTGATATTGAAGAGCTTATTTCCAAGTTTGTTTTTGGAAAAGTGTAAGACACAGCTGGAGGAAAGATATCATGAAGCATGCAGGAGCGGGAATGCGCATAGCGGTTGCAGCGCTGACGGTGTTTTTTTATCTGGGATCGTCTGCCTCAGCCGGGCAGATAACCGACAATCTCAAGCTGGTTGTGGACAAGGTCCTGACAGTGCTGAAAGATCCTGCCTATGCCGCGCCTGAGAAGAAAACTGAGCGCAACAGGCTGATTCATGAAACTGCCTCAGGCACATTTGACTGGGAGGAAATGGCCCGGCGCACCCTCGGCCCTCACTGGCGCGACATAACCCCGGAGCAGCAGAAGCAGTTTATCGATATTTTTGTCGATTTTCTTGAGCGCACCTATATTTCAAAGATAGATCTCTTTTTGCAGGAGTCGAAAGATTTTACAGTAAAAAACATATCCTATCTTCACGAATCCATCGAGCAGGAGCGCTATGCCCTGGTTGAGACAAAGATTCTGCTCAATGACAAGGAACTGCCCCTCAACTATAAGCTCATAAATAAAAACGGCAGATGGGTAGTCTATGATCTTACCATTGAAGGCGTCGGGCTTGTGGCCAACTACCGCACACAGTTTAATGAGATTTTTGCCAACGGTTCTTTTCAAACCCTTATCGATAAGCTGAAAGCAAAGGAGGGAATGGATATTTCCGAAAAAAAATCCGGGCAGCAGGCAGCATCGGGACAGGGCGCATCGGCAAAACAATAAAAGCCTGATCCATCAGATTTTTTTGGATCCTTCCAGGACTGGTGGAGTATTTTGGCGGGTTATTGTCTTCAGGTACCCATCGTCTATTGAGATGCCTAACCTGAAGAAGGCGCCTTCAAAAATACGTATTTTTTGATTTTCGCCCTTTCAGGGCGAAATCAAGCCACCGCCCTGTGCGGGGGCTTTTTGACTTCAGCACTAAAATCTATTCTGGTTAATCCATGTCACAACATGAAAGTTTCAAGGCAGGCTTTGTTTCCGTGGCCGGAATGCCTAATGTCGGAAAATCAACCCTGGTAAATCATCTTATCGGCTCAAAACTTGCCATAGTCTCACCCAAGCCGCAGACAACACGCAGCGTCGTCAAAGGCATCCTGACAACCGAGCAGGCACAGATTATCTTTCTTGATACGGCAGGTATTCACAGCCCCAAAGACAAGCTTGGCGATTTCATGGTAGCTGCGGCAAAGATGACATTTGCTGAGGCAGATATCATTTATATGCTTGTCGAATGCCAGAAGCCGCGCCATGCAGAGGTTGAGCTTGCCCGCGAACTTAAAAAAACCGGGAAAAGGGTCTTTCTGGTTATCAACAAAATTGACCGTGTTGCCAAAGATGCGCTTTTGCCTCTCATCGACACCTACCGGGGGCTGATGGAGTTTGCCGAGATAGTTCCTGTTTCCGCCCTGAACGGTGAGAATATGGACAGACTGCTTGATATAACCGTTTCCTGCCTTCCTGTCGCTTCTGCCTTTTATCCCGAAGACATTATATCCGATCAAATTCAGCGTGATTTTATCGCCGAGTTTATTCGGGAGAAGATTTTTCACTATACACAGGAAGAAATACCCTACAGCACCGCTGTGGTCATAGAGGATATGAAGGAAAGGGAAGAAGGCGGCGCCTTCATTCGTGCTATTATTTATGTAGAGAAAGACTCGCAGAAAGGCATTCTTATCGGCAGTGGCGGCAGCATGATAAAGAAGATCGGCCGCGATGCCCGGCTCGAGATACAGCAGTTTATGGGGTACGGGGGAGTGTACCTGGATTTGCAGGTAAAGGTAGAGAAACACTGGCGCGAAAATATCAAGGCTCTAAAAAAGTTCGGCTATGTTCAGCGATAGAAGCATGCGCTGATACATAAGATGCTGTTTGTTTTTCTTACTGCCATATTTTGCGTTTTGAAGCAACTGCCTTACAAGATATTGATGCCCCGGCATAATCAACACCAAATGTTAGTATCCTGTGGAAAACCTTGTAGAAATATTTATCGAAAGGCCGAAAACAGAGGCTTTCAGCCATTGTGCTCAAAAGCTGAGCGTTTTAAAAAATGAAGATTTTTCAAATAATTGAAAAAATACAGGTTGAGTAAAGCTTTGCTTATTGGAATTGACAGGACAGCGTTATGGGAATTCAACAGGTTAAGCTGCATCAGGGTGCAGTAAGTATGAAATCACCGGCATTGGAACCTCTTTTCTCCTGCGAAATGATTTCACAGCGTGTGCGGGACCTTTCACAGCAGATTTCCTCTGATTATACAAACAGCCGTCCTGTTCTTATCGGAGTTTTGAAAGGGGCATTTGTTTTTTTGTCGGATCTTGCCAGAAATCTCAAGGTTGATGCTGATATAGATTTTGTGCAGGTTTCCTCATACGGATCTTCCCAGGTGTCATCGGGGTCCTGTATTCTGAAGAAAGATGTCAGTATCCAGATAACGGGCAGGCATGTTATTATTGTCGACGATATTATTGATACCGGCCATACAGCAGCCTATCTCCTGCAGCATGTACAGCGCCATAACCCGAAATCCGTAAAGCTCTGCTGCCTTATCGAAAAACAGATAGCCCGCGTCCACAATCTCTCCATAGATTACGCGGCCTTTTCAATTCAAGATGGCTTTGTTGTGGGGTATGGCCTTGATTTTAAAGAACAGTTCAGGGGTTTGCCGGGCATCTACACAGTGACTGTATCATGAAAGCATGGCGCGCATATGCTGAATTGGCTGCGGAATTTTGCGACTCTTTTTACCGGGAAACCCGCTGCAGCTCTCCTGCATGAGGTTCCTGAGACGATCCGGCTTTTATTTGCCCGCCGCAGCTGCCGGTCATTCAGCGATGAGCCTCTGCGCGATGAGGAGATTCAGGCCATACTTGAGGCGGGCCGGTTTGCCCCCAGTACGGTAAATCTCCAGACCTGGTCATTCATAACTTTCACACAAGAGCAGTGGCATGAGATCTTTGACCGGCCCATACCGTTTAAAGGAGCCTATGCAGTCACTCATTTGCGCTGATATATTCCGCCTGAATTCTTTTTTGCCTGAATTCAGGAATACCCCTTTTGTGAATTTGAGCCTCGCAATTTTCAATGCCGGACTTGCTGCCATGAGCATGAATATGGCTGCAGAGGCCCTGGGTATCAGAAGCATTATGCTGTCGGAGACGGGCAGGGCAGGGCTGCTTGACAGCAGCATATCTCAGGGACAAGCTCGGGCTTCCTGAAGGTGTGCTGCCGCTGACAACGCTGGTGCTGGGCAGGGCCGGCATGAACATGCCCGGTATTCCGCCCCGGCAGCCCCGGCAGGCGGTTATTATGCAGAAACACTATGACCGCACCGCCGGCGCCCGGTTAAAAGACTGGCACGAGCAGATGTTTATCGGCTATAAACTCACTCATCCGCTGTCGAGCTTTGACCGGCAGATTGCTTATTATGAGCAGAAAATGGTTGCAGCCGAAGAAGCCGTTAAAGAAATATTTCTAAAATACGGGCATACACAAGAAAAGCCGGAAGCACCGTGAAAGTGCTTCCGGCTTAGAGCTTGTCCTGCTGCCGACTTTCAGTCAAGCCCGAACATAACCGTCCGCACATATTCCTTCTGCCCTTCCGGGCCAAGAATTTTCTTAAAAACATCCACTGCCGGTCCGCCCTGAGAGAGAAGGGTTGAGACATATTTTTCAAGGCCTTCCTTCATTTTGAGGCTGGTTTCAGGAGGAAGTTTTTGAGCATTTTGGGCCATTGCAAGGTAGGCTTCGAGATAGGTTTTGTAGACTTCCAGGAGCAGAGCATCATCCTTCCTGTCTGCCTTACTGTGAATACTGAAGTCGGTGACAAAGTCTTTATACCAATCGCGGGTTCCTGCTGAAGGAAAGTCCGCTACCCGGGCATAGTGCGCTTTCATTTTTTCGTAAAAGATTTTTTTGTTTGTGTCATCAATTTTTGCCGGATCTATTATTTCAATTATATATATTCTTTTACCAAAGGGCAGAAAAATGAAATCCACAGACATGACGGGCAGATTATAGTCATAGCTCGGCCTGATCATGAGGGTATACATTTTCATAAACATCAGCATCGTGGCATCCAGTGAATTTACCCGGGCGAGGCGGTCGCCGGTGCTGCTGGAAACCGATATGTCCATGAGCGGCAGCGATCTGACATGCCGGTACTTTTCTGTGACCTCATAGGGTTTGAGAGGAAAAGCTTTGAGGGCTTGGGCGGTTGCTCCGGCGTATTTCGCATACTGCTTGTCGCCCTCCAGCCGGGTGCTGATGGCGATTGCTGCGATAATCAGAACAAGCACCGCTATGATCCACAGGAGAATTTTTATTATCTTCAAGGATTTGCCTCCCTGCTAAGGTTGTTTGAAAAAAAAGAGGCAGGACATGCGCCTGCCTCTTGTCACATTCTGCAGTGCAGTGCCTGGTTATCTGCCTTCGACCTTTCTGCCGTCGGCCCAGATAAACTGCTCGGCTTTGGCTGCCGATTCTTCAAGAGCCTTGCGCTTTTCCGGTTTTTCCCAGGACCGGAAGGAAACGTGCACATTGCCCGGATCGTCGGGCATGGTGGCCATGACGATAGAAAGAGTGGCATCCTTGCCATCAACCTTTTTACTGGCCGTGTACCAGGTCATGTAGTCGGCCTTCCGTTCTTCCTTCAGCTCAAAGCCGTCTTTTTTCGCCCACTCGGCCAGAAGCTTGGCGGTTGTGGGCAGATCGGCCTTGATTCTTGAGCGCGAGTAGTATGATTTTTTTGAGCTGAGCTTAAGAGTGTAGGGCCGCTCGGCGACGGGAACCCAGGTTTCGCCGTTGTCTTTTGAGATCAGGTTTGTCGTTTTGACTTTTGAAGGATCGGCAAGCGATGCGGGCTGCAGCGAATTCCAGAACCCGCGGTACTTCTGCACCTCTGCAGGCGGCAGGGGCTCCAGGCCGAGGATCTTCGTGCGTATTTCATTGCCGTACACTTCAACACGGGCGGGCACCAGGGATTCCCAGATATCGAGGCCGACCCAGTGAGCGCCCTCGCGTGACAGGCGCTCCAGCACCCAGATCATGAATCCGTCCTGTCCGTTCAGTGAGGGCATCACCTGCCGGCCGCCGAAGCCGCCGATGACGATCGGCTTGATACTCGGGAATTTTTCCTTGATATCGAATAGATAGTTTCTGCCCGCAATCAGTTTAATCGGCGCCCCGGGAGCCTTCAGCAGCATGGTTTCATCCCAGTCGCCGCCGAGCAGGAAGTAGCAGACCTGCTTCTGGGCAAGTTCCATCTGGTTCTTTTCAATGAATTTGTAAATGCGGGGGGATGCTTTTTCCCATTTGGAGTAGCTGCCGATGATCACGTAATCATAGGGCTTGACGGTGATGACCTGATCGATTTTTTTGACATCAAGGGGCTGTTCATTGCCGATGATGGCCTTGAGCCAGTAGGCTACTTCAGGCGTTGAACTGTAAATAGAGTCATAGACAAGGAGACCTTTTTTCGGTTCGGCAGACAGTGCCGTGCTGGCGCAGCACACTACCAGCAAAAGTGCCGCCATCATAAAAGCCATACGGTTTTGCTTCATAGTTCCTCTCCCTTTTCTGTGGTGTTAGGTCGAATGACAAACAGTAAAATAAAAGCGTTCGCACGGTTTCATGTAGCCGTCCGAACGCTTCAATATAATATTTAAAAGTGTCTGATCATCACGTCGTAAAGCTGCAGTTGAATCCCGAACGAATGGTTTTTTTCAGAACGACTTCAGGAGGCAGGTCATTGAACCCGGCCATTTTTTTAATCAGATCGGGGCGCTCTTTCTGGATGTCGGGCATGATCTTCATCAAAGCTTTGCCAATGTTTTCGGGCACTTCATACGGGTCAAGGACGGTCGGAAGCACGAAATTGATTTTGCTGAAGATGTAGTCGATTTCCTTGTCGTTGCACAGCACCGGCATATAGAGATTCTTCAGGAATACTTTGTAATCGCACTTTTCGATATGGGCGTGTGCGCCACCAGTCAAGATATGTTTGTACGCCCTGCTGATTGAGCTTGCCTTCAAGCATGGCAAGAACGACAGCGCTGCCTGCCTTCCAGCCGCTCATCACTGCTCCGGTCATTTCAGCTTCCTGGCACCATCCCGAATCACCGGCAAAAATTACATTGTCTTTAAAAGGGTGAATAATTGGCGAGTACATATTCCCGGCGCAGCCGCATTTGCGAACCTTTTTGCCGCCCTTGAACCAGGAGGCATAACGGCTTTTCTGGGTAAACAGGTCAAAAAGGCTTTCATGGTCGGTATTGGGATCGACATTGGTTATCATGACCAGCCAGGTGTATTCACCCTCATTGTCCCAGGCCCTGGGGCAAATAAAGCCGAGCATGGGCGGATCGCCGCTCTGCACAAGGGGCATATGCAGCGCATAGGGCTCAGGAAGATTCAGGTTGGTCATTTCATAGCCGATCGAGGTGACGGAGCCGTAAAAGTCGCGGTTTTTATTCATGCCCATAACCCGGGCTACCCGCGAATTGCGGCCGTCGGCGGCAATGGCAAATGCGCCGGTGAAATGTTTGCCGCTGGCGGTCTGCACTTCAACGCCCTCAGCCTTTTTGCGGACATCAATGACGTTTTCACCGGTAAACACCTGGACGCCCAGCTTTTTGCACTCTGAGAGCAGGCCGGCCAGAAACCAGCTTTTGTCATATACGGCGCTTGCACGGCCTTCCTTGCCCTTTGCGAGATTGGCTGCATAATTTCCAAAAGTGAACATTTCGCCATTGGGCGAATACATTTGCCAGGTGTAGAAGTCCTTGGTCGGGCCGTCATACTTTACGCTGAAGCCGTTGTTGGGGAAGCAGAGAAGCCCTGCATCTTCATTGAGAACGACGCGTTCACCCATGTATGATCCGGAAAGCGACACAATCATCATGCCGCACATTCTCAGGATCTCTTCAACCGAGTTTTTTCTTTCCAGCAGAGCAACTGAAAGACCGTTTTCAGCTGCGATTTTGGCTGCGGTCAGTCCAGCAGGCCCGGCTCCGACGACTATAAGATCATATGCACTTTTCACTGTTTCCTCCTAGCTGTAATCTTGCGAATGGTTCAATTTTATTTGGGCTGAATTGCCCTAAATTTTCTTGACTTACGATTCCTAAACAGATAAACTATGACCAACTTTCTGTCAAGAAAATTTTGTCTGCAAAATATGTGGGACCTTAAGTGAACAGGGCTTAAACAAAACAAGCCCTTTTTTTCTACGCATATGACGATGTCAGTACCCTGATAGTAAGTTGTATTTAACAACACATAATAATCCCGTTAAGCTTTTTTCTAATCTTTTAATGCTGTGCGTACCCTGCGTAGATGTTAGCTATGGGTTCATCTAATTTTATTATTTTCATAATAATATAAAGGAGAAGGATGGATGAAGAAGCTATGGAGACTTGGGGTTTTATTGGCAACCATGTGCATGCTAGGGTTTTGCATCAGCAGTTGGTCTGGTGCTGCGGAGCAGGCCGCAGCCAAGCCGGAACCGCCGGTAAAGACTGTCACTAAAGAGAATCTTCATGGCGTGATTGCGCCCTGATGATAAAAACATCTGGGTGGTCGGCAATTACGGAGTCATCTATCATTCTTCTGATGCAGGAGAAACCTGGGAATGCGCAAAATTCAGGCGTCAACAGTCTTCTTGGTCGACGGCGTTTTTCTCAATGCCAAAGTAGGCTGGGTTGCCGGTATCAGCGGCATCATGCTGCATACAAGCGATGGCGGCGCAACCTGGGTAAAGCAAAAAACAAATACCGATAAACATCTGTTCGGTATTTGTTTTCTTGAATGAAAAGCTGGGCTGGGCTGTCGGTGAAATGGGCCTGATTCTTCATACGCAGGACGGCGGCGCCACCTGGTCCGTGCAGGGCCAGGAGCAGGACAAGACTCTGAACAATGTCGCTTTTGTGGACCAGAATACCGGTGTTGTCGTCGGCGAGACAGGCACCATGTTCAGAACCGTCGATGGCGGCAAGACCTGGACCAGTATCCAGCCGAAGATATTTGAGCGGGCCAGCATTGATGAAGAAATTGAAAAACCCCGCCAATCGCTCTATGGAATCATTGCAAAAGATAAAACGACCTTTGTCGCCTGCGGGATGGATTCCCTGTTTCTGTACAGCGCCGATGCCGGCGCCACCTGGGAAAGCTTTACGGCTGAGAAAAATCTCGGCGTGTACAGCCTGTTCATAAAAGGCAACTAAAGGATGGGCGGTCGGCGACCGCGGCTCCCTGTTTATGTCCAATGACGGCGGCAAGTCCTGGAAAATTCAGGATGGTGCTATCAAAACCGGCTGGTGGCTGCGGGATATTGCTTTCATCAATCCCAATAAAGGCATTGCCGTGGGAGCCAGCGATACCATTGTGCTCACAGATGATGGCGGCAAGACCTGGAAATTCCGGGCGGGCATTTATTACACGGTCAAGGATTTTCCCGTGGCAAAAGATGTCACCGATAAAATTTTCAAGCCGTTCAATTTGTTTGGCGCCCTTTGGCGAAAGTCTTTACCGGAACAGTATTAATTCCCATCCTTTTCAGAAAGGGGTTTATGACCATGAAAAATCGTTTTGCTGATTTTATTATAGAAAAAAGGCTGGCCGTTGTGCTGGGCATTTTCGTTCTCACGGTTGTTTTCCTGATTGCCGCTGCGACCGGCCTGAGCTTTAAATCCATCGACGCCGGCCTGCGGCCAGAAGGCTATCCCAATATCAAGCTTGAAGACGAAGCCAGAAAAATATTCGGGGGCACCAATCTGCTGTATATTGCGCTGCAGGTCCGCGATAAGGAGGATGGCGGCGCCTATGATGATATTTTTAATCATGAAACGCTCCAGATGGTGAAAGACATCGATACTGATTTGAGGAATCCTGATTTGTTTCCCGGTATGGACCGCAACAAGATGTTCGACCTGTACTCCTCCAAGCTGAAGGACATTCAGATATCGTCTTTCGGTATGAAAATGAATTCCATCATGTTTCCGGACCTGCCCAAGACACCCGGCAGAGATGGATGACCTCCGCTTAAAAGTGTATGAGGGTATTCCCTATCCCGTGCTTGTTTCTTTTGACAGCAAAACAACGCTCATAATGGCCGACTTTCTGGAGGGAAAGGCTGACTATGATGATATTTTTCAAAAGCTGCAGGATCTGCGCAGAAAATATGAAAACAAGAATATCAGGGTGCTGATCAACAGTCTGCCCGTGGAAAAGGGCTTTATAAAATCCATGATACCTTCTGTGCTTAAAATGATCGCGCTTTCGGTGGTGCTGATTTTTATTATCCTGTTTCTGTCGCTTCGGGACGTGAAGGGTGCTATTATTGCCGTCCTGGCCGGGCATTCTTAGTTCGATCTGGGGGCTTGGCTTCCTCGGTTTCTTTAAATTCAATCTCGATCCCGCGCTGTTTGCGCTGCCGCTGTTTATCTCGATGATAGCAGTGGCCAATGCCGTATTTTTCATCAAGCGATTTGCCGCTGAACGTGCCGCAGGCTCTGATGCCATAAAGGCGGCAAAGGCCACGATTATCGGGCTGTACGGCCCCTGCGCCACGGCAATGCTTATTGCGGCCATCTGCCTTGCGCTGGTCGCGCTTGCGCCCCTGCCGGGTCTGCGTCCATTATTCCTGTCGGGTATTTTCTGGGCTTTTGCTTCGTTTATCATCGCCGTCGGTTTTGTACCTGCGCTGCTGACCTACATGCCGGTTGCGCCGCAGAAATCCAAAGAAGCCAAATTCATGAAGCGCTCGGCACGCTGGATCTGCGGCTGGGGCAAATACGCCGTTATCGTCATCATCCTGCTTGGCACGATCATGGGGCTTGCCTCCATGAATAAAATTTTCTACGGCAATGCGTCTCCCGGCTCACTCGACGCTGCTGCCCTGGCACCGCTACAATATGGATGCATTCCGTATGAGTTTTGCTGGATTTTCGCTTTTAACGCCGATGCTGATCATTGCGCAAGGCGCTGAACAGATGGCGCTAGAGAATAATCCGGCCATGCTGCGCGACTCCATGGAATTCTGCCGGTATCTGAGCCGCACACCCATGGATCCTAAAATGGGGCCCATTGTGGCAGCCCCTGTGTTTGCGCACCAGACAATGCCCGCACGCGGTCGCGGACTCCATGAAAACGATCCGAACTGGACATTTGTGCCAGCCGTCGACGGTCAGGTTCAAATGCAGTTTGGCAGTACCGTCAATATGGCGGCTCCCGGCGCCATGGACAAATTCATCGACGAGGATCATAAAGCCCTGTGCATGTATATTTACTGCCGGGATAAAACCGAAAGCGTTATCAAACCGCTCATGCAGCGGATCCGCGAGTACATAACCCATGCAGTCCCGCTTCGGCATCCGCCAGAGCGATGAGCAGTATCCTGACACATTCATGCGCAGCCTTGACAGCATGATCTCTAAGCCCGAGCCGCTGCTGCCTGAAAAACCGCAGGTCGATAAGTTTCCGCATATGTATTACCGCATCGGCGCAGGCGCGATCGGCATTCAGGCAGATGTTAACGATTGTGTCCGGATGTATTTTTTCTGGACTTTTATTTTCGCCACTCTTGCAATCACTGCCATAATAGCCGTGCGTTTCGGCTCGTTGCCTGGTCGGCTTACATCTCGCTGCTGCCGCTGCTGTTTGCCGCATCAATGACCTTTAAGTATTCGTCCATGCCCAATACGGCACCTCTGACGGTTGAAACACTGCCGTATATCATGATCGGCTACAGTCTCTTTGTCTGCGGTGTGCTGTATATGCTGAACCGCATCGCTGCAGGCTATGCGGCCAGCAAATCCTGGGACCAGGCCATAGCCGATGCCATGAGCACGACCGGCAAAGCGAGTCATGTATATTGCCATGAGCATACTGGTGGGATTTATTTATGTTCTTGGACCTTTTACGCTGCCGCATTTTATGCCCGCTGTCCGTAACCTGCAATCTTTTCATCATCATGGGGCTGTGCAGCATGATTGCTACGATCTATGTTGTTCCTGCCTTCGTAGCGCTCTTTAAGCCAAAGGGCATTGCGCGCAGCGACAGGGGATAATGTGCAGGATAACGCCGTAATGTCAGATTGATCCTTCAAGCCCCCTGTTCACGGCAGGGGGCTTTTTTTAAATCGGGCATGAAGTCCCGTGTAGGTGCAGGAAAGAAGAAAGATGGCGCTCAAATTTTAATGTAAAAATGTTTAGATAATCATTGAATTCCTTTTTTTGGTGTGGTACTTTTTCAACAAAATTTTACGAAAAAGTAATAGGCTTGTAAGATTAATTTTTCGAAAAAGGAGGGAACATGAGGAAAAGCTTCATAGCAGCACTCTGCTCGTTTGCAGTCTGCGCGTGCATACTGATGTGCACCGGCAGGCCTGCGCTGGCATCGGAGCAGTTTCTTGACGGCAGGCTCGAGATAAGCGGCTTTGCCAAGGAGACTGTTTATTACCGGACCAGCTGGGACAAGGGGGAGGAAAAGTATCACGATTCTCGAGTCGATTTTGCTCAAACCTCACTGTATTTTGAAAGCATCTACAAGCTCAAAGAATCACCCGAAATGAACATCACCTGGTTCAACGGCCTGCGCTACTGGTATGAAGCATCGCCATCCTATGATGATAAAGTCCACCGGTTTATGGCCCACGATGATATTCAAAAATATCAGAGCCCAAGAAGGTTTGAAGATATAGTGACGGAGTCCTATGTCAGTTTTGTGAAGGGCCCATGGGATGTGCGCGTCGGCAAGCAGATCGTCATCTGGGGCCAGCTCGATGTGCAGCGCGTGGCCGATGTCGTGAACCCCCTTGACCTGCGCCTGGGCGTGCCCGGCGTCGACAACTGGGAAGAGATCAAGAAGGGCCTCTGGATGATCAGAACCACCTATCAGTCATCGCTGCCCGGCAATCTTATTTTTGAGAATATCATCAATCCCGGCTATTATCAGCCGCAGTACCTTCCCTATGAAGGCACCCACTGGGGCACGCCCCATAACCAGAGCGCATTTAATCCCAAGTACGATACCGACGGCATCTTCCACTGGCAGCAGTCCAAGTGGATGCGCGATGCTCCAACCGGATGGGCAACCGACAACTGGGAGCTCGGCTTCAGAGTTCAGGGCTATACCTATGACATAGACTGGTCCGTGCTGTACTGGAATGCAAAGAGCGACAATCCAATAGC
Organism: uncultured delta proteobacterium; assembly: GCA_963804955.1. Taxonomy (GTDB): domain Bacteria; phylum Desulfobacterota; class WTBG01; order CAIYCZ01; family CAIRTM01; genus CAIWCT01. The sequence continues at coordinate 68,227 of CAWDSQ010000032.1, read as the reverse complement.
AGACGCCAACCGCGCAGTTGACTATGGCAACAATTATGCTCTCCCCAATGTCGTCGGCCTGATACCTGATAAGCCCGCCAATGGCAAGGCCTGGAAGGGCGGCGATGTTTTCCGCTTTAAACGCTATCAGACCTTCGGCGGCACGGCCCAGACGGTTATTCAGCCCCTGCACAACTCCGTATGGCGCCTTGAATGGTTCTATATGCTTGACAATCCGGGCAACCTGGGAACTGACGGTAAATTACAGGGCGTCTATGACAGGGCCAAGAATGACATGCTGGGCGTGGCGATTCAATGGAATGACAAGTTCGAGATTCCCTGGTGGACCCAGGCATATCGGCACAGGTAAATTTACCGATCTCAGCTTAACCTATTATGTCGAGTATATCCGTAATATGGATGAAGACCTTGTTGTCGATGTCGGGTACAATCATCGCAGAGACGACCCCTATACCCAGACCGCTATCCGGTTTTCTAAAGCAGGAAATGTTCAACACCTCCTGGGTTTTTGTATTTAACGGCAACTATAACCTGATGTGCCAGAAATGGTTTATCGTGCCGTGCTTTACCTATATGTTCCCCGGCGAGCACTGGCGGGCCGATATTGGCGCAAAGTTTTATGGCGGCGCCAAGAAATGAGTATGTCGGAGATGCGTATGCCCATAAGGACAGCCTGATTTTCCGCCTGCGGTATGAATTTTAATTCATAGAGTTTTTGTAGTATAAACTTTATTGGGAGGAACAGGTAATGAGGAAGAGATGGAATCAGATGTTTGGTTTGCCGCTTCTCGGGGCGTTCATGCTTTGTCTTGCACCGGCGCTTGCAGGAGCACAGGAAGTGATTGGTACTGCGTACACCCCCGATGAGCTTGCAAAAGTCAAAGAGTGGGAAAAGACCTGGGTCGGGAAAAAGATCGACAAAACAAATGTCGACCAGGTTGCGGCCTTTATTCCTGAATCCTATGTCGGCCTTTTGAAAGAGCCTGAAAAATGGGGCGCACCCCCTGAGGGTAATTTTTTTACTGTTGTTGCCTATCAGCCGGTTAAGGAAACCAAGGGATTTTGCGAGGCAACGAAGAAGTACGCGCCCACGGTAAAAAAGAACCCTGACGGCACAATAGCAAATTATGCTGCAATTGCCGGCCGCCCTTTCCCTGAGCCGAAAGACGGCCTTGAGGTAGCATATAATTTTGAGTTCAATAATCATGGCGACTCTGCAAAGTATCGCAGATATGGCCCGAATATTACCCCGAAAAGCAAAACAGAGCGCCTGGCTGATCAGGAGTATACCGAATTTTTTTTCATGCATCGCACGGAAAAAGAGCCCCTGCCTGCAGTAGCAGACAATCCCAAAGGCCATGCATCGCGCGTATTTTCTTAATATGTTTAAGCCTGCAGAATTTTTAAATACCCGCATGTTCAATATTCGCTATGAAGATCCTAAAAAAGAAGATGATGCATATCTGTGGTACAGCCAGTTCCGGCGCATCAGGAGAATGTCAACCGCCCAGCGAACCGATTCCATCGACGGTTCCGACCTTATTTATGATGATGAATATCTGTGGGATGGCCAGCTGACCAGAAATAATTATACGCTGAAGGGTAAAAAAGACCTGCTGTGCAGCAGGCATACGGATATGAAGGCCACGACCCGCCAGGATGGTCAGGGGCTTGTGAACGGCTTAACTATTGAGCGCTGCAATACCATTGTCGTTGATGTAATCAGCAAGGACCCCAACTATATTTACGGCAAGAGAGTCTGGTATGTTGATCCTGAAACATATATTATTCTCTGGACTGAACTGTATGATTCAAACGGCAAGTTCTGGAAGTGCTTTATGAATAATACACGTGCCTGCCGACAGAGATAGGTCAGATAAAACCCTTTATTGTCGGCACGCAGTTTCAGGATTTTCAGCGCAACCACTCCGGCCTCAGCGACCAGGATTATTTTTATAAGCCGAAAATTACCATCGATGTTCCTGCAGATATGTTTACCGTTGGCAATTTGCAGAAAACCTTTTAAGGTTTATGATTTCAATAAAAAAACCCGCTGCATAAGCGGGTTTTTTTATTGCGTTGTAATGAAGCTGACGATGGGACATAGCATGCAGCATCAGCAGGCTGGCAATATGTAAGCGCGCTGCATATGTTGATTTTACAATGTGGTTGAACTGCATTTTTCATTATCTTGCAGCTGCATTCTACAGCTCGCATGGACTTTCTTTCGTGTGAACCTGAACCTGTCAAAGGTGACCATGCACGGAACTGTCGCTCATTGGTCATTCGGCCCTTCGACAGGTTCAGGGCGAACGGATAGTGATTCGTTTTAGGAAGATGGCCTTTTATGAAAGGCTGCAGTGTTTAGAAAATACTCTTAACTACAGCTTATCCTGAACAGAATGCACCTTGTAATCCATGCCTGTCTGTTTGTCGCGGCGGTCATCGATCTTAATAACAGTATACACACGCTGTACGCCTTTGGTGAAGGGCGTCTCATGCATTTTTTGTATTGTTTCCATAACCGTTCACAAGATCGCCTTCAATCATTGTTCCCATTGCGGTCAGCTCAAAGCGGAGGCCTGAAGTTTGTAAAATGCTTACAGCTCCTGCCACAAAATCGCTGACGCTTGTCGTTGCAGTGCCAAGGGCACAATGCTTACTTCTGCAATTGCCATATACTCCTCCTGAATCACGGTGTTTCGCCGCAAACTGGCGTTTTTCCTCTATCCTCATTGAGTCTCAGTGCTGGTGATTGGACTGGATAATATACTGTGCGCTCATGGTGCCCCTGGTTAGTACTTCACTGATTTTTGAAATGGATTCTTCAATCACATAATCCAGTATTGATGGGCGTTTTTTCTCGGGGTATAGGACATCAGGCTCACCGCTTATGCCGGCTTTTTCAGCGGCAGATTTAATCGCATCCTCAAGATTTCCCAGTTCATCAACGAGTCCGAGCGATTTTGCCTGTTCGCCGGAAAATATCCTGCCATCGGCTATTTCTGCTATTTTTGCTCGTGGAATATTCCGGCCCAGTGCAACGGCATCTATAAATTGACCCTGTATGCTGTCTATGACACCCTGAATAAGTGCTCTTTCATCATTTTCCAGTTCACGGGTCGGTGAAAGAATATCTTTGTATTTTCCGCTTTTTACAACAACGCTTTTCAGGCCGATTTTACCAAGCAGTTCTTCAATATTAGCAAATTCTATAATGACGCCGATGCTGCCGGTAATGGTGCCCGGGTTGGCAAAGATTTTATGTGCAGCGCAGGCGATATAATAGCCGCCTGATGCAGCAACTGAACCCATTGAGGCTATAAGGACTTTTTTCTCTCGTGCTTTTATGAGCTCTTCATAGATTTCCTGGGAGGGGGCAACTCCGCCGCCGGGTGAATCAATGCGAATAACAATAGCTTTAATATGGGGGTTGTTTTTATAGCTGTTCAGGGTTTTTATTATGCTGCGTGATTGGGTGATTACCCCCTCCACCTCAATAACACCAATTTTGCTGCCGCCAGTTAGGGAACTGCCGAAATGAATGGTTTGACTGCTGAAAAGCCACACTCCCAGTATGCTGGCAATGCCGATGGAAAAAAGGAGGACAAAGCCTGTTAAAAAATAATTTTTTTTCATGGTCGGATCCTGAAAAAAGAAAGGAAGGTGCTGAATGCCAGCACCTTCCCTTGGATTTTTACAAAATGACGGAGCTACTTTGTTTCTGTCAATCTGTTGCATCTTGCTTTGGCTTCTTCATCTTTTGCTTCCTGTGCCTTCATCTCAGCGGCAGCTCTGAGAACATCGCCCAGTGTTGCATTCGGGCTTGATTCCTGCTGCGCAATATAGCCTTTCAGTTGCAAATTCTTCCTGCGCCTGACGGAGTTCGCGAAGGCTGAGACCGATTTTGCGATTGCGCTTGTCTATGCTGATAATAAGCACTTCAAGCGGCTCGCCGACCTTGTGCGAATTCTTTCAGGTTCTGGGCTTTGTCTTCGGCTATTTCCGATACATGAACCAGCCCTTCGATGCCTTCCTCAATCTCAAGGAAAATTCCAAAATCAGTTATATTGGTAATCATGCCCTTTACAACCTGGCCGCGGCGGTACTTTTTGGGAACTTCTTCCCATGGATCGGGCTCAAGCTGCTTGATGCCAAGGGAGAAGCGCTCGTTTTCCTTGTCAATGCTGAGCACGACCGCCTTGACCATGTCGCTTTTTTTATACACCTCGGCAGGATGCTTGATTTTCTGTATCCAGGATATATCCGAGATGTGGACAAGTCCGTCAATGCCTTCATCAAGGCCGATGAATATGCCGAAATCGGTGATGTTTTTGATTTTTCCTTCAACAACCGTGCCGACCGGATACCGCTCTTCGATAACCGACCAGGGATTGGGCTCAAGCTGCTTGAGGCCCAGCGAGATGCGCTTTCTGGCAACATCGACATCAAGCACCACTGCCTCTACGACGTCGCCTATTGAGATCAGCTGTGAGGGATGCTTGACCTTTTTCGTCCAGGACATTTCGGAGATATGAATAAGCCCTTCAACACCTTCCTCAAGCTCGATGAATGCCCCGTAATTGGTGATATTGACCACCTTGCCGCTGACCCGGTTATTGATCGCGTATGTCTGCTGAACAAGCTCCCAGGGGTTTGTTTTCATCTGTTTGAATCCGAGAGCGACACGCTGATTCTCGCGGTCAAAGCTCAGGATCTTCACATCGGTGACATCACCGATATTGAAGTAATCGCGCGGGGATGTGATGCGGCCCCAGGAAATATCGGTCACATGCAGCAGGCCGTCTACACCGCCAAGATCGATGAATACGCCGTAATCGGTGATATTCTTGACCGTGCCTTTAACGATAGAGCCTTCTTCGATGTTTTTGAGCGTCTCTGATCGAAGGCTTTCACGCTCTTTTTCGAGAATTGCGCGGCGGGAAAGCACGATATTGCCGCGTTTTTTGCTCAGTTTCAGTATTTTGAACTGAAGGGTCTGGCCGATCAGCCTGTCGAGATCCCGCACCGGATGCAGATCGATCTGCGAGCCGGGCAGAAATGCCTTCAGGCCGACATCAACTGCAAGGCCGCCTTTGATCTTGGACACGATTTTTCCCTCGATAAGGCCGTCGTCGTCATAGACCTTGCTCACGGTGTCCCATACGCGCATTCTATCCGCCTTGTCCTTGGACAGAGGCATCATGCCGGTTTCGTTCTCCCATCCTTCAATGAAGACATCGACTTTGTCGCCTACTTTAACGGTCATATTGCCGTCGGCGTCCTTGAATTCCTCGATGGGAATCTGTCCTTCGGATTTGCAGCCGACATCGACGATAACATAATCGGCTGTAATCTGAATGATGCGTCCCTGTGCGACCTCGTCTGTCTGCACCTTGCGCGCACTCAGACTTTCTTCCAGCATTTGTTCGAAGCTTTCGCCGTCAATCAAAGCGCTGTTTGCCTGCTCGCATATTTTCAGCAGGCTGGTTGGTGTTAGTAGTTTGTTCCATTGTTCTTTTTCCTCTCTTCCGTTTTTATTTATGGCAATGAGGCCTGTTCATCCAAGTCGATGCGTGATGAAATCGCTTCGAGAACATCCTCAAGTGTCATCGTGGTTGTATCTATAATGACGGCATCCGGGGGCCGGCTTTAGTGGCGCTATGCTCCGGCTGCTGTCATCATGGTCGCGCTTTTGTATATCTAAAAACAAATCATTATAATCGATATTTATTTTTTTTTCAATACATTCTTTATAGCGTCGTTGGGCCCGTATTTCAACTGCTGGCATCAAGGTAGAACTTGAACCGGGCATGCGGGAAGATGACGGTGCCGGCATCGCGTCCGTCGACAACGATGCCGCCATGGCTGCCGATCTGACGCTGCAGCGCTACAAGAGCACTGCGGACCGATTTGAGCGCAGAAATGCGCGATGCAAGCATGCTGATCTCCGGGGTGCGAATGGCATCAGTTACATCGCGGCCCGATGAAAATACCAGCTGCCTATCATCGGACTGCTTGAACAGTATGTCTGTTGTTTCGGACAAGGCTGCGAGAGCATGTTCATCGCCGGCCTCAATCCCTCGCTCACGGGCTTCAAGCGCAATAACGCGGTACATGGCGCCGGTGTCAAGGTACACAAGACCAAGCTTTTGAGCCAGAAGCCGTCCGATAGTGCTTTTACCCGAGCCGACAGGTCCGTCGATGGTAATTATGGAGCTGGTCATGGCACTTTTTAGCAGTCGTTAGCTGTATACAGTTCTGTGAGTTTTGGCATAAATTCAGGAAATGATGTATTGATGCAGTCGCTGTCCTCAATGGTCATTTCGCTGTGCGCCACAAGGCCTGCAACGGCAAAGGACATGGCAATGCGGTGGTCGCCGTAACTTTGGCAGCGTGCTCCCTGCAAGCTGTTCCGCGCCGGTGATTATCATCCCGTCTTCATGTTCCTGCACCGTAACGCCGCATTTTTTCAGTTCGCTGGTCATGGTGGCGATGCGGTCGGATTCTTTTACGCGCAGCTCCGCAGCGTCGCTAATAACTGTTGTTCCTTCTGCGCATGCGGCAGCTATGGCCACCACGGGGATTTCATCGATGGCACGTGGAATAATGCCGCCGTTTATCATAATGCCCTTTAACCGGCTTGCCCGCACGAAAATATCGGCAACCGGTTCGCCACAGACCGTCCGGATGTTCTGCAGCTCTATCATGCCGCCCATGGCCTGTAAAATATCAATAATGCCGGTTCGTGTTGGATTTACGCCGATTCCCTTCAGCACTATTTCTGAGCCTGGAACCAGCAGTGCTGCGACAATGAAAAAAGCAGCTGACGAGATATCCCCGGGGATGTCATACCGCTCGGGGCGTATATCCGCGGCTGCGAGTAATTGCAACAGTTGCTGATTTCCGGTAGATCGGAACGCCGAGATGCTCAAGCATACGTTCAGTATGATCCCGGGACAGCGCCGGTTCTGTGATCCTCGTGATGCCATCAGCATAGAGGCCGGCAAGCATAAGGCTTGATTTTATTTGAGCGCTGGCAACAGGCAATATGTAGTCAATGCCCCTGCAGGGGTGATCCCGTAATAGCAAGAGGTGCAAAATTACCGTCACTGCGGCCATGTATGCACGCGCCCATCTGGCGCAAAGGGCCGACTACCCGTTTCATTGGTCTCTGGTTGAGGGATGCATCGCCCGACAGCACGGTAAAAAAACGCTGCGGGCTCAGAAGTCCTGCCATAAGGCGTGTCGTTGTCCCTGAGTTGCCGGTATACAGCACCGTCGACGGCTCCTGCAGGCCATGCAGCCCTTTGCCGGTAATAGATAACATGGTTGCGCCGGGGCATTCCGCCTGTATGCCCATTTGACGGAAAATTTCAAGGGTTCTGGAAGCGTCTTCGCCTGAACACAGGTTGTGTATTTCGCATTTTCCTGATGAGAGAGCGGAAAAGATGATTGCCCGATGTGAAATGGATTTGTCACCGGGAAGCGTCAACTCACCTTTGAGTTTAGATGCTTTTTGTGTGGTTAGTGTGCTCAATGATAAAGCTCAATGTTTGTTATATGGTCGCGTCGAGTATCGTGCGATTTTTTAAAGAACTGTTCAATCAGTGATGCATCGCCTGCTGCAATGCTTTGTTTCAATGCGCCAAGGGATTTTTCGAAAAAAGTCTATGGCATTGAGAATATGGTCTTTGTTCATTAATGCAATATCACGCCACATGACAGGATCACTTGCTGCGATACGGGTGAAATCACGAAAGCCGCCTGCGGAATACTGCAGTATCTGCTTTTCGAAGTTTTCCATATCAGTGACAGCATTCACCAGTGAAAAGGCCACCATGTGGGGCAGGTGGCTGATGCCGGCAAATATCATGTCATGCGTCTTTATGTCCATCTGCACAACATGTGCTCCGACGGCTGTCCAGAATTCCGCAAGTTTTTTAAGTGCCTGCGGGTCGGTTTTGTCGGTTGGCGTCAAAACGCAGGCGCGATTTTTAAAAAGATCCTTCGTATTGATGACTCAAAACCTGAATTTTCAGTGCCTGCAATAGGATGTCCGCCGATAAAAAAAACGCCAGGCGGCATATGCGGGCTCGATCTGTTCAATAATGGCTGTTTTAACACTGCCGACATCAGTGATTACTGCGCCCTGCTTCACATGCGGCAGCATTTCAAGAATCTGCTGCGGTATAAGCCGAACGGGGGTGCCGACGATAACAAGATCGGCCTGTGCAATGCCCTGTGTAAAGTCGGTATGCCAGGCGTCGATTAAGCCCATTTCACAGGCCTTTTTAAGGCGCTCAGGATTGCGGCCAAAGCCTGTGATGGTTGCGGCAAGACCGAGCTTGCGTATATCACGGGCAAGTGATCCGCCGATGAGTCCGAGGCCGGCTATTGCGATATGATTGAACATGATATTTCACCGGTCACCTCAGGGCAGCATGCGATCGCTGCGGGGGTACGAGCCGAGAACTTTCATGAATTGGGCTGATGCCGCCACTTCGTCAAGGGCAGACTTGATGTGCTCGTCCTGCTGGTGGCCTTCAATATCGATAAAAAATATGTATTCCCAGGGTTTTTTCCTGAAAGGCCGTGATTCTATTTTGGTCATATTGATAGCATGGGTGCTGAATGGCTTCAGTATTTCATGCAGAGCTCCGACACCGTCTTTAATGGAAAACATGATTGAGGTTTTATCTGTTCCGGTTCTACCGGGAGACTGTCTGCCGATAACCCAGAAACGGGTGTAGTTTTGCGCATTGTCTTCTATGCGCTGCCGTAGAACAGGCACGCTCATGGGTTTGTGCGGCAAACTCACTGGCAATGGCTGCGCTGCCGGGCTCTGTTTTTGCCATTTGCGCGGCAACAGCCGTGCTGAAAGTTTCTTTGATTTCGGCATGGGGCATGTTCTTTGCGAGCCAGTTGTAGCATTGGGCAATAGGCTGGGGATGCGAATAGACAACTTTGATATCACTCAAGCTCCTGTTCAGTGGAAAGAAGGCATTGCGATATGGCAAGCATTACCTCGGAGCATATCTGCAGAGGGGATTCTATGAACATATCGAGCGTCAGGTTAACAACGCCTTCGGTTGAATTTTCAATTGGCACGACGCCGTAGTCAGCCCGACCGCGTTCCACCTCATCAAAAATATCGGGAACTCCTCGCGTGAAGGTGAAGTTGGCAGCCTGTCCGAACTGCTGAATGGCTGCAATATGAGAGAATGTTGCTTCGGGCCCCAGGCATGCAATCTGGAGTGTTTTTTCCAGAGACAGTGATGCCGATATGATTTCCCGAAAAATTGGCCGTATCGCGCTTGAGGGGAATGGCCCCTGGTTGAGTGTGACCAGTCTCTGGTAAATTGATTCTTCGCGTTCAAGCACAAGAATTTGCCGATTTGCCTGCTTTTTTAGATGACCGATTTCAAGCACAAGAGATGCGCGTTTGTTAAGAAGTGTCAAGCAACCTGATCGTCGATTGCGTCGATCTGCTCTCTGAGTGTCTGCAATTGTTTTTTTTCGTCTGACATGTCGATTTTGTCTCAAAAAATTTAATCAGGGTGGCAAACTATATAAAAAAGCATATATGGATGCAACTCATTTTCAATACATCCGGTTATAGACAATGGCGTAATATCTTGGTGATCATGCTCAGGAATAGGACTGAAACAATTTCACTGGAAGCAGGAATACAATATGCTTTTTTAATATGTGAAACTTGTATATACTTTATACTTTAAAAATGCAACTAAGACAAGCCTGATATCACATGAAAACCGCATTTATATCCGATGTGCACGGCAACCTTGAGGCATTTACAGCCGTATGCGAGTCAATAAAGAACGAGCATGTGGATCGTGATCATTTTTCTGGGAGATATTGTAGGGTACGGGGCAAATCCAAATGAATGCATAGAACAGCTGCAGACCCTAACAAACTAGCCGTCGCAGGAAATCATGATTGGGCTGCCGCAGGCAGGCAGTCAGTACGATACTTTTAACGCTGTGGCCGGTGATGCTCTGGCGTGGACATGTGCACAATTAACCCGGAAAAATAAGTTGTTTCTTCTGTCACTGCCGCTTATACTTGATATGAATGAACTGCTGTGTGTGCATGCGACGCCGAATATGCCTGATACCGTGGAGGTATGTTTTCAATGCAATGGATGCTGAAGCTGTCTTCGAGACATTCAATCATCGTTTGTGTTTTATCGCGCATACGCATTGCCCCGCAATTTTTGTAAAGTTTGAAGATGCAGCCAGTTGTGCGGGAATTGCCGGCAAGCCTTACCCTTCATCCGTACTGTCGATATATAATAAACTGCGGCAGCGTAGGGCAGCCCCGTGACGGTGATCCCCGCGCCAGCTATGGTGTTTATGATGCTTCAGGCAACCGGTATTATCTGGTCCGTGTAGAATATGACCTTGTGTCTGCCCAGAGAAAAGTTCAGGCGTGCAGGCTTGCCGGATTTTCTGGCACACAGACTTTCTGTCGGCCGATAAAAACATCACATCAACGCAGATGCCCTGTGAGAGGTTAAGAAAGTTTTTTTTTAGATTGAAAAATTTTGCGCTATACTATTTTTGTCAGCATGCTTGCGACCATTTTTATTGTTTTCATTGATTTTTAATTTAAAAATTTTTTATTTAAGTTTACTATGATTAATCCGATAAAAAAATTGTAGTGTTAATGTTACACAACAAATCAAACAAGGAGGATTATTCATGGCAAGTTCCAAACAAATTAAATTGTGGATAGCAGCAAATAAAAAAGCAGTTGGCTAAGCTGGGCAAGAAAATTAAAAAGTTTGAAGGCGACCTCAAGAAAGCAGTCGCCAAAGAAAAAGCAGCACCCAAGAAAAAAGCCGCACCCAAGAAAAAGGCTGCAGTGAAGAAGCCTGCTAAAAAGGCCAAGAAGTAAGCGTTGTTTCCATCAGTTCTGAGATAGCCGGTTAGAAATAACCGGCTATTTTTTTTGCAAGCTGTATGCAGGCACCTTGAATGTGGGATATGTGATCATGTGCGGAAGCGAGTTGTTGAACCTCTCGCTGTGTTGATGAATCGGTCTTAATTAATCCATGACCATAATTAGCAGCGAACGTAAATCTTTTCTGTGTCCGTCTTTCATCAGAAGATCTGCATGCGGATTTTCAATCGATCCGCTTCATCGAATAAGGTAGGCGTAATTTCGGCGGCACTGATAAGAATTTTCTTAGAGTTTTTTTTCGCTCTATATTACAATACAAGCACCCGTTACTGAGACGGGTGCTTTTTATTTTTAAGGAATGTACCGGCATGGCTGGAGCGAAAAAAATTATTATAAAAGGCGCCAGAGTTCACAACCTTAAAAATATTGATGTTGAGATCCCCAAAAATAATCTGGTTGTCATTACCGGGGTAAGCGGTTCCGGCAAATCATCGCTCGCCTTTGATACCATCTATGCCGAGGGCCAGCGTCGCTATGTGGAATCTCTCTCTGCCTATGCCCGCCAGTTTCTTGAGCAGATGCAGAAGCCTGACGTTGATTCTATCGAAGGACTGTCGCCTGCCATCGCCATTGAGCAGAGAACGGTCAGCAAAAATCCCCGCTCGACGGTCGCAACTGTCACCGAAATTTATGACTATCTGCGTGTGCTGTATGCGCGCCTCGGGACCCCGTATTGCCATACCTGCGGACGAGAGATTTCATCTCAAACGATTCAGGAGATGATAGACCGTATTATGGAGCTGCCCGAAGGTGAAAAGCTTATACTGCTGGCGCCTGTGGTTCGGGGCAGGAAGGGTGAATATAAAAAAGAACTTCATGATCTGCAAAAGGAAGGATTTATCCGAGCCAGGATTGATGGTGTCTCTGGTTGATCTTGAGATGCCGACTATGTCCTTGATAAGAACAAACAGCACACTATCGACATCGTTGTAGACAGGATTATGGTTAGAAGCGGGCATTGAAAAGCGGCTTGCCGACTCGATACAGACGGCACTGCGCTTCAGCGGTGGCCTTGTCGTGGTTCTGCTGAGCAGTGGCAGCGAAATGCTGTTTAACGAAAAACTTGCCTGCCCGGACTGCGGTGTTAGTTATCCAGAGGTCAGCCCGCGCACGTTTTCCTTTAACAGCCCCTACGGCGCCTGTCCGGCCTGTTTAGGCCTTGGCACCAAAGTTGACTTTGATCCTCTGCTGATCGTTCCTGACAGCGGGCTTTCAATCAACCAGGGAGCCATTGCGCCCTGGGGCACCGCGGATTCATTCTGGGTAAAACATCTGGCCGGCTCGCTTGCACAGCACTATGGGTTTTCTCTTGATACGCCTTTCAGGAAATTGCCCCTGCGTATTCGCACCATACTGCTGTCCGGTTCCGGCGATGAGAAAGTATCAGCTGGTTTTTGAAGGGAAAAAGAGTCTGTATAAAACGGAGAAGCCATTTCAGGGAGTGCTGCAGTATCTCAATAAGCGCTACCATGAAACAGAATCCGAAAAGGTCCGTGAGGAACTTTTACAGTATATGAATCAGGCTGTATGCCATGATTGCAAGGGAATGCGTCTGCGAAAAGAAAGCCTTTCGATCAAACTGAACGGCAACGTCAATATACGATTTTAATTGTATGAATGTTGCCGCATGCCTGGATTTTATGGGGTCTCTGCAGTTCAGCGGCAGCCGGGCTGAGATAGCTAAACCGCTTGTGAAAGAAATCAGCCAGCGGCTTTATTATCTGTCATATTTGGGCCTTGAGTACCTGACCCTTGATCGCATTGCAGGCTCATTGTCCGGCGGTGAGGCGCACCGTATACGGCTTGCAACGCAGCTCGGCTCACGGCTGACCGGTGTACTGTACGTGCTGGATGAACCCAGTGTCGGACTCCATGCCCGTGATACAAAGCGGTTGCTCATGACGCTGCGACAACTGCGGGATATCGGAAATACGGTTATCGTCGTCGAGCATGATGAGGAGACGATTAGAGCGGCTGACTATGTCATTGATCTTGGCCCGGGAGCTGGCACTGAGGGGGGCCATGTGGTGGGTGCCGGCACACCCGATGCGCTTGCGATGAATCCACAATCTGTGACCGGCCGCTATCTTGCCCGCCCACCAAAAAGACCGCTGTCTGTTCGTCGATCTGCCGAGAAAAAAAATACGCTCACGATAATCCGCGCGTGTGAAAATAATTTAAAAGACATTACGGTTTCCATACCGCTGAATCTTTTTGTTTGTGTAACCGGTGTGTCTGGATCCGGCAAAAGCACCCTGGTCGTTGACACCCTATATGCGCAGCTTGCTCATAAGCTTTATAAAACAGCAGCAAAGACCGGCAGCGTTGCGGAAATCAGAGGCATTGATAAAATTGATAAAGTCATCAATGTTGATCAGTCACCCATAGGCCGCACGCCGCGCTCTAATCCCGCAACTTTTACCGGGCTTTTTGATCCGATTCGTGAGGTGTTTGCCGGATTGCCGGAGTCGCGCATGCGTGGCTATAAAACGGGACGGTTCAGCTTCAATGTGAAAGGCGGCAGGTGCGAAGCCTGTCAGGGCGATGGCCTGGTTCAGATCGAAATGCATTTTTTACCCGATATTTATGTTACCTGCGATGTATGCCGGGGCAGACGCTATAACAGGGAAACTCTTGAGGTTCTGTATAAGGGGAAAAATATTGCTGACGTGCTTGATATGACCGTGAGCGAAGCACTGCCTTTTTTTGAAAATATACCGCAAATACGGGGCAGGCTGCAGGTTCTGCACGATGTCGGCCTCAACTATATTACCCTTGGCCAGCAGGCAACGACTTTGTCAGGCGGTGAAGCGCAGCGCATAAAGCTATCGCGCGAATTGAGTCGAAGAGAGAAAGGCCATACCCTCTATATACTTGATGAACCCACAACCGGTCTTCATTTTGCCGATGTGGCCAAGCTGCTGGATGTTCTTGCCAGTCTTGTTGATCGCGGCAACACGGTGCTTGTTATAGAGCATAATATGGATGTCATCAAGGCTTCTGATTATATTATTGATCTTGGCCCGGAGGGTGGCGAAGGGGGCGGGTATGTAGTTGCCTGCGGGCACTCCTGAGGAGATTGTAAAGGTGAAGAATTCGTATACAGGGCAGTTTTTAAAAAATATCTTATGAAAGAGTCATCCTGTAATTACTCAACTTGACTGACTTTTTAAGCTGGTGCGAGCCTGTTCAGTGGCACGCCGCTTGCGTCGGGCTACGTGCTCATAAAACCAGTTTTTTTCTGTGATACGACACATTCATTCGCACCGCCCTTGCGACGCTTTGTGCCCCTGAACAGGCTGGCCTGGGCAAGAATAATACAAGGATTTTCCATGATTCTGTTAAAAGTCAGTCAAGTTGAGTAATTAGTACTGTTTCTGCAGCGAGCTGTTGAAAGTAGCAATGTATTTTTGCGCGGTAATCGTCCAGTCGTATCGCTCAAGAACATACTTTCGTGCCTGCAGAGCCAGTGTTTCCACCTGCTCCGGATTGTCCAGGAGGCGTATAATTTTTTTTGCAAGCGCGGGGGTGTCTTTTTGTGGAACAAGCAGTCCTGTTTGTCCGTCTATGACACTGTCATGAATGGCTGGCAAATCTGATGCAATGACAGCGCAGCCGCAGCCCATCGCCTCGACCATGACAAGACCGAAGCCTTCAGTATCTCCGCTGTCAGCGATAATGGAGGGAAAAACAACAATTTGGCTTGTCTGGTAGATGGCGGGCAGTTTTGCATTTTCAAAAGCGCCGGCGATATGGATGGCATGCTGAAGTCCTAATTCTGCTATGCGTTTGATGATGGCGTGTTCAAGAGGTCCGTGTCCGACGATAGTTAAACGTGCATCGGGGTGTTTGTTCAGAACAATCGGCATGGCATTAATAAGGTAGATGAGCCCTTTTTTTTCAGCAAAACGGCCGACGAAAAGAAGTGATTTTGAAGTTTTGGCTTGTTTTCCGGGAATGAATTTATTTTTAAGGTCGACACCCATAGGAATGACATTGATGCACCTGTGGTCTATACCCAGGCCGGCAATAGCTTGTGTCATGGCATTGCTTACGACATTCACCGCAGCACATTGTTTGAGCACAAAGCGTTTAAGAGCGCCCATGACAGAGCCCTTGAGTCCGAAAATATCCCCGCCATGAATAGTGCAAACAATCGGAGCCTTTGTCCCCGTTATTTTTTTTGCCAGTACTGCTATCAATCCCTGCGGGATGAGCCAGTGAGCATTTATAATATCCGGCCGGTCCAACAACAAACAGCGTATTGTCGCAAGCAGCTGGCCTGCAAGGAAAAACGGGACAAGGCAGTAATACAAATGGCTTTCCCTGAACCTGTTCAGTATGCCGCTGCCATAAGCCAGGGTTTCATAACGAGTGAAGAAATAGCGGAAGCGCTTTACTGTCATGCCGGCAACTATTTCAGACGTTTTTAACGCTGCAGCGTGCGGGCACAGCACAAGTATATCGAAGGTGTCTTTAAGACGTATCGCCAGGTCGAAGACAAAGGGCGGATCAGTGTCACCCTGCCAGCGGGGAAATGTTGAGGTTGTAATCAGTAGTTTTTTACTTGTGCCTGCGAAGCTGTTCATGAGTATGCGTTCCCATTGACAAAAAAAGAGCTCTATGTAATTGTTGCAAAATCTTATTTTATTTTGCAATAATCGTATTGGGATTAAATTGTGTTTTCGATAAATATTTATACAAACACAAAACCGAACAATTTGCAAATACGCAAATACTGAAGAAAAATTAAGTGCTTATTGAACTGGCTGCACAGCGCTGTGCGGTTCGTCGGGAAGGGAGCCGGGAATATGTTCACGACCTATGTTTTGCTCGCTGTTTCAATCGTGTTGAATGCAGCCGCTAATATTCTCATGAAGGCCGGCGCTCTCAAGCCTAAGGAAAACAATCAGATTGCAGATGTGTTTATAAACATGGCAACCAATCCTGTTATCTGGGGGGGGATTGGCTGTTTTGCACTCGGGCTTGCTGCCTATAATTATGCCCTTATTAAAATGAATCTGAGCGTCGCCTATCCGATCAATACAAGTATTGGCTATATTCTTGTGATACTTGTATCATGTGTTTTATTTAAGGAAAGTTTAAGCGGTGTTCAGCTTTCCGGAATCGGACTGATCATTGCCGGTGTCTGGATGGTAGCGCGCTAAAGACAAAAAAACAGGAACGGTCAGGCTCATCAAATGAATAAAAGCGCAGTTTTTCTTTTGTTCCGCTCTATGCGGCCAAAGCAGTGGACAAAAAACGCCATTATTTTTGCCCCTCTTTTATTTTCACAAAATTTCCTGAAGACCCCCCTTGTTTTGGAGGTATGCCTGGCTTTTGCTGTATTTTGCGCTCTTTCCGGTTCGGTATATATTATAAACGATCTGATTGATATTAAACAGGACCGCAAGCATCCGCTTAAATGCAAACGGCCTCTTGCGTCAGGTCTGCTGAAGCCCCGTGCAGCAGTTCTTTTCCTGACAGCACTGCTGGCCGGTTTAACGCTCAGTTCTCTGACCCTTCTTAACTGGCAATTCACTGGTATTGCTGCCTGCTACCTTATTCTTCAGATATGCTATTCATCATGGTTGAAACATGTTGTCATTATCGATGTGTTCTGCATAGCAGCAGGTTTCTTGCTGCGCGTTGTCGCCGGTGCCGTTGCCATTGAAGTTTCTTTTTCCACGTGGTTATTTTTTTGTACTATTCTTTTAGCTCTTTTCCTTGCTCTCAGCAAGCGACGTCATGAACTTGTACTGCTTGAGGATAGTGCGGGAGAGCATCGCCGAATCCTTGATGAATACAGTACCGGCCTTCTGGACCAGATGATTTCAATCGTAACAACTGCAACTCTTATTGCCTATATTCTCTACACTGTTTCTGCCGAGACGGTAGCAAAATTTGGAAGCGATAAGCTTAAGTATACAATCCCTTTTGTTCTGTACGGTATTTTTCGCTACCTGTATCTTGTTTATCAGAAAAACGAAGGGGGGAGCCCTGAAAAAGCACTGCTCAATGATAGGCCAATACTTCTTTCTGTGGTTTTGTATGGGCTGGCTGTGTGTGCTGTTTTGCTGTAGATTTGTTGTTTATGGCCTCAAAAGTTTTTAAAGGTTAAGGTATGGATAGAGGTGTTTCAAGAGGCTTGTATGCAGCCAGCAGTTTTACTCAGGAGAAGACAGTGATGCGTTTCAGCAGCCGCAGTTCGTGCCTGCTGCTGAAAATTTTATTTGCGTTTGGCTACAATTGCTGCAAGTTTTAATGCCCTGTTCAATTCGCCCCGGGCTTTTTCCGCTGCATCCTTTGAATTAAACCCGGCTATTTTAATTCGGTACCATATCCCCTTACTACCGAGATCGGCTGTTTCGACAAAGGGCTTATATCCTTTAGCCCTTATTTTTGCAGCCTGCTTAAGTGCTTTGTCTTTGTTTTGAAATGAACCGCACATCAGTATATGCGAACCGTTTTCGGAATCGGTAAGGACTTTTGCTGCAGAGGACAGACTGCTGCTTTGTGCGGTTGCGATAGTGACGGAGGCGTCTTTATTGTTTTCGCGGGGGCGGAGTGATGTCGCAGTGACTGATGGCGCCTCCCCTGAAGACGGCATGTTTTTTTGCGGCACAGGTGTACCTGCTTCCTCTGCCTGTTTCGACGGTATACCATGAACATCCTGTGCCTCAGGGCTGTCAGAGGTGTGCCGCGCCTCATCCGGAACAGGTGTCTGATATGCCGAAATGTCCTGCCTTGCCTGCGAACCAACCTGTGCCGTATATGTGGCGCCTTCCTCATTTTGTTGTTCCGCCGGAGGGGGAGTCTTTAACGTTGGTGCAGGCGCTTCGGGTGAGGGCAATATAAGAACGTTTGCGGGCGTTTGCAGAGCCGCTTCCTGCGCTGTTGTATGCTTGAGATAATAAATGCCCGATCCGATAGCAGACAGTAATATGAGCGCGCCCAGCAGCGCGGTAATGGCAAGGGATTTTGATCCCGGCGCACGTGCACATTGATCATCCAGCTGTATTTTATCAAATACTTTATCGAGCAATTCGCAAGACTGGGCCTGCTGCCAGACTGAACTGTCTGCCCTGTCTTGAAAATGCATTGTTTCCCCTGTTGCTGTATCATGGATAGTTGCATCAAGTATCTGTCCGAAGATGCCGTCATGTGTCATGTCATGATCAGATGCATGGGCAGTTTCCGCTTCTTTATTGCCGAAAGATGTACTGCTGTGCAGATCATGTTTTGTGGAATTTGTTTGGGATGCGGCATCGTTGTATGTGATGGAAGTATCGTTGAGTGCCTTTTCAAGAGAAAAAAAATTTTCGTTTAATGCAGGAAACAGCGGGTCGGACTGCGCATCATGTGTGCCGTCCTGCAGGATAGCCCCGTCCTGAAGATCTGCTGGCGACTGACTGGTTGTATGGGCCGCTGGGGTCGTGCTCAACGGCGCCGGTATTTCTGCAAGAGGGGTTGCGCAGTGCGGGCAGTTTTTCGCTCCGTTGAGATCAATTGCAATCATGCATTTTGGACAATACATATCAAGTGCTCCGGGCGAATAGGACAGCGCTGGCTACAATTAAAACTTTAGACATGACGCAAGCGCTTTTCTGACTCGGTTTTTTTTTAATCATGGGGAGCGTGCATTTCAAAAAACGGGTCACGAAAGGACTGTGCGCCGTGCGGGTTCATCATTCCATAAGTATCCCTGTTATGGGCTCCCGCATCAGATCAAAAAGAACACCCTGTTCTCCTGCAAGTGACACATGGAGGCGTCGCTCATCGATGATTGTGCCGATGGCAAGAGCTGTTATCCGCTGCTGTGAAAAAGCATCTATGACTTTTGAGGTTAATTCTTTATTGACGGTCAGAATAAATCCATAGCTCAAAAAAGCTTTAAGCCAGTCGGTAAGCGGAAAGTCTAATGGGCGGGGGACAGCATCGATGTTTACCATGGCTCCTACTTTTGAGGTTTCAAGAAGCAACGCTATAGTCCCCAGCAGTCCCCCATTACTTACATCTTTGCAGGTAGCGCACAGGCTTTCTTCCGCCAGTTGCGGTAAAATATTGAGCCGTGCCAGGGCCTGCTCGGATGTTTTGCCGGAATTGGTGTCCCAGCTGAGAACCGGCTTGCATTGAAAGCCGCGACCTTCAAGATCCACAGCAAAGACCAGATCCTGCCCCGGCATGGCATTGTCGCTTCGCAGCAGTTTTTTTGCACTTCCAAGGATGGCAACAGAAAGCGACACCTCTCGCGTGTCCGGATGCAGATGCCCGCCGACCATAGGCACACGGAATTTTTCACAACCTTTTCGTATACCCCGGACGATTTCATCGTAATACGATGCGTCGGGCATGCCGATAACGTTTACCATTGCCAGTGGTCTGCCGCCCATAGCATAAATATCATTCACGCTGGCCATGACTGATGCCTTGCCTGCGCCATAGGGATTTGCCTCGATAAGACCGGACCAGATTCCGTCTGCAGCAAGGAGAAGATATTCTCCATTGTGATAAATCGCGGCAGCATCGTCGCCAAATCCGATAGCTGTATTGCCAAAATCGGTCATATCTGCAAGCGCGGAGGTTATTTTATAAATATCGCGTTTTCGCGTTATGCCCGGGTACTGTATGATTTGCTGTATGAGGTCTTTAAGCATAATATGCTGTAATTCCTTCTAATAAAATGAAGCTTTTAGCGCGCTTAGCAGTCATTTTTTTGTACGGTTACTATAATCGCTCCTCGTTCATCTGGCAACAGGTTTTATTGACATTAAAGCCATGAATTGATAGATGACAGGCAGAGACTATGGCGATGAAAAAATTTTAATTCCAGCATTCAACCAATTGATCTAGAAATGAGTTCCTGTATGCCATTGATGGTTCGCTGTCCCACATGTAAAAAAAAAGTTGCTTATCGCACAGACAATCCGTTCAGGCCTTTCTGTTCCAAACGCTGCCGTTTAATTGATCTTGGCACATGGCTTGAAGAAGGCTACAGTATCCCTGCGGGGGATGGGGATATAGAGGAAGATGATGAAAATTCCACCGCGCCGATTACTCAAAGAAAAGATGGCTAGACATATGCACTTTAAAAAAATAATTATTTTTAATATTTTTTTATTTATAAGTGCATTTTTTATTTTTGTTGTACCCTGTCCGCAATCCCATGGTTTTGAAGTAAAAAAAATGGAACTGCTAAAAGACCAGGACTATTACCCTGAAGTCATGCGGTTGATTAATGGCGCTCAAAATTCAATACGGGTCTGCATGTTTCAGGCTGTTGTTTACACCACTCATCCTGACAGCCCAAGCAATAAGCTTGTGCATGGGCTCATTGCAGGCACATAAGCGTGGCGTCAAGGTTGAAGTGGTTTTAGACAATGGAGGAAGTCTAGACGAGGTTGCCCGGAGCAACACACAAACAGCCGGTTTGCTCAAGAAAGCAGGCATTGCTGTTTTTTTTGACAATGCTCAGCTGACAACGCATACAAAATTTCTGGTTTTTGATAATGCTATCGCCGTACTTGGAAGCACGAACTGGACTTTCCATGCTTTGGCAAAAAATCACGAACTAAGCGCGGTCATGTATTCCCCTGAGGCTGCCCAGAGCATAAATGTATTATTTTGACATGATCCGCAAAGGCGGAAAAAGATTTTGAAAACTTTGTTGACATTGGAGAATCAATTAGCTATAAATTTTTACCTATTGAAATTACTTATGAATTTACTGATACATTCACGAGGGATCACCAATGGTCAAATCTGAGTTAATCCAGCAGCTTTCAGAGCAGGCAAATATTCAGCCCAAAATTGCAGAGATTGCTGTGAATACGGTTTTTGATGCCATGATCGATGCGCTTATCAAGGGTGAAGGCATTGAAATACGGGGCTTTGGAAGCTTCAAGGTGCGCGAGTACAAGGGCCGTACCGGTAATCATCCGCGTACCGGCTCTGTTATAACCATCGAGCCTAAACGCCGTCCATTTTTTAAGGTCGGCAAGGAGTTGAAGGATCGCATTAATCATCAGGTTGTGAACCAACCCCCACACTCTCAGCAGGAGCAGCCGGTTGAAACGCCGTGACTCCCTGTTTTATTGAAAAAAATTGAAAACCCTGATTCCCTGCCGGCATCAGGGTTTTTTCTTATGCATATGAAACGCTTATACGAAACAGTCGGAATTCTTATTGTCGTTTGCTGGATTGTGCTGATGGCTATGCTGGCTATGGAGCAGATAGCGGCATTTCGCCCTGTGCAGCTCGAAAAGCAATTCATAGGCACGGCTGTTGAATCGCGTCAGGAGTGGTCGGGCATCTATCTGAAGGGCAGTAAAATCGGGTACAGCAGCTCAGAGCTCAAACGCATAGAGGAAGGCTATCATAGTACCGAGGAGGTTTTTATGGACCTTACGGTTATGGGTATGCCCCAGCGGATACAGACGCATGTCAATGTGGTTGCTGACGGAGATATGCGGCTGCAGATTTTCAGCTTCAGACTAACCTCAGGTGTTATCAGCATGTCCGTATCGGGAACGGTTCAAGGGCAGCGCATGAGATTGAATATTTTAACCGGCGGAAAAAAAGAGTGGCGTGATATTCCTCTCAAGGAACCTCCCGTGCTTACGAACAGTATGCGGTATTTTCTGCTCAAGCGGGGCATAAAGCCCGGCATGAACTACAGCCAGCCGTTTTTCGATCCGCTTACCCTGAGCACAAGAACCATGCAGGTGCAGGTGCTGGACAAGGAGCCTTTAGAGATTAATGGAACGCGTCACGATTGCTATAAAGTAAAGACATCGTTTGAGGGACTGACCACTGCATCGTGGGTGAATGAACAGGGTGAAACGCTTCGTGAGGAGAGCCCTATGGGGCTGGTGCTGGTGCGTGAAGACCGTGAGCAGGCTATAAAGAAGGGGTGGGGCGAAAAACCCGATATTATTGCTGCCAGCTCTATAAAAGTTTCAAGGGCGTTTTCTGCTCAGGGGCTGTCTTTTTTGAAACTGCGCCTAAAAAATGTCTCTCTTGAAGGTTTTGCATTACATGAAGGCAGGCAGCGTCTGGTGGGAGATATCGTTGAAATAAGGCGTGAGGATATTTCCCCCGGGGATATGCGCTCGGACGACGTTTGCCTTTCCTGAAATGGAGCCGTTTCTACAGGCAACACCTTTTATTCAAAGCGATAATCCGGTTATTCTGGACCTGGTCCGGCAGCAGACCGGCAGGGGGAAAAATGCTTATGCAGTGGTGCGGAAATTAACCAGCTGGGTGTATAAAAATATTGAAAAAAAACCGACTATGAGCATACCCAGCGCTCTTGAGGTTCTTGCAACAAAACAGGGCGACTGTAATGAACATGCCGTGCTTTTAACTGCATTATGCCGTGCTGCAGGCGTGCCGTGCCGGGTTGCGGCGGGCCTTGTTCATCTGAACGGCAGTTTTTTTTATCATGCATGGTGCGAGGTTTTTTTTGGCCGCTGGGTGAGTGTCGATCCAACCATGGATCAAGTGCCGGCAGATGTCTCCCATATTAAATTTGTCGATGGGGATTTGGAAAACCAGATCTCTATTTTAAAGCTCATAGGCAAACTTGAAATCGATGTGCTGGAGTTTTTATGATCAGGCTTGAAAATCTGACCAAGACATTTTCATCCGTTACGGCGGTTAACAGTATAAGCCTTGAAATTAAAAAGGGTGAAATTTTTGGTTTTCTCGGGCCCAATGGAGCCGGAAAGACAACGACAATCAAGATGATGGCGGGGCTCATCAAGCCTACGGCGGGCGATATCTATATTCAAAACTGGAACCTCAACACACATCCGCAGCAGGCCAAACAGCTGTGCGGGTTTATTCCCGACCGGCCTTTTCTCTACGGCAAGCTTACCGGGCGGGAATTTTTGGGTTTCATGGCGCGGCTGTATAATGTTGCTGCGCTGCATATAGCGCCCAGAACAAGCCAGCTTTTTGAACTTTTCGAGATGACGGATTATGGGGATGATCTGATTGAAAGCTATTCTCACGGCATGAAGCAGCGCCTTGTCATGGCGGGCTCCCTTATTCATAAGCCCGCCGCGCTGATTGTCGATGAACCCATGGTTGGCCTTGATCCCAGGGGATCGCGTCTTGTCAGGCGGCTGTTCCGCGAACTCTGCAACGGCGGAGCAACGGTTTTCATGTCGACCCATACGCTCGAGATAGCCGAGGAAATGTGCGACCGTATCGGCATTATTCAGGACGGTCAGCTCATTGCCGTAGGCACCATGAAAGAGTTGCGTGCAGCAAGCGGCAGCCAGGCCGAACGGCTCGAGCCTATTTTTTTTCGTCTGACCGGGGATGAAGCGATGGGGAAAATTGCCGATTCTCTCCAGTTGTAAATAGTGCCACAATGAAGCTGCTATATCCAAGATTTGCTCAGATACGCAACCGGCTGAAACACCGGGATCGGCGAATGTACGGAAAAACCCTGATTGTGGGGTTTTTCGGCATTCTTTTCTGGGCCGCCATTTTTATCCTTTTTTACCGTGTGCTGGCATATTTTAAAGGCATTGAGATTGTGGGGGCGTTCCTTGCTGCCAAGCTTCTTTCCATGGTCATACTCTCTTTTTTTTCAATACTGATTTTCAGCAATATTATCACGGCGCTCTCAGTTTTTTTTATGTCCGAGGAATTGCAGCTGGTCACGGCGACGCCCTATGACGCCGACGAACTGTATCTTTCCAAGCTTGCTGAAACCGTTATCAACAGTTCATGGATGGTGACTGCTTTTCAGTTTGCCGGTTTTTATGTCCTACGGCATTATTTTCAAGCAGGATGCAGCCTATTACTGCATGGTCCTGCTGACATTGATTCCCCTGTTTATTATCTCAGGCGCCCTGGGCACTGCCGTCGCCCTTGGGCTGGTAAAGTCATTCCCCGCCCGCAGGCTTAAGGACATATTTTTCCTTCTTGCCCTTTTTCTTTTTGTCGGCCTGTACAGCATGTTCCGGTTCATGAAGCCTGAGCGTCTTGTTGACCCGGATATTTTTTTTAGCGTAATCGATTATCTCAGTGTTCTCAAGGCGCCGGCCTCGCCCTTTCTGCCAAGTCAGTGGGTAACCGATGTCCTTTCAGCATTTCTTTTTGAAAAACAGGGAGATGGCGCAGGCTTTTCATTTTGCATGTTTGTGGAGTACGGCGCTTGCCTTTATAGTCATGCTTGGCTGGTGCTTCCGCCGCATCTTTTTTGATGCCTGGTCCAAGGCTCAGGAGGCAAAGAGCATTCGCGTGAAGCGCTGGGGTTTGTTTAACCGTGTGCTCGATGCTCTTTTATCATTGCTTGCACCCCCTCTGCGCGCAATCGTTGACAAGGATATCCGCTCTTTTCTCCGTGATACGGCCCAGTGGTCTCAGCTGTTCATCCTGCTTGCTATAATTGTTATATATCTTTATAACTTCAGCGTGCTGCCGCTTGATAAAAGCCCTATTCCAACACGGCAGCTTCAGAATATATTATCATTTTTAAATCTGGGGCTTGCCGGTTTTGTGATTACCGCTGTTGCCGTCCGTTTTGCTTTTCCTGCAATAAGCCTTGAAGGTGAATCGTTCTGGATCATAAAGTCATCGCCTGTAGGGCTGCGGGGTCTGATCCGGTGCAAGTTCTGGATGAATTGTATTTTACTCGCAGTACTGGCGGAAGTTCTGATCATTTGCTCAAACTGGCTGCTTGGAGTTGATCGTGTCATGATGCTGCTTTCTGCCGTAACCGTACTTCTTATGACATTTGGTATTACCAGTCTGGGTATCGGCATCGGTGCGGCTTTTCCGCGTTTCAGATATGAAAATATTGCACAGATTCCAACCGGTTTCGGCGGGCTTGTGTATATGATGCTGGCAATGCTTTTTTGTGTTCTTATCGTCATGGTGGAAGCATTACCGCTTCATATGTACCTGAATGCCGTGGCAGCAGGGCAGCCGCTGCGGCCCGGCCAGTGGGGTATTATTGCCGGCTGCGTTGTTTTTATTTGTACCCTCAGCGCCGCGGCATGTATTGTGCCTATGAAAATCGGGCTGTACAGGCTTTCCCGGATTGAATCATTTTAAATTTTTTTCATTGCGGTTGAACAGTTGCCTGTTTTTGATAACGAAACAAGTTGTAATGAACGTGTGCTCATGAATGTTTTGTATGTATCATCAGAAGTTGTTCCTTTTGCAAAAACCGGCGGCCTTGCTGATGTGGCAGGTGCTCTGCCGCTTTATGTGCAGCAGTGCGGCTGTGATATTCGCGTTGCAACCCCGCTGTACAGAAGCACACGCAAACAGGGTTTTGATCTTGACCCGTTAGGTTTGGAATTTAAACTTCAGATGGGGCCGAAGACCTATGCCGGGCGTTATTCCAAGGCATTGCTCAAGCAGTCCGTCACGATTTATTTTGTTCAGTGCGATGAGCTGTATGACCGTGACGGTCTGTATGGCGACCAGAATGGCGATTATAGCGATAATGCGGAGCGGTTTATATTTTTCTGCCGGGCCGTTCTTGATTTGTGCCGCCAAATTAATTTTGTTCCGGATATCATACATTGCAATGACTGGCAGACAGGGCTTATTCCCGCCTACTATCAAGGCCGGAATCGAAACGGAATTTTTCAATGCTTCAGCCACTGTTTTTACGATCCACAATATTGCCTATCAGGGCCTTTTTGACAGGGACAAGTTTGAACTGACAGGCCTGCCTCACTGGTTTTATGATATGCGGGGACTTGAATACTGGGGGCAGATGAGCATGCTGAAGGCGGGAATAATTTTTTCTCGAACCATCACAACCGTCAGCAGAAAGTATGCCCGTGAAATACTGACACCAGAGTTCGGCTGCGGACTTGAGGGGGTTTTGCAGGACAGGAACAGCGACCTGTATGGCGTCCTGAATGGAGTTGATTATGATGAGTGGAGCCCGGAAACTGACAAGATTATCGCATCCCGGTATACCGCTCAGACCTTGCACCTTAAACAGCAGTGCAAAAAAGACCTGATCGTACAGTGCGGTCTGCCCGCAGCGCTTTTTGAAGCGCCTCTGCTTGGTTCCATTTCACGGCTGGTTGATCAAAAGGGTTTTGATTTAATCGCCGCGATTCTCGATACAATGCTTGGCCTTGGCGCAGGCTATATACTGCTTGGTTCAGGAGATGCTGCGTACGAGCGCCTGTTTAAAAAACTTGCATCACGCAATAAAAACCGCATGAGCTTCTGCTGCGCTTATAATAATCAGCTTGCCCATAAAATAGAGGCGGGCTGCGACATGTTTCTCATGCCCTCGCGGTATGAACCCTGCGGTCTCAATCAGATATACAGCCTGAAATATGGTACGGTGCCCATTGTTCGAGCTACCGGCGGGCTTGATGACACCATTGTTGATTATACTGCGCATGGCCCGGATACCGGCACCGGCTTTACATTCGATGCGTACTCGGCAGAGGCACTGTTGGGCGCTGTGCAGCATGCGGTTTCACTCTACAAAGATGCTACTCGCTGGAGACAGTTGATGCTCAAGGGCATGTCCTGCAATTTTTCATGGGCACTGTCTGCGGCAGACTATTACAGGCTCTATGCAATCACCCGTGATACGTTTGCTGTGAAGCACTAACTGCCGTATGCGGCAGTATTAATACATTTCCATAATCAAATTCAAAACTTATCTTCAATTTTTTAATTATTGTACCGATAAAGAAATAGATGCTTTTTATATTAAAATCATTTAATGAATTATACTTATTTTGTTCATCTGCTTTGCCTGTAATTAATTCAATTATGCAGTCATCATCAAGCAGGTAGGGAGACTGGTCGGCATATATGTTTAATGGCGGATTGATTATTGAGCTCGTAAAACGTGATTTCACCGAGCGTTTTGCCGGATCGATTCTTGGATCGACATGGGCTGTCATTTTCCCTATCGTCAATTTAGCAATCTATATTGTTGTTTTTGGAAAAATAATGGGTGGCCGCCTTGCAGGCGAATCGTATTTATATGCCTACAGCGTTTATTTAACGGTAGGCCTTTTGCCCTGGACCGCATTTGCTAATACGCTTGCACGGTCGACCTCCGTTTTTATTGATACAAAGCACCTGATTTCAAAAATGCAGATTTCTCTGCCATCGCTTCTTGTGTATATTGCCTTGTCTGAGTCGGTCACATTCGTTTTGACCCTTGGCTTTTTTTTCCTTTTTCTTCTTGGTACTGAATTCCAGTTCTCCATGAAAATTCTTCTGCTGCCAGTCCTCTTTTACCTTCAACAGGTTTTTGCTGTCGGTCTTGGGTTGTTTGCAGCCACTATGACAGTTTTTATAAAAGATTTTAAACAGGCTGTCAGCGTGTTGCTTCAGGTATGGTTCTGGCTTACGCCCATAGTGTACCTTAAAGAAATACTCCCTGTTTTTCTTAAAAAGCTGCTTTTTTATAATCCCATGTATGTTATTATAGATACTTATCAAACTATTTTTATTTCACAACATGAGATCAATTATTCTGCCTTAATCATAATGGCAGTGCTTTTTCATGTTGTTATCACTGCAGCCTACATGATTTTTCGTGCACTTGAAAAAGATGTCAGGGATTTTTTATAGATGCATCCATGCTGGTTCCGGGAATGCCAAGCGTGGATTTTTTTCTGCTCCGGCGTTTTTTGCATACGCACATAAAGGCGGATGTATTCATTGATTGCAGCGCAGAATTCCGCCGCATTTTTTTAGCAGCTGTTGCTTGCAGAAAGTTTTATTGCATGAACATTATTGTGAATGCGCTTCCTCTTCAAGGATTGCTTACCGGCATATCCCGCTACGTGCGCTGCCTGTATGCTGAACTTCTGAAAATACCTCATGTTTCCGCCACTTTTTTTAATGGCGTATCGTCGTCTGCCGCCATGCCTTCACAGGCGGAGCCTGCTGCGTGGGCAAAGTCGACGGAGCTGATCTGGCGCCTGCCGGATTTTCTGGTTGCTGTTTTGCGCGGTGTCCACTGGATGAAATTTGAGCGAAAATTACGAGCCGTCTGCAAAAAGACGCAGTATGCCGTCTATCATGAGACCGGGTTTATTCCGCCAGCCCTGCCTGATGTGCCGATAGTATATACCCTCTATGATATTTCTCTTGTGAAGTATCGTGCCGAACATCCCCGGGAAAGGGTTCAATTTTTTGATTTTTTTTTCAAGCGGCGCCGTCAGTATGCTGACCATATTATAACGATTTCAGAATTTATGAAGCAGGAGATAGTGGCTACTCTCGGATTCGATCCTGATCGTGTAACAGCGATACCTCTGGCTTCCGATCCTGTGTTTTCGCCCAGACACGATGAGCTGATTGCTTCCGCCTGCGCTGCGCTTGCTATTCCGAAAGATTTCCTTCTTTGTGTCGGTACTCTTGAACCGCGTAAAAATATTGCACTTGCAATTCAAGCGCTTGCGCAGGCAAAAACAGATATTCCCCTTGTTTTAACCGGCTGGCAGGGCTGGGGAGACAAGGGCTGGTGGGATTTAATCAAAAAGGCGCATCTTGAGAAGCGTATTTTTATTACAAAATATGTGACTGATGAAATGCTTGCATGCCTGTATTCCGGTGCGCGTGCACTTGTGTACCCCAGTTTTTACGAAGGATTCGGGCTTCCGGTGCTGGAAGCAATGGCTTGCGGCTGCCCTGTTGTGTGCGCCCGTTCATCGAGCCTTCCGGAGGTGGCCGGAGATGCCGCATTGTTTGTTGACCCCCATGACGCCGGTGATTGTGCCGCGGCTATTGAAAAGGTTGTATGCGATAGCGCTTTGAACGATACACTCAAGATACGCGGCTTTAAACGGGCCGCTGATTTTACCTGGCAGAGAACAGCCCGGCGAACTTTTGAAGTTCTTGATTCGGTGGCTCATCGGAGGAAATGACGGCCGCTGCATCGGCCACGAGGGAATGAAGAGAGGGCTTAAACAGGCATTTTGGGAATTATGATAGACGTAACACATATTTCCAAGACTTTTCGATTGTATCATTCGCCCGCAGACCGTTTGCGCGAGATACTGTATCGCCGTAAGTTTCATCGAGTGTATGATGCATTAAAAGATGTCAGCTTCAGCGTGCAGTCAGGAGAAACCGTAGGCATTATCGGGCAAAACGGCGCTGGTAAATCAACATTGTTGAAGCTGATGATGGGCATTCTCCTGCCTGATGCGGGGCATGTGGCCATTTCAGGCAGGATAACAGGCCTGCTTGAACTTACGACCGGTTTCAACCCGGAATATACCGGATTGCAGAATATTTACCTAAACGGAATTCTTCGCGGCATGACAAAAGCCGAGCTCGACGAAAAACGCGATGCTATTATTGCTTTCAGCGAACTTGGCGACTTTATGTACGACCCCATTAAAACATATTCGACCGGCATGTCCATGCGTCTTGCGTTCTCTATTGCCATTCATGCAAATCCCCGGGCTTTTGTTGTTGATGAGGCGCTGTCTGTCGGCGATGCCTATTTCCAGCAGAAATGCACGGACAGAATAAAATCTTTCAGGAATAATGGCGGATCTATAGTGCTGGTGTCTCATGACATGAATACCGTAAAAGTGCTGTGCGACCGGGTCATCCTCCTTGAACAGGGTGAGATACTGGAAGAGGGCGAGCCCGAAGCAGCTATCAATGCATATACGTATCTTCTTGCCCGTAAAACAGCCGGCAGGGAAATCATACAAAGGCCGGGGCTGAAGCAGGGCAGTTCCTACGGTAATTTTGCAGTTGAAATTGTGTCGGTTTCTCTCTTGAACGAACAGGATAGTGAAAGCGGCACAGTGGTCTCCGGCAGAAAATGTTCCATTGAAATAAACCTTAAATCATATGAACAGGTTGATGCATTAACGGTTGGCATACTTATTCGTGACAAATTCGGACAGGATATTTTTGGGACAAACACACATCATCTCAAAACACCTGTTGCTATCGGTGCGAATAAGCAGGGGACTATAAAGTTTGTATTTGATGAATTCAATATCGGCGCCGGAAACTATACACTCACTGTAGCTGCTCATACGGGCGATGTGCACCTGCATGCCTGCTATCACTGGGTTGATATGATCCGGACATTTGAAGTCGTCGGCAATCCGGATTTTTATTGTATTGGTCTGGCTCGATTAAAACCGTCTGTAACAGAGATTTTCCAACTTTAAAGATGCACGTCAGCACGCTGGTCATAGTTATTGGCACCGGGTTTTTAAATTTTTTTCACCAGGGATACTCATGGGGCATGACATGCAAAATAGCCATGCAGTGACGGTAGAAGAAATCATGCGGCAGATTAACAAAAGGGTTGCGCAGGAAAGAAAAAGAATTATTCCTGCAGGCCAGGAAGGCAGCAGCACTATCCCTCCTTCCCTTGACGATATTGTGTTTAAAATTCAAAATGAGATTAATTGTCAAAAAGACATGCATGCTGTAAACTTTCAGACCAGGAGATCAGCTGCAAATTCAGAAAATGAGCATGCGGTTGATTATGGTCCGTTCCACAGTCATGCACAGAAAGGGTTTGACGAGGATTTCATTATTAAAGACTTTTATGAGCTTTCTGATTTTCTCAAACTACAGGATGAAGCCTTTTTAAATTTGGCGTATATGGCGATACTGGGCAGGGTACCCGATGATAATGGCAGGAAGCATTTTTTATCCTGCTTGCGTAACGGAGCCCTAACTAAAACTGATATACTTGGACGATTACGCTATTCACAGGAAGGCAGGGTGAGCAAGGTGCCGGTGCACGGTTTGCTGACGCGTTTCTGTGTAAACTCTCTTTATAAAATACCGGTGCTTGGTTATGTAATCAAAGTTATTGCCGGTGTTTTGACCTTCCCTGCACTATTAAAAAATTTACAAATGTTTGAATCTAGAACCTCAGCGCAGCAGAACCTTCTCTCGCAAGCCCTTGAGAGCTTATCTGTTCAGAAAGCGGATAAACAGAATGTCGAGGATATCCGGCAGGTGCTGGAGCAGGTGTCGGTACAAAAGGCTGATTCTTTGAGAGTAGAAGAGCTACAGGATGTTTTTACTGCAAACATCGAAACCATTAAAAAAACAATGTATGAGCACACCACCATTATTCTGGATCAGCAGCGCCGCTTGAATCTGCTGCTTGAGGAAGCAAAAAATTATCTGGCTGATTGTATCAGTAATAACAAGCCGGATATGCTTGCCTCTGAATATGAGCATGCGTATGATGCCTTATATGTATTGTTTGAAGAAAAATTCAGAGGGACGAGGGAAGATATACTGCAACGTCTGCACAAATATGTGCACTACATTCAGCTGGCTGGTGCAGGCACATTGCAGTATCCTGTCCTTGATCTTGGATGCGGTCGGGGTGAATGGCTCGAACTCCTTTCCGATACTGGCTATACGGCCAGGGGCGTTGATTGCAACAGGGTAATGCTGCAACTGTGCCGTGAAAGGAATCTCGCAGTTGAAGAATCTGATGCATTGGCTTTTCTCAGAGGCCTTCCTCCCGGTAGTCTCGGGGCCCTCACCAGCTTTCACATGATAGAGCATCTTCCATGGAAAGATGTTATCGCACTGTTTGATGAAGCTTTTCGCGTGCTGAGGCCGGGTGGCTGCATAATTTTTGAAACGCCAAACCCTGAAAATATTATTGTCGGTTCATGCACCTTCTATACTGACCCCTCGCATGTCCACCCGATTCCGCCTGCTACTCTTGCATATCTTGCCCAAGCCAGAGGATTTATCGACTCAACGATTATGAGGTCCTCTCCGCTGCTTTTTTTTGATACCCCGCCTGATGGGGAAATGGCCCGCATGATGGAAGTTTTTAACTGCGGTCAGGACTATGCTGTTATTGCTTATAAGAAACATGTTTGACTTTTTGTTAATGCTTATCAGTGCTGCATGCCGATGGAATTAAAAATGATTAATTTTATAAAACCGGAAAGGTGAAAAGATGAAAAAGGCCCTCATAACAGGAATAACCGGTCAGGATGGCTCGTATCTTGCCGAGCAGCTGCTTGAAAAAAAATACGAGGTTCACGGTATTATCAGGCGTGCAAGCTCGTTTAATACGAAACGGATTGATCATCTGTATGATGATCCTCACCATAAGGGGGCACGCATGTTTCTCCATTATGGCGATATGACCGACAGCAGCAACTTAAACAGATTGCTCGAAAAAATAGGCCCCGACGAAATCTACAATCTTGCCGCGCAATCGCATGTCCAGGTGTCTTTTGAAGTCCCGGAATATACGGCTGAAGTTGATGGTGTGGGGACACTGCGTTTTCTTGATGCAATCAAAGAGGTCGGTTTAAAAGATAAAACCAGATTCTATCAGGCGTCAACAAGCGAACTTTTCGGTAAAGTCGTAGAGATACCTCAAACAGAGAAAACGCCTTTTTATCCACGTTCACCCTATGCCGTGGCCAAATTGTATGCGTACTGGATTGTAGTGAACTATCGTGAAGCCTATGGCATTCATGCCTCAAACGGCATACTTTTCAATCATGAATCTCCACGGCGAGGTGAAACATTTGTCACCCGCAAGATCACAAGGGGGCTTGCCCGCATCAAGGCCGGGCTGGACGATTGCCTGTATATGGGCACCCTTGACTCAAAGCGCGACTGGGGTTATGCCCCGGAATATACCCAGATGATGTGGCTTATGCTGCAGCAGCCTGAGCCTGATGATTATGTCGTGGCCACAGGCGAGACGCATACCGTGCGTGAATTTATTGAAAAGGCCTGCGCCTGCATTGACGTGAAGCTTGCCTGGCAGGGCGCTGGTGTTAATGAAGTGGGAGTTGACACTATTTCCGGTAAGCCCATTGTCAGGATAGACGAACGCTATTTTCGTCCCGCAGAGGTTGATATTCTTATTGGTGATCCCGGCAAGGCGAAACGGAAACTGGGCTGGGAGGCCAGGGTGAAATTTGAAGAGCTGGTGAGTCTCATGATGCATGCTGATTTACAAGATGTCAGTGCACGCTAACTGCTGATACATTAACTGGTATCGTATATAGCAATGAAGGTTGTTCTTCTGCATCAGACTATTGCCGCACATGATGCTATTGGCAATGATATTGCCAATATGTACAGGATTATTTCGTCCCGTTACCCCTGCTGGGTGTATTGCACGAGTCTTCAACAAAAAGGCCTCACCCTGTTGCCCAGAAAAGACTTGATGGAAGTTATTGAGTCTCAAGAGAATGTACTCGTTTATCATCACAGCAATTTCTGGCTGGAAGGTGAGGAGGTGCTGGCCAAGGCAAAATGCCGAATTGTAATAAGGTATCATAATGTCACGCCAGAGTTTTTTTTTGAAAAATACGATGCCAGTGCGGCGCATGCATGCAGGCTTGGCAGAGAACAGACAAAAAGGCTTGCCGGGACTATTTCCGGTGCTGTCTGGATGTGCGCTTCGCAGCACAATCTTTCTGAAGTCGCCCAGGCGCTCATCAGCTCAGGTGTCGTAGCGGTTGTGCCTCCACTCCACAATATTACACAGTGGTCGACAACCCTTCCGGATGAAAATATTCTCAAGGGCCTTCTTGAAAACGGGATGACCAATCTGCTGTTTGTCGGCAGAGTTGTCCCCAACAAGAACCATGTATTTCTTATTGATAGTATACACCGCTACAGCAGACATTTTGACCGCAATATTATGTTGTGGATTGTTGGAAAAAAAACGGCTTCGCTGCAAAAATACTATAGCGAAATTGATGCAGCAATTAACTGTTACGGTCTCAATGAGCATGTTGTTTTCGTTGATGAATGCACTGATCATCAGATGCTCTCATATTATCTTGGATGCGATTTCTTTGTCTGCGCCAGCAAACATGAAGGTTTCTGTGTCCCTTTAATAGAAGCGCATGCTTTGCGGTTACCTGTTATCGCATCTCCGATACCGGCCGTGGCTGAAACTCTCGGGGCTAACCAGGTCTCCCTAGAAAACGATCCACTCGCAGTTGCTTCAGCTGTCAAGGAGCTACAAGACAGACCCGATTTTACGGCGTTTTTGATTGAACAAGGTATTCATAACTATATGACGAGATTTCAGCCGCCTGTTATTGAAAACCGATTCAAGCAGGTTTTTCATAATTTTACCGGTGCAGAGTTGTGAAAATAGCCATTGCCACAGTACAGGTTCCTTTTATGAAGGGGGGGGCTGAACTTCATGCCAAACTACTGCACAGCGAACTTCTTGCCCGAGGGCATGAGGCAGATATCGTGACCATTCCGTTCAAATGGTATCCAAAGGAGTCGTTGATGAACTGCATGGTAGCAGGCAGGATGCTTGATTTAACAGAGGTTAACGGTGAAGCAATAGACCTTGTTATCGCATATGAAATTTCCCGCCTATTATCTCAGGCATCCCCGAAAAATACTGTGGCTCTGCCATCAGCACAGGCAGGCATACGACCTCTGGGGAACAGAATTTGGTGATATTCATCCGCTTCCTGAAGGTGAATGGCTACGGGATTTTATTTTTGAAAACGATAATCGGTATATCAGGGAGTGTGAAAAAATTTTTACCAATGCGGAAAATACCAGGCTGAGGCTGAAAAAGTTTAATGGCATCGATGGCGTCACGCTTTACCACCCGCCAGAAAGTTATTTGAAACTGCACTGCAACGGGTATGAAGATTTCATCTTCTATCCAAGCAGAATTGACCGCATGAAGCGACAGTGGGTGCTCATAGAAGCTGCCCGTCACTTGCGGACGGATACCATGATATATCTGGCCGGACAGGGAAGCCAGCAGGAAGTCCTTCGGCTCCGTGCTTTAATCAAAACGTATAAGCTGGAATCCCGGGTCAAGCTTCTGGGCTATGTTTCCGAAGAAGAGAAAATAGATTACTATGCGCGTTGTCTTGGCGTTTATTTCGGGGCTTATGATGAAGACTACGGTTATGTTACGCTTGAGGCTTTTTTTTCAAAAAAACCGGTAATCGTCCATGATAATGCAGGTGGACCGCTTGAGTTCGTGGCGCATGGCGAAAGCGGCTTTGTCGTAAAGGAAAATCCTGAAGAAGTTGCCGAAAAAATTGATTTTTGGGCCGCTGACCGCAAGGCTGCAGCAGCAATGGGCGAATGCGGTAACAGGCAACTTCTGGAAAAAAATATCAGCTGGGATCATGTGATTGGCAGCCTTCTTTCAACGTGACATGAGAAATTAAGACAATCTATGAAACCGGCACTTCTCTATCTAAGTCCTTTTTTACCTCAGCGAAGCGGAATCTCTGATTATTCCGAAATTCTCATATACGGGCTCCGTCACTATTTTGATATAACGATTGTGACCGATGATTATTCATTGGAGAATAAGAAGCTGTATGATGACTTTTGTGTCATCAACCGTGCAAGAACAGAAATCTCATTTGATGCATTCCCCCTTCGATTATATAATATCGGCAATAATCCATACTGGCATTCCTATATCTATGATGCTGCAGTGAAATATCCGGGATTTGTCATTCTGCATGATTATATTTTATATTTCCTTGCTGTGGGGTATTTTCAAAAACAGGGTAATCTGTATTCCAAGCTGTATGAACTCGGAGGTGCTGAAGGAATCAGTTTTCTAAAACCTTTTATTAAATCACGAGTCAATCTTCTTGAATGCAAGCAAATAGCTGCAAAGCTGCCCTTAAACTCCGAGATTGTTAAAACGGCCCAAGGTGTAATAGTTCACTCTCGATATGCCCATGACAGACTGTGCGCCGAATTTCCGGGTGTGAATGTCCGGATAATTCCAATGGTCTGCATGGGGGATGAGCCTGATAGTCCCTGTAGATGATGTCCTGCAAACTGCGTATGGTGTCCCCGCCGACGCTTTTGTTGTTGCATCCTTTGGTTTTATTGCTGAAACAAAACTGAACCATACGGTGAGTCGGGCAGTTGTGGCTCTTAATGAGCACTTGTCACGCAAAGTGTACTATCTTATGGTTGGCGAAGGCAGTAGTGCGGATGATTATCTTAGCCCATTTATTATAAAAACAGGCTACGTGGAAAACATAGTGTACACTGCAATCCTTCGTCGCTGTAACCTCGTAGCAAATTTACGGTATCCCACAATGGGTGAGACCTCATTCAGCTTGATTCATGCAATGTCCATGGGAAAGCCCTGTATGGTCACTGATGACGCCTGGTTTGCAGAGTTGCCTGATTCTGTTGTTGTAAAGGTTCCACCCGGGGATTTTGATTCCACTATAGGTGCTAGTATCATGAATATGCTTGATAATCCGGAAGCACTTCAAAAAACGGGAAACAATGCCCGGGAATATGTAAAAAAAGAGCATAGCCTCAGTTATATTTCCAGGAGCATGCAGCAGTTTTTGACCGATCATTGATATCGAGGCATTGTTTATATAAGGACATTTTAAAACGAATATCCTGATAATAATTCTGGTAATGGCAATTGTGCCCTGTTCCGGTTGTCTGTTCGGTTAAAGAAATCAGGCCTGAAAAATAAGAAACCATGTGAGCCTTGTACTTCGCCAGGCTCTTTTTATTTGTTGAGGATAGTTGCGCGTGTATGTTAGGATCCTTTAAAAAGAGTATACGTGTAGCTCTTAAAACAGGTTGTTTTTAAGATATTTTTAACCCTCTGAACCGGTGTGCTGTATGCTGACTGAGCCCGGTTTAAGAGCATGATGCGTTAAAATTGCAGGGTAATTGCATGTCGCCAGAGACGCATGTGCCATCTGATGTCTTAATCGGATGTCAGCACATATTAAATGCCTGTGATGAAGGTATTATTCTGACCGGGGCCAACGGCCGGATTACATTTGTCAATCAGGGCTTCCTGCGTATTGCAGACAGCAGTCATGCTGAAATAATCGGCGCCCCCCTGTTCGACTTTATCCCGCGTCCTGTCCGCGATATCATTGATTTTGAGTGTGCTGATACATGTGAAGCGTTCATTGCACAGCTCAACAAAAAGCTGCATGACTCTGGTTTGCAAACTCTGCAGTATGGATCTTTTATTAATCGGCGCAGTGGTGAGATTGTCCGTGCCTCGATAACCTTACTGGTTGTGAGCTGTGATGCAGCTGCGCCGAGCGGAATTTGTGCATGTGTTCGGGATATCCGTTTTCGAGAGACAGCCGATCAGGACTTTTTAAAATCCGATGATTTTCTTGACAACATTTTCAAGACCATTGGTGACGGCATCTATGTAACCGATGCCGGGGGTTATGTGCACCGTATTAACCGAAAGCTCGCTGAAATGACAGGGTATAGCGAAGAGGATCTTCCGGGGATGCACATTTCGCAATTGTCTGCCCAAACCTGTGGTTTTGATACTCGGCGGCCGGGTATTCAGCGGCCTTTCGATGCCGGATCAATTAAGGATTATGAGTCGCAATGGCGCCGCAAGGACGGCACTGTATTTTTTACCGAAGTAAATAGTTCTCTTCTTCATGATGCCCGTGGCAATGTCACCGGTTCAGTCGGAACTGTGCGCGACAGCACGAAACGCAAGCAGGTTGAATCTGAGCTGATTTGTGCTAAAGAAGCATTGGAGGCTGCAAACAGGCAGCTGGAACGAACCTTGCACGATACAAGAATGCTGGCGCGCAGGGCGGATGATGCAAATCAGGCTAAAAGTGAATTCCTTGCCAATATGAGCCATGAGATCCGTACGCCCATGAATGCAGTTATCGGCATGACGGGTTTGCTCCTGGATACGCAGCTTACGGAGCTGCAGCGTGAATACCTTGACACAGTCAGGTCCAGCGCCGACGCATTGCTTGCCATCATTAACGATATTCTTGATTTTTCCAGGATCGAGTCCGGCAAGCTTGACCTGGAAGTTCTTGATTTTGACCTGCATGCCATGATTGATGATGTCATGGAATCATTTGCTTACAGTGTAAAGGGAAAAGGTCTCGTGCTTTCCCGTTTTGTAAATCCGCGGGTACCGCCATTGCTGCGCGGTGATCCGGGAAGAATTCGTCAGATAGTGATAAATCTTCTTGGCAATGCCGTAAAATTTACCAGCAGCGGCGGCGTTGTTTTACGGGTGAAGGTTCAAGAGAAGAACGTCAAAAAGGTAACGCTCTGTTTTTCAATCAGCGATACCGGCATAGGCATACCTGCGCAGCAGCGCAGCCGCCTTTTCCAGTCTTTTTCCCAGGTTGACGGGACAATGGCCAGGCGTTTCGGGGGTACCGGGCTTGGCCTTTCAATTGCGAAACGGCTGGTTGAACTCATGGGGGGTGAAATAGGTGTTGACAGTGTTGAAGGGCAGGGCTCTACATTCTGGTTTACCGTTGTGCTGGAAAAACAGCCTGCAGAACGAAAAACCACTGCTGCCCCTGTCGATGATATTCGCGGGCGGCGGGTTCTTGTGGTTTGCGAAAACCCTATTGACCGGCTTGTATTAAGGGATCAGCTGATGTCCTGGGGGTGCAGCTGCAGTGAATCTGTACGCGGCAGCGACGCCCTTGCTGCGCTTAAGAAAGCAGTTCAGGACACTGAGCCGTTTGATATTGCCATAATCGATTCTGAGCTGCCTGATATGGAGGGGCATTTACTCGGAGAAATTATCAAAAACAATGAACAGGTACACGATACACTTCTGGTCCTGCTGTCTTCACGCGGGATGAGAGGAGAGGCAACACATACCCGCATGATCGGTTTTGCCGCATATCTTACCAAACCGGTAAAAAGCACGCAGCTGCAGAATTGTCTTGCCATGGTTATTGGCAGCAGACAGCTCAAGGATATGGGGACTCCTGGTCAATTCATAACCCGGCATCTTATTAATGAAGAAATGCGGCGGCGTACCAGGATCCTTGTGGCGGAAGATAATATCGTTAATCAGAAGCTGGCCATCCGCATTCTTGAAAAGCTCGGGTTCAAAGCGGACGTAGTTGCAAACGGCAGTGAAGCTGTTCAGGCAGTGCAAACAATACCCTATGACCTGGTATTTATGGATGTGCAAATGCCGGTGATGGATGGGGTCGCAGCTACGCAGGTAATTCGCGACCGCGAAAAGCTAACCGGTAAGCGCTTGCCGATTATTGCCCTGACTGCCCATGCTTTGACTGGTGACAAAGAGCGCTTCCTTGCAGCCGGGCTTGACGATTATGTTGCAAAGCCCTTGAAACTTGATGATCTCGTGTCTGCCATAGACCGTCAGC
Organism: uncultured delta proteobacterium; assembly: GCA_963804955.1. Taxonomy (GTDB): domain Bacteria; phylum Desulfobacterota; class WTBG01; order CAIYCZ01; family CAIRTM01; genus CAIWCT01. The sequence goes on along the minus strand of CAWDSQ010000032.1, from coordinate 29,108 downwards.
TTGGAAAAAGGCAGGGGCTTTGAACAGGTAATGTTATTTTCTTATTAAATTGCATGCATCTATGGCACTGCTAGCACCACAACTTAAAAATGATTTCGGCGATTTTGACCCCGGCAATGTGGCCGTCGACAACGGCAATATCTTTGCACTCCCCTGCACCGGGGAAGACGCCTCTCTTGTGGTTCTTCCTGTACCCTGGGAGGTTACGGTTTCTTACAGGACCGGCACTGCCAATGGGCCGGAAATGCTGCGCAGCGCCTCCCTGCAGGTTGACCTTTACGATGAAGATATGGGGGATATCTGGAAGTATGGCCTCTATATGCCTCCGCATCCGGCCGACATATGCGCAACCGGACATGACCTGCGTAAAAAAGCAGCAGATATTATAGATGGGCTTGCCCGCGGTGAAAGTCCGCTGCGGTTTTCCCAGGAGTATGCCGGGATTGAGCGCCAGTTCCGGAAACTCTACGACCGGATCGAGTCAGCTACCCTGGGATATCTGCAGCGCGGGAAAATTGTTGGTATTGCCGGCGGGGACCACAGCGTTCCGCTTGGCGCGCTCAGGGCCTATGCCCGGCTTTTTAAGTCATTCGGCATACTGCATATAGATGCGCATGCTGATCTCAGGACAGCGTATGAGGGCTTTGTTTATTCCCATGCCTCGATCATGCGCAACGTTCTTGATCTCCCCCAGGTTGAGCGTATCGTTCAGGTCGGGGTGCGGGATTTCTGCAAAGAAGAGGCGGACGTCATCGCCGGATCGAACGGAAGGGTCAAGCTGTATTCGGATGCGGCCCTGAAAAGCGCCTTGTTTTGCGGAACAACCTGGCAGAACCTCTGCCAGGATATAATCGATAGCCTGCCTGAACTTGTCTATATAAGTTTTGATATTGACGGCCTTGACCCATCGCTTTGCCCGCATACAGGCACGCCGGTGCCCGGCGGACTGTCCTTTCCCGAGACTGTGTTTCTGCTCAAGAAAATAGCGGAATCCGGCCGCAAAATTATAGGATTTGATCTGGTTGAGGTTGCCGGTAATGCCGGTGATGATCCATGGGACGGCATTGTCGGCGCGAGGCTCTTATACAAGCTTTGTGGCTATGCAATTGTTTCTTGCTGTGGCTGACTTATGATATGAATCTAGTTAAACACTAGAATCGCCTGTCGTTAAAATTTCTATTTATCTGTAATTACTTATCATTTTAATTTCTGCTTTTAAGCATTTGACAAATTGTGCTAAAGATGCAATTATTAATTGTATTTTTGAACAATTAATTTTTTGAACAAATAAACCCAAAAAAGATTTTCGGCTAGATTTTACGTGAAGTTATATACCATTCGTTTTTTGCCAGCCGATGTACAGTTGCAAGCACGGGCTGGAGCAAATCTGCTGCAGCTTGCGGCTGATGCAGGCGTGCATATTAATGCACCCTGCGGTGGTGAAGGAGCATGCGGAAAATGCCGGGTCATAATCAAATCCGGGCAGGTTGATTGCCGCGATTGCAGTAAGATTTCCTCAGAGGATCATGCCAGGGGATACCGTCAGGCATGCCAGTCTTTTGTCCTGAGCGATCTGGAAGTTCATATCCCTGAGGCGTCTGCGCTGGATACATCAGTAATGCAGGGAGAAAGGCATGCAACCAGGCATGCGGTGACCCAGGAGATAGAAGCTCTGGTGAGCGGCGCCTGGTACAACCCGGCACATCAAAAGTACAAAGTTCAGATAGATCCCCCCACCATAGAAGATAATACCAGTGATCTTTCGAGACTTCTGCGGGCTCTTAAAATGCAGCACGGCCTTGAAAATATTTCGGTTGATTTTTTTCTTCTGAAACGGCTTTCAAAAATAATTCGTGAAGCAAACTGGTTTGTCACGGTTACCATTGCTCAAATACGCATGGAGTCTCAGCTTGGCGAACATCAGATCCGCGGCTCCCGCAGGCCTCAGCTGGTTACAGTCGAACCGGGTGATACAACCGGCTGCCAGTACGCGATTGCGTTCGACATTGGTACTACAACGCTCTGGGGCAGGCTTATCGATCTGAACGCCAAACGCCCTCTTGCAGTTGCTTCTGAATATAACCCTCAGATCCAGTTCGGTGACGATGTGATAACCAGAATCGTCAATTCCCAGAAAGGCGATGGCTTAAAGCAGCTCCAGGAAGTCGTCGTTGCCGGGCTCAACAGAATCATCTCTGAGCTGCTCGAAAAGACCGGGGTTGACCGGCAGCAGGTTGCACTTGTTACCGCCGCCGGCAATACGACAATGACGCATCTGCTCATGGGGCTCGATCCGAAATATATCCGTGAAGCCCCCTATACGCCGGTTGCAAATTTTATCCCCCCTGTCCGCGCAGTGCGAATCGGGCTTGCAGTTGCCGATTATGTGGAACTGTATACCTTTCCCTCGGTTTCAAGCTATGTCGGCGGTGATATCGTTTCCGGCGTGCTCAGCTCGGGGATGTATCAGCGCAGCGAGCTTACTCTCTATATCGATATCGGTACAAACGGCGAGATTGTCGTGGGCAATGCTGACTGGCTTATGACAGCATCATGCTCGGCCGGCCCGGCTTTCGAGGGAGGAGGGCTCAGGTTCGGCATGCGTGCAACAACAGGCGCTATCGAGCGGTACCGCGTAAGCCCTGAAAATTTTGAACCCCTGTCCATAATAACAATCGGAAAAGCAAAGCCCAGCGGTATCTGCGGTTCCGGCGCCATCAATATCCTGGCGGAATTCATGAAAAAGGGCATCATTGCGCAGAACGGCAAATATAATTCCCTGCCGACCAGCCGCATACGGCCCGGCACTGACGGCATGGAATATGTTCTGGCATATAAGGAAGAAACAGATGGCCAGGAAGATATTGTGCTCACCGAGTCCTGTATCGACAATCTTATCAGGGCAAAGGCTGCAATGTTTGCCGGGTATCAGTGCCTTCTTGATAAGGTTGGCCTTACGTTCAGCCAGCTCGATCGGGTTATTATTGCCGGCGCATTTGGCGATTTTATCGATCTTGATGAGGCGATAGCCATCGGGCTGCTGCCTGAAATAGCCGACGAGAAGTACGTGTTTATCGGCAACGGTTCGCTGCTTGGATGCTCAGCTCATCTTGCTTTCCAGCGAGCTTCTGGATGACTGCGAGCGCATTGCAAAGAAAATGACCAACATTGAACTGAGCGAAGACAGCTCATTCATGGACAAGTATATGGCCGGGATGTTTCTGCCGCATACGGACGGAAGCCTTTTTCCCTCCGTTATGGAACAGATTTCGGAACTGAAAAAACATACACACTCAGCAGAGGCTTCAGTGAGCATGGTAATTGCAATTACAGGCAAAGGCGGTACGGGAAAGACAACGGTTGCAGGTCTTCTCATACGGTATTTAAAAAAAAATGGCAGGACACCCGTGCTGGCCGTCGATGCCGACCCGGACTCAAATCTCCCCTATGCTCTTGGCATGACGGATCAGAAGACGCTCAGCACCATCGGCAGAACCCGGCAGGACTTTTTTGACAGCAAAGGAGACGTTCCGGCAGGGATGCCGAAAGAGGCATTTCTTGAACTGAAGCTGAATCAGTCTGTGGTTGAAACAAAGGATGTGGATCTGGTTGTCATGGGCCGGCCCGAGGGGGCGGGCTGCTACTGTTTCATTAACAATGTGCTGCGCAAGCACCTTGAAGTTCTCGGAAAGAACTATCCGTATGTGATTATTGATAATGAGGCAGGGCTTGAACATTTGAGCAGACGGACAGCTCAGGATATTGATTTTTTGATTATCGTTTCCGACTATTCACTGAACGGCCTTCGCGCATCTGTAAGAATCAGGGACCTTGCCGATGAAATGAAACTGGCCATCGGAAAAACGGTGCTTATAGTAAACGATGCGCCGCAGAAAATATCGTCGCAGTTTATGGCGGAGGTTGAAAAAACAGGATTGAGTGTGCTTGGTTTCGTGCCGGAGGACGCCACGGTGCCGGCATATGATATCGAAAAAAGACCGCTGGTTGATCTTCCCGAATCAGCCCCAGCGGTTGCCGCAGTCAACGCTATAGCGGACAAACTGTTTGTGAATTGAAAATTCTCATAAAGGCTGAAAGTAGTATTTTTATTATTAATTTATTAACAGGGAGGTTATGCATATGGCAGTCCAGGTACCGAAGCAGGAATACAAGGGCAGCGTGCGGCCCATAACCATTGGCTCTCATGACAGTGCGTTTACCATAGGTGGCGACACTGCGTACCCGTTCTATAACTTTGACAGCAAAATGCCGTATGCCCCGCGCATCGGCATACAGGTACTGGATTGTGTGCCTGATGACTGGGCGGAATCCTGTACTGAGCCCTATAAAGATGTGCTTGCAGACCCCGTTGCCTGGGCGAAAAAGGCACAGGATGAATATGGCGCCGACTTTGTCCAGCTCTGGCTCAAGAGCACCGATCCCAACGGCCTGAATCGAACAGCCGATGAAGCGGTGCAGACAGCCAAAGCCGTTGCAGATGCAATCAGCGTTCCGCTGATCATCTGGGGGACGAATAATTCCGAAAAGGATTCCGAAGTGCTTGGAAAAGTAGCCGAGGCCTGCGCCGGCAAAGATATTATAATAGGGCCCGTAAGCGAGGGCAATTATAAGCAACTGGGCGCCAAAGCCCTGGCCTACAATTTAACGGTTGTTGCCAACAGCCCTATTGATATCAATCTTGCAAAACAGCTCAATATTCTGCTCAACAATCTCGGCGTGCCGCTTGAGAAAATCATCATCGACCCGACAACGGGCGGACTTGGGCTATGGCCTTGAATACACTTTTTCCGTCATGGAGCGGATACGGCAGGCAGCAATCACGCAGGATGATACGAAACTGCAATGCCCCTTCATCTCCAATCTTGCCGATGAAGTCTGGAAGACCAAGGAAGCTAAGATGGCCTCTGATGAACAAATGGGCGATGCCCGAAAGAGGGGCATTCTCATGGAGGCCCTGACGGCGACGACCCTTTTGAGCGCGGGAGCAAACCTGCTTGTCATGCGTCATCCTGAAGCAATAAAGCAGGTTCGCGCCTATATTGCCGAGCTTGGCGGGTTTGAACTGCCTAAAGAGATTCGCAAGGCCGCCCCGGCCGCGAAAAAAGTTGCAGCGAGTGCTGCCGAGGCTGCAGCATCACATGTTGCCGACTCGCTGAAAGAAGGCGCTCTCTGTGAGATCGTCAAAATAATGGACATGCCCGCGGGATTGGCGCCCGGCTACGCAATTGCTCTCATTAAAGCTGTTTCGTCTGCTGAAGCCGGAGACGGAATCCTGTTGTCAGCAGGCCATGCTGCTCCGGCAGAGGCTGCGCAGGAGAGCACCGTCGCAGGTGCTGCGCCGGCGCAAGCGAAACAGCCCAAAAAGGTTGTTGAGTTCAAGCCGGCTTCAAGCTGGGAGCCCCTGGAAGATGTTGTCGGCAACTATGAATATAAGCTTGGAGAGATGAAAAATGCCGCCGGCAAAAAGGTAAAGCTTATTCAGCGACAACTTCGATCCGGGCCAGGCACACGGCAAGGATGACTGGCGCACAAAAACCGATAATCGTGAGGCAATGCTGCAGCAGGTAAAGACAAGCCTGCACTACTGGTACGGCGAAGGCTACGGCAGCGAGAAACGTAAAAAGCCGGCCTGAGCTTGCGCGTTGCAACTGGTGTTAAATATCCTATTAATTGGAGGTTATAGTATAATGGCAAAGACTGATGATAGTACGAAGCAGGTTCTCGGATGTGAAGTCACACAACAGATGTGCGACCAGGCATGCAAGGAAGGGATGACCACAATATTTGACAGGGCTGCCGACATGAAGCCCTGCCCGATCGGCGCCGAGGGCAGCTGCTGCAAGCACTGCGCCATGGGCCCGTGCAGGGTGCGTGCGCCCAAAAAGGAAGGCGAGCCCCAGAAGGTTGGCCTCTGCGGCGCAACAGCCGAAACCATTGCTGCTCGCAACTTTGCCCGCATGGTTGCCGCCGGATCTGCCGCCCACTCGGACCATGGCCGCGGTGTGGCGGAAGTTTTTCTGCTTGCGGCAAAGGGAGAGATACCCGGCTACGGGGTGAAGGATGTTCAGAAGCTTTTGCAGCTGGGCCTTGACTTCGGCCTTGATGTTGAAAACATGGAAATACAGGATCTGGCGATTAAAGTCGGCGAGCTGTGCTGCGCCGAGTTCGGCAAGCAGGAAGGCGAGCTCGTCATGACGAAACGGGCGCCGCTGAAACGCCAGGAATTGTGGCGCAAGAACAATATGATGCCCCGCGGCATCGACCGCGAAATTGTCGAACTTATGCACCGCACGCATATGGGCGTTGACCAGGACTACAAGAACATCATTACCCAGGCTGCCCGCGCCGCTCTCAGCGACGGCTGGGGCGGGGCCATGATCGCAACGGAGCTTCAGGACATCATGTTCGGGACTCCTGTTCCGATCACCGGCTCAATCAATCTCGGCGTGCTCAAAGAAGATGAAGTGAACATTGTCGTTCACGGGCATGAGCCGCTTCTTTCCGAGATGGTGGTCGTGGCATGCCAGGATCCCGAAATGATCAGCTATGCCAAGTCAAAAGGGGCAAAAGGAATAACCCTGGCCGGCATGTGCTGCACGGCCAATGAAATACTCGTGCGGCACGGCATACCTATTGCCGGCAACTTCATGCAGCAGGAATTTGCAATTATGACCGGCGCGCTTGACGCAATGGTTGTCGACGTTCAGTGCATCATGCAGGCCATCGTCGAGACATCCAAGAAGTTTCACACCAAAGTCATCACCACGTCTGACAAGGCCATGATCGAAGGCGCCACGCACATGCATTTCGACGAGCATGACGCCATCAACACGGCCAAAGCGATTGTTCGCGCCGCCATCGATAACTACACCAACCGCGATAAAAAGAAGGTCAGAATTCCCCAGCAGAAGCAAGACATGGTGGTCGGCTTTTCCCATGAGACCATCAACTATCTGCTGGGCGGCACGTTCCGCTCCTCATATAAGCCGCTCAACGACAACATCATCGGCGGCCGCATCCGCGGCATCGCGGGCGTGGTCGGCTGCAACAACCCGAGATCGGGAAGTGACGCATCTAACCTTGCCCTGGTAAAGGAGCTTATTAAAAACGACGTCATCGTTCTGACAACGGGCTGCGTCGCCATGGCCTGCGGCAAGGAAGGCCTGCTGCTGCCCGAGGCTGCGAAGAAGTACTGCGGTTCCGGTCTTGCCGAGGTATGCGAGACCGTCGGCATTCCGCCTGTGCTGCACCTGGGCTCCTGCGTCGACAACAGCCGCATCCTGGTAGCAGCAACCGCAGTCGTCAAGGAAGGCGGACTTGGCGATGATATCTCCGATCTGCCGGCGGCAGGCGCAGCCCCCGAATGGATGAGTGAAAAGGCTGTCGCCATCGGCCACTACTTTGTGGCATCCGGCGTGTATACCCTTTTTGGCGGCGTGCATCTTCCCGTTACCGGCAGCAAGATCGTGACCGACTATCTCTACAGCGAGCTTGAAGAAAAATGGGGCGGCATGTGGGACTTTGCCAAGAACTGCCGAGGAGATGGCCAAGAAGATGATCGCCCATATCGACAAGAAGCGGGCGGCCCTCGGCATCGACAAAGCCCGCAGCCGCGTGCTTATGGATATGCAGATGCGGCGTGAACTTGATGCAGGGTAAGCAGCGCACTGCCGTGCTGACATGCAATGACTACGTTCAACGATTAACGAATTTTACACAGGAGGCTTAAACCGTGTCAAAGATCATATCATCAGCGGCCATACGGGGCGCGCACAAGATAGCGTACAGGGTAGAGACAAAATATGCTGAAACACTGAAAAAGTACGGACCTGATCAGGCCATCGGTTTCTCCGACACGGCCTATTACCTGCCGATCATCTACTCGATGCTTGGCATTCCGGTCAAGACCCTCGGGGATTGCCAGCTTGTTTTCATGCAGGCGCGCAAGCTTCTGCCCCCGCTGGTCAAGGAGAAGCACCACCTGCCGTATCTTGCTCCCGCCCTTGACGCGGGCATGGCAACCCTGTTTTACGAAGAAATTGAAGAGGCGATCCGCTATCTCGAACAGCCGAATTTTTATCTTATTGATGAAGACGTAACCGACAGCAATATCTGGCTGGGAGCTGCCAATGACGTCATACTGCGCAAGCGCGGCGTCGAGTTTGTGGACGGCAGCGCCCCGGGATTTGCAGCCGTGCTGGGAGCAGCGCCTGACAAAGAGACCGCCGTCAAGATCGCCCAGGAGCTCCAGCTCAAGAATCTGTATGTCTTTATGGCCTCACACAATAACGGGACGAGCTTTTCCCAGCAGCTTGTTGATGCCGGCGTGCAGATCGGCTGGAACACGCGCCTGGTTTCCTTCGGCCCTGACATATCTGCCGCGGTTTTCGCCCTCGGCTTTGCAACGCGCGCCGCCATGGCGTTCGGCGGCGTCAAGCCCGGCGACTTCCGGAAAAATCTCATCTATAACAAGGACAGAATTTTCGCTTTTGTTCTGGCCTGCGGGTTTGTCAACGACGAGTGGTACGCCAATGCAGCAGGCTGCATAAATTTCGGCTTCCCCGTCATAGCAGACACCCCCATACCCGAAGTTCTCCCCACGGGCATCTGCACCTATGAACATGTCGTATCAAACGTGCCCTATGACCAGATGGTTTCCAAGGCCATAGAGGTTCGGGGCCTCAAAGTTTCTGTGACAGAGGTTCCCATCCCGGTTGCCTACGGCCCGGCATTTGAGGGCGAGCGCGTTCGCGGCGATGACATCTACTTTGAGTGCGGCGGCGGCAGGACCAATATGGTGGAGTTATCGGTGCTGAAGGAGATAAACGAGATCGAAGACGGCAAGATCGAGGTCATCGGACCCGATATACCCGATATCAAACCCGGCTCCAAACTGCCGTTAGCAATTTTCGTAGAGCTGGCCGGCCGCAAGATGCAGGAAGACTTTCTGCCCATTCTGGAGCGACAGATTCACCACCTCATAAATTATGCCCAGGGCCTTATGCACATAGGTCAGCGCGATATTTCCTGGATCCGTCTGGCAAAACAGGCTGTTGAGAAGGGTTTTACCTTCAAGCATATCGGCTCAATTCTGCACGCCATGTACCATAAGGATTTCGGCAGCATTGTCGACAAGGTGCAGATTACCATCTATACCGAGGACGACAAGGTGAAGCAGCTGCTTGATGAAGCGCGCGCAACCTTCATCAAGCGCGATGAGCGAATCGCCGGCCTTTCCGACGAGGATGAGCCCACGTTCTACTCCTGCACGCTGTGCCAGTCATTTGCACCTTCGCATGTGTGCGTCGTGACTCCTGAGCGCACCGGCCTGTGCGGCGCTTATAACTGGCTTGACTGCAAGGCTGCCAATGAAATCAATCCTACGGGCCCCAACCAGCCCATTGAGAAAGGCGACGTGCTCGATTCGATTCTCGGCAGGTGGACGGGCGTCAACGACTTTGTTAAAACAGCATCGCGCGGCAATGTCGTCGATGTCAGCGCCTACAGCATCATGACCAACCCGATGACGTCGTGCGGCTGCTTTGAGTGCATTGCGGCTTTTCTTGACCAATGCAACGGCATTATGACCGTTGACCGCGACTTCAGGGGCGATAACACGCCCTGCGGCATGAAGTTCACGACCCTGGCGGGCTCAGTCGGCGGCGGCGCAGTGACGCCGGGCTTCGTCGGCCACAGCAAGCACTATATCGGCTCGAAAAAATTCCTCCACGGTGAAGGCGGGATCAAGCGGCTCGTCTGGATGCCGAAAGACCTGAAGGAGCAGCTTGCAGACAAGATCAATGAGCGCGGCAAGGAACTGGGTGTCGAAAACCTTGCTGACAGGATAGCCGATGAAACCGTCGGCATGACACAGGAAGAGATCCTTCCGTTTCTTGAAGCAGAAGAAGCACCCGGCGCTTGAGATGGAACCGATGGTTTAACAGATGCACACACTAACAGCATAGACATTCAGGAGGTAATTTTATATGGCACTTACCGGTATTGAAATATTTAAAATGCTCCCCAAAACGAACTGCCAGGAGTGCGGTGTCCCGACCTGCATGGCATTTGCGATGAAGCTCGCCGCCGGCCAGGCTGAACTTGACGCCTGCCCGTATGTTTCGGCCGAGGCACGGGAAAAGCTTGAGGAAGCCTCAGCGCCTCCGATCCGACCCGTCGTGATCGGTACGGGTGAAACAGCGCTCAAAGTCGGCGGGGAAACGGTCATTTTCAGACATGAAAAGACATTTGTCAATAAGCCCGGCATCGGCCTTTTAATCACCGATGCCATGGATGAAAGCGAAGTTGATGCCAAGCTGAAAAAGTTCAAAGCGCTTGCCTATGACCGCGTCGGACTGGTTCTGAAGGCCGATATCCTGGTGCTCAAGGACACGACAGGCGACTCTGCAAAATTGATCAAGCTCATTGAAAAAGCCAAGGGGATGGGACTCACGACCCTGGCGCTGATGAGCGACAAAAAAGACGTGCTTATCGATGCTGTCAAGGCGGCGGCCTCGCTCAGGCCGCTGATCTGCTTTGCCACGCCGGATACTGTTGAAGAGCTCGGCAAACTCGCTCTCGACAACAACTGCCCCCTGGCCGTCAGAGGGAAAAATCTTGATGAAGTCGCTGACCTGACTGTAAAGCTTACGGCTTTGAAGCTGAAAGACATTGTCATAGACACGGGCGCGCGTACGCTCAACCAGGCTTTCAGCGACCATGTTGCCATCCGGCGCACAGCGCTTACCGGTAAGTTCAGGCCGCTGGGGTTCCCGACGATCGTATTTCCCTGCGAGATGACGCAGGACCCGATGCAGGAGACGATCTTTGCATCCGCCTTTGTGCCGAAATACGGCGGCATCATCGTTCTATCCGAGATCGATGGCCATAATCTTTTTCCCCTTGCCGTCCAGCGAATGAACATATACACCGACCCGCAGCGGCCCATGGCGACAACCGAAGGCATCTATGAGATTAACAACCCTGATGCCAATTCGCCTGTGCTTATTACCAGCAACTTCTCCCTCACGTATTTTATTGTTTCCGGCGAAATCGAGTCGAGCAGGGTGCCCTGCTGGCTCTTGATCAAGGACGCGGAGGGCCTTTCCGTTCTTACTGCCTGGGCAGCCGGCAAGTTTGTTGCTGATGCCATTGCGCCTTTTGTGAAAAAGTGCGGAATTGCCGAGAAGGTCAATCACCGCAAAATTATAATTCCTGGAGCCGTAGCCACTATCAGCGGAGATCTTGACGAAGAGCTGCCGGACTGGGAAGTTCAGATCGGCCCCCGCGAAGGCGCCCACATCGCGCCTTTTTTGAAGAATCTCGTCCGGGCATAATAGCACACACTATAAAGATAACCCCTATAAGGAGTACGGTATCATGGTCATTACAATCGCTGAAAGCATCAACATAATGTCTAAAACCATCGGGCCGGCCATGAAGGAGCGCAATGCCAAGCCCATACAGGAAATGGCAGTTGCCGAAGCTGCTGCCGGAGCAGACTTTCTTGATGTCAATATAGGCCCTGCCCGCAAGGGCGGTGCAGAGATGATGGAGTGGCTTGTGAAGACCATTCACGAGGTGGTCGATGCTTCCGCTGTCGCTGGATACGACAAATCTCGAGGCCATGGAGGCCGGGCTGAAAGCGCACAAGAAGGGCGGCAGGCCCATTGTCAATTCCGTCTCATGCCAGACAGACCGGATTGATGCGGGCCTGGATGTGGTAAAAAAGTACAACGCCCTGATGGTCGGGCTTCTCTGGGGCAATGACGGCATGCCCCGCGACGTTAACGAACGCGCAGCACTTGCCGTTGACATCATCTATAAAGCCAATGAAAAGGGGATTCCGAACGAGGATATTTTTATCGACCCAATCGTTACGCCGATCAGCGGCGAAATAAACCAGGTCCTTGCCTGCACTGAGTTTCTGGGCATGCTTCAGGATATAGCCCCGGGCTGCAAATCAACCGTCGGGCTTTCAAATGTTTCAAACGGCGCGCCTGATCATCTCAGGCCTTTCCTGAATCGCCCGTACCTGCTCATGCTGGAAAAGCAGGGCCTGTACTCGTCCATCGTCGATTCCTTCGACAAGGAGATCATGGCGCTGGCAAAAGGAGAAATGCCCGAGCTGCATGAGCTTGTGGCAAAGCTGATGGCCGGAGAGACTGTCGATATGGCATCGCTGTCCGAGCAGGGCAAGCAGTATGCAAAGTCCGTGAATGTGCTCATGGGCAAGACGCTTTTCTCAATTTCATGGCTTGAACAGTAAGCGCTCTACTATGCCGGACCAATCAATAAAGCTGGCCATTACCGGCAAGGGCGGCGTCGGCAAGACCACCATTGCTGCACTGCTGTGCAGGGCATTTGCCGACAGGGGGTACGGCGTGCTGGCAGTGGATGCCGACCCTGATGCAAATCTTGCATCGGCCCTCGGTTTCCCTGCGGACGTCGTGTTCACGCCGCTGGTTGAGATGAAAGATCTCATTGAAGAGCGGACCGGGGCCAAGCCGGGGACCACGGGCGGATTTTTCAAAATCAACCCTGAGGTTCATGATGTGCCGGAAATGATCTGGCGCGAGAAGGACGGTGTCCGCCTCATGGTGATGGGAACGGTGAAAAAAGGCGGCGGCGGCTGCATTTGCCCGGAAAGCGCTGTTCTGAAAGCGCTCATGTCTCATCTTCTTGTGTACAGAAAAGAAGCGGTCATTCTGGACATGGAAGCCGGCATCGAACATCTGGGCCGCGGCACAGCCAGCTCTGTTGACCGGCTCATTGTTGTAGTCGAACCCGGCAGCCGCAGTATTGACACAGCCTTTAAAATTCAGGCCCTTGCCAGAGACATAGGGCTTCGCAACATATCAGTGATCGGCAATAAAATACGTTCCGCTCAGGATGAAGAGTATATTCGTACAGCAGCAAAGGATTTTGATCTTCTAGGGCTTCTGCCGTTTACTGACGGGTTCGTCAAGGCAGACATGCAGCGGATTCCGGCATGGGAAAGCAATCCCCAGTGCCTGAACATTGTCGGTGAAATTGCGGAAAAACTGGTGGGCAAACAGACGGATTCGTGATCACGGTCACAGAAATTTATACATAGCTTTTATCAACCGCGTACTTGATCAGGTCCGCGGTTTTTTTTGCGCCGAGCTTCTGCATCATGTTGGCCCGGTGATTTTGCACGGTGCGCACGCTGATGCCGAGAAGGTCGGCAATTTCTCTGCTGCAGTTGCCTTCGGCAATAAGTTTTAAAATTCCCTGCTCGCGCGCGGTGATCGGCTCCCGCAGATGCGCCGCGTCACTGGCTCCAAGCCGCGAGAAGTAATCCGACATATCTGCTGAAAGCCTCTGCGTGATATACCTGCGCCCCTTGCGAATGGTAGTCGATAGCCTGCGCCAGCTCATCGTTTGAATCCTCTTTCAGCAGGTATCCGTGAGCGCCTGCGGCAAGCACATGGTGCAGATATTCTATGCGCTTGTGCATAGTCAGTATAAGAACTTTCACATCCGGATACAGCCTGCGGATTTCACGTGTCGCATCAATCCCGCCAATGCCCGGCATGGTAATATCGGCAATCACAAGATCGGGCGTATGCAGGTGCATGAGATCAAGCAGCTCGACGCCGTTTTGCGCCTCGGCAAGCACTTCCACGCCCGGAATTTCTTCCACAAGACGTTTAATTCCCTGGCGAAGAATCGTGTGATCATCAGCAAGAATGATTCGATATGTTTGCATGCTTTTAAACAAAAAAAAATTCACTGCTGCATCAGTTGCGATGAATAGTGCTCAAGTCTAAAAATATAGACAAAATATAATTTCTTTTTCACTTCATTACAACTTAATTCTTTTAAATTAATTCAAAGATCAGTTCGATTTAATAAAAATAATTTGACTCATTAGTTGTTTCCATAAAAGGATTCAGTATTTCTTCTTAAAGAGTATGAGTATATGTACTCATACTAAAATGAGTATTTGTGCTTATAGTAAATCTTTTATTTATTTGGTATTTGTCTTTCAGTTTAAAATTTTATTATTTTTAATAATCAAAAAAGGAGTTTGTCTATGCTATGTCAGTATATTGTTCAGCCTGGAGATACATTTGAGAATATAGCCAAGCAGTTTTACAATAATTCGAGCCTTGCTGAAAAGCTCCGGCAGTATAATGGATTGCATCGGCCTGACTTTATTATCATCGGGCAGCCGATTGATATACCGGCACGTGAAACCTTGCATACGGCTGCAGCTTCAGCCGGCAAACTCTCAGCTGGTATGCAGTCTCCTCATGGAGCTCAGCAGCTTGCTGGATATGTTCGGCAATATTTATGAGTACGTTGATGAGAAAGGCTGTTTTGATGAAAACGCATGGAGTGCGGATATGCTGACCATGGTGCAGCTGCCGTTTCCGGTGGCGCTATCATGGGATTATGCACAGAGGATTCGCATCGTGCGCTGCCATAAAAAAATAGCAGGTATTATCGGAGAGGTTTTCTATGCTGTTAAGCAGCAAGGGATTTGCCGGGGAAATTATTACCCTTGGTGATTTTTATAATTTCCGCAGCAAACGGTCATGCGGCAAGCTGTCGACGCACTGCTGGGGCATATCCTTTGATGTGAATCCTGAAATAAATATTCTTGGAACAAAGGGCTGCTTTTCCGATCAACTTGTTCTGCTGCTGCAGGAATTCGGTTTTACCTGGGGCGGTCATTTGAAAGGTGCGAACAGGGAGCCCATGCATTTCCAGTATTGTACCGGCTATTAGCTGGAAGCGCCGTCAGCGTGTGTCTGGTGATCGTTCAGTTTTTTCTGTTTTGCAGCGTTCAATCGATTGTGACCGCACTGCTTGCTGAAATTTTAATAGACCCTAGTCAAACGGACCCAAACAAACTGCTGCCATTCTCCGCTGGTCCTCTCAAGCCGCAAGGTGCGTATAGTGTTCCGGATAATGATCTGGTATTATAAATGGTGCATTGTGTGTACCCTGCAAACTGCTGCAGCCGGACTTTAACGGGGAGGAAACCCGTATGGTTATACCCGGAGCTCACATTATTTGTCATGTGGTGCACGATCATAAACGGAGGCATTCTGCTTGTCTGGGCCTTGCTGTTTATGCTCGCCCCTGACATGCTGTATCGGACAAAAAAGCGATTTTTCCCCATTGCTCGGGAGACGTATAACGTCATTTTTTACTGCTTTTTGGGGTGTTTAAAATTTTGTACCTTGTCGTTTCATCATCTTGTTCCTTATTGTTCCCTTCTGATCATGGGATGAGCGGAAGCTGGGGGCGGTGCGTCCCGGGTTATGTATGGCAGTACAATGTTGAGGGCAGTGCGCACCCTGCAAACTGCAACGCACTCAGGCAGTAGACAGCCCATCAACAAAAGACGAAGATCATAAACCTATTCAATCAGAAGGCGTGCGTTATGAAAATACTGGCGATCTGCGGCCGAATGCGGCAGGACAGCAATACCAATAAGCTGGTTAAAAAAGTTCCTGAAGCAACCGGTTTTGATGATGAAATTGCGGATTCGGCACACTTGAAGTAAAGTCCTGCACGGGGAGCTTTGAATGCATGATGAATGAGGGGATATGCCCCATAGATGATGGTATGCAGGGCCTCTACGATAAACTGCTTGAAGCCGACGGGATTATTGTCGGTTCTCCCACGTACTTTATGAACATTTCCGGGGCTGTTAAGTGTTTTATCGACAGGAGCCTGGCTCTTTTCTACCGGGGCATCGGCCCCTTGTATGATCCGGATATGCCCTTTATGGGACAGCGGCCCCTTGCCGGCAAGTACGGCGTAGTTGTAACAACGGTTGCCGGTGCAGGCCATGAAAAAGCAATAGATGAGCTGGCTCTGTGCATGGGCAGTTCACATAGACTGAACCTTGTCGAGAAAGTTTTTGAAGCTATCGGCATGAGTGATGTTGATGACATGCCCGAGGTCATGAAGCGCGCTGAAACTGCCGGCAAGAAGCTGGGAGATGCTTTGCGAAAGAAGTAAGCAGGCATATTTCTATGAATATACGTTTTGCAATGAAAAAAAAGCGGGGGCATTTCTGTCCCCGCTTTTTCTAAATCATTTTATTGCAGCATGTCGCTGAGATCATAAGCCCAGGATACCACCCCTGCATAGTCGGTCCAGTTGCCCTGCTTCATAAACATGAGACGCAGCAGCCACCAGTCTTTAAATTTCAAAGTCTTGTAATCGACAGCTCCAGCAAATGCAGCATCAGCAACCGGGACGATTTCGGGATAGCCGTCAGCTATCTTCTTGATATAATTAGCTGCATACTCCTCTTCCTTGCCACCCATATCCATGCCCAGAATTGCACATACGCAATAGTAGGCAACCTTTTTGGCAGCAAGCTCAGTCTTATACTCATCAAGAAACACAAGGGCATCATCATTCCAGTCTTCAATATAGATATTACTTCCGAGAATCACGGCATCATATTCGGAAATATCACCCATGATATTGTCGGCAAGTTTTATATCGACTTTGAACCCCTCGGCGCTCAGCACCTCGGCAATGACTTCGGCAATCCTGTAGGTGGACCCATAATAGGTTGCAACTACGAAAAGAACACTGTCGCCGGTATTATTGTCGCCATATGATTTTTCGACTACATAATCCGGCAAACCCCGTTTGGCATGACCTGTGGCAGGGCTGCACAGCAGCGCTCCGCACATAATGCCGATACATGCCAGTAAAACTCTTTTTTTCATGATTGTAGCCTCCTTAGTGTGATAGGTTGTTTGGCAGTTTAACAAAATCATCATATGTTTAGCCGAACCGCCCGATAGAAATGGAAACACCTATGGTTGAATTCCATTTGAAAATGGTTGCTGCTCTCAAAACATCAAATGCTTCAAAGTGGTTCAATATCAAGTGCAGTTTGGCATTTTTATAGCCGAACTCTTTCAAAAATATACACGCGCTCTGTGCAGCGCATACAATGAATTGATACAGTTTTTTATGACCCAAGTCAAGATTTTTGCGCATCGCAGAGCATGTTTGACCATAGCGATGGCTCGGAGTCACTTGGCATCGACCATTGCTGATCACGCCACTGCAGTGTATCTATGCTTGTCGGCTACTGGTGCCCTATGGCCTGTTGTGCGGTCTTCACCGTTAGATATAAGATATTGCCATATGATCGCCTTTTACTATTTGATTAAAGGATTTCTGGCGCCGGAGCTGCGCAGGCTGGCCCGGTAATCGCGGATGCATTTTTTATTTGCAAGTGCCGGCGTTTCTGTCTATTTTCTCAGTATGGATGATTTAAACATGAACCCAAACACTTTATGTATCGATACAAGGAGGAAATATGAAAGTTGTGGCATTTAACGGCAGCCCCCGCAAGGAGGGTAATACGGCGCAGGCGCTCGAAGTGGTTCTGGAGGAACTGCGGGATAACAATATTGAAACGGAGCTGATACACATAGCAGCACAGGGGCTTAAAGGTTGTATAGCCTGCTACAAATGCATGGAGAGGAAAGACGGCACATGCGCCATCACGAGCGACCCTCTGAACGGGTATGTGCGGAAAATGCGCGATGCCGACGGCATTATTATCGGCTCGCCCGTATATTTCAGCAATGTGACTGCTGATGTGAAGGCATTTATCGACAGGACAGGGCTTGTGGCCCGCGCAAACGACAATATGCTGCAGAAAAAAGTCGGCGCGCCTGTTGTGGTCATGCGCAGGGCAGGGGCAACATTTGCTTTTTCGGCCATTAATTTTTTCTTTCTCATCCAGCAGATGATCATTCCCGGCTCGGATTACTGGAATGTGGGCATAGGCCGCGCGCCGGGAGATATACAAAAGGATGAAGAGGGAATAACCACGTTTAAGACCCTGGGCAGCAACATGGCCTGGCTGCTGAAGAAGCTGCACGCAAAATAAACAGACCGGTCGTTCGGACCTGTATGTGACGGCGGCACTTCTGCTTGATGTGCCGCCGTTTTTTTCAGGCTATCCGGCAAATTATCAAATTGACACCTCTGGCATCTTGTCCTATAAAATTCGCAACTCTGATTGTTCTGTACAGCAGGAGGATATATGCTTCTAGAGCAGGAACGGCAGCTGATAGTTGAATACGGGAAGCGGCTTATTACCAGCGGCCTTACCCGGGGCACATGCGGAAATCTGAGTATCTGCAACCGTGAAAGCGGTCTTGCCGCCATCAGCCCCAGCGGGCTTGACTATTTTGAGACAAACCCTGAAGATGTACCGGTTGTTGACCGTTCGGGCCAGGTTGTGGACGGCAGCCGTAAGCCATCGAGCGAACTGCCGTTTCATCTTATTTTTTATCAAAGCCGTGAAGATATCAGCGCCGTGGTGCATACGCATTCCGCGCATGCCACGACTCTTGCCTGCCTCGGCCTTGAGCTGCCGGCTGTGCATTATCTTATCGGTTTTGCCGGCAGCAGCGTGCGCTGCGCGCCGTATGCGACATTTGGCACTGAAGCTCTTGCCCGTCATGCCCTTGATTATATGGAGGGCCGCAAAGCCGTGCTGCTTGCCAATCATGGCCTCATCGCAGGCGGTGCGACCATACAGGAAGCGTTTCAGATTGCTGAATCAATTGAATTCTGCGCTGAAATATACTGCCGCTGCCGGACCATGGGGCAGCCGCTGGTTTTGAGCTCAGAGGAGATGGCTGTTATTATTGATAAATTTAAAACCTACGGTAAACAATAGCACTGCTGAGGGAGGGTTTTTGATGGCTGATTATGTGCTCGGCATATGGGACGGACATGATTCCGGCGCGGCCCTTGTACAGGGCGACAGGGTGCTTGCGGCGATCAATGAGGAGCGCCTGACGCGGCGCAAGCTTGAAATACGGTTTCCGGACCTCTCAATAAAGGCCTGTCTTCAGATGGCAGGCCTCGCTCCCGCAGACATAAAAACCGTGGCAGTATCAACTGCCGACTTCGCAAAAACTCTTGCCCGCCTCGTCCCTTCGACCAAGGAGGAGTATTACCTGATTCGGCGCCGCAAAAAAGCTCCAGGACTGCTGTCCACACTGAAAAAACGGGCAAAATACTTCATTACGGAAATCGGCCCCAGCGGGCTGACGCGGTCCCTGAGTACCGCATGCGTAAATTCTGAGCTTGCCCGGCTCGGCTTCAGCAATCACCGGACCCTGCTTGTCGATCATCACCTCTGCCATGCCGCCTCAGCCGCCTACTGGAGCGGTTTTGATCCGTGCCTGGTTTTGACTGTCGACGGAATCGGCGACGGCCTGTCAGGTACGGTAAGCCGGCTGGACAATGGCCGGCTTACCCGTCTGGCGGAGATATCGGGCCGGGATTCTCTGGGTATTTTTTTCGAGCATGTGACCAATCTCATGAATATGCGGGAGCTTGAGGATGAGGGAAAAGTCATGGCCATTGCAAACTATGCCTACCCGATTCCCGATTCTGATAATCCCATGCTGGACCTTATAGCGGTTGACGGCATGCAGGTGCGCAGCCGCCACGGATCGCTGCGGATGTACACTGAGCTCAGAAAGCTGTTATGGAAATACCCCTCAGAGCAGTTTGCCTATATGGCGCAGCGAACCCTTGAGGTGAAGGTGAGCCAGCTTGCAGCCAATTGCCTGCGCAGCACCGGTTACCGGCGCCTTGCCCTTGCCGGCGGAGTGTTTTCAAACATAAAGCTCAATATGCAGATCCGGATGCTGGCGGAGGTAGATGAATGCTGCGTGTTTCCCCATATGGGAGATGGCGGGCTTGCCCTCGGCGCCGCCTTTCAGGCAAACAATGAGCTGCATGGTATAGCAGCCTACACTGCCCCGGATGTGTACTGGGGCCTGTCCTACACCGATGAAGAACTGCTGACGGCAATCAGACAGAGCGGGTACAGCTACAGCGTGCTTGATGATATTGCCCGGACCACGGCGCAGCTTATCGCCGACGGAAATATCGTATTCTGGCTGCAGGGCGGCATGGAATACGGGCCGCGTTCGCTGGGGCGCCGCAGCATACTGGCCCTGCCGAACTCAACCCGCATTAAGGACCTTTTGAACCTGCGGCTTAAGATGCGCGTGTGGTATCAGCCCTTCTGCCCGTCCATGCTTGCCGAAGAAGCCCCGGAGCTGCTGGAAAATCATGACGGCCTCATCAACCGCTTTATGACCATGGGCTATATGGTAAAACAGGAGCGCCGCACCGATATGCAGGGCGTTATGAGCATCGACGGCAGCTGCAGGCCCCAGTTTGTAACCGATAATGAGCCCCTGTACCGGCAGCTACTGCAGGAGCTGAAAAAGCTCACCGGAACAGGTGTTGTTCTTGAATACCAGCTTTAATGTGCATGGCGATCCGCTGGTATGTTCACCGCAGGATGCCCTTGAAACGCTTAAAAAAACCAGTAATGACTATCTGGTCATGGGCAGGTATCTTGTGAAGCGATCGTGAGGAAGGAAAGCGAAATTCAGAATTCAGAATACAGGAGCCGGAATTCAGATTTCAGAATACAGAATACTGCATGTGAAGTTTCAAACACCGGCTGAGGGAGTCCATTTTTAGGGCCGGATATACATGAAAAATTAAAAAAATTTCAATGATACTGTTTGAATGATGGAGGGATGAGGGTATATGCTCAAGAAATATTTTTTGTTTATTGTCAGCGGTCTTTTGTTTCTTGCCGACTGTATCGCGCTGTATGCGTGGTGTTCTTCCTATCCATCCTTTACCCTTCGCGAACAATTGAAGCTGGTGTCGCCGCTGTGCCTTGAAATAACTTTTTTTCTGATCCTGGCAACGGCATGCCTGCTCATTGCCGGTGCCGTGAAACAAGGCAGCCTGCGGCGTTTTTTCGGGCAGTTTGATAAAAAGGTATGGCTCTGCCTCGGCATGCATAATGGCTGCAGGTTTTGTTCTTGTTGTGTTTGTCGCGCCACGGGAGCACCGGATTTTTTATGACGAAGATATTTATGTGAATATCGGTCAGAATATTGCCATGACCAAAGGGATCGGATTCCCGTTATGAAACCGGGCTCGGGCATATGCTGAGCACCTCTGCCAGGCGCATCATCGGTCAGACCGGCATGTGCAATGACGGCAGAAATGAATATGGCGACTATACCTGCTTCCGCCTTGAATACAATAAGGAGCCCAATGGGTGGCCATATGTGCTGAGCATTGTTTTCCGCCTGTTCGGCGTCAGCGAGCAGGCCGCCTTTTTTACCACGAATGTCCTGTTCCTGGTGGCCATACTCGCGGTCTTTTTCAGCGGCTGGCTGCTTTTTTATGATGCACGGGCCGCTCTTTTTTCAGCCCTTATTTTCGCCCTGACCCCGCAGGTGCTCATCTGGTGCAATACCGTTGCTGTTGAGCCCAGCGCGGCCTGCATGGCTGCTTTTGCCGTCTTGTCAGCTCTTGTATTATCTGCGGGCCGGTTCTGCTGCCGCTCTTTATTTTTTCTTTTTTGTTACTGCTTTTGCCGTCCAGTTCAGGCCGGAATCGGCAATGATCTGCGCTGTCGCGGGCACCCTTATCCTCTGCCTTAAGCCCTCGGAATTGAAGCAGGGCAGGCTGTGGCTTGCTGTGGCTGTTTTTCTCGCCCTTATGATCCCGCACCTGACCCATCTGTTTTCGGTCAAGGATTTCGACTGGGGCGGCTCCGGGCCCAAGTTTTCATGGTCGTATTTCTGGGGCGGCAATTTCAAGGTCAATTCGTTGTTTTATTTCATGAATATGCGCTTTCCGCTTTTCTTTACCGTGCTGTTTTTTCTTGGGCTGGCCATGAAATCTCCTGCCACCGGAACACGGCAGTGGCGGGAGAAGGCGGGAATTATTGATATGGTTTTTGCTGTTCTGGGGGATTTTCTGCTTTCTTTTACGCGGGCAGCTATAATTACGGTGCTGATGTGCGCTTCTCGCTGCTCTCTGCAGCCCCGATTGCACTGCTTGCCGGTAACGGCGCAGCATGCTTAACAGCCTGGCTGGGCAAACGGTTCGGCAGAGCTTGTATCTATATTCCGGCTGCCTTGATTATTCTCAGCTTTTTATCTTTTATGCCCTATATTCGAGCCATCACGCAGGAGGCCTGGGCAGCCCGCGCTGACCATCGCTATGCTCAGGAAATGCTGAAATTTATACCTGAGGATTCCGTTGTGCTGACCCATAATCCCAACATGTTTCTTGCCTGGGGCAGAAATGCGGCGCAGGCATCACTTGCAACCGAGCAGAGAGCCTATTTTAACGATTTATTCAACAGGTACAAGGACGGGGTGTATTTTCATTTTAATTTCTGGTGCAATGTTGATGATCCTCTGCAAAAATCATTTTGCCAGAATATACTGACAACGTTTAAGTGCACACTGGTTGCAGAGTACCGCGAAAAAAATTACCGGTATGCATTGTACAAGGTTGAGAAATAAGAGAGGTCGGGCTGTGGAGAAAGAAAAAAGCCGGGCATGGAGACCGGCTTTTTTGTACAGATTACTTTGTGGAGTTTTTTTGGAAGAGCTCAAAAGCATGCAGGATTATTGATGCAGCCTCGTCAACACCGATGCGGTCCATGCAGATGCCAAGATCAAATTCGTCCGCAGAGTATTTGACATTGATCCTGCGGGCAAGTTCCTTCATGAATCCGTCGCTTTGATCGGTCGGCATCCTTGATTTTTTCCTCAGCACCCTGTTTGTCCATACCGTCATAGGTCATCAGATTTTTTATGCGGGTTTCCGTTGAGGCTCTGATGCTGACGCGAAACGCCGCGGGAAGCAGCAGGTTGACGCCCCGGCCGACAAAAATTGCATCATTCTGGGCTATGGTGAGTATGGCTTTGGGCAGCAGGTGATGATAGGTCTGTGTTGGAATCTGGCCGAAAAAGTCGCCGATCAATCGTTTCGATGAAGCCCTTTGTTCTTTCATCAAGGGCTTCAAACATGCGGGCCTGATAGTCGCCGCCCGACTGGCCGGCCAGCACATCAAGTATTTCCCGGCCCCATACCATGCAGCCGAGTTTTTCGCCGATTTTGTCTGCTATCATGCGACCGCCGGCGCCGACCTGCCGCGAGATGGTTATAAGCTTTTTTGGCCCTTTTGGTGCGGGTTTGATTTTCAGCTGATGTACGTCGGATTCATATTTTGCCACTGCCTGTTCAATGTACTTGCTGGGGATTTTAATGTCCATCTGTCTTTCCTCGCTTCCGGATCTGGTGTTTATTCATGCTGCTTCAAGCGATGTATATTTTTTAAACAGCATAGCACAATTGGCATGTTCGAAAAAACTAAAAAGTGACCTGTGTCGTACAGGATGGAGTGCAGGTTGAACCTTTATCGATCAATGAATATGGCAGTGCAGATGAAGCTGTGGTATAGTCTGATTCCTATGAAAAAAACACTCACTCATATGCCCGTACTGGACAGCACTGCATCCTGCGGTTTGGTGCTCGTTGCGTCTTTTATTGCAACACGGTTTGTGTTTCATTTCCTTGGCGGACGTTTTATTGCAAAGCCCATCGGCTTTGCTCTGCAGTATCTTGACCCCCGGCTGCTGCAGCATGATCTGCTGCAGAGCCTGTTCTATCAGCACAGCCAGCCGCCCCTGTTTAATTTTTTTTTAGGGCTTGTTTTGAAGCTGTCCGCCGAACCTGTCTATGAGCCTAGCAGCTTCTGTTTCAAACAGCAGGTCTCACTAGCGCTGCTTGCCCTGTATGGTCTTCTCAGAGCAGTTCGGCTCCCGGCTGCTGGCGCCCTTCTTTGTTGCTATTGTTTTTATGCTCAACCCGACTGTTATTCTCTACGAGCATTTACTGTATTATACCTATATAGAGGGTGCGCTCATTCTGCTTGCGGCGTTTTGCCTGCTGCAGTGGTTCTGCACCCGGCAGGTCGCTGTGGGCATGTGCCTTCTGGCTGATGCTTGGCTGTCTCGGTGGTATCCGGTCTCTGTTTCACCCGGTCTTTTTTGTCGGGTTTGTCCGGCATTTTCGGCCTGTATATTTTTTTAAAATGCGGGCAGCGCAAACAGGCGCTGGTTTTTTGTGCGGCATCGCTTTGTGGCCATAGCCCCTCTGGGGCTGCTGTGCGCTAAGAATTATGCAGTATTTGGTCTTTTCGGGACCTCCTCCTGGGATGGCATGAGCCTGTGGACCAAAGCTTGCGGCTATGGGCCCGATGAGCTTGAGCAGCTGCACCGAAGAGGTGTCATCAGCAGCCTTGCCGTGCAGGCAGAGCTTGAGGCATTCAGGGCGCTTGATCAGTACCAGGACGGAGAAAAACTTATGGCATCTGCCTGCCATCATCCTGCAGACTGCGAGCCGTTTAAAACAAACGGCCGGCCTAATTTCAATCATACTGGCTATATCGAGCTGTCGCGGCAGCTCTGGAAGGATTCCCTGGCGATCATCAGGGACGATCCGGGCCGGTTTGCCTTTCAGACCCTGGGGTCCTATAGCCTGACCCTGTGGTATGCCTCTGACTCGGTGCATGGCCTTTTTAAAAGCAATATGGAAATACTTGAGCCCCTTGAATCGGCATACAGATACCTGTATTTCGGTTTTTTCGGCGTCAAAAACCGTCATTCCGACGCACGCATGTGGCTGCGCACGGCCTTTGTGAGCCTGTTGTTTCTGATTTTTTACGCTGGTGCGATTGTGCAGGTTTTTCGCGCGCGGAGTGGCCGTGAGATCGCCATTGCCGGGCTGTGTCTCTTCTGCATGCTCATCCACGCCTATACGATTGCCGTATCATCGATCATTGAATTCGGCGAGAACAACCGTTTCCGCTTCCCGGTCGACGGAGCCTTCCTTGTGCTTATGGCCGGCTGCATAACGGCATTTCTTCCTTCGCTTCGGCATAGACGGATGTCTGACAGCACGAGCATGTGAGGGCTGCATTATATGGTGAAACACCAGCATGCTGTGTGGCAGTGGGTTCAGGTGGATATTTTTATGATGCCTCGGAGCCTTACTGCTCGACAGTGTGGTCTATGGGCTTGCCGGTGCGGTAGGCTATGCTTTTCATGGTGGCGACAATGGTTCTCTTGCCCTGCATGTCCATATACACTTTGAACAAATATGCCCCTGTGCGGCGCGAAGCGGACAGCTTTTCCCCCTCGACAATAAGAAGCGCGCCTGGTTCAGGGCTTGCGTGGTAGGTGATGGAGCAGTCAAGGGCAACGGCAAGATTGTTGCTGTTATTGCCCAGGACTGAAAAAGCGGCATCGGCCAGGGCATAGATGGCGCCGCCATGCACCCGGCTGAACCAGTTGAGCATGTCATCGCGAAGCTGCATGTGCATGCGGATGGTGTCATGCGTCAGGTCGTCAAGAACGATGCCTAAACTACGGGCATAGTTGTCATGGGCAAAGCGTTGCCGTGCAATGTCGAGGTGCTCGTGCATACAACCAGCTAGCTTTTGTCTTTTTTGCCCTCGCGGGCTTTGAGCAGCGCTGCGCCAAGCGCGCCAAGCGATGCAGGCTTCACAGATGGCTGTGCATCCATATACTGCCTGAAATCTTCTCCCTGCTGCTCCTGCGGCGTTGCTGCGGCAAGGGCAAGCGAGAGGCGCTTGTTGTCGCTGTCCACTTTCAGTATCCGTACCTCGACAGACTGGCCTTCAGCGAGAACGTCGCGGGGATGGTTGATGCGCTTGCCCTGGCCGAGCTGCGAAATATGGATAAGCCCGTCGATGCCGGGCGCAAGCTTTATAAAAGCGCCAAACGGTGTGAGGCGGGCTACGGTGCCGCTGTGGCAGGACTCTTCAGGATACAGGGTGTGCAGCTGCATCCAGGGGTCGGGCAGCAGGGCCTTCAGGCTGAAGGAGAATTTATTTTTCTCCCAGTCCAGATCCATGATTTTCACCTCGACCACCTGCCCCGGCAGCAGCACGCTGCTGAGGTCCTCGACGCGGCTCCAGCCCACTTCGGAAATGGGCAGCAGGCCCTCAATGCCGCCGATATCGATAAAAGCGCCGAAGGGCCTTAAGGATGTGACGGTTCCTTTGACGACCATCTCTTTGTGTAATGTCTTTTTCAGTTCCTGCCGGAGCTGCTCGCGCTCCTCTTCAAGCACCTTTCTGTTTGACAGCACCAGCGATTTGCCGTTGTCGCGGTATTCGGTAATTTTGAACAGCAGCTTTTTGCCGATAAAGTCCTGCGGATCGTCGGTGCGGCGCAGGCCCATCTGCGAGTAGGGGCAGAAGCCGCGTATAGTGCCGGCAATTTTTATTTCATAGCCGCCCTTGATTTCCTTTTCAGCCATTCCCTCAACGGGAATGTGGTTGTGAAATGCTTCTTCCAGATACTGACTGCCGGCGGCGCCGCCATGCAGCCTGATAGTAAAAAGCTTTTCATTGTTTGCAGATGACAGGAAATAGGCGCTGATTTTATCACCTTCGGCTGCCGTGAGATTTCCGTCTGCGTCGAGCAGCTCTTTTCTGTCAAGGTAGCCTTCGCTTTTGCCGCCAAGGTCAAGAAATACCCATTCATCGGTTATCTTAACGATGACTGCATCGACCTTCTGTCCAGGCTCGAGGCGCCTGGGTTTTTTAAAGCTTTGCTCGAACAGTTCGGCAAAGCTTTTGTCGTCGGTTTCTTCTTTTGTGTTTTCTTCGTTCATGGCTTTTTTTCAGAAGTATTAAAAGTTTTCAGCGTCTGGGCCATCGCGGAAAATATCGATGATTTTCATTAGACGGTCAGGCTCATACCATTTTTCAAACAGGTGCGCGATGTGGTTGCGGTACTGCATCAGAACATCAGGCCGCACAACCGAGTAGGTTTTTTTGCCGCTATCGCGTATCAGGAGGCGCCGTTTTTGATGCAGATCGAAATGATCATAGGCAGACTGAATAATCTGCTTCGTCGTAAGCTTTTCAACATGCCGTATATCGGCGCCGATCTTTTTAAGTTCAGCTACGGTTTTCTCAACCCGCCTGAAAAGCTCGGCCTCGGTGAGGGTGGTTTTGTCATGAAATGCATACCCGACGATTTGCGTGGGAAAGACCGTCTGGAGCTGGCCCACTTTTTTTCGTATATCGTCATGGAGGCGTATTTTAAAATCCATGCTTTTGCGCAGCGGCTCGGGCTCGCCGAACTTGATCACGACGCGGTTTCTCTGGTGCTGATACAGCCAGTGCGTATAGTTGAAAAAATAGTCGGCAAAGTAAACAAAACGCTTCGTGAACCTGTTCGACTTCATCTTTTCAAGCGTTTTAAAAGACTGGTCTTCCACGACCCGCTCATAGGAAACATTAACCGGCACAATCTGAATCGCACGATCTGATTTTTTATTGATGTCGCGCAGCAGCTTGAAGATCAGCGGGGTGAACTCCAGCAGCTTGCCGGAATAGCTTCTGCCGTACTTAACTTTTTTATCAGGCGTTTTCAGGTATTCGGGGAATATGAGAATGTCGCGCGCCTCAACATCAATAAGGTGCTTCATGTAGGCGATATATATATCTTTGGCAAGGGTGGAATCAATGATGACAGGCTCGCGCCGCTTGAGCCCGATAGCGGGCAGAAGTTTTTTGAGCAGCGGGTCTTTCCAGAACGGGTCGAGGGACCTGTAGATGCTGTTTGCAAGCCAGTGGTCTGAGTATATGCGCGCCTGGTCGCGGAAGACCTTGAATGCTCCGTGATGCCTGAGCAACGGATCGAGGGGGCCGATAAAGAGGTTGTCGCCGGCCTGAACGGCAGCCATCATATCCGCGCCGCCGAAAGTGCGCTGGAGTTCCTGCCAGTCAAATTCGCTCAGGTGCCGGGCTATATAGATGTTTATGGTTTTTGTGCCCTGTCTGGTTTCTTCTTTGCGCTGCCTGATGAGCCTGTCAAGGCCGATCACCTCAACACTTGAAAAAAGCAGCCGGGAGATAAAACTGGCAACAAGGTATTCGGGCCGGTAGCTTTTATTTTTCAGGTGGTGATCGACGTATTTGAAATATTTTGCAGTCGTATCTTCCATGGCCATTCTGTTGTTCTGGTTGTTTGCCGTGTAAAATAGACAGGGCCGCAGTTGCGGCCCTGTCTATAAAAGTATACCATGGCAGGTGCATTGGCAAGCATAATTTACGGATGCGCCAGCCGGCGTCATTGAATTTCGCAGCAGAAACGTGGACCTGTTTGCTGTTGTTGCAGGTGATACATCATGGTATAGTAAGCTATGATTTCATTTATGCAAAAAACCGTCGTGCAGATAAATGAAGAGGTCAAAAGCGGCGGCAGCGTCGTGGTATCAGCCGCTGCTGATACGCAGCCCGTACCCGCGGCGCCTGCTGCTGTCGATGTGGTAACAAGCGCCACATTTGCCAAGAATATGTATCTTCCCCCCATGCCGGTCATGTTTCCGCCCCAGCCGAAAAAAGACTGATCACAAGCGCTTCAGCATACATTTTGAAAGAGGTGCGTCATGTCAGAGGCCGATCGTTTTGATAAAGTTCTTTCAGTCGAAGGCTTTTGCCGTTGTCGGCAGCTGCCAAAAATCGCGACAAGTACGGCAATAAGGTGCTGCGCTGCTATATGCAGCACGGCCTGGAAGTCTATCCCGTCAATCCCCGGGCCGGTGAAATAGAGGGGCTTGCCTGCTTTGCATCCGTTCAAGACCTTCCTGACGGGGTTCAGAGCATTTCCGTCATTACTCCCCCGCCTGTCACTGAACAGGTCGTCAGGGAGGCTATTGCCAAAGGTATTAAAAATATCTGGATGCAGCCGGGAGCAGAAAGCCCGGCTGCGATTGCCGACTGCAGGGCGGCAGGCATCAATTGCATCGCGATGGAAGCTGCGTGCTGGTGCATCTGGGCTTTAACAACAGCTGGCCACCAGCTTAAAAAAGAATCTTAGCTTTAAGCTTTAATTATTTGAATTATCTTTATTTTTAAATTTTATTATTTTCAGGGTTCATGAACATAACCTGCATCTTTACGGCCACTGACCCTGACGGCATGGCAAGCATTCGCCCTTTTATGGTAGCAGCATGCAGTGAATGCTATAGGAGTAAAATGCAGGTTTGTATTGTCTGACAGAATAAATACTTCATTTGGTAATGTGAAATAATTAAAAAATATTAAAAAATAATCCACCGTCAACACTAGAGCCGTAATATGGATTTTTTAGCGAACAATCACTGCCACA
>CAWDSQ010000031.1:0-16005 GCA_963804955.1 uncultured delta proteobacterium | reverse complement strand
CGGATTTTTTCGCAAGCCATGCCCGAGGCCCCCCATTGCCGGCTATGATGGCGCCGGCGCTGCTGCCGGCATATCCCATCGGATGAATGCCCATTTCGGAAAGGGCGCACAGGCAGCCCGCGTGCGCGTAGAAGCCGAAAAAGCCTGATGAGAGAACCAGGCCCACTTTGTTTGTGCGAAGCTGGTCAAGGGTCATCATGCAGGGTAATGGTCAATGGTTTACTTGTCAGTGGTCAAGAATCAAAGGTCAATGCTCGTTAGATGAATGAACAACCATCAATTGACAACCAGCAATTGTCTCTGAAGATCGTCGTGTGAGCATAGATGATTTAAGCCCGGTTTCAAAAATCAACCAATAAAACCAATTAATACTAATATAACCAGATTAACCAATCCAACTGCTTTTTTACAAATCATAAATCGTATCATCGCGCTCCGGAGGCGGGCCTTCTTCTTCAGGGGGATCTCCTTTTTCAGGCGCAAGCTCAACGCCGCGCAGGGAGCCAGCCGAGTGGTCGAGCTTCACGCCCGACCAGCATTCGAAATTTTTTTTGAACTGCGCGGCGCGCTGCGGGCTTTCCTCTGACTTCAGTCGGTCGATTTCGCTTTTGAGCTTTTTAACGCCTTCTTCTGCCTGCTGTGTCGAAAAGGGCAAACTTTCAGTGCCCCTCATTTTTTGGGAGAAGGCAAATGATGAAACCTGTTTGCGAATCTCACCGCCGCAGCGAGGGCAGGCGGGCTGTCTGCTTACGTTTGCTGTGCGTGACAGAAAGCTGAAAATGGTGTGGCACGGCGTGCAGTAATATTCATAGATCGGCATGCAATCGTCCTGTCATGATATTGTGCATAAAGCGGAAGAAGCTGGGTTAGCCCTCAAAGGCCCCCGTGAGCTCTTTTTTTTTAGTTTGCTCCTGTCAGCCGTGAATTACCCTGGGCTGTTCCTCCACAAAATATACCTTTGCGCCGCATTTTTCTCAAGAAATTATTCGGGCAGGCATATCTGAAGCATTGCAGGAACAGGCATATATGTTCATTGTCTTTCGAAAACCATCGCCTATGGCGATGGTTCCTCAAGAAGGCAACTCAAACACGCCGTGTTTTTTGATTCCGCCCTTTCAGGGCGAAATCAAGCCACCCGCTATGCGGGTGGTTGTTGGCTTCAATCCGTCAACCCGGGAGGTAAATATCACCTGTAATTGGCTGGATTCAACCAATAAAATTTATTTTAGCCCCTTTTGTTGGCTGAAATCAGCCAATTGTATTTTACCGCTCAAGCCGGCAATGCAGCAGCGAATTTTTTTATTTTTTTAACCAGCTGTTTTTTAATTCTTTTTATTAAGCGCAGGATTTTTTCAGAGCAAGTTAATTTTTTTGGTACGCGTCTTGCCTTAGCTAATATTGTTAGTTTAGTTTTTTGCCTGCCCTTGCAGGGGGAACGTGCAAGGGGAAAACGGGAACAGCATTTCTTTACTCAAAGTAATCCGGCTAAAGATATATATTATGCAGCAATGTTTGCAGTTGCAGGGTACGGTCTCAGCCCCGGCGAATACCCCTGGGCAGTAAAGCATAAAGTGAGGAGCGCGTGAAAACCGTTCATAAAATTTTACTGACAGTTGCAGCGTTGGGGCTTTTGACAGCTGCGGTGTTTAAAAATCAACCCTGGCCTCAGATAAACGAACTGTTTTTCAACGAGCCGGTTTATGCGAACACGTCCTGCCGCGTGCGGTTGAGTTGCAAAATGCAAGCGCATGAGAGCAGGCTGTACGAGATCAGCGCCCGGACGCTTATCCTTGCAGAGACGCTTTCGGCATGCGCACATCATGATATTGCCTGTACTGAAGAGGATGGCAAGGCATTAAAAGCCAATGCTGAAAATACCCTTCAGGATCTTATGTGTCTTATAAAGTCTGGCGATATGCGCGCTCTGGTTTTAACTGCCGAAGAAGGCCAAGCCCTGCTTTCGTGGTCCGAAGAAGTCCGCGGCCGGTTTTCACAAACAGGAATGCTTGATGGGTCATGCAATAGCGCAAGAATGCTGGTCTCCCTTGCGCTGCAGTTGATGTGTACAGTTATAGCCTAGCCGTATTTTTTTATTGCATATTGAAGTGGTGTGGCTTGCGGTGCGGTAACAGCTTTACTTGCTGCACCTTGTCTGCTGCTGAACCTTGTTTGTCTGGTTATTGTTTTTCCGGTTGTGAGAACGATTGTCTGTGCCGGCACGAAAGATGTAAAGCAGTTGCAGAGGCTCTATATCCGCCGCGGCGGATGGGAGGGGACATCTATAAAAAAGGGGCTTACATGCACACCACACGTTTAAAAGCAGTTCTGTTTTTCTGTCTTATTCTTCTCGCAGCTCTGCAAGCCAACCCTGCACATGCTGCAGACTGGTCCTACTCCAGCGGTGGGCCGCCTGAGCAACTTAAAGCCATATGGGGCACGTCTGACACCGATCTGTTTGCCGTGGGGGCTGAGGGGAAAATTATCCATTATGACGGCACAAGCTGGTCTGCCATGGATAGCGGCGTTATTGATGACCTCAACTGCGTGTGGGGTATTTCATCAACGGATGTTTTTGCCGGCGGGGCTGGAAGCATACTGCATTTTGATGGACTGTCATGGTCAGCCATGGATACCGGCACAAACAAGGTTGCCGTACAAGCAATTTGGGGCAGCGCCGGCACGGACGTGTATGCCGTCGGTGAATACGGCGCGCTCCATTATAATGGTGCGTCGTGGTCTCCTGTTATCGAATTTGGAGTGGAGCTGACAGGTGTCTGGGGAAGCTCTGCTACAGATGTATTTTTTACGATTGGTAATGGAGGTATATGGCATTTCGACGGAACAGGATGGTCTCTCAGCAGCTCGACATATGAGTACGGCCAGTTGTTTCCGCAGGCCATTTGGGGCAGTTCCGCTACGGAAGTTTTTGTTGTCGGAGATGGCAACGCTGTAATGCATTTCGACGGAACAGCATGGGCAGCCATGGATCTGGGCGGGGACTGGCGCATCAACAGTGTCTGGGGAACAGCGCACGATAATGTATATGCGGTTCCGACAAATTCTGACGACGGTTTGCTGCTGCATTATAACGGCTTGTCATGGGCGCCGGTGAACACAGGCATCCCAGAGCTGCTTGCTGGCGTGTGGGGGACCTCGCCTGGCAGTGTCTATGTTGCGGGCGGCCGCTACCCCGATGGCGTCATAGGGCATTTCAACGGCTCATTATGGAAAACCGTGTATTCAAAAGAAACGCCGACAACCCCTTTTAATTTGATTTTTGATTTCTGGGGCAGTTCTGCCTGCAATATTTTTGCTGTAGGCAATTTGAACACAATACTGCATTATAACGGCTCGGCATGGTCTCGGATTTTAATGCCCCCCAGCATAAACATGCAACTGACCGGGATATGGGGAAGCTCTGCTACTGATATTTTTGCCGTGGGTTCTTCTGGCATATATGTTTCAGGAACCCCGAGAATCATGCATTATGACGGTAAAGTCTGGCGATATATGCCCCCCTTCGGCATTCGGCCCGACTGTGCATGGCTGCGTGATGTGTGGGGGAGTTCGGCTGATACTGTTTTTGCCGTCGGAGGCTCATGCTCGGGTGGATTCATCCTGCGGTATGACGGCATATCCTGGAGTCGGACAGGTGAATTCTGGAAAGGGGATTTTCAGAGCGTCTGGGGCAGTTCGGCCAGTGATATTTTTGCCGTGGGGTCAGAAGGGAAAATCGTCCATTATGACGGCACAAGCTGGTCTTCAATGGTAAGCGGAACGGACTATGACCTGAATGGCGTCTGGGGCAGTTCAGCCAGTGATGTTTTTGCCGTCGGGTGGCCTGATCAAACAAACACTTCACCCAATACTCCCCGTGGCATAATCCTTCATTATGATGGAACTTCCTGGTCGAAAATGGACATCGGCACCGTGGCAGTTCTGCGGAGTGTCTGGGGCGCATCAGGCACTGACGTGTACGCAGCTGGTGATGGAATCATACTGCATTACGACGGATCATCATGGTCGGTGAGCAAAGACGTCACAAAGCAAATGTATGGAGTCTGGGGGATATGGGGTTTTTCAGGAAAGGATGTTTACGTTGGGGGAGTCAGTATATTGAATTATTCCGATAATACTACAGAGCCCTGCGCATGCCGGCTGCAAGTGATCCCCTCAAAAATCCACAAGCTGCTCAGCATTGCAAACCCGATTCACGGTTTTGTTTTTATCGGCACGCCGGATACCGTTTTCATCAGTACCGACAAGCCACAGTGGGGAACAGCCGCGATCAAGACGCTGGGCAGCCTGATGATCGGCCAGAGAGCCATCATCGCCCTGACCAGCATAAACCCGTTTCAGCTTGATGAAGGAGCCTATGAGGCGACGGTTGGCAGCTGCACCGGCACTATTGAGGTGAAGCAGTTTTAGGTGCACGATGTCAGCTGCGGTAGCTGAAACGGTTGCAATAAAATTCATACAAGGAAGTATATGCATAACGTAAGCGCAAAAAAAACCTGTTTGCACGATATATGCTTCTCGTACTTCTGCAAGCCGACTATGCACACGCGGGGGTGCACTCGTCCCGTGGGCATCCGGGAAATTTGATAGCCCTGTAGGGCAGTTTCGAAACCGGCATCTTTGCTGTAGGGGCTCAGAGCAGGATTGTGCATGACAAAAGCACAGCATGGTCTGGCGTGCAGAGAACGTAGTGTTAAAAAACTTTCACAACCAATCACACAGAGGAGGTGTTAATGGGTAAATATTATATTGTTTTTAATCCGGCAACCTATGACCTGATGAGCCTTGACAGAGACAAATGCGCATCGCCTTTGGACCTGATAGGCTACCTCACCAATCTCGATGCCTCCAGGCTTGGCCAGGAAAATTATTTAAGCTATCTGCATTTTGATGTGGCAAAACGCCGGGTGGGGATGGTGGAGGCTTTTGCCATCGAGAACGGCGCTGCAGGCTATATCGGCAACCAGATTGCACAGCTTGCACCGGAGACTGCCGTGATTCACGCCGATGACATCAGGGTAACGCTCCATGAAGCCATCGTGCGCCAGCGGACAAAGCCCGACGCGGTGTTTATGACATCGATCAGCTCCAACTTTCCGGCTGCCGTATCTGCGGCCATCATCCTGAATCATGCAAAAATACCGGTCATAATCGGCGGGATTCATGTTTCGACGGCCCCGCAGGACATGGAGCTCTTTATTCGCAGGCACTGCCCTCATTCGGAGCTTATAGCGCAGGTGACAGGGCCCGGGGATTCGGTGGTGTTTGCTGAAGTGCTGCGTGATCTGCAGCAGGGCAGCCTGAAGGCTGAGTACCTGGGCCATATTACCATCGAGGACGGGGTGTGGCGGACGCCGCCGAATGTTCAGCCTCTGCCGCCCATGAACATGCATGTCCGCGGCAAGGTCCCCCTGCTCGGGGCTTTATTGAATAATAAAATACGCATGAATTCTGTTGCGCCGTACCTCGGCTGCCCGTATTCCTGCAGCTTCTGCTCCATATCGACCCTGCCGCCGCACCAGCGGCGCCTGACCATGCGCAGGGCAGATGATTTTCTTGAGGAGCTTGCCCGGTACCAGCAGCAGGAGCCCGGCGTCCAGTTTCCCATATTTCTTTTCAACACGGATAATCTACTCATGGGAGGCCGGGTGCTGGAAGAAATACTTGACGGTATCATTGAACGCAAAATGAAAATCCCCTTTATGGCCCAGATCTCTATTGAGGTTGCCTCAAATGAAAAGCTGCTCGAGCGGCTGAGGCTGGCAGGGGCACTTCTGTTTGAAATCGGATTTGAGAGCCTGGACATGCGCAACCTCGAATTCATCGGCAAGCATGCCGTTCATGAAATCAGGAAAAGCGGATTAACCGCTCCCGAGTATTATGCACAGCAGATAAAAAAGATCCTTGATCACGGTATTGCCATTCAGGGCTCGTTCATCTTCGGGCTGCCCTATGACCGGTTTGATTCCCTGGAGTCAAATACGGGCACAGACGTGGCGCAGTTCTGCCTTGATAATCATATAAGCCTTATGGCAGGCTGCTTCAGTGTTATGCCCGGTGCCCGGGCCTTTCAGGAAAGCCTGGAGGCGGGCTCCTGGATGTATGGCGGCCCCGGCACCATGGACTATCTGCGGGCTTTGTGCCTTGCCGATCATGGCGAAATGAACCTGTATCCGAACGAGGGCGTGAGCAAGAGCCCGCTGCTGGTGGGCGTTATGGCGATGCAGGCTTTGCGCAGGGTCGGCGACGCGGGGAATGCTTTTCGAAGCGCCCTGCATATGTGGCGAAAGGCCTTTGCCTTCCCGACAACGCGCGGGCAGGGACTCCTACAAAGACCGCATAGAAAGCTCTCTGCTTGCTGGTACCACCCATCTCACGACGGCCAGCATGTATAAAGATCATGGGCAGCGCCTGGCCACATCCCGCCCCGGCATCAGGGGAGGACTGGAGCGGCTGTATGACATGGAAATGGACCATGAAATTAAAAGCCTGTGCAAGGACTATGTGGCGCGTTTTATCAATGATGAAACGCGTCTCGTCAAACAGTATGAAAAAAATGTTGCAGGTTCCTTGAACACCCGCAGGGTTTGTGCTGCCGGCAGTAGCGGGCAGTACAATTGAGCGGATATGCGACTAGAGCGTGAAGCAATAAGTTATCAAACAGGCATGGGTATATAGAAATAAAAGGGAGGATGCATGGAAACAGTTCAAAAAGTTTTGGTAACTTTTGCAGCGCTGGGACTGCTGGCTGCAGCTGGATGCAAGCAGCCGTATGATTTGTCGATGCAGCGCAACCGTATATTCGTGATGGGGCGGCTGCTTATGGGGCAGACCTGCGATGTGCGGGTCATCTGGCGAAAGGCGCCGCAGGACACTGCTCCGGTTGCGGTAATGGCCGATCTGAGTCAGATCGGCGGCGGGGCTGCACAGGAGTTGACCGCAGGCGACAATGGCACCTGGCGCTGGGCCGGTCAGGTGACGCCCGATGTTGCCGGCGAACGATTGATCACCACAACTGCACTTGATAGCCAGGACCAGAAAAACGAGGTAAGCAAGCGGTTCAGGGTATTTGCTACCGATAAAGCCATAGCAATCCAGGCGGGCAACGGCAAACCCAGCTTTGCCCTCATGGCCGATGGCACGGTGGTGGCATGGGACTATGCCACGGGGGCCAGGGTGGATATCCCCGCCGGGCTTACCGATATTGCGGCCATATCGACAGACATGCGCGGTGGGCACTTTCTGGCTCTTAACACCGACGGCACGGTAGCGGCATGGGGCTGTGAAGCTGATCCTGAACATGATTACGGGCAATGCGATGTTCCTGAAGGGCTCAGTGATGTGGTGGCTGTTGCCGCAGGTGTTGGGCACAGTCTCGCGGTGAAAGCCGACGGGACGGTCGTGGGCTGGGGGTGGATGGACGTCATTTCTCTTCCTGCGGAACTTGCCGATGTGGTAGCTGTATCCGCCGGAGATAATGCAATAGATATAGCATTAAAGGCTGACGGCACGGTGGTTTCCCTGCGTACTGATGATTTTTATTACGGAAAAGATGCAGTAACAGATCTTCGTGACGTTATCGCTGTTGCTGCCGGTACAGAGTTTACCCTCGCCGTAACAGGCAGAGGGAACATTGTGCAGATAGGCAATGAAAGGCAGATTGCCGAAAAACCTCCCGTCAGGGCCGGCACCTGCAGAGCAACTGCCGTTGCTACAGGATTTGGTAATAATATTGCCCTGCAGAAGGATGGTTCGGTGGTGGTATGGAGCGCCAACTGCTTCCCGGGGGCGAACTCGTATCTGCTGGTCTTCCACCGGCTCAAAGATATCATCGCTGTAGGGGCTGTCCGCAATGCTCGGCGTATCTGGCACAGACTGATAGCGGCAGGGTGATTGCCTGGGAGGAAGCATGGGTACGCGCCGCGATGACTGAGCTGCCGGTGCCGCAAGAACTGCAGTGATGCAGCAGGTATGAAAAATCAAAAAAATCAGCCGAAAAGGGGAGCTGTCGTATGAAAAAAAGTACCTTCATGTTTTTTGCAGCATTTACTGATACACGGCACGGTCTTTGCCGGTGAGAAAACGCTGTATGATATCAGCAAGGACACACTTTCTGTAATCGAGGCATACACTGCCTGCGCAGACCCAGGGGCCGCCTGCACGGAAGGCGATGCCCTGGCCATACAGACCTCAGCCAAAAACAGTCTTGCCGACCTGAAGCTGCTCGCATCGGGCAATGTGCAGCGCATGATAATGACGGTCGATGAGGCCCGCACCTTGGGCGAGCGGGCAAACACCGTGCGGGAACAATTCATGACCATTGAGCTTTTCGATGCGCCGTGCAATCAGGCGATTATCATCGTTGGGTCATTTGTGCGATTGGTGTATGGAAGCCTTATAGTTTTTTATCTCTTGGTTGCCTATGGCGTGATGCTCTTGAATCCGGTGTTGCAGGCGGCAGTTGTTTCTGCGGCCATACTCTTTGTGATTATCCCCGGGGTGATCATTGGCACCGCGCTGATTCTCGGCTCTTTTGTTTTGCTGGCGCCGTGCCTTTTTTTCTGGCTGTGAGCTGCCAAGGCTTGCCGGCAATGCAAAATATGCACAAGGCCGTTGTTATCTTTGGCTATATGGTTTTATTGATCCCAAACATGATTTTTAGTCCGGAATTATTTCCGCAGTTTCTGGTGTGTATACCCCTTTTGTTTTTTTACATGGCAGCCGTCCTCGGATCGTTTGTTTTCCTGGCGCCATGCCTGTTTTGGTGGTTGTGAGCAAAGAAGAGCAGGCTAGACTCAAGCCGTTTAATTTGGTTGAAGAACTTTGCTGCTATAAAATCAACCTCTACCCTCACAAATAGTGAGTAAGTTTAATTCCGCAGATCTCGACTAAAAAATCGAAAACCCGCCATCACATCCAAATCCGCCGCTGGGCCGCCTGTTCCGCTTTCTTAAGCAGGGGATATATTTAAAGTGCCTCAACGATTGCCTTTGCCACTCTTTTTTTCGCTTCAACCCTACGGGCCATCCAATTATATAAACAGACAGGGACAGTAAGGATTTGATACGCTTTTGATTGTGCATTTATGTACCATGGAACACATTTTTAGTTGTTAATAACTCCTGCATGTTTTTAACTAATCGAAAATGCTTGATTAATTATTTAAAGTAAATTGGCACAATATTTGTATTGTACTATTATCTGGTAAATATTGATTTGCTGATTGGTTGTATTGCTTAAATCGGTATACGTTGATCAAATAGTTTTTTTTGGGGGAGAGGGGGATTGAGCCTTCGCAGTAAGGCATGCCCTGCACGGGCATCACAAGCCCAGGCCATGCCAGGTACGGTTGGGCGCCTTCTCATGCACCATAACCAGACAACAGCTTTTTTGTGAAAAGACATGGATATAATTAAACTTATTACCAATAAGAAAAACAGGGGGATATTTCAAAAGGATGCAGCCCTTTTTGATGCTGATTTTATTTCAACATCTGCCGAAATAGCAGCCAAGCGGGCTCTGGACTATAAGAACATCACTGATCCTGCATTTTTGAACTATTTTTATTTCACGGCAGACTTCGGCATGTATGCGGTTGAAAAAACAAAGCTCGGCAAAGAGGGTTTTTTGTATTTTGGCAGGCGTGAAGCAAACCCCATTTTCAACAATCTGGAAGAAGCATGCCGGCAGATGCTGGCTAATGAAAACTACCGGCTCAGCAAAGATGAAGTAAAAAAAGTGTACGACTCGGTTAAAACGGGGCATACGCATAGAACCAGGCTTTTTTCTCTCAAACTTAAAGAATTTGATCCCGAATTTGCCTATTTCGAAATCGATACTCGCTACTACTGGCAGAACGTTAAGAGCGGCGGCCTCAACAAGGCTCAGCGTGAACTTGCCGAGAAGGTTTTCGGCGAGGGTAAGGATTTTAACCGGTACATGTATTTCTTAACCTGCCACAGCATAAAAAAAATAAGAATTTATGTGCTCAACCCGAAATATATTCACCAGCATCATAAGCCCGGCACCGCAATCGCCCGGCTGTGCCTGATGTGTGACTTGTATTACAGCTCGAATTTTTATGCCAATATCAGAGGCGTGGATATTGCCGATATGCTGTTCGGGGTTCTGCGGATGAAAACAAATACCGTTGAGGCAGCCTATCTTAAACTTCTGGAATCTCCTGATGAAACCGTGGAGATTATGAAGACAAATCCCGCCATGGCTGCCGCACTGTCGGATATCTGCAAAATGTACGAGCGCCGAAAAGCCAAGTGAGATGGCAACGCAGCCGTTTTACTCCAGCCTGCTATACATGTTTTTTATTCGTATCACGTAGTTGTATCAATAAAAAAGGCCGGGCTGTGTGCAGCAGCCCGGCCTTCTGATTATTGTTTTTATCTTCCTACAGTTGTACCGTTTGCATGAATTCCGGTATTTCAACCTCCCAGCCAAGTGTTGTTCTGATGTTTTTAGCCATGGCTTGAGCAGCCTCAGGCTCACCGTGGACGATAAAGGTTTTAACCGGCGGCCGGTTAAAGCCCATGAGCCAGGCAAGTATCTCCTTGTAATCGGCATGGCCGGAGAAACCGGTGATATTCTCGATTTTGGCATGCACGGGAATCATCTGCCCGTGAATCTTAATGGTCGGGCTGCCGTTGAGGATCGACCTGCCGCGGGTGCCCTCGGCCTGATACCCGACAAAGAGGACAGTGTTTTCCGCGAAGGGAAGGCGGTGCTCAAGGTGATGCAGTATGCGGCCGCCTTCAAGCATGCCGCTGGCGGAAATAAATATGGCCGGGCCCTTCACATTGTGCAGCAGCTTTGACTCCGAGGCATCGCGCACGACATGCAGCATCTGTGTCTGCATGATATGCCTGCCGTCGAGCTCCTGCATTCGTGCTTCCATATCGTAGACAAGCTTCCATTTTTCAAAGATCTCAGTGGCTGACACTGCCATGGGCGAATCAAGATAGACCGGCAGCACGGGAATGCGTTTTTGGTCCTCAAGTTCTCGGATATAGTAGAGCAGCTCCTGCGAGCGCTCCACGGCAAACGACGGAATGATCAGTATGCCGCCGCGCTTGACGCTTTCATTGATAATACGGGCCAGCCCGTCCCGGCGGGCGTCGTCGCCGTGGTCATGGGTGCGGTCGCCGTAGGTCGATTCAAGCACGAGATAGTCCACTTCAAATACCTGCGTGGGGTCGCGCAATATGGGGCGGTCGGGGCTGCCGATGTCGCCGCTAAAGAGGATGCGGGTCGGCTTGTCTGCCTGCATGAGCTTCACGTCGATAAACGATGAGCCGAGAATATGCCCCGCGTCCTTGAATTTGACGCGCATGGTGTCTGAGAAAAAGAGATCCTGGCCGTAGTGTACTGGTTTAAAGAGGCTGATGGCATCTTCGGCATCCTGCACAGTATAGAGGGGCAGGGCGGGCTTGTGCTTTGAGAAGCCTTTTTTGTTTGCGTACCGCGCGTCTTCTTCCTGAAGGTAGGCGCTGTCTCTGAGGACGAGGCTGCAGATGTCTGCCGTGGGAAAGGTGCAGTGCACCGGCCCTTTGAAACCCTGCTGCACAATGCGGGGCAGAAAGCCGCAGTGGTCAATATGGGCATGGGTCAGCAGTACGCGGTCGATTTCATGTGGCGGCACAGGGAAGGGTTCCCAGTTGCGCTGCCGTATTTCTTTCAAGCCCTGAAACAGGCCGCAGTCGATGAGGTATTTTTTACCTTCGGCTTCCAGAAGATACCGCGACCCGGTAACCGTGCCTGTTGCTCCCATGAATGTTAAAGTTGCGATCATAAAGTTCCTCTCGAATTGCGGGTTTGAAAGAAAGGGTGCGCATCGCGCACCATCTAATCAGTTAGTATACGTTTTACCGCAGGGCAATTAGCGAACCGACCCAAAAATTTTTTATTCATTCCATTGAAGGGATGCCGCTATCGGTAAGCACGCGCTGCCAGTTTGAATAGATGACAATGTCTCCCGAGCGTTTGAAGCCGGCTACCGTTACGCCCATGTCTCGCGAGAGAAGAATTGTCTGGTGTGTCGGCGCCCCGCGTGAGAGCACTATGGGTATCTCCGCCCGCTTTGCCTTATGCAGTATCTCCGAGGAGGTCCTGCCGGTGCTGAGCAGTATGCTGCGCGAAAAATCAAGGCCGTGCAGCAGCCCGTACCCGATAATTTTGTCTACGGCATTGTGGCGGCCGATATCGTCGATAAGCATGTCAGGCAGCGTACCCCCGAGGCTCAGCGCCACGGAGTGAACGCCCCGAGTTGCCTGAAACAGCACAGAGCTTGACAAAAGCCACTGTATGGCCGCTTTCAGATGGCCTGCCTGCACAGTGAACCCTGAAGGCAGCGGGTGGCGCGACGAAAGCTCGATGACATTGGCATACATGACCCCTTTGCCGCAGCCGCTTGTGTAGACCCGCTTGCCCAAAAGATCAAGATCAACCTCGCGCCGCGTCTCCACATCAAGGCGCCACCTGATCTCGTCGCAGCTGCAGCTGACTATGTCTTCGGCCCGCGTGATAATGCCTGCGGTAAAGAGATGCCCCACGGCAAATTCCTTAAAGTGAGTGGGCGTCATCAGGGTGGTGACAGCCTCTTTGCCGTTGATGACGATTGTGCACGGCACCTCGGTCGCGACGGCCTGCGTGAACGTTTCGGCAGAACCGCACCTGATTTTTACGACTTCAAATTCTGTAGAGCCGCCCAGCGCATCGCCAGTCATGTCAGGAGTCCTTTCTGAGGTAAATAATTTTACGATAGTGGGAGTCAGGATGCGCATTGCGCACCAAGTAAAGTTTATTTATTAAATTGCCGGATTTGTTCAGCAATTCGGCCTACGTGCTTCGCACCCTGCACCCAAGCAATGTATAAGATTACCAATTTATAATTGCTGGATAATCTTTTAGGAATTTTTCAATTGTAGTGTCTGTATTCCCTAGTTGGATGTCAGCTCCAAAATTTTTTTTAAAATAAAACTTTACCCAATCGGATTGAGCTTTTCCTAAACCAAATGCTGTTCCATAGACTGGTGTTAGTCTCCAATCGATTTTAACTTGAGGACTTATACGATTAAGATTTGTTTTGTCGTATCCAAAACCTAGAAAACAAATTTTTTTAGCGTTTATTAATAAATCATGAGCCTTTTTAAACTGTGGTTCATTGTCTATAGACTCATGAATAATTTTAATATTCCTTGCACCAACACCAATGTCTTTAGGTGTGCAATTAGAGGAATAGCTTTTATGAGTCGTATGGTCACCACCAAAAGGATCGCCTAAGGAGCCATGTAAATGTATAAAGTGTATTTTTTTAAATTGTTCCAAACAGGATTCAAAATCCTTCCCGTATTTATTTTGTAAAGCTGTTACTAAGTAATACTCCAGTGAACGGTCATAGTTGTAGGTAATTATTCCAAGCTTATTCTCACCAAAATTATTGAAACTGGCATTCAATTGTTGAAAAAGGAACTGATACCAGTGTTGTGAAGATTGGAATAGAGCCTCATCTTTTTCACAAGGCATTAGAGAAAGCGCAATTGCGATTTTTCCGACTTCTATAAATTCAGGCCTGTGTTCAAGAAATGCATCAATTGAAGAAGTCCCAGAGTGACTCAAAGCATTTTGAAAAGCCCTGAGATCTGTTGGATTGTTTGCAGGAACATGTTGTAGCATTTTGTCTGTAGAAAGTAACTTTATAATATCCTGCAAGAGTTTTGCTCCTGAGGGAAAATTAAATGGCATGCTTGCACCAGCACCTAAAACGAGAACGGTTGGGGCGGTTATCATTGAATCACCATGATAATATTTTAAACACAGGGGGACGTGCTTCGTAAGCCCCCCTACAGGTTCAAAATGGTTGCTTCAATAGCTGCAATCTGGTCGATAATGACAGAGTATCCGGAAAGGACAATCTGTTTCTGCTTTTCTATCCAACGCTGCTCGTCATTTGTTAGCAGCCCATCCTTGATCGCGTCGGCCAGTTCATCCTCATCAAGCACTCGCGCAACCCCTTGCGGGGTGATCCAGATATCCAGAATAAGATCATCGTAGCTGACACTTGCTTCCTGTATATCAGTATTAGCGCAGATATGAAAGAGCGTTCCGACAAGCGTGTGGTCGGCTGCAAACATGCGCCAGAGAACATAGCCGCCGGACTGCCAGTAGTGGGCGATGGTAGTGGAGCCGGGAGCGATGTCGATGTCGGCGATGCGGCCTGAAGATGAAGCATGATAGACCAGAACGATATGATCCTGCTCGCGAAGGGCGAGGTCGCACAGGAAATGCTGTTCGGGTTTGTTTTTGTGGCGTTTTATTTCTTCGATTTTTTGCATAAGATTATTTGAGGCGCCAATCCTGTTTCCGCATTTTTAGGGAATTCGTCGTGGCGAACCTGTTCATGTCGTTTCCGTCTTCCCTCCCCTGGTGGGAGGGACTGAGGGAGGGGGCTAATAATCTGTTTTTAACAGTCTCCATTACCCCTTCAATATTTTCAAACACATCAGTATTCCAGAACCGGACAACCTCAAAGCCTTCCGATCTAAGCCAGTTATCCCGCTTTTTATCGCTTTCCATATTTGTTGCATGCTGTCCGCCGTCAAGTTCTATAATCAATCCTTTTTCAAAGCAGACAAAATCTACAATATAATTCCCGATTTGCTGCTGCCTTCTGAATTTATAGGCCTCCATCTGTTTTGAGCGAAGCCTGCTCCATAGACGCTTCTCTGCTTCAGTTGACTGCTGCCGCAATTTTTTAGAAACGGCTGCTAATCGCTTGATCAATCAGATCCCCCTCCCTGTATCCCTCCCACCAGGGGAGGGAAAAAAGCATTGGTTTTTGTTGTTCGCGTTTGCGTCATTAATGCAATATCACTTCACCTTTCCCCCCGCGCATAGAATGCCGCAAGCTGCTTGAAAGCCCGCTGTTTGTCGCTTGCCTCGATTTTGCTTTTATTAACCACCTCTCGGAGAAATTCGATGGAGTTGTCATACACGTCGCGCGCCACGTGGTAGGGGTGGCCGTCTTTGCCGCCGTGGGCATAGCTGTAGCGCACGGGGTCCTTAAATGATGGCGCAGCGCCATAGATGAGCTCGGAGAGCAGGGCTAGGGCCCGCAGCGATTTAGGTCCCACGCCCCGCAGGCTTAGCAGCTCTTCATAGTTTGTTGACTGGGCTTCATAGGTTTTAACAAAAATCGAATAGAGCTTGTCAGGGTTGATGTCCTTGCGGGTGATCTGGTGCCGGGCGGGAAGCTCCAGCTCTATGATTTTTTCAGCCTCTGCAAACAGTTCGTCGGGATGCTCGGCTGCCAGTCGAACTGACGAGCTGCGGTTGTCAGCTCCTTCTGCAGCTACGAGGTTTGAATGTCTCGTCGTGAGCATCGCAGCAGACCGCGGCATGGGGGTCGCAGACAAATGAGGGCAGCTGCGCGCTCAGCCAGTGATAGCGCCGGGCATAGCGGGTGTCGTAATTGAGTCCCTGCTGCACCACGGCCCACTGGCCCTCGCGGGTGAAGAAAAAGACATGGTGATAGAGCTGATAGCCGTCCTGCACGGCTGCGCTGTCGACCTTGGCCGACATGCGGCTGGCATACACGAGTTGCTCAGGAGGCACCGTTATGTCGCCACCCCAGCTCATTATTTCATCGGGTGTTTTGCGTGATGTTCGGCCCTTGCCGCCTGCGGCAAAAAAACCCGTTTCATGGGCCATGTCGCCTGCTGCT
The DNA here is from genome assembly GCA_963804955.1 of uncultured delta proteobacterium. Taxonomy (GTDB): domain Bacteria; phylum Desulfobacterota; class WTBG01; order CAIYCZ01; family CAIRTM01; genus CAIWCT01. The sequence goes on along the minus strand of CAWDSQ010000031.1, from coordinate 254 downwards.
TCTTTGAGTGCGCCGCAGACCGTAGTGGTCAGTCCGCTTGAATGCCAGTCAAACCCCAGCGCGCATCCCAGAGCCTGAAACCAGAGCGGGTCGGAGAGGCGGGCAAGCAGCTCCCGCGGGCCGAAATCGGAAAGGATAATGAGCATGATCTGCCGGGCAAGGCGCTTCATGCGGTTGAACAGCCAGGGCGGGGCTTTGCCCCAGTGAAGAGGCAGCGTTGCGGTGCCGGTGCGGGAAGGGGTTCTTTTCTGCAT
>CAWDSQ010000030.1:0-356649 GCA_963804955.1 uncultured delta proteobacterium | reverse complement strand
GAAACGCAAAAGGGCTGATTATCGCGTTGTACCAAGCGTTGTTTTTACCCTGCCGAAGCTGGCTTCGGTCGGCTTACAGGAAGCAGAAGCAAGCAGCAGGGATTGCACTATGATGTAAAATTCCAAGAGACAGCGGACTGGCTGCATAATCAGCGAATCAACGAACCTTTTGCAGGATGTAAAATTATTTTGGAAAAAAGCACCGGCAGAATTTTAGGGGCTCATCTGCTTGACAGCCATGCTGATGATCTGATTAATCTGTTCGCCCTTGCAATGAAGCATAACCTGACTGCTGCTGACATCAAACAGGTGCTGTATGCATATCCAACCGCGAGCTCCGGTATCCAGCATATGGTCGGCTAACGGATGATTCAAATGCCGGAAATGTGCAAACTATAATTAATAAAGCAGGAGAATAAAAATCCAGAACGGAGTGCTTGTTGATGAAAGCAAAAAATGCTGCAAAAGACTTTCCTGTTATTTGCGTGGGCGGTTCGGCCGGCGGCCTCGACGCTTATACCCGCTTACTGCAGAATCTGCCGGCCGATATGGGTGTTGCAATCGTCATCGTTAATCACCTGAGAACCGTCGCCACCCGGCTCCATAAAATTCTCCCGAACTACACAGATATGCCGGTTGAACTGATTACCGATAGATTGCTCATCGAGCCCGACCATGTGTTCATAATCCCGGCACAGCATGATTTGCACGTTCTTAATGGAGAGTTTCGTCTAAAGCCGATATCAAAGCCCAGGGGATGGCCCGACGTAATTACGGTTTTTCTGCGTTCCTTAACCCGGCAATGGGACGGCAAACTTATTGCTGTCATAGTCTCCGGCTATGATGGTGACGGTGCGGCAGCGCTGTGTGGCATAAAAGATGTGGGCGGCATTACTATCGCGCAAAAGCTCGACACAGCCAGTCAGCCGGATATGCCTGAGAGCGCAATCGCCAGCGGGTGCATTGATTTTATTCTTTCACCTGAGGATATCGCTCAGGAAATTGTACGAATTGCGCACGCGGCCGGTCCGGATTCTATCGCTCCACATGCCGACAGCGTCCCGGCTGTAAAGATTATCGGCGGACGGTTGATTAACAAAAGCAAGACAAAACAGCATACAAAAAAAGGCGTGAATGGAAATTCCGAAGAAGCATCTTAACGCATCTCAGCAAAAAGTCCCTCCCCTGGCTCACGATATGCAGCATGAACAAAAGAAAACAAAAACTGCAGCCGTAATAGTGGCCCACCCTGATGATGAAACATTATGGGCCGGAGGCACCATTCTTGAGCAACCCTCATGGAACTGTTTTATTATGACGCTTTGCCGGGGAAGCGACAAAGACCGGGCTCCAAGGTTCTTTACAGGCCCTGAAAATTCTCGGCGCCAGAGGGAATCATGGGTGATCTGGACGATGGTCCTGAGCTCAGAACCTCTGGCTGAGCAAATGAGATTCAGAACATGCAATACTGCAACTTCTCCCTCCTAAACATTTCGACATGATTATTTCCCATGATCCATCGGGGGAATATACCAGGCATCTCAGGCATGAAGAGACCGGCAAAGCTGTATCTAACCTGTGGCATGCCGATAAGATAGCAGCCGTCGAGCTTTGGACTTTTGCCTATGAAGAGCGCCCTGAGAACCGTCTTCCACAGGCGATAAGAACACGCTCCCCTGTACCACATGCTGCCAGATGAAATATGGCAGAAAAAATACAACATAATTACTGAAACGTATGGATTTGCAGAAAACAGTTTTGAAGCAGAAACAACGCCGAAAGCTGAAGCATTCTGGCAATTTACCAACCCGGCGGATGCCCGGCAGAGGCTTAAACAATGGAGGAGCAACACTTTGAAAGTACTGGTATTATATGATTATCCGCCATCACCGGGAGGGCTTGCCACCCAGGGAGATCTTTTGTATAGGGGACTACTTGAAATGGGCATCGATGCTCATGCGGTTCATTTCGAATCGGCGCAGGAAAAAGAATGGTACTACCGCTGGTTCGAGCCGGATGTCGTTGTAGGTGTCGGGTATTGGGGACATACACCACATCTGGTACTTCATCCGCAACGATATGGCGTGCAGCCGGTACCCTGGCTTGGTCGCCGATGGATATATTGCGAATTACCAGGAAGTTCTGAATGCTCTTCCACTCATCCTGGTCACATCGAACTGGGTGAAAGAGATGTATGTCCGCGATGGAATCAACGGCGATAAAATTGAAGTGTTACCTGTAGGCTGCGATACGGATGCTTTCATTCCGTATAACAAGGATGATCCAAAAATCCTTGCCGTACGAGAAGCACTGGGTATTTCACCTGATCAGCTCATGATTCTGACTGTGGGTGGCGATGCCGCATCAAAAGGTGCACAGGAGGTAATGCAGGCGCTGGCCATAATAGATAACAAGGCACCCGACTGGAAATATGTATGTAAAGTATGGCCTCAGCCGAGGACCAAACGTTCAAAATCTTGCTCGATCTGGAAATGGCTACAGACCTTGGCATCGAAAAAAATGTCACGTATGCAACAAATACCATTTCACGTAATTTCATGCCCTATCTGATTGGTGCATGTGATATATATGCCGCACCTTCGCGGCTAGAGGGTTTCGGCATGCCGCAGGTCGAAGCAGGCGCCTGCGAAAAACCGGTAATCAGCATTAAGGCCATGGGGATGCTCGATACATTGATTCATGGTGAAACTGCATTACTGGCAAGTATCGCAAAGAAAATAGCTGTAAACGAAGTAATACTTGGTGAGGAATCGGGATTTGAAGATAAGCACACAGTGGTATTTAAGGTACCGCGAACAGTAGATTACCGTGCTAATGTTCATGATATTGCCAACTATTTAATGGATCTTATGACGGATGAGGCCCTGCGTGAAAAAATGGGAAAAGCAGGCAGAAAGCGTGTTGTAGAGAATTTTGATTATCGTGTCGTTGCAAAACGGTTTGTGCAGATAATGAATGATAAAGTTGGGATAAAATAGAGTGAACACTAAAATGCAATGCAACCGACAGAGAAAAAATTAACAGGCAAAACAGGCTGCAGTCTTGAAGTACTGCTTCATAATGCTCATGGTCCTTTTCATGGACTTCCGCGTACTGCCGGCTGGGGCTATCCGGAGCCGTACACACGGGATCTCATGTTGTCTCATCCTTGGAATTGCGGTCTCCGGAAATGCCGAAGCCTGCTTGCCGGCATGCGCAAGGTATTGGAAACGCTGGCGAAAAATCAGACAGAGCACGGCCATATTCCATCACTTGTCCACGATAGCCATGACCGCGGAGCAAGCGATACGACTCCGCTGTTCCTGCTGGCGCTGGGCATTTTCAGAAAAGCCACGGATGAAAATGAATTTCTTCAGAACTGCCGCTCGTAAAGCCCTGATGTGGATGGAATATCAGAGCCCATCAGACCGCCCTGGTTGCCCAGCAGCCCACAAGCGACTGGCGCGATGAACAGTGGGTAATCGGGTATGGCCTGTATGTCAACACGCTTGTCTATAGTTATCTGCGGCTCTTTGGGCAACATGAAAAAGCCAATACCGTGCGCCAAGAGATGAGCCGGTTTACCATTACCGGCGGCATGCATGCATCATCATGTCCATGAAGGTCTGGTCGTAAAACATAAGCCTTACTATGCCTTCTGGTCGTATAAAATTTACAGCAGCGAACGGTTCGATCTGCTCGGCAACAGCCTTGCCATTCTTTCAGGAATAGCGTCGCCGTCCCGGGCGCGAGGAAATGATTTCCTGGATCGAAGCGGAATGCGACAGGCATGATAAAAAGAGGCGATTTGGCACTTGATCTGCCGCCCAATTTTTTTCCATTTATCAAACCTGGAGATCCCGACTGGCGACCACGCTATGAAATAGTTCAATAAGCCGGGAGACTACCATAACGGCGGCATATGGCCTTTTATATGCGGGCTGTATGTTGCAGCCCTGGTTGCCGCTGAAAAGTTCCAGCTTGCCGAAAAGAAGCTGCTGGCACTTACCGGAGATCGTGCAGCAGCCGCAGACGAAAGCCTTGATTTTGGTTTTAATGAATGGCTTAAAGCCCAGGACGGTAAACCCATGGGTCAGGACTGGCAAACCTGGTCCGCGGCGCTGTATCTCTATGCTGCAAAATGCGTGGAAAAAAAAAGAACCCCGTTTTTTGATGACATACGACGGGATGCCGATTGAATCAGGAAATGATCGTCCGCATCATGCGCTCGGACGAAGAACGTTTGATTGCTCGTTCAGCGTGCTGTGTGCTTGGACTTGACATGGCCAGTAAAAAATATTCCGAGCATATGCCAGTGAACAAAACCGCAGCTTAATAAACGAAAGGACAACGAGCAGGTCATGACATTTGATTTTGTTGGATGAGATGCAATCTCTCGTACGTAACACCTGCCCTGTCATCCTTGCTTGTCCGGAAACTTTTCCACTGCAGCGGAAGGATTCCAGACAAGCCGGAATGAAGCTGGAATTTTCTTATGTAACTAACGTAAGCCCCCTGATTTTCATATATTGGCATTAAGAAAAGGGTGACTAAAACAGTTAATTTCAAATGTGATATCCACTAATCTCATGGGTTGAAGTATACCCTGCAAAACCAGTCATACTGATCGTACGAGTACTGTTAAGCGGTACAAATCCCGTTTAACGGTACTCAGTCCCGTTCCATTGGACAAATCCCACTAATTTCAAGTTCCTTTTTTGTTCTTCGACGCTGCTAACCAGTTGATATAGTAGAGTTTCCATATTTAAATACCTTAATGGCCTGCTTCTTGCAAATAATAAAATAGGAAAAAGTCATGAATGAACTATGAGGTGCAACCTTTTCCTCATTCAAACTAAGAAGTAAAACAACCCTATGAAATTTGATTTCCTGGTAAAAATGCAACTCATGGACACGGATGTTCCCGAAGCTGGTAAGGCATATTCTATCCGGGTCGGGGTGCAACCATGAATGTGCACCATCCTGCAATTCTCAGCGTTGTCGATGAAGAGACCAATCTCATACTGCTCGAAAAAATTCTCGCGTGCAGAGGCTGCACAGAGGTGTCTGGCAGGGGACTGGATCAGGTCTACTACGTACGTTCTTTTTGATTCAACCTCATGACCGTTAGGAAAGGGGACCATGAAAAAACATCTTTTAAAAAAACTGGGCATCGAAGGCGAATCCCTATACAGCCAGTCAAGAATAATTTCTTCTCTGCTGTTCCTTCTGCCTTTCACGGTAACAGCCTATATCTTCTACAAAAATGGGGTTTTGGAGCATTTGAGCTTCCCCCAGATGATCATCTTCGCGCTCATCCTCCTGCTGGCCTTAACAGGAAATATCTTACTCCGGCGCGTCTTTAAAAAATTCGCCATGGTATCGGTCGTTATAAAAAAGGTCGATGACGGCGAAAAAGTCATTCTGGATGAACACAAGGGTACCCTCGAACTACTTGAGATTTCGAAGTCATTCAACAATCTCATCAAAAAGCTGGAAGATACGGGAAGTCAAATTGAAAAGCTGAATCTGGAGTTGAACAAGGCCCACGTCGATCTGGATCGAGCGGAAGAGGCGTTGATCCCGCTAAAAAGAGTGCTCGATATCATGCAGCTGGGGGTAACCATTGCAGACCCTTTGCGAAAAATACTTTACACCAATCTCGCCGACGCCCGCATGCACGGCTATGAGGTAGATGAGCTGATCGGTACGGGACGTCCGTGATTTTGCCCCCGGCAACCTCAAGAAACGAGCTCACAACCGAGGATTTCGTCGCCATGAAAAGCTGGGTTCGCGAAAGCAGCAATATACGGAAGGACGGCAGCGTCTTCCCTGTCCGTATCACCTCTGATGTTGTGCTGGACGCCAGGGGAGAATGCCTGGCTATTGTATCCACCTGCGAGGACATCACGCAGCGCAAACAGAGCGATCAGGCCATCCATGAACGACTCCAGCTTCAGGACAAACTGGCTAAAATTTCCGCCACCGTTCCGGGACTGATCTTCACCTTCGTACTGCGGCCGGACGGCGTGATGTGCATCCCCTATGCCAGTCCGACAATCGACGAGATTTTCGGACTCGCGCCGCAAGACGTTATCGAGGATGCCTCACCAGTCTTTTCTGCTGCTCCACCCGGACGACATAAACCAGTTTCGGGAGACTATCGGAATTTCGGCCTACACCCTGAACCCCTGGCAAAACGAATTTCGTGTGCTGCCACCCCCGCAAGGGCGAAATATGGATCGAAGGGCACTCCATGCCACAGGAAGAGCCCGACGGCACCATCACCTGGCACGGCTTCATGCATGATGTCACTGAACGCAAGCAATATGAACTTGAGCTCAAGCACCAGGCCGATCACGACACGCTGACCAGCCTTCCCAATCGCAACCTGATGGCGGACCGGCTGCTGCAGCACATCATCCGTGCCCAGCGCACCCAGCAAAACATCGGGATAATGCTGCTGGATCTCGACCGTTTCAAGATAGTCAACGACACTATGGGCCACAATTACGGTGATGAGCTGCTGCGGCAGGTGGCCGAACGGATGGTTCTTTGCGTACGGGCCGGCGATACAGTGTGCCGAATGGGCGGCGACGAGTTTGTGATCATCCTGTCGGAACTGGTAGAAGTTGATGCATATCGGGCTGCTGGCCAAGCGAATCCGCAAAACGCTGGCCGAACCTTTTTTCCTGTCGGATCACCAGCTCCGGATCACGGCCAGCATAGGAATTAGCCTGTTCCCGAAGGATGGCGAACTGGTGGAAACCCTGATCCGCAACGCTGATCATTGCCATGTACCGCGCCAAAGAGGAGGGAGGCGACAAATTCCGTTTCTTCGCAACGGAGATGAACACCCGGATACAGGGCATACTGGAGCTTGAGGAAGAGATGCACCAGGCTCTTCAGCAGGGAGAGTTTGTCCTGCACTACCAGCCGCAGATTGAACTTGAATCCGGCCGAATAGTCGGCTGCGAGGCACTGGTCCGCTGGCAGCACCCGAAACGCGGCCTGATCATGCCGGGCGATTTTATCCCCCATGGCGGAAGAGAGCGGCATGATCATCCCCCTGGGACAATGGGTCCTGCAGGAGGCCTGCACGCAGGCCAGTGCGTGGCAGGAAGCGGGACTTCCCTAATCAAGATTGCCGTCAATCTCTCTGCCAAGCAGTTCCGCCAGACTGCCCTGATCGAGCAGATTCAGACGATCCTGCAGGATGCCGGCCTGGCGCCCACAGCTCTGGAGCTGGAACTGACCGAAAGCGTGCTCATTCACGACCCGCCCCACGCCACCAAGATCATGAACCGGTTGAAGGAGCTGGGCATCTCACTGAGTCTTGACGATTTCGGCACCGGCTACTCCAGCCTTAATTACCTGCGGCACTTCCCGCTCAACAGCATCAAGATCGACCGCTCATTCATCAATGACATGGCTGCCCAAAACACCAATGGCGTCGCCCTGAGCAGGAGCATCGTTACCATCGCTCACAGTCTTGGCCTTAAGGCGATAGCCGAAGGTGTTGAAACCTGGGAGCAGCATGACTTCCTCGCCTCCTGCGGCTGCAACGAGATGCAGGGATTTCTCTTCAGCAAACCACTGCCCCCCGACGAGTTCGCTGCGCTTCTGAGCAAAAAAAGTTGCCTGGTGAAGTCACGGATAAAAACCCGCTTTGGGGATGTAATACAAATAGATCGAGGGCATGTGTCTGTAAAGGCAAACACCGTAAACAGTGAGGATCAGAGGGCGGACGGATAAAGCGGACAGACGGAGGATGATGGATAGCACATCGGTAAACCATGCGCAATTCGGCCGGCAATGGCCATATGACGGCATAGGTTCTATGAGCGGCCCGACACCGGGGTGTGGCGGGTACGGTCAGCCTGCCTGTAAAAACGAGGTTGATATCTCCCTGTGCGCTTTCGGCCTCAGTGCAGGCGAGTTGGCTCACTATCGCCGGGGGGTTGCACGACATCTGAAAAACGGATAACGATAACATGATCGATTTAAAACTATCAGAAGACCCGCCATGGCAAGAATGGGGTGAGGGGGGCCTGCATAATCAAATAGTAAAGCGCACAAGTAGCCCAAAGACAAATTTATCGAGGTTGTGACTATGTCAGACACGAATATCGAAAACCAGCTTCGCCTCGCCAACACCGAACTGAATAGGCGAATTGCGCTGCTGGAAGAAACGTTGCTGGAAAAGGAGCGAGGCGGGGAGGCGCTGCAAGATTCCGAGAAGCGCTACCGGCGGCTCTTTGAATCAGCCAAGGACGGTATCCTGATTCTCGATGCCGATACGGGCAAGGTGGTTGATGTCAATCCTTTCCTGTTGCAGTTACTCGGTTATTCTTACGACGCATTATGCGGGCAATATATCTGGGAACTCGGTGTATTCAAAGACATTGCCGCATCCAAGGACGCTTTCAAGACCCTGCAGGATAACGAATACATCCGTTACGATGATTTGCCGCTGGAAACCCTCGATGGGCAGCCCATCGCCGTGGAGTTTGTCAGCAATGTTTACCTCGTGGACCATAGCAAGGTGATCCAGTGCAACATCCGTGACATCACCGCGCGCAAGCGGGCCGATGCCGAGCGCAAGCGGTTGATGGCGGCCATCGAGCAGGCCGGAGAGGTCATTGTCATGACCGATGCCCAGGGGATCATCCAGTTTGTCAACCCGGCCTTCGAGCGGACGACGGGCTACAGCCGAGAGGAGGTCGATCGGCCAGAATCCGCGCATCCTCAAGAGCGGCAAACAGGACGAACTGTTTTACCGTAATCTTTGGGATACCATCTCCGGCGGCAGAACCTGGGCGGGCCGCATGGTCAACAAGCGCAAGGACGGGACTCTCTACACCGAGGAGACGACGATTTCGCCGGTTCGCGACGCTTCGGGCCGGATCGTCAACTATGTGGCCGTCAAACGGGACATCACCGAGCATCTCCGGCTGGCGGCCCAGTTTCAGCAGGCCCAGAAGATGGAAGCGGTGGGCCTGCTGGCGGGCGGCGTGGCCCACGATTACAACAATATGCTCAGCGTGATCCTCGGTTATGCGGAACTGGCCCTGGCAAAGGTGGACCCGGCCCAGCCGCTGCATGCCGACCTTGAGGAAATCATCAAGGCCGCAATACGTTCCGCGGACATCACCCGGCAATTGCTGGCCTTTGCCCGCAAGCAGACAATCATTCCCGTGGTGCTTGACCTGAACGAGACCGTGGAGAGCATGCTCAAGATGCTCCGGCGACTCATCGGCGAGGACATCGATCTGGCCTGGCTGCCCGAGGCGGGCCTGTGCCCGGTCAAGATGGACCCCGTCCAGATCGATCAGATCCTGGCCAATCTCTGTGTCAACGCCAGGGACGCCATTGCCGATGTCGGCAAGATCACCATCGAAACGGGAAACGCCGTCTTTGACGAGACCTACTGCGCTGATCATTTTGGGTTTGTCGCAGGAGAGTATGTGCTGCTGGCCGTCAGCGACGATGGATGCGGCATGGACAAGGAGACCCTCGACCAGATTTTCGAACCGTTTTTCACCAGCAAGGGGGTGGGCCAGGGAACCGGTCTGGGGCTATCCACGGTGTATGGCATCGTCAAGCAGAACAACGGATTCATCAACGTCTACAGCGAACCGGGAAAAGGAACGACCTTTAGAATCTACCTGCCCCGGTATGCGGGTCAAGCCGTCGATACCCCGCGGGAAAAGGCTGCGGAAATCCCTCTGAGCCGCGGCGAGACGGTGCTGGTGGTGGAGGACGAGCCTGCGCTCCTGAAGATGGGCAAAATGATGCTGGAAAAATTAGGGTACCGGGTGCTGGCCGCAGGCACGCCGGGCGAGGCCATCCGGCTGGCCGAGGAACACGCGGGCGAGATACAACTTCTCATCACCGACGTGGTCATGCCGGAAATGAACGGCCGGGACCTGGCGGAACGGATGCAATCCCTTTACCCCGGCATGAAAATTCTGTTCATGTCCGGCTATACAGCCGATGTGATCGCCCACCGGGGTGTGCTGGACGAGGGCGTGAACTTCATCCAGAAGCCATTCTCGATGAAGGATCTGGCTGTCAAAGTGCGGGAGGCGCTGAGAGAAAACTGAGTAAAGAGGCTCAGTCGATCACGGGAAGCGGCTGACAACCACAACAACCCGAACTGCCATTTCCCGGAAAGCTCATTGAACCTACCCCGGAGTTCTTTAGCCCTGACGGGGTGAAGCAATTTTCAGAGCGCCATTCTGTAGACCACAGTATGGCTGACCCGCTAATAAGTCAATAACCAAAACTCCTTGATAAAGTTCGTTAGATACTGCGTCTCCCACAGCCCCATATGCTGCCATATATGTTTTACCGCCAGAGGAAAAGGGATTGCAGTGAATGAGTCCCTGTTTTATCGAAAGCTCCTGTTTTCTTGATTTATCAATGCCTTCCGTGTTATCAGTATGGCTGTTCAATTTTTCAAGGAACACTATTTATTTTAAGAGGATACACCCATGACACAATCATTTAATGCCGACTGCAACGCCCTTCTGATCGGAAGCCTGCCCATGGACAGCCATGCCGAAGCAACGCGCCTCATGTTCAACTATGTTCCCGAAATCCCCCTCTGGGTTCAGTTGCCGCGCCATCCCGGCGAAGGCATGATCGAGCAGTTTCTGCCCGGCATGCCCGGATTCACATCCCGGGACGACAAGGTTTTCATAAATACCGACGCGCCCGATTTTCAGGACCAGCTCGTTGCTTTTTATGAAGAGTACATGGCAATAACCGCCGACTTTTCTCTGCTGGCAAAATCCCGCTTTTCTCTTACTCCTGAAACAGCTCAAGGATTCTTTGAGCTGCTCAGCGCCGGACCGGAGCTGCCGGCAGCACCCAAAGCGCTCAAAGGGCAGATCACCGGCCCCATAACCATGGGCGTCGGCGTCAAAGACCAGAACGGCAAATCGGTCTTCTATGACGACACGCTGCGCGACGTGCTCATCAAGCTGCTCGCATTCAAGGCACGCTGGCAGGCCGAGCAGCTTGCCGCACATGCCGCGCGGGCAATCGTATTTTTTGACGAACCCGGCATTGTGAGCTTCGGCTCATCAGCCTTCATCAGCATCAGCCGCGAGCAGGTAAATGCTGCCATGGCCGAAGTCATAGAAGGCGTGCATGGCGCCGGCGGGCTGGCGGGGATTCATATCTGCGCCAACGGCGACTTCTCCCTTGCCCTTGATTCCGGCGCCGACATCATCAGCTTTGACGCCTATAATTTCTTCGATAAATTAATGCTTTACAGCGATAAAGTGAGAGAATTTATAGGTACAAGGCGGCATACTTGCGTGGGGCATCGTGCCCACGGACAATCCCGAACATATTGAGAAGGAAAGCGTTGAATCACTACTCAAAATATGGGAAACCGAAGCTGAGCAGGTGCAGGCGCTCGGCTTTGACCGCAAACAGATCATGGCCCAGTCGCTCATAACCCCAGCTGCGGCACGGGCTCGCTCACCCTTGACCAGGCCGTGAAGGTTCTGAAAATGACGCAGGATTTGTCAGCGCGGTTGCGGGAAAAGATGTAGATTGAATGAAAAAAGAGACGGGTTTAAAACCCGTCTCTACGTAAAACGCATAAAACTATCCGCTGGGAATTACATATAAAGATTTTCAACATCGTTGTTGTCTACCTCCCATTTTGCCGGATTATCAATAATGTACTCTCGGATACGAAGATATTCAGCATTATCACGGATAACCCGATCGTAAAAACGCGATTGCCAGAACTGCCTGCCGATTGAATTTTCATACCTGTTAATCTCACGGGCGGTGAAGGTTTTAAACCCTCGTACAATTTCAAACAAAGAATATTGTTTGCCCTCCGTAGAGACGGGTTTCAAACCCGTCTCATCCTGTTTATTTTGAAGCATGAGTATACCATGCACATGATTGGGCATAATAACGAATTCATCGGACATACAGTTGCTGTAGTGCAGAGATAATTCCGACCAGCAATTCATGCAGATTTTGGCAGGTACGGTTTCGGCAAGGCTGCCGTTTACGATATCACCGAAGCGGTATCTTCGGCCCTCAGTACATATTGTAACAAAATACGCGCCTGCACTGGAATAATCCCAGTTCGGCAGACGGGTTGAATGTATTCGGTATTTGTTTTGAAATTTACCCTGATGCATAGATAAAAGCCGAAGGAAGGAAACGGGTTTAAAACCCGTCTCTACAGTTTCCCATACCGCCGGTTATACAGCCGTTAAAGGCGGCGCCACTCTATTTCATTGCGACATCATCATGCAGAATATCGATGGTTGTCCACCCGATAATAAAATCAAAAAACTCACCTGCATTAAAACCGACTCGAACAGATCCCTGCAGCCCTAAAACCGCCTCTATGTGTGTATAATAGGCGAAGCTGGAATCCGATTGAAGCAGGCTTAACAAAGGTATGTGCATGCCGCCGCCAAGGCTTGATGCCTCAAAATTTTTGCGGCGGCCCAGCTTCGTCAGCGTGAACCGTTCGGTATTATCAACGATGAACTGCCCGTCTATGGCGCCACGCGTTTCATCTTCGGCTTCTCTGCCGGAAAGGTCCTGACTGCAGAATTCACCGCCGCGCAGCCCCGCCGCAGTATAATCCTCAAGCAGGCCTGCGGTAACGGGGCCGATGCGCGCCTTCAGGCCCAGACCCTGACCGACGGCAAAAGAAAAAATATCCGCCCCGTCCCGGGCGCGATCAGCCCAGTACCCGGATGTTGCGCATCCGCATATGAGGGAAAGGCTCAGAAGTAAAAAAAATTATTTTGAAATTATTTTTCATTTTTTATTGTTGCTGCAGCGTTGCGACACAGGTTTGAAACAGCCGGGGTTAAACCCCGTCTCTACGGTAAAAAAATTTGCTGAAACCTGCCCCCGGATTTCTTCATATCGCCCCCTCCCCTGCTTCAAATAGACCATACCGGGTGGAGGCGCCTGCTGCGATTCATGCGCAAAAAAAACAGGAACATATGTCCCTGTTTTGTATTGTCAATCTTCAAACCACACGATAGAAAACCCGGCGCAGTGCGCCGGTGTCTTCATCATACTTTTATTTCTTCAAGCCATCCGAAGGTGTCGCCGATTTCTCCGGTCTGGATTTTAGTCAGCTTTTCATACAGTTTTGTCGAAACCGGACCGGCGCTTTCTCCGTCGCCGTAGGAAAACACTCTGCCCTTGTACTGGATGGAGGCGATAGGAGTAATGACGGCGGCAGTACCTACGGCCCCGACCTCATCAAAATTTTGCAGCTCTTCCACATCGATCGGTCTCTTCTCGACAGCCATGCCCATATCAGCGGCCATAATTGCCAGGCTGTCGTTTGTTATGCTCGGCAGAATAGAGCTTGATTTAGGCGTGATATATGTATTGCCGGCAATGCCGATAAAATTCGACGTGCCGAACTCGTCTACGTATCTTTTTTCTTTCGGGTCAAGATATAAAGCTATCGGATACCCCTGTTGATGCGCGTACTCGTAGCCCAGCAGTCCGGCGGCATAATTTGCCCCTACCTTATAGGCGCCCATCCCGAGCGGAGCTGCTCTGTCATATTCGTCGACAATCAAGGCCTTTACCGGCTTGAATCCGCCCTTGTAATAGGGCCCGACCGGCGTAACCAGTATAATAAACTCGTATTCTTTTGCAGGACCCAGGCCGATCTGGGGGCCAACGCCGAAAACAACAGGCCGTATGTACAGGCTGGCTCCCGTACCATACGGCGGAACAAAACGCGCATTAGCCCCTACAACCCTATGGACCCCGTCCAAAAATATTTCCGTTGGTATCCGGGGCACCAGAATGCGATCCGAGCTTACCTGCAGCCGTTTCGCGTTTTCTATCGGCCTGAACACCACAATGCGCCCGTCTTTTGTTTCAAATGCCTTCATGCCTTCAAAGGCTTCCTGTCCATAGTGCAGGCAGGGATCGGCTATATGCATTTTTACTGTTGTATCGCTTGTCAGCTCGCCTTTCGACCAGGCGCCATCCTTGTAATGGTAACGGATATTGAAATCGGTTGGGACAAATCCGAAAGGAAGGTTTTTCCAGTCAAGGTCGGCTTTTTGGGTGTTTTGAGTCTTCATACATCTCTCGTACTATTGATTAATAAGGAACCGGGTCTGTTTTGATGACGATAAAATATAAAGGGATGCCGGTCGAGTGTCAAGGCAAATATGGATAGTTAGCGAGACTGCATCTTTTGAACAACCTCGCCACGTCATTCTGGCGCAGCGAAGAATCTCTATCATATTGAATTTTCTCATCCCGAAAACCAGAGTCCTTCACTTCGTTCAGGATGACCCTTTCGCACACCACAGGCTTCCCCTATATATGCTTTCGCTTTTTATTGGTCTGCCATTTTATTCAGCTGCTCTTTTTGCGGATATACCAGACAAGCTGCCTGAAAAGCCCTCGCAGCATCCTGACCTCGGGAACTGAAAGCCCCGTGCGCGACAAAAGCCTTCTGATCATTCCCAGCGTGTACTCCGGATTTTGAGGATTCAAGAACCCGATTTCAAGCAGCGACTCGCGCATGTGATCATACATGGCTTCAACCATGGCGACAGGGGCAGGGTCGATGGCCGCGCCGTCTGAAGCCGTGTCTACACGGCATGCCCCGAAAAGCTCATAGCAGATAAGAAGTACGGCGTGCGAAATGTTCAGAGAAGACGCTCCCTGCGCTGTGGGAATGCTCACAACCTCATTGCAGAGCTCGAGCTCATCATTTGACAGGCCCATATCTTCGGGCCCGAACACCATGGCCACCCGGCCGCCACGGGCATGGTGCGCCGCCCTGCCCCCAAGCTCACTTGGCACAAGAGCATCACGCCAGCGCCTTTCCCGCGCCGTAGTGCCGAAAACATAGACTGCGCCGGCAAGTGCTGCGCGAAGGGATGGAAATGTCCGGGCGCTGCGCAGAATGCCATCACCGTGTGTTGCCATTGCGTATGATTGATGATCGATTGTGCAGCGGGGTGAGACAAGGCTCAGGCTGGAAAGGCCCATATTGGCCATGGCCCGGGCTACAGAGCCTATATTGCCCGAATTGAGCGTGCCGACCAGTACAATGTCGATGCTGCTGAGAATGGTGCTTGCCACGGCAGCCGGACCTTCAGTCGATACGGCTGATCCGGTCGCCCACTTTCACCATGCCGCCGGACAGTACTTTGCCGAATATGCCCTCCGTGGGCATGACGCAGGTGCCGGCCTGATGATAAATGGCACAGGGGGTATGGCATTGCTTGCCGTGCTGCGAAATTTCAAGTTCAACGCTGTCGCCAATGCTGATTTTCGAGCCGATGGGCAGAGCCAAAAGATCCACTCCTTCGGTGGTAAGATTTTCCGCAAAATCACCGGGCCCCACATCAAGTCCCATATCCTGCATTTTCCTGATGCTCTCCATGGCAAGCAGGCTCACCTGCCGGTGTGTCGCGCAATTGCCATGGGCATCGCCTTCAATGCCGAACTGCTCTATAAACTGTGCCTGACCCACATTTTTCTTCCGCATGCCGGTTTTAGGGCTTGTGCACACGGCAAGGATGGTGCCCGGATTGGATGCATTGCTCTGTTCCACGTAACAGTACTCCCTTCGGGATAGGTAAACTATGTGCTTTTTATTTTATTGAAAATTCTGTCTGGTTCTCTGATACGGTTAACCCAAAACCTGCAAAGGAAAATAGAAAACTGATCAAGCCATAAAAATCCTGCAGCCATCAATGACAAATAGAAACAAATCTTACTGTGCCATTGCGGACACTGTAACGCAATGTCATTGCGAGGCCGCAGGCCGTGGCAATGTCAATGAGCCGGATTGCTTCACTTCGTTCGCAATGACGGATCATTTGGGATGTTACGGAACCATCAAAGCGGCATCTTCATGCGCACGCAGGCTGAGCCAGCGGCACACGAATCTTGAACAATGTATCACCGGGCGCGCTCTGTATATCGAAAGAGGCTCCATAAGGCCGCATCAGCCGCCCGACCCGCTGCAGCCCGCTTTCCGGGCACAACTCAGTGCCGCCGGAAAGAGGTTCCTGAAGCAGCGCCAGCAGCTCCTGCCTGCTGTGAGGAGCAATGCCGCAGCCTGTATCCCGGAAACAGATATCAATGCAGCCGTCGGCAGCCGACATGGCGACGGTCAGCCGCTTTTCAGGGGCCTTGAGCATGGCACTGCGGCAATTATACAAAAGCTCGAGAAAGGACAGGGAAAAAGCTACCGGATCGGCTGTGAAAAGAGGAATATTTTCCTGAAACTCATAGACCTTGTGCGTATTATGTTTGAATTCCATATCGGCATTTAAAAATGCAAGCACGCTTTGCAGCAGCACGTCAAGCTGAAGTTCGGCGGTCTGATTTTTAAGAGCAGCCTGGCTGGTTCTGCTGCAATTTTTGAGAATGTCATCAATGCTCGAGCAGCACTGGCCGATCACCTCAAGATCATGAAGGCACTTCTCAAGCGCTGCATGAGCCGCTTCATCGTCCGCCGCCGGATGAATTTTTGAAAGACGCATCTGCAGCAGCTCCATCCTGCCGGCAATGGCTGAAAGAGGTGTTGTTACATTATGCGCCACGCCCCCGATATGCGAACCTATGAAAGCAAGGCTTAGAATCTGGTCTGCCGAAAGATCTTTAAGCATATATCCTCTGCTTTAGCACAGTTGCCCTTTTTGCCGCCCGGCCGGATTTTTCGGCTTTTTCACGTTGCCGCTTTCGCTCTTTTTATTTCTTGAAAATTTTTCGAAGATTTTTATCATAAGGCGGCCTCACCAGGCCTGCATCGGTAATAATGCCTGAAATCAGCTCAGCAGGAGTAACATCAAAAGACGGATTCCATACCGGCGTACCGGCAGGGGCTGTCCGGCTGGCGCCGAATCCAGTCACCTCATCGGATGCCGCGCTCCTCAATGGGAATAGCATCGCCGCAGGCAATGGCCGAATCCACGGTTGATCGGGGCGCGGCAATATAAAACGGCACCTTGTGATATTTCGCCAGTACGGCAAGGCTGTAGGTTCCGATCTTGTTTGCCGAATCGCCATTGGCGGCAACCCGGTCAGCGCCGGTGATGACAAGGTCGATGCCCTTTTTCTTCATATAAAAAGCCGCCATGCCGTCGGTTATCAGCTTGAACGGGTATGCCGTAGGCCTTAAGCTCCCAGGCGGTCAGGCGCGCGCCCTGCAGAAGGGGCCGGTTTCGCAGGCCACAACATTGATATTCTTGCCGGTTTCGGCTGCCGTGCGAATAACGCCCAGAGCGGTGCCGTGGCCACCCGTAGCAAGGGCTCCGGCATTGCAGATGGTCATAATAGTGGCCTTCTGCGGCACAACCTCCTGGCCGAATGCGCCCATGGCGCGGTTGTTGGCAATATCTTCGGTATGAATGGAATGAGCTTCGGCTATGAGCAGATTCTTGAGCTCGGCGATGCTGGCTTTCTCGCCGGCGGCTTGAGCTTTTGCCATCATGCGGTCAAGGGCCCACTGCAGGTTCACGGCCGTGGGGCGCGTTGCCCGGAGGCAGTCGCAGACCGGTTTAAGCAGCCGGAGAAAATTTTCGCGGCAGGAGGCTTCAATTTTTCGGGCTTCAAAAGCAAGCCCCATGGCGGCTGCTATGCCGATAGCGGGCGCACCGCGCACAGCCAGGCGGCGTATGGCGTCGGCCATGGTTTCAAGATCGCGGCACTCGATATATATTTCCTCCGCGGGCAGCCGCGTCTGATCAAGAATGCGGATGTGATCATCACGCCAGCAAAGCGCCTGTACTTTTTCAGCCTTCAAGCTTTTTCCTCAAAATATCGTTCAGAATTTGCGGATTCCCCTTGCCTTTGGTTGACTTCATAACCTGGCCCATGAGAAAGCCGAATACCTTGTCCTTGCCGGAGCGGAAATCATCAACCATCTGCGGATTGGCGTCAAGCACCGCCTGTACGGCCTTTTCAAGCTCGCCCGTATCCGACACCTGCACCAGTCCCTGCTCCTGCACGAGGGCCTCGGGCATTTTCCCCGTTTCCGCCATCTGCTCGAAGACTTTCTTGGCGATCTTGCCGCTGATCGTCCCCTTGTCGATAAGGGCTATCATGGCGGCAAGGTGGGCCGGCGTTACAATAAAGCCGGCAATATCGCGCGCATCCGCCAGAGTGCGCAGGATATCGCCCATGATCCAGTTGCTGACCGACTTGGGCTGATTGTGCAGCTGCACGGCGGCCTCGAAGTAATCGGCCATCTGCCTTGTCGCGGTCAGCACATCGGCATCATATTCCGGAAGCCCGTACTGCTCTATAAACCGCTGCCGCCGCT
Source organism: uncultured delta proteobacterium (assembly GCA_963804955.1). Classification (GTDB taxonomy): domain Bacteria; phylum Desulfobacterota; class WTBG01; order CAIYCZ01; family CAIRTM01; genus CAIWCT01. Next base: position 338,330 of record CAWDSQ010000030.1, on the reverse strand, counting down.
GCCGCGGCAGCTCCGGTAATCCAGCGCGAATCTGCTCAATCCACTGCTCATCGATGACCAGAGGCACCAGGTCAGGGTCGGGGAAATAGCGGTAGTCATGGGCCTCTTCCTTGCTGCGCATGGAAAATGTCTCTTCGCGCTTTTCATCCCACAGGCGCGTCTCCTGCACGATATCGAGCCCGTCCTCAAGCATATCGCGCTGCCGCTCTATCTCGAACTCTATGGCCTTCTCAACATGCCTGAACGAGTTCATGTTCTTCAGCTCCACCTTGGTGCCGAACTTCTCCCGGCCCCGCGGCCGCAGCGATATATTGGCGTCGCAGCGGAAGCTGCCCTGCTCCATATTGCCGTCGCAGACTTCCAGATACTGCACAATGGAGCGCATGGTTCTGAGATATTCAACGGCCTCCCGCGGGCTGCGGATATCGGGCTCGCTCACGATTTCCATCAGCGGCACGCCCGTGCGGTTCAGATCAACAAAGCTCGAGTCGCCGGCAATGCCGTTTATCTCGTGCATGAGCTTGCCCGCGTCTTCCTCCATATGAATGCGCGTAATGCCGATGCGCTTTTTCTGCCCATCTCCAGCGATTTCAAGATCGATATGGCCGCCGGTTGCTATGGGCAGCTCGAACTGCGAAATCTGATACCCTTTGGGAAGGTCAGGATAAAAATAATTCTTCCGGGCAAATTGATTGTACTTTTGGATGGTGCAGCCTGTGGCAAGAGCGGTTTTTAAAGCGAATTCGACAACCCTGCGGTTTGCAACCGGCAGAACCCCCGGCATACCGAGGCATACCGGACAGGTTCGGGTGTTCGGCTCACCGCCGAACTGCGTTGAGCAGTTGCAGAAAATCTTTGTAGCGGTGAGCATCTGGGCATGCACTTCAAGACCGATAACCGGTTCAAAATCCATGACAACTCCGTTTTGCTGTTAAATATATAAATTTATAATTATTTTTAATTAAGCATTAAACGAATATACCATAAGATGGTAAAAAAGGCATCAGGAAAAAGTACCTGCAGGCAGTGGCAGCATGATTCCAGGCTCACGTCGAAGGATGAATGCAGGACTGCAATTCGGTAAAAAAAGGCCGGTGTTAGGTGGCTGCAGCCGCTTCGGCAGAGGCCTGCAGCGCTTCGGACTGATAATAGGCAGCAAGTGAATCAATTATTTCCTGCAGGTCGCCGAGCATAATCTGTTCTATTTTATAGAGCGTCAGGTTGATGCGGTGGTCGCTTACGCGGCCCTGGGGGAAATTGTAGGTGCGGATACGCTCGCTGCGATCGCCGGAGCCGACCATGCTTTTGCGCTCTTTGGAAATCTCATCGTGCTGCTTCTGAATTGCAAGGTCAAGCAGGCGCGACTTGAGAATCTTCAAGCCCTTGTTCTTGTTCTTGAGCTGAGATTTTTCGTCCTGGCAGGTAACGATAAGCCCGGTCGGAATATGGGTCACGCGCACCGCAGAGTCGGTGGTGTTAACGCTCTGGCCCCCGGGGCCTGAGGAGCGATAGACATCGTATTTAAAATCGGCGGGATTGCAGTCCAGCTCAACATCATCGGCCTCGGGCAGCACGGCAACAGTAACCGCCGACGTGTGAATCCGGCCCTGGGTTTCCGTATCAGGAACGCGCTGCACCCGGTGCACGCCGCTTTCATAGCGCAGCTGGCTGTAGGCCCCCTGCCCTTCAATAAGGGCGATAACTTCTTTGAACCCCCTGAGCCCCGTGACGCTCTGGCTCATGATTTCAATCCGCCAGCCCCGGGACTCGGCATATTTTGAATACATGCGAAAAAGGTCATACACAAACAGGGCCGCCTCATCCCCGCCTGTGCCGGCGCGTATTTCGAGAATGACATTCCTGTCATTGCGAGGGTCTTTCGGCAGCAGAAGCAGCTGCAGCTCATGCTCTATCTTTTCTTTCTGCTCGGCGAGCGGGGCGATCTCCTCGCGGGCAAGCTCCCTGAGCTCCTCATCGCTGTCACCCAGAAGCTTTTTATTATCATCAAGCTGCCGGGAAATTTCCTTGAAGCGCTCATAGCCTTCAACAATGGGCGCAAGTTTTGCCCGTTCGCTGGTCAGCCCCTGATACCGCTTCATATCGTTAAACACGGACTGGTCGCTCAACTGAACGTCAATATCCCTGTAGCGGACAACGACTTCCTCGAGTTTATCAAACATGGACATGAAGGGCATTCCTCGTGTGCTAAAAAAAGAAAGACGGGATTATGACAATCCCGCTTCCATAAAACACCGGGGCGCTGTGCGCCCGTCTCTAGTGCCGTGTCTGCGCACAACCGCTGCTTACTTCTGAGTACCGTAGCGCTTATTAAACTTCTCAACGCGGCCGGCAGCGTCAATCAGCTTCTGCTTGCCGGTAAAAAAACCGTGGCAGGCGGAGCAGATTTCAACCCTGATCTCTTTTTTGGTGGAGCGCGTGTCAAAAACATTGCCGCAGGCGCAGGTCACCGTCGTTTGGTTTAAAGCCGGATGGATGCCTTTTTTCATGTACTGTACTCCTTGTAACAAAATTTACTTGTTCATCGAATTAAGGAACTCTTCATTATTATCCGTATCGCTCATTTTTTCAAGTAAAAATTCCATGGCATCAACCGTATTAAGGGGCTGCAGAACCTTGCGCAGCAGCCAGACGCGGCTGAGCGTATCGGAAGGCAGCAGCAGCTCTTCCTTGCGGGTACCCGACTTGTTGATGTCGATGGCGGGGAAGCAGCGGCGCTCGGTCAGCTTGCGGTCAAGGTACAGCTCCATATTGCCGGTGCCCTTGAATTCTTCAAAAATGACTTCGTCCATGCGGCTGCCCGTATCGATAAGGGCCGTGGCAATGATGGTGAGGCTGCCGCCATCCTCGATATTGCGGGCTGCGCCGAAAAACCGCTTGGGCTTGTGCAGGGCATTTGAATCGACGCCGCCGGACAGAACCTTGCCGCTGGGAGGCACGACGGTGTTATAGGCGCGCGCCAGGCGCGTGATGCTGTCGAGCAGTATCACGACATCCTTGTTGTGCTCGACCAGGCGCTTTGCTTTTTCGATCACCATTTCGGCCACCTGCACATGCCGGGTTGCGGGCTCGTCAAAGGTTGAGCTGATGACCTCGCCCTTGACCAGGCGCTCCATGTCGGTCACCTCTTCAGGACGCTCATCGATAAGCAGCACCATGAGGATGACGTCGGGGTGATTTATGCTGATTGCGTTTGCGATATTCTGCAGCAGCATGGTTTTACCGGTGCGCGGCGGAGATACGATCAGGCCGCGCTGCCCCATGCCGATGGGGGCCAGCAGAGTCCATAACGCGGCCGGAAAGGCTGTTTGCAGCCGTTTCGAGCTTGATCATGTTGTTGGGATACAGCGGCGTGAGATTGTCAAACAGTATCTTGTCACGCGTCTGGTCGGGATCTTCGAAATTAACCGATTCAACCTTCAGAAGGGCAAAATAGCGCTCGGAATCCTTCGGGGGCCTGATCTGTCCCGATACGGTATCGCCGGTGCGGAGATTGAAGCGCCGGATCTGGGACGGCGACACATAAATATCATCCGGGCCGGGGAGATAATTATAGTCGGGCGCCCGGAGAAAACCGAAACCGTCGGGCAGAATCTCAAGCACGCCTTCGCCATAGATGAGTCCGTTTTTTTCAATTTCGGTCTGCAGCAATGCAAAAATAAGATCCTGCTTGCGCATGCTGGAATAGCCTTCGATTTTCATGTGCTTGGCAAAATCCATCAGGTCGTTGATCTTTTTTGTCTTCAGCTCTTTCAGGTTCATCAAAATTACATCTCCTCAGATTAGTATGTCTTGTTGCAGCCGACACCGGCACAGCTCATGCAGATGTTCCGTCCTGCATGGCAGTGCATTATATTTGAAAGTAGGGATTGTTTGCTATGTTCATCGACAATGGAAGTGTCAGTCGGTACGTCGTGTGAAACTGCTGGGTTATAGTGTTTGCTTTGCTTGCGAAGGCTTTTATAAAAATCTCCGGGCAGTATTCTACTTTTTTTGGGTCGGTAAGTTTCCTGATCTCGATAGTGAGAGGGCCGAAAAAAACCTTCCAGGAGAGAACGTACCGGCTTGTAGGATAGTGCGGTGAGTTTAATTATTTAAATATCTAGTACAAAAAACCACTTATTGTCAAGATATTTTATCTGTTTTCTGAAGAATTCCGCAAAGCAATGGCCAGACAGCAGCCACCTGAGCCTCAAGCGCGTCCAGAGAGCCTGTATTTTCGATAATATAATCAGCGTACTGCCGCTTGGCATCAATAGGCATCTGGGAGCTCAAGCGCTGCAGGGCCGACTCCGGGGAGATGCTGTTTCGGCATATGAGCCGCTGCTGCTGCGTCTCCGGGTCGGCATATACCAGAACGGTTTTGTCAAATCGCTCATGCAGGCCGCATTCAAAAAGAAGCGGAATGTCGGCAATCACAATGCCGCTGATATCCCCTGTCGCGCAGAGCCCCTATGCGGCTGAAAATTCTGCTTATAATAAACGGATGCAGAATTGCATCCAGAAGCTTTCTTTTTTTCGGGTCGAAAAAAACAACAGCGCCAAGTTTCACCCGGTCAAGCTCGCCCAGCGGCGTGACAATGTCGCTGCCGAAAGCATCGACAACAGGCTGAAAGCCCTGCTTCACCGGGACGAACGATGTCGCGGGCAACAAGGTCGGCATCGATAAGGCAGGCGCCCTTGTGTACAAACAGCCGAGCAGCTGAGCTTTTACCGCTTGCAATGCCTCCGGTAAGACCGACGCTAAGCATGCCAGAGCCTCAGCTGTGCGAGCATGTCTGCAAAATCCGCGGGCAGGGGAACCTCAAAAGTCAAAGGCGCGCCTGTGTCGGGATGGCAAAATGTCAAATGATAGGCATGCAGCAAAGGGCGCTTCACAGCCCGCAGCAGGTCAAGTATGCGCTTTGATGCAATCTGCTTTATCTTTTTGTCGGCGCCGTACATATCATCTCCCACCACCGGGTGGTTGATGCTCGAAAAATGGACCCGGACCTGATGCGTTCTGCCGGTTTCAAGCATCGCTTCAACAAGTGAAACCCCTTGAAAGGTTTCCAGAACGCGCCAGTGCGTTATCGCATCGCGGCCGTGCCTGGTTTGAGTCGACATTTTTTTTCGGTCAGAGACATGGCGCCCGATAAGGCTCTGAACCGTTCCGCTGTCGGACGGCCAGGAGCCAAAAGCAAGGGCCTTGTATTTACGCGTAACCGTATGCTCCCGGAACTGAATGCTGAGGCTGCGATGGGCTTTATCGTTTTTTGCCGCCACCAGAACCCCTGACGTGCCTTTATCAAGTCGATGAACAATGCCGGGCCTGATGACGCCGCCGATGCCGGAAAGGTTGGTGCAGTGATGCAGCAGTGCATTGACAAGAGTGCCCGTATAGTTGCCGCAGGCAGGATGCACAACCATGCCGGCCGGCTTATTGATGACGGCAACCCATTCGTCTTCATACAGAATGTCAAGGGGTATGTCCTGCGCAATTGCCTCAAGCCGCACCGGTTCCGGGATATCGACCTCTATCCGGTCTCCCTCGGCCAGCAGCAGCGACGGCTTGGCGCTCCCGCCGTTTACGCGCACCTGCCCCAGCCTGATGGCTTTCTGAACCTGTGAGCGGCTGAAATCCGGATATTTTTCCGGAACCAGCGCATCGAGCCGTCTGCCGGCATCTGACGGGCTGACTGTAATATATACCTGTTCCATGTTATATATGTGAGTGAAAAAGATTAGCAATCACAAGATACGTGCCGGCATCAGCCAACGGCATAAAAGCCAGACTGTGGCCTGTTCCGGCAGAAGCATGATGGGGTATACCCTCGTAAAACAGTATCAGATGTTGACACAGAAAGCAAACACTGGCAGAGGTCTTATATCTTTTGCCGGTTTACTGCCAAAATAACCATTTACAGCAGGCTGGATTTGCATACAATAATTTAAGTATAAGGAAAAACAGTCTGGTAAAGCTGCGGACACAACAAAAATTCAAGAAATCCCTCTTTCGAACGATAGATAAAGAACGGGGAGTAGTAATGATCAAAAGACTATTTTTTTCTTTAGATATAAATTGAAAATAAATATATTATATTGTTTTATTTTAATTAATTTTATAATTGCGACGCCGGCGCAAGCAGGGTGGTTCAGTCAAACAGACAGGGAAATGCTTGCAGAAGCGCTGCAGAGCGACGATCCTCAAACAGTTGAAAAATGTCTTGACCGGAACATAGAGTTAAAAAAATATACCGCAATACTCCAGCTGCAGCACCACGCAAGGAGAATGATGCAAAAAGAACGCGCACGGTTAAACGGCAAACCGGGCGCAACGTCACTGGATATTACAGAAAGCCTTGAGCCCTGGAAAAAAATCGATCAAAAGGCCGATGCTTCTTCGCGAAAAAAAATGGTTCAACAGCAGGGAAAACAGTAATTAATTTTGACCATACAGGGGGCATTATGCAGCCAGTAAAATGTTTGGTTTTATTCTGTGCCGGATGTCTGGGAATGCTTGCGTCGGCAGGCACGTCACATGGCATCTATTTCACCATGGAGTTGAAAAACGGCAATGAGCTGATTACCGATCACTACTCCGTGGATAACGACTCAGTTATACGGTTTTTTACGAGCGAAGGGGCTGTTGCCATACCAAAATCCATAATTAAAAACATAAAATCAAATGACGGCACGGTAACTGTGGAGATGGAAGAGCCGGAGCAGAACAGGCCGCCGGCTGAAAGCGTTGAGTACGAGGGAGAGGATGAGGAGCAGAGGGCATCTGCACCAAAGTCGGAAAAAGAAGCGGCCCAGGAGCAAATCGGCTCTATTATGGATCAGCTTGCCGTCATCAATGCCAACCTTGATAATCTGGCGAAAAACAAAAACGTTTTCATGGCACAAAAAGATCAGTATGCGCAGCAGAAACAAAAAATCGAAGAGCGCATTGAAAGGATAAAGAAGGAAGACGAAAGGGATGCACCCTCGCTGGAAGGACAAAGAATTATTGAGCTGGAGCAGGCTAAATTGAAAGACGCTGACGCAAAACTGCAGGACATGGATCAGCGTATTGAAAATAATGAAAAAATGTTCGAGACCCAGCAGCGCATCAAGCAAAGATTTGAAGAGGACCTGGCAAAACTCAAAAAATAAGCGCGCTATTTTTCAATGCCGTCGCGGGCCTGAACGCCGGCGGCATAATAGTGTTTGACCTCACGCATATCCGTTACGAGATCCGCACGGGCAAGAATCTTTTCATGGGCATTTCTGCCGGTAATGATAAGCTCGACATGCACCGGCCTGCTTTCAATCATATCAATCAATTCATCCGGCGAAATAAGATTATAGAAAACCGCAATATTTAATCTCATCGAGCACCACCACATCATAGGCGCCGGCGGCAATAATGCTTTTCAGCTCCTGCCATCCCTGCCGCGCGGCGCGAATGTCTTCCTCATCAGGAGCACCGGAAATAAAGCGCCCCGTTCCGAACTGCCGCACGGTGATCAGATCATCAAACCGGCGCAGCGCCTTCATTTCACTGTACTCACCGGACTTGACAAATTGCGCCACAAAGACCCTGAGCCCGGCGCCTGCCGCCCGCAGCGCAAGACCAAGGGCCGCCGTCGTCTTACCCTTTCCATCGCCGGTATACACCTGAACATACCCTCTGCATAGCGCCTCTTCCCTCATAATGATGGTCCCAGAATATCCATTACTTCTTTATTACACGACTCCACCTGTTCGGCACAATACAAAATGACTGCTGCCGCGGCGGTGCCTGTTTCACGATAGAGCCCCGCATAGGACAGCAAAACTCCACCTTGCCCTATCAGGCTCAATGCTTCAAAATGCGCTTCATAGCGCAAAATATTATATACTGGACACCGTAAAAGCTTTTTTGGTATTACCCATCCTGGACCAGACCCAAACAGCCGAAGCTGAACAAAACCTGTATTGGTTACGTGCCGGCATAATAAAAAGACACCGGGCAGGCTTCCAACACCATGACAGAGCACAACACACAACCTGAAAAGCAGCCGCCCGCATCTCTGCCTCAGCGCATCCCGGCAGCCAGCCTGTGCGTGAGGCTGCTGCCGATGCTCGCCATCACTGCGGCAGCGCTGCTTGCGTACAGCAATACATTTAACGCATCATTCCATCTTGATGATACGACGTCAATTATTGAAAACGGCGCCATTAAAAACATACGCAACCTTGATCTCCTCTGGCGCTTTGCGCCATTGCGGTTTGTCACCTATACAACCTTTGCCCTGAACTATTATTTCCACGGCCTTGATGTCACCGGCTACCATCTCATAAACCTGCTGATCCATATATCGTCAGCCCTGCTCGTGTGGCGTCTTGCGCTGCTTCTGTGCTCGACACCGGCAATCAGGGAAACGCGCATATATGCAAGCCGGCATACCTTTGCCTGGCTGAGCGGACTTCTGTTTGCCGTCCATCCGGCACAGACACAGGCTGTGACGTATATTGTCCAGCGGCTCGCCTCTCTGGCAGCGCTCTTTTATATCGCCTCGGTTTTCCTCTATCTTCAATCCCGCCTGCTGCAACTGCGCACCGGCTTTACCTGCCGCGTTATGGTGCTCTACGCGGCCTGGGGGCTCGTGACCGCTGCCGGATTATTCACCAAGGAAACCGTGGCAACCCTGCCGCTCATGCTGGTACTGCTCGAAAGCACGCTCCTGCACCGGCGGTTTCACATCAACGGCAAACAGCTGCTTGCATTCTTTGCCTTTACCGCTGTCTGCCTCTACGGACTTCTCTACTGTATCAAGCCGGATGTGGCCTCGCACGGCATGCATGAAATTCCGGGGGGGTACCTCGAAATTTCCAGATGGCAGTACCTGCTGACGCAGCTGCGCGTTATGGGCACATATGTGCGTTTGGCGCTTTTTCCCTTCAACCAGAATCTTGACTACGCCTACCCTGTCGTGTCTGACCTGTTCATGCATGATGCCTGGGCCGGCCTTATCCTTATTCTATTCCTGGCAGCCTGCGCAGCTGCTTGCTATCGCCGCTACCGGCTGATAAGTCTTGGTATACTCTGGTGGTTTGTCACGCTTTTAACCGAGTCAAGCATACTGGTTCTGGCGGATGTCATTTTTGAACACCGCCTGTATCTGCCTTTGGCAGGCTTCTGTATTATAGCCGCTGCGGCGCCATTGTATTTTCTGGACGGCAGCTACAGAACCGCCGCAACGGCCTGTATCATAGCCTCCTGCATGATGTTCGGCATGCTGACCTATGCCCGCAATGCTGTCTGGCGGGATGAACTGACGCTCTGGAATGACACGGTGCGGAAATCGCCCATGAAAGCACGCCCCTACTATTGCCGCGCCAGGGTGCATATGCAGGCGCGCGCATTCGGCCCGGCCCTTGAAGACTGCCAGTCGGCGCTGCGGATAGATCCAAAAAACATGCCTGCACTGAACAACCGGGGTGCGGTATACAGCATGCTGGGCAAACACAGGGAGGCAATCGAAGATTATACAAAACTTCTGGAAATGAACCCTGCTTTTAAAACAGCTTATTTTAACCGGGGGAAAAGCCTTTTCCTGCTGGGGCAGTATGCATTGGCTCTTGATGACATGAACGCCTACCTGGCATATGATGCACTGGACGAAGAGGGGTATCTGTACCGCGCTAAAATTCATATAAAGCTGCTTGCCTATGATGAGGCCCGTGCCGATCTCATGGAGGGGCTGCGGATCAACCCGGCGCACCAACAGCTCCTGTATCAAAGCGCTGCGCTCTCCTATCTCAGAGACGAGTATGCCCTGGCTGCTGATTACGCAACCAGGGCACTGGCTGAAAACCCGGATTATGCCGAAGCATATAATGTCCGGGGGCTTGCCTCTGTAAAAAAAGGCGACTATCCCCGGGCTATTGAAGACTTCGATGCCGCAATCGAAATCCGGCCTGAGTATGCCGAAGCATACAATAACCGTGCAGTTGCATATTACCGGCTGGGGGATACTGTGAAGGCTCATGCCGATTTGCTCAAAGCGGAAAGCCTTGGCGCGCAGATCAACAAAGGTTTATTATCACGCATCCAGCAGGCTTTGCGCGAAAAAGGGCTCAAGTGAGATTACGGCCATACGAAGGATGTGCAATCCTTTCGGCCGGAATCAAGCAGCTGCTTCAGGCCATTTGCTTGTACCCGCGACCCGGCATGTCTTGCCAGGTGTAACCTCCCATAAAAAACAGACTATGCTGTGCCCCGACAGAAAAGGCGCAAAGGGGTTTCCCTGTGCGCCTTCTGCTTAACATGATAATCAGGCTGTTATGCCCGTGCAATATAGTCTGCTATCCTGTCGCCGATTTGACTGGTCGAAAGTCCCATCCTGCCCGCCGACATGCTTTTCATGTCCTGGCTGACGACCTTTTGTATTGCATCCTCAACAAGTTTTGCCGCCGCTTCCTGCCCGAGAACCGACAGCATCATCTGCACTGCGGCAACGGCGGCAATGGGGTTGATGACATTCTGTCCCGTATACTTCGGTGCAGACCCGCCCATGGGCTCGAACATGGAGACGCCTTCCGGGTTGATATTGCCGCCGGCTGCAACTCCAACGCCGCCCTGTATCATGGCCGCAAGGTCGGTGATGATATCGCCGAACATATTGTCGGTCACAATCACGTCGAACCACTCGGGATTCTTCACCATCCACATGCAGATGGCGTCCACATTTGCATAATCAGGGGTTATATCGGCATACTCGCGGCCAACCTCGTTGAACACGCGCTGCCACATGTCATGGGCATAGGTCAGGACATTGGTCTTGCCGCAAAAGGTCAGCTTCTTCTCTCTGCCGCGCTTGCGGCAAAAATCAAAGGCATAGCGGATGCAGCGCTCCACGCCTTTGCGCGTATTAATCGATTCCTGTATGGCCACCTCATCAGGCGTGCCTTTTTTAAGAAAGCCGCCCGCGCCGGTATACAGGCCCTCGGTATTTTCGCGCACAACGACGAAATCGATATCCTCCGGCCCCTTGTCCTTCAAGGGCGTCTCAACCCCGTGCAACAGCTTCACCGGCCGCAGGTTGATATACTGATCCAGCTCAAAACGCATGGTCAGCAGTATGCCTTTTTCAAGGATGCCGGGTTTCACATCCGGATGCCCGATGGCCCCGAGATAAATGGCGCTGCACTGCCGAAACTCGCCGAGAACGCTTTCGGGCAGCAGTTCGCCCGTTTTCTTATAGCGCTCTCCGCCGAGATCATAATCTATAAGCTCGTAGGTAAAACCTTTCTTTTGGGCTACCGCGGCAAGGGCCTTCAAGCCTTCGCGTACCACTTCCGGGCCGGTTCCATCGCCGGGTACAACTGCAATCTTATACATATTCTCCGCACCTTTCCACTTTACGTTAACTTCTGTAGGCCATTATCAAAACCATATACGGTAAAACATATACACAAAACACCTGATGTTGTAAATGTGTTTCAAGATGACCCGTACGGTGCAGGCATGGTTATAATATAAAAAATACAGCTGCCCGTGTGTATCCTGCACGCACGGTGTTGCGTTCCACATACTATTGGTAAAGACAGGACTTATTCTGATAATGTAGAATACTTAAGGAGCGGTCCGCAGGCTCTATGAAGAGCCGTAACGCGGACTAGTTGAGCCGCGTACGGGCACACGATATGGAATGATCTATCGCTGCCTGAAAAAAACTGGACTTTATTTAGGTTTACAGTTATACATAAAATGAATATTTATATTCCTGCCGTTTCTGTGCAGGGATGAGAGCTGCCGAGTTTCACTTTTGCTCTTTAAACATACCGGAGGCAATGCCATGTCAGAAAACTATAGCTTTCCGCCGTTCGGCCGGGAAATGAACAAGGTAATCGAAAAGTTCGGCGGCCGGCGCATGGAGACCTACGACGGCCAGGACATAACCCCATTGTGGAACCTGCAGGGAGGCGGGCTTGTTGCAAGCTATAAATATCTGTACGCCGCTCCGGGGCTTGAAAAAATTGTTATTACCGAGTCGTCCTTCCGCGACCGGCTCATGTCCTATGCCCTCAACATCCTGCCCGACAACCGCCACGCCCTGCCCATATATATCTGCTTCTGGGCAGAAAGCGCCAAGGGCAGCTATTTCATCCTTGACCTGTGCCCAACCGCCGACTGCATCTGCGACATCCCGTATCTGGAGCGCTATCTGGATCCGCTGGACAGCGCCTACAGCCGGGGCATCGAGCACTACCATGAGATATCCACCCGCGACCCCAGTTGGTTTCGCGCCATGAAATCGCCCTATTATATAAATGCCGATATTGCGCCCAGCACCAGGCAGTCCCAGGAGCATCTGTTGGGATTGGCGGTCGAGTATCTTTCGATATATCACCAGCTGTGGGAAAAGGACGAACCCCGGGACGAAGCCTACATGAGCCGCTTGAACGAGCGCAAGGAGGCCATCCGGCAAAACTTCCGGGAGAAAGATCCCGGCGGCTACATGATGGAGAAAGCCGTGGGCAAGGAGCTGGCAGAGCTCAGCATCAAGGCCCTTTTTTAATTATACTTTTTTAAACCGCTCACATAACATAAGGAGATCCCCATGCCAGGCATACGCTACCCCTTTGACACCGAAGCCGCCGATATGCAACCGGCGATGCAGATGTTGCTGCAGACCTATACCGACAACATTCCCTATCCCCACAAGTTCAATGACGCGCTGGTGAAAGCCCACATTACAAACCTTGATTTCGCTGTCAAAAACAACCTCTGGCAGGAGCATGTTGACCATGAGGTGGCCACCCTTGAGCCGATTCTTGAAATGATCGGCGGATGGATACCCGAGAAGGGCCTGGACAGAGCCCTCTACGGCATGTATGAAGGCAACTCCTGCAACTACCAGCTTTTTGAAAAAATCGAGGTCCTGGATTGCGAGCGGCGGTTCCAGTGCCCCTACAAAGAGATGCTGGAAATCACCAGCTCGCTGGGCACCATGAATCTTACCTGGGAGGACGTGCACAGCAAATGGTGCATCCCGCTTTGGAAGGGCTTTGCCGCCAAAATCGGCGTCGAGATCGAAGTTACGCCGGGGGAAACCTGCTGCGTCAAACTGAAAAAATAAAGGCTTGCCCTGATTGCGCAGGGCTCAAGCGACCGGCTTTTGCTGAACGCACTGCCGGAGAAATACGCTGAAGAAATTGCGATTCAGTTAAACAAGAAGTGAAAAGACAACAACCCGCCCGCATAGACGGTGGCTTGGATTCCCCTGAAAGGGGAAAACAATGGAACGAAGCGCCAGGTTGCCTCTACCCCCACCGCCAAAGACGGCGGGGGTAGACAATGCCTGTTACGGCTCAAACGAAAAACGAGCTGTCAACGGCCTTCCGGATCGGATCATGGTTTGTCCTTCAAACATGGATACAATTTCAGCCGAAGAGCAGCTGCCGGGAGTTGATCCAGCACATCCAATGCTGAGAGGGCAGCCTTCTCAGCGCGGGATTATATTTCGAAAACATCTTTTCTGGAAAGCGCAGCCTCCATCAATCCTTCTTTACAAAAAAACTCCCCATAAAACATAATGCGTATGCCTGCCCGGTATGCTATTAATAAATAGAATTTTTCAAAATGTTTTACCTGCACATTCTTTGAAGAATGCCGGCTGCGACCGCATAAACAATGTTTCTTATGCACGGGATGCACTGAAAAAAAACGCAAGGCTCTTGGAGCATTATGGCGGATATCAGGGCTGTGCTGACACATTATTTCCTGCCGGGAGAATTCCAGGCAGGAGAGATAAAAACCGTAGCATCATGGTTTATCCGGCTGCGCTGGGCGGCAATTGCCGGTTTTTTCATGCTCTCGGTTTTTCTCTCCATAGTTGCTCCGCAGATTATCCCCGCAAAGTTTCTGTATGCAGCCTGCTTTGTCATCTTTTTTTACAACCTTGAGTGCTTCCTGATTCTGCGCCAGATACATGACGCCGGGAGGTTGACCCCTTTTTTCATGCACATGCAGGTTGCGCTCGACTGGCTTGCACTGATTGTCATCATCTATGTAACCGGCGGCCTGTTCAGCCCCTTTGTATTTTTTTTCATACTCCATATCATCATTAATGCCATTATGTTCCCCCCCCGGCAGTGCTATCTGTATACCGCTTTTTCCATGATCAGCCTGGCATGCATTTTCTGCGCTGAATACTATTTCCCCGTTCCGGCATTCATGTCCTGGACGGCACTGCAGCCCGGCAAAGTCAGCCTGAACACGGCGCTGCTTGCTTTTCCTATTTATGCTTTTATCCTTTTTGCCGCGACATTTCTTGCCACATCAATCATGGCCCGTTTCCGTCAGCGGGAGGCGGAAGTACGCTGCCTCAGCCATAAACTACAGAACAACCTCCAAAGGCGCGAAATGCTGATGGATGCCACGCAGGCAATGATATCGAGCTATGACATGAAGCATATCCTCGAAATCATCGTGCAGGAAAGCACGGCAATACTGAAAGCAAAGGGGGCTCTCATACGGCTTATAAAACCGGGGGAGGAAAACCTCGAGGAGTTTGCCAGCCACGGGCTTTCAGAGCAGTTTGTTGCAGGCCCTTTTATTGCCAAGCGCATGGGCGTTTTCCCCAAAAGCATTGATGAAATTATAATGGTTGCGAATGTGGAGACGGACCACCGCATTACCCATTGTCAATACATGCTTGATGAAGGCATCCGGTCTATCATTTCTATCCCGCTGGCGCACAAGGGTATGCTCATGGGCGATCTGTGCCTGTATTCAGACCATCCGCGCACATACAGCAGCGATGAAATTTCTTTCCTGAAAATTCTGGCGGGCGGATCAGCCATCATTATCGAAAATGCCCGGGCGCGCCTGGAGCTTGAAACAAAAAATAAAGTTATTCTGACTTTCTCCAATAGAATGTGCCATGACCTGAGGTCGCCGGCCAATGCGGTGCAAAGCCTTCTTGCTGTTCTTTCAGAGGGCTATATGGGCCCGCTCACCGACAAGCAGAAGGAAACCATAGACCGATGCATACGAAGGCTCAAAAATCTGCATGTTCTGATTCAGGATATTTTATATCTGACAGTAGGCAAAGCGCCGGCACAGGCAAAAAACTTTTCTACGGTAGATATCGGCGGCATCGCACGGGAAGCGCTGCAGCTGCTTGAAGAGCTTTTCAAGGAAAAACACATCAGCCTCACCTGCACTATTCCTTCAGAGGAGTTGCCCTTCAGGGAATCCGAAGGGGATATGCAGCGTGTTTTTTCAAACCTCCTTGAAAATGCCCTTCGCTATACCCCTGCGGGAGGAAGCGTAAGCGTTGACATACAGCGCGACGAGGCCGGCATCGTCATCACCGTCAAGGATAGCGGCATTGGTATTGAGCCGGAAGAAATTGATCAAATTTTTGATGAATTTCACCGCACCGTGGAAGCAAAAAAGTTTTCTCCGGAAGGAACGGGGCTGGGGCTGCCCATTGTAAAAAACATACTCATGCGATACAATGGATTTATCACCGTGGAAAGCCAGCCTGGCAGGGGAACCTCGTTTTGCATAACGCTGCCGCGGTAAGATAACTCCACCGTGCTGAGCCACCGGCTTCAGCGTGATAAAACGATGCGCAGCATCCGGAAAGATATTTTTTGAACCATTACTGATGCTATCGCAAACAACCCCTGTGCATGTCATATCCTTCTGCCCGTCATACCCCGGTAGCGGGGAGATACCCGAGCAGTGATGAGCGGTCGGTAGCAGCTGAGCAGAGCGTTGAAAAAGTCTATGTATGCAGGCTGTTCAAAATTGCTCAGATGCAAGGCGTGCGCTGTCTCTGACACCTGCTTGCAGGCAATCATGCGAAATGAGGCGTACTTTTTGTACGCCGCAGTGAAGCATGATGAGTGCAATCCCGCTCCAGCGGGACAGATGGGCGTTTTTCAACAGCCTGTCAGGCAAAAAAAACGCACAGACATGAATGAAGCCTGTCTCTGCGTTTTCATACAAGCACCGTGTACTTCAGGCTGCAGGCAGGAGCCGGAAAGCCCGTTTTACTGCAGCAGGCGTTGCGCTATAAAAACCAGCAGCATCCCCCCGATGATAGCGCTAATTCCGAAAACCCGGAGAGTTGCTGCAGGCACCTGCGGGATCTTTGCAAGCACCTCCTTCATCTTATCCGGAAAAACGAAATACGGCAAGCCTTCGATAATGAGCACAAGCCCCAGGACGCACAGAAAATAATCCATGCCGTCACACGGCTTCGACGGATTTGACCTCGGGAATTTCTTCCTTCATGATGCGCTCAACGCCCATCTTGAGGGTCATGCGCGCGCCCATGCAGCCCTGGCAGGCGCCCTGAAGCCGCACTTTCACCACACCGTCGACAATGTCCACCAGTTCAATGCCGCCGCCGTCTGCTTCAAGGCGCGGTCTGATCTTTGCAAGAACTGCTTCTACTTTTTCTTTCATGCTGGTTCTCCTTTTAAGTGTCTTAAATAACAAATACAAGCTGCTGCGGCCCTGTGCTGCCAAAAAAGCAATCGGGCCATCAGCCGGGAATTTCAAACTTCTGAAACTTCATGGTAAACGTGGCCCTGCCCTGACTGGCGGAGCGCAGAACAGTCGAATAGCCGAACATATTTTTCAGAGATACATGGGCGGTTATGATGCGAATGAGATTCTTGTTCTCTATCTTCTCCACCTTGCCCTTGCGGGTATTGATATCGGCGATAATCTCACCCATGAAATCCTGCGGCGTGACGATCTCAACCTCCATGATCGGCTCGAGCAGCACGGCTCCCGCTTTCTGAACGCCTTCGCGGATAGCAGTGCTTGCCGCCATGATATACCCCAGCTCGGAGGACGCTCCGTCGCGATAGGAGCCATCGATGAGGGTCACGCGCATATCAACGATCGGGTAGCCCGACATGACGCCCGTAAGGGTGGCATCGCCAACCGCCTTTTCTATAGCGGGAATAAACTGTTCAGGCACTGCTTCGGGCGCTGCGGCATTGACAAATTCTATGCCCATGCCGCGGGCAAGGGGCTCCAGGCGCAGCACGACATGGCCGTATTGTTTGCCGTCATTGATCTCACGGTCAAACACGGCCTCTGATTCGCATGCCGCCGCTATTGTTTCGCGGTACACGACCTGGGGCTTGCCCGTGCGGATAGGCAGCTTATGCTCCCGCAGAATCCGGTCGACGATAATCTCCAGATGCAGCTCGCCCATGCCTGAAATAATCGTCTGGCCGGAATCCTGGTCGATATAATATTTGAATGTCGGGTCTTCTTCCGCGACCCTCTCGAGGGAGGCTGTCAGCCTGTCCTGATCGCCGATGGTCTTGGGCTCGACAGCAACCGATATGACCGGCTTATAAAATTCTATCGATTCCAGAACGATGGGCGCGGCAGGATCGCAGAGCGTGTCGCCGGTGGTGCTGTTTTTGAGACCCATAATGGCCACGAGCTCGCCGGCATAGGCTTCCTCAACGCGCTCCTTCTTATTGGCGTGCATTCTGAAAATCCGGGATATTTTTTCCTTGATGTTTTTAACCGGGTTGAAAATATCATCGCCCACTGCAAGCCTGCCCGAGTAAATGCGGATATAGGTAAGCTTGCGGCCTTCTTCCATGACAACCTTGAAAGCAAGGGCCGCAAACGGCTCTTTATCGTCGCAGCTGCGCTGAAGATCCATTTCGCCCTTCACGTCCTTGCCGGTTACGGGCGGCACTTCATGCGGCGATGGGAAAAAATCGATGACAGCATCCAGGATCGGCTGAACGCCCTTATTGCGCAGGGCGGTGCCGCACAGAACCGGCACTGCCTCGCGGGCAAGCACGGCTGTGCGAAGGCCGGATTTTATCTCCTTTTCCGTCAGCTCCTCACCGGCAAGATAGCGCTCCATGAGGGCGTCATCCCGCTCGGCAACAAACTCGATGAGCGCTTCACGGTGCTCACGGACCTGGTCTTCATATGCGGCCGGAATATCGATGAGCTCAAACTCGCGGCCCAGGGTATCCTCATCCCACACGATGGCTTTGCGCCCTATGAGATCGATGACCCCGGCAAACTTGTCCTCGGCGCCCATGGGCAGCTGGATAAGCACAGGGTTGGTAGCAAGCTTTTCTCGCATCATCTGTACCGTGCCGAAAAAATCAGCTCCTATGCGGTCCATCTTGTTGATAAAAGCGATACGGGGCACATGATATTTATCGGCCTGGTGCCACACGGTCTCAGACTGCGGCTCAACGCCCCCGACGGCGCAAAAAAGTGCTATGCAGCCGTCAAGAACCCGCAAAGACCGTTCCACCTCCATGGTAAAATCAACATGGCCGGGCGTATCGATCAGGTGAAACTCGAAGCCTTTCCAGACAAAATCTGTCACGGCAGAGGTGATGGTGATGCCGCGCTCCTGCTCCTGCTCCATCCAGTCCATGACGGCCTGGCCGTCATGGACCTCGCCCATCTTGTATGACCTGCCTGAATAATACAGAAGGCGCTCGGTAGCTGTCGTTTTGCCGGCATCGATATGGGCCATGATGCCGATATTGCGAATCTTTGCAAGTGATGTTTTTCTGGGCATATCCGTCCGTCAGTGAGTGAGATCCGGCCTGGGTGAAATCGGCTGCCTGCAGTCGATATGGCCGGCAATACTGTCTATTTTTTTTCCGTCCACCAGCAAAACCACCTGCTTGATTTCGGGGACATTCAGCGTCAGGGTATTCACAACAGAATATACCGTCAGTATTTCAGAGGCGCTTCCCCCGGGGTGATGCTGCTGCAGATCCGGGCTGAAGTCTGCCGTCAAAAGGCCATTGTCAAAGGCAACGCCACGCAGCCGCGTCTGCAGCGGAACCGTGCGCGTGCCCCTGGTCAGCGGCCCCTTGAGCAGCTCCTGCAGCAGGGCCTCGGCTTTTTTATCGGGAGTATGGCCGCTGGTGATGATACGATGCTCCCTGATGAGAAACTCACCCCTTTCATCACCGAAACAGAGCGTGGCGGTAAATGACCCGACAGAATCCTCGCCTTTTATTTTCCCCAGCAGCGGCAGCAGTGTGCTCACGTCAAAGGTTTTATTATTATAAAAAAAGACACCCAGCCCTGAAACGGCCAGGATAACGATAGCAAAGGTCAGATACCTGAGCGTATTGCCTTTTTTCCTTGTACGCTGTGCAGGCCGGTTTTTTTTCATAGGTGCACGATATCAACAACAGATACATTCGAGAGATCCCGCCCCAGAAAACGGCTGCCGGTTTCTGCAAACCGGTGCGGGATATCAGTTACATAAAACGTGCTCGTGCCGGGGGCTGCGTCATCATTGAAGATGTGCTGCCGGTCAAGCATCTGCAGAACGTCACAGGCCGTTTCTTCCGCCGAATCGATAAGCCTGATACCCGGCCCCATGACCGCCCGTATGGCCTCCTTCAAAATCGGATAATGCGTACAGCCCAGCACCAGCGTGTCGATGCCGGAATTCATAAGCGGTTCAAGATAGCGCCGCGCAGTGAGCAGCACAACCTCATCGTCCTTGTCGCACCACCCGGCTTCTGCCAGTGGCACAAACAGTGGGCATGCCTGGGTGACAATCCTGCATGCAGGCTCAAGCCGCACAATCTCTTTCTGATAGGCGCCGCTCAGGATTGTGCCGTCGGTGCCGATAATGCCGATGCGCCTGGTGCGGCTTGCAGCCACAGCGGCCCGCGCTCCGGGGCCGACGACGTCAATGATCGGAAGCCCGTACGTGTCCTTGAGCTTTTCGTATGCTACGGCCGATGCCGTGTTGCAGGCAATGACCAGAAGCTTTATATCCTGCGTTAAAAGAAAATCCGTATTTGAAATCGCATACTTCTGTACCGTCTGCGCTGAACGGGTACCATAGGGTACCCGCGCCGTATCGCCAAGATAAATAATATTTTCATGAGGGAGCTTTTTGCAAACCTCTTTGACGACCGTCAGCCCGCCGACACCGGAATCAAAAATACCGATCGGTTTCCTGGCAGCTGTTTCCACCATAACCCCATACAATAATAAAGTGCTGGCAATGCATGCAACGTAAGTTTGAGAAGTTTAGGGAATAAGAGCCGTCATGTCAAGCGGCAATTACCAGCCGCGTGCACAACGCATTTTCAGCGCACAGAAACAGGGCGCAGCGCTGTTTTGAATCGGGCAATACGTCGCGGGCAGCCTTGCGTGCAGCTGCAAGTGATGGTATATAATTGCTCATAGTGCACATTAATTCCAGAAGGAGATACAGGCATGAAAACACTCTCGCTCACGGCTCTCTCAGTATGCGCTTTTTTTGTCCTGGCCACAACCGCCTCGGCCGGATGGAACACCTGCGTCGCCTGCCACAACGGCACCATGGCTCCGAACAAAGAAAAGCTGCTGGAGAAACACAAAACAGCTGAAAGCTTCGTCAAGGCGGCACAGGAAACGCAAAACCCCATGATGAAGTCGATTCAGAAGGATGCAAACTCTTTAAAAGAAGCGGCAAAGGAAATTGGCCTGAAATAGATCAGCAGACGGCATACGGGCTTGTAAATAAAATCAGCCGTTCGTGGTGATCATGAGCTTGTCTAATGATCACACCAGGAATGGAGGCCCTTCGACAAGCCCGGAGCGAACGGATTCTGTAACAGCTGCTTTTTTACAAGCCCTAACCAAAACCGCATATAAAAAAGGCCGCAGCGAGTGCGGCCTTTTTTATACAAACATCAAAGTTACGCGGCAGCGCCCTGTACAGGCGGGGTGAAGACACGGGCGCCCAGCTCTTTATCAAGCTGAAAGAGCCCTTCAGTCGATTTGCCGAGCAGTTTCAGCTTATCGACCACGGCGCCGGCCGACTGCTCCTCCTCAACCTGCTCTGCCACAAACCACTGCAAAAAATTATTCGATGCATGATCGCTTTCCCTGATGGCAAGGTCCACAAGCTTATTGATACGGCCCGTAACAACGGTTTCGTGCTTGTAGGCGGCCTCGAAAGCCTTGAGCGGCGAGTCCCAGGCAAGCGGCGGTTTGGCAATCTCCTGCAGCTCAACGCGGCCATTGCGCGCATTGATGAAGTCATACATCTTCATGGCATGCACGATCTCCTCCTGCGTCTGCACGCGCATCCAGCTGGCAAAGCCGGCAAGGCCCTTTGACTGAAAATAGGCCTCCATGGCAAGGTAGAGATAGGCCGAATACATTTCGGCATTGATCTGATCATTGATTGCTTTCTGCATTTTGTCGCTGATCATGTCGTCACTCCTTTCTGAAGCAGCAGCCGCCGGCATAGCGGACGGCTCTAGTGCGCACTCAAAAGACGCGCATAAAAAAACACGAAGAGCTGAAATTTTGCAGATGAGTTCCTAGTTGCTTTTCCACAGCCCGTGGATATTGCAGTATTCACGCGCGCAGATGACTTTGCCCGGAATTTCAAACGTTGCCTCGGGCTTGTCTCCCGGCTTCAAATAGGCCCGGTACAGCTTATCGCCTTCTACCAGCACACCGATCACTTCGATATAGTGCTTTTCTTCCATGGGATGGGGCACGCTGCCGACTTTTACCGTTACCGTGTTGCCGCTGCGTTCGATAACGGGCACATGCTTCTCCACTGCCGCATCAGTCGTGTTTTCCTTCAGCAGTTTCATCTCCTCGCCGCAGCAGATCAGCTTGCCGCCGCCGGTATGCATAATGGTTGCAATATTGCCGCAATGCTCACATTTATACACTTCATCTCGCTGTGTCATACGAATCCTCCTCTTCACCGGTTAATAATTTTCAGCCATTATTTCAAAATGCGCCTGCGGATGATCGCAGGTCGGGCATTTCTCAGGCGCGCCTGCCGCTTCGATCACGCGGCCGCAATTGCGGCAGCGCCATCTGACAGTCGACTTCTTCTTGAACACGCTGCCGGTTTCGATATTAGTCTTCAAAGCCTGATAGCGTTTTTCATGTTCAACCTCGGCCTGGGCGATCTGCCTGAAGCTTTCCGCTACATCCTGAAAACCTTCCTCATCGGCTATTTTTGCAGCATCAGGATACAGCTTGGTCCACTCTTCATTCTCGCCGGCAATAGCCTCTGTCAGGTGCTTCAGAGTATCGCTGAACACAACCGGATAGGTGCCGTTAACCGTTACGGCTCCCTCGCCCATATACTTGGCAAGGTGCTTATAATAAACTTTCGCATGCTCTTTTTCATTGTCGGCCGTGTCGAGAAAAATAGCTGCAATCTGCTCATACCCGGCTTTTTTTGCCACACCGGCAAAAAAAGTATACCGGTTGCGGGCCTGCGACTCCCCGGCAAATGAATTCATGAGGTTCTGCTTTGTCCTGCTGTTCTTGAAATCCATGCAATTCTCCTTTCTTGAAGTTAGGGCTAAAATAACTATAATAAAAATGAATGCATAAAATAGCTTTTTTAAATTTTGTATACGTTCTGAAACAGCCAGCCTTTTGATAATAATTACTACTTGATAATTTTTTTCAAGTCAAGCTGTATTATATTTTTAAGATGTAGCACATGCATGCAATATATTTCAAATAAATGATTTATTTTTGTTTCAGCTGATTCATGCTTGACATATTGGCATTATCAGCTAATAATTATTATCAATAAGAGGTCCTATGGTTGACAAATTTCGCATTACCCATCAGCGTGAAATCATCCTGGATGAACTGCGGTCCGTGAAGACCCATCCCACGGCTGATGAGCTTTTTGAACAGGTGCGCAGCCGCCTGCCACGGGTGAGTCTCGCAACCGTATACCGCAACCTTGAATGGCTGTGCCAGAGGGGTGTCGTTCAGAAAATCGAGGTCGGCGGCCGCCAGAAAAGATTTGACGGCACCGCAAAGTTGCACTATCACATTCGCTGTATAGGCTGCGGCAGAGTCGACGATGTCGATATGAGCCCGGTTGAAGCGCTCGACCACGATCTTTCGGAAAAGAGCGGCTACACCGTCATGGGCCACCGCCTTGAATTCTGGGGGACCTGCCCGGCCTGCAGCCGGTCCGGCGGCTCGTAATGCACGAGCAACAGCATGACCTTTCCTGCATCAATAGAACAATCTCATTAATCTATATTCATATTCTTTTCGGAGGAACCATGGCACAAAAACTTTTTTCATGCACAGCCTGTATCGCCATCGTGGCTTTCTGCTGCACGCTTGCCGCTGCTGCCGAAGTCGACACGAAAAAATTTCCTTTTTATCCCTCAATGCTCACAACCGACACGGGCAAGCCGGTAACTCCCGACAAATTCGAATCGCCCAAAATCTGCATGGGCTGCCACCCTGAAATATATGCACAGTGGAAAGGCTCCATGCACTCCAACGCGTTTGTCGACCCGGTTTTTCAGGCCCTCTGGAAGATGGGCGAAAAGGAAACCAAGGGTTTCACTAAAAATCTCTGCGGCGGCTGTCATACCGTCGTCGGCGTTGTCTCCGGTGATCTGACATTCAAAGACGACCAGTTCATCACCAGTGAAATCGCCCGGGATGGCGTGCAGTGCGATGTGTGCCACACCATCAAGGACAGCTCATTCCTGGAAACGCCGACCTATGAGCCGAACAATGCCTCCCTGATTGTTGCTCCCGGCGATGTCAAGCGCGGCCCCTATAAAGATTCGGTGTCGCCCTATCATAAGTCTGAATATTCCGAGCTGCACACCAAATCAAAATTCTGCGCCAACTGCCACCAGGTGTTTCACCCGGTTTCAAACTTCCACATCGAGCGCACCTATGATGAGTGGAAATATTCCGTCTATGCGCAAAATGACATCCAGTGCCAGGACTGCCACATGATGCCGGTAGAAAAATCGATAGAGGTCGCAAAAACCATGAAAAAGCCCCAGAACCCGGGCCAGCCCTGCACCATGGGACCCAAGCGGGACAATATGTTCACCCATGAATTCGTGGGCGCCAATTTTACGGTACCTGCGCTGCTTGGCGCAAAGGGGCATGCCGACATGGCTGAAAAGCGGCTCAAGAGCGCGGCCGAGCTTGACATTTTAGCCCCGCAAGCTGCAAAGCCCGGCAGCATGGTAACCATGGGCATAAAAGTTTCCAATGTCGGCGCAGGCCACAACCTGCCAACCAGCCTCACCGAGGTGCGCCAGATGTGGCTCGATGTGAAGGTGACAGACGCCGCGGGAAAACAGGTTTTCCGTTCCGGCGCGCTTGACGAAAAGGGAGATCTTGGGGAAGATGCGCGCATTTTTTGCGCCTATGCCGTTGACAAAGACGGCAAGCACACGGTAAAGCCCTGGGAGATCGTGCGGTTTGAATATGTTAAAACCATACCGCCAAAGGGCTCGGCTACAGAAACCTTCTCGTTCCTGACGCCGCCGGATGCAAAACTGCCGCTGGACGTGCGCGTTGTGCTGAGGTACCGCTCCTACCCGCAGTCAGTGGCAAACCTGCTGCTCGGGAAAGACGCTCCCGTACTGCCGATTGTCGATATGGTCGAAAAGAGTGTGAAAATAGGTCTTTAGACTGTAGGCAGTTCAGGCTGCAGGTCTTCTAACCAATAGCCTTCAGCCTAACAGTCTACAGCCTAATAGACTTAAATTTTAGCCATAAAAAATTTCAACAGGGAGAAATCAATGTCCGTACAGCTTAGAGACAGCATCTACTGGGTCGGCGCCATCGACTGGAATCTGCGCGACTTTCACGGCTACATAACCGGCCGCGGCGCAACCTACAACAGCTACCTTATCATCGATGAAAAAATCACGCTCATCGATACGGTCAAGGCGGCGTTTTTAGGTGAAATGCTTGATCGCATCCGGCAGATCATCGATCCTGCAAAAATCGACTATCTCATCTGCAACCACATTGAGAAAGACCACTCGGGCTCCCTTGGCGAGTTTCACCGCCTGTTCCCGAACGTGAAAATATTTGCCACCCAGATGGCAAAGCCCGGCCTGCAGAAATATTTCGGCGATCTGCCCCTTGAAATCGTTAAGACCGGCGACTCGCTCAACCTGGGCAGCCGCAGCCTGCAATTTATCGAAACCCCCATGGTGCACTGGCCCGACAGCATGTTCTCCTATCTGCCCGGGGACAAGCTGCTGTTTTCCATGGACGGCTTCGGACAGCACATCGCAACATCGGAACGCTTTGACGATGAAGTGGACATGCACGACGTGATGTATGAGGCCCGTAAATATTACGCCAATCTACTCATACACCTCTCGCCCCTGATTCAGAACACGCTTAAAAAAGTTGGCGAGCTGAAACTTGAAATCGACATGATAGCTCCGAGCCACGGAATCATCTGGCGCACGGACCCGGGCCGTATCATCAAAGCCTATGACCAGTGGAGCCGTTACGAAGCGGGCAACAAAGTATCTGTAGTATATGATACCATGTGGCAGAGCACGGAAAAAATGGCCAAAACCATGACGGAATTTTTTATGGGCAAAGGCATCGAAGTAAAGCTCATGAAGCTTCGCCAATGGCACCGCAGCGATATTATGGCCGAGATACTGGATTCGAAGGCCGTGTGCATAGGCTCGCCGACACTGCACCGCAATCTTTTCCCGACTGTGGCCGACCTGCTCTGCTATATGAAAGGCCTGAAGCCGCAAAAAAAGATTGCCGCGGCTTTCGGCTCCTATGGCTGGAGCGGCGAATCCATGCAGCTGGTGAGCGACGAGCTGAAGGCCATCGGCCTTGACGTCATCGAGCCGGGCGTGCGCGCCCAGTATCTTCCCAATGCTGAAGATACTGCACAGATCATAGCGCTTGCTGAAAAAATTATTGAAAAAATCAAGTCCTGACACTATCCGATGCAGGCAGGGGGGCATCTCCTCCTGCCAGGGCCGGCATACAGCCCGCCCCTGCGATTAAACAATATCCACACGCGAGCAACCATGCGAATAACCGCGATCTACGGCAGCCCGAGAAAAGACGGCAACACAGATCTGCTCATGCAGGCTTTCCTCGGGGGCGTACGGGAGGCAGGCGCCGGGGTGCAGGAAATTTTCCTTCGGGATGTCACCTTTTCACCCTGCATTGACTGCGGCGGCTGCGAAGCAACAGGGATATGCGTGCTGCGCGACGGCATGGATGACATCTATCCGCGCCTGATCGCAACCGATGTCATTGTGCTGGCGGCGCCCGTCTTCTTTTACGGCCTGAACGCCCTTGCTAAAGCAATGGTTGACCGCACGCAATGCTTCTGGGCGCGCAAGTATCTGCTTGGCCGGGGGCTGCGCCTGGAGCGGGCCGCAGAGGGCCGGGGCATTCTGCTCAGCGTCGGAGGAGCAAAGGGAAAGAAAAATTTTGACGGCATCCTGCTCACGGCAAAATATTTTTTCGATGCCCTTGACATGCCGTTCTCGCATCATCTCACCTATGGCGGCATCGACAAAAAAGGCGCGCTTCTGGAGCAGCCCGAACTATGCGAGGAAGCAAAAAAACTCGGGAGAGCTATTGTGCTCACATAGGGCAAACCGGGCTCGCGACAAACAACCAACATATTCCAACAGGGGGTCATCATGGCAAAGCATATCATCATCGGCAACAGTGTGGCTGCGAATGCCGCTGCTGAAAAAATCCGCGCGACGGACAAACAGGGCTCCATAATCATGTTCTCAAAAGAGAAGGCGCCCTTCTACTATGTACCGGCCCTGCCTGAATTTCTTGCGGGCGAGAAAGACATAAGCGGCATCATCATTCATAACGAGCAGTGGTATACAGGCAACGGCATCGAGCTGCATCTGGACACCGAGGTGACTGCCATCGACCCGAAGGCAAAAACCGTCACAACCAAAGGCGGTACAAGCTTTTCCTATGATACACTGCTGATTGCAACCGGCGGATATTCTTTTATTCCGCCCATACCGGGATCAAAAAATGAGGGCGTGGTTGCGCTGCGCACGGCTGCAGATGCCCAGGCCATAAAGAAAAGAGCTGAGACGGCAAAAGAGCTCGTGCTCATCGGCGGCGGCGTGCTTGGCCTTGAAGCCGGCAACGGCCTTCGGAAAGCAGGCCTCAAGGTCTCCGTTGTTGAAGTATTTCCGCGCCTGCTGCCCCGCCAGATGGATGTTCCGGGGGCTGCCATCCTGCAGAAGGAAATGGAAAAAATGGGCTTCAGCTTTTATCTCGGAGCGAAAACCAGGGACATTACCAGCCAGGGCGGCAAGCTCTTTGTCAATCTTGAAGGCGGCGAGAAACTGCCCGCCGACATGGTCATGATTTCTGCCGGCGTCAGGCCCGAAGTGGCTCTTGCAAAAGCAATCGGCCTTGAGATCGATAAGGGCGTAAAAGTTGACGACTGCATGAAGACCGGCATTGATGATATATATGCCGCAGGCGACCTCATCGAGCATCGCGGCATGTTCTATGGCCTCTGGCAGCCGTCAATGGATCAGGGCCGCGTTGCCGGCACGAATATGGCCGGCGGCAGCGTGCACTACGGCGGCAGCGTCATGTCGAATTCACTGAAGGTCGTCGGCATTAATCTGACCGCCGGGGGCGATATCGATGCCGACGCGAAGCTTGAATCTATTGTTGTTCAGGATGCGGCGCAGGCGACCTACCGGAAATTCGTCATACAGGACAATATTCTGGCCGGCGCCATACTGCTCGGGGACAATCACGGCGCCGATGAGATACTTGCGGCCATCAAAAACAAAAAAAATATTTCGGCGCTCAAAGCCGATCTTGCAAAGCCTGATTTCGACTGCGCGCGGCTGAAGTAAGGGCGTATGGCAATACGCCCCTGCGGCGCACATCTGAGGCGACTATGAACGAAGAAAAAAAAGGCATCGGCGACAGATATCAGGAAGAAACAAAATACCTGCGCGACGGCATGAAAGTCTACTCGTCCGGCGTGTTTGAGCGGGCTGAGCAGTACAAGCACTACCCCGATGCGATAAAAATTATACCTCTGCCGCCCGTGCAGCCTGAAAAGAAGGCTGATTTTTGGGACACGCTTTCCAGCCGGCGCTCGCAGCGCGATTTCACCAAAGATACCCTGCCACTGGACGAGCTTGCCCTGCTCATCTTTGCCACGCAGGGCATTACCGAGGATCTGGATGACAACCTGTTCCGGGCAGCACCCTCGGCCGGAGCTCTCTACCCGATTGAAACATATATCCATGCAAACCGTGTGACCGGGCTTGACTGCGGCCTGTATCA
This sequence comes from uncultured delta proteobacterium, assembly GCA_963804955.1. Taxonomy (GTDB): domain Bacteria; phylum Desulfobacterota; class WTBG01; order CAIYCZ01; family CAIRTM01; genus CAIWCT01. The sequence goes on along the minus strand of CAWDSQ010000030.1, from coordinate 310,216 downwards.
CCTCAATATTGCCCGGCAGGCGCTGGAACTCATCCGCCCCGGCGATTGCAGCGCCTCGCTTGCCATTGCAGCGCTTGGCCAGGACATGGTCAGCGAGAGCGCTGCTGCGTTCATCTGGACCGCCATTGCCGGCCGCAGCAAGTGGAAATACCACGAGCGCGCGTACCGCTACATCTACCTTGACGCGGGACATATCGGCCAGAATCTGTATCTTGCAGCAACTGCCCTCGGCCTTGGCTGCTGCACCATCGGCGCTTTTTTCGACGCCGAGGTCAATGAGATTATCGGCATCGACGGACAGAACGAGACAGCCGTCTACCTTGGCGCTGTCGGCACTGTACAAACGTGAGCCACCCGGCGCTGCCCGGGTCAGACCCTAAACACTACGACAAGGAGAACTGGAATGAAAAAATGGCGTTGCAAAATCTGCGGTTATGTTCATGAAGGCCCGACACCTCCCGACACCTGCCCCATCTGCGGCGCGCCTGCGGACAAATTTGAGGAAGTAAAGTAACTTCAAAAAGTCGGAACCTCCGGACGGATGAGCAGCAGCCCATCCGTCCTTTTTATATTGCGCTGTCGGCCCCTAGCGGCGAATTTTTGAATCGTTAACTGCAGCGCCGATACGCTATACTGGAGAACGTAACTGAATTCTTGTAACCGAACATCAGAAAACAGTTGAGTGCGAAAGCTGTATGACTTCATTTCTGGTCGTTCCCACTGGAAGGGAACGCACTATGCGAATATGGCCGATGCCATTCTGAAAATATGAGCGTCCAGGAGCAAGCCTGACCCCTCAATGACGTAGAGTGTCTTTCTAAAGACAGTTGGTTTATTCTGTCGCTCGACCGCAGTGAGATATCTGGTTACAGGGCAAATTTGTCTACATGATCAGGCACACAGACAGAACCGATCGCTTGGAAAATTTTCCAGCGATAGTGCTGGGGGTTCGTTGAGGGGATTATTTGATGTGGTGTGCAGTTACTCCGGCAGCAGCCGCTTCACCTTTTTTACCGGCGTGCCGTCGCTCCAGGTGCCCATGGCAAAGGATACCGTGTCCCGCCCGTCAAGGGCGGCATCAAGGGCGGCATAATAAAACCTGTAGTCAAGGGCATCCTGCTGTGCCCGCCCTGTGCGTTCATTGAGCATCTGTATGGGTGCTGCATGGCTGGCGCTCAAGCTGCGGAAGCCCATGATTGTCCGAGCGTGCGGAATACAGCACCTTTGACGGCGCATGAGCCAGCAGATCGTAGGCCTCCTGCTGCTGGGAAAACGGTGCGATATCAGTGTCGCCATTGCCCCACAGCATAATGACCGGGACCCTGACTTCCGGGCCGTATGCAGGGTCGGTGTAGTCGATAAGCGTCACGCGGCCGATGGCAAAAGCAGGTATGCCCGTCGACGGGTCCATATTGGCATGCGACATGACAATCCGGCGAACCGGTGCGCCGCCTGCGCCCTGCCAGCAGAAAGCGAACAGCCCGCCCAGGGAATGTCCGTAGGCGGTAAGGCTGCCCGTCTCGACCGTATCGCCTAAAGCTTCAAGGGCCTTATCGACAGCGTCAACGGCACGCTCAAGCATAACCGTCTGGTCGAGATCCTCTGCGGAGCCCATCTCGCCGGATATCTGGTATACGGGATATATAACGATATAGCCCTGTTTCACCAGATGCTCTATATGGCCGTAATAAATTTCAGGATCGATTGCGGTATAGCCATGCAGAAAAATGACCCCGGGAGCGCTGATGCCGTTTTTGAGCGTATGGGGCACATAGTACCATACCCTGGTTCCATCGGCGTCACTGCCGACGCTCTGGCGGGTATAGCTGTCGCTTATGTAGTTCTGGCCTGAGCCATAGCCCGCATCGGCCTGTCCCGGCGGAGCTGCAATCTTTTTACACGCCTGGCCGCAAAAAATAAAAGCTGCACAAGCCAGCCATACGAGAACTGTACGCATTGTCTGTATCCTTCCCCTCTGCGCGCTCACTGCCCCTCTCCGGTATACTCTAACACAGCTCGCGCGTCATCGTTGCATTACTCGTCATCCTCACAGGCTTCCGGAAAAAACTTCCTGATGCAGTCGGGGCAGATGCCATGCGTAAATTCGGCATCGGTATGCTCCATGATATATAATTCCAGCGTATTCCAGTACCCCATGTCATCCCTGATTTTCTTGCAGGATGAGCAGATCGGCAGCAGGCCTTTCAGCGTTTTTATCTGGGCAAGGGCATCGGTAAGCTCTGCGATCAGATGCTCACGTTCAGCTTCTACCATCTTACGGTCGGTTATGTCACGCAAAATGCTGCCATACATAAATTCAGCCCCTGCCGGTATTTTAAATGTCGTATAGGAAATAGTCCGGGATGCCCCGTCCTCGACAAAGATATTGAATTCGCCGACGGCAAAATCCTGGTGCGATAGAAATGTGGCGTGCTGGGCTTTGAGCATGTCGAGCATGGCAGGCTTTTTCATGTCTGCGGGAAGAAACTCATAGGCCATATCCCAGGCATATTTGCTGATAAAATCCTGCTCAGCCCGGCCGGTGATGCGCTCCATGGCCCTGTTCCATCCTATAATCCGCCAGTAATTATCATACAGAACAATACCTTCGCCGGAGCCCATAAAAAGGCTGCGGAATTTCTCCTCATTGCACCGCAGCACCTCTTCCATCTGCCTTCGGTCGGTTATATCCTGAACCGTGCCGGAGATGCGGCAGATGTTCCCCTCATCATCATATTCAGCCTCGGTGTTGCCCATGACCCACTTCTGTGAGCCGTCGCGGGAGACAAGCCGGTATTCCGCCTGCGTACCAAGAAGGTTATAATCTCCCACGCCGTGCTTTTTGCTGCGGTTGAGAAATTGATCGAGATCATCGGGGTGGATATGCTTTGCAAAAAAATCAACCGTCGGCTCAACTTCACCGGGAGCATACCCGAGTATCCGGTACAGCTCATCCGACCACCGCGTAGTTCGGACGATCAGATCAACATCCCAGTTGCCGACCCGTGCCATACGCTGCGCGTTTTCAAGCATTCGTGTGCTCCTGCGCAGCTCGCGTTCTGCCAGCCTGAGCTCGGTAATGTCATGGGCTACGACAACAACGCCGGCCACCAGGCCATCGGGATTGTGAATCGGGTATACGATACTGTCAGTCCATATCCCGTCGCGTTCATCCTCAAAACGCACAGGATTGCCGGATGCAAAGACCCCGTCTATGTGCTGTTTTCTGAAACGGGAAACATGGGGAGGAAAAAAATCCCAGATTACGTGATCTGCAAGAGCCGTTCTCGGCTTTCCCAGTCTCATGACAGCGACCTCATTGAGATCAAGGACTCTACCCTCGGCATCAAGCACGCACACGGCATCAAAAGGCGTATTCAGCAGGACGTTGACTGCGGAATGGCCGGTGTGCGACAGTTCATCTGCGGCTGCAGGCCCGGCCTGCTCCTGCTCAACCCCCCTAAGGCGTTTTTCATTGCGCTGCGAGGCATGGCTGCGGCCGCTTGACGGGTCGGCCTTCTTGCGCCGGCCGTAACCGATGGAGGTAATCTTGTCAGGCGATGGGTTCATGGGCTCTTGCTACGCTATCCGGCTTATGAGCCGTATCGTTAAAAAAAGGGCGGTCCCATACCGGACCGCCCCTGGGTGCATGCACCCGGTTCAAAACTCTGGAGTCCGGCACATTAATAGGTATTTCTAATCTAATAACATCTAAAACAGCCCTGCGCCAGACTGAGGCCTAAATATTTTAGGCGCTGATCTTTCCTGCTATATCCCCTCCTGTATCTCCTGATACCAGGATTTCATGGTCTCCGAGCCGTAGATTTCGCCGCTGACCGACTTTTCCTCATCCAGCACGAACAGCAGAATATCCTTTATATCTTCCGGCTTGCGGTAGCCCTCCAGCTCTTCAGGCGGCAGGTTCTCATGCATCGTAACGGCAACATTGCCGGGGCTTATGGCGTTGACCCGTATCGGGGAGACTTCGCACATCAGCTCATAGGCAAGCGCTTCCGTAAAGCGCGACAGAGCGCCCTTGGCGGTTGCATAGGCTATCATGCCGGGCACGATATCGGCTTTTATCTTTCCCGCCTTTGAACTTGTATTGATAATATGCCCCGATCCCTGCTTTATCATAATAGGCAGCACTGCCTTTGTTGCATAGACCGCGCCGTAAAAGTTTATATTAAAAATCAGGTCCCAGTCTTGCGTCGTCAATATTGATAAACGTCATTTTCTCCATCACATCAAAAAATTCATTTGAGTCGTTCACGGGCCGCGCCATGCCGGGAATGCCGGCAAGAGGGCCGCCGGCATTGTTGATGAGAATATCAATCCTGCCGAACTCCGCCATGGCGGCGGCAACCATGCTCTGTACCGACTTCCGGTCGCTCACATCCGTGCCCACGGCCAGGGCCCTGCGCCCCTTTGCCCGAATAGCGGCTACCACCTGCTCGAGTTTATCAACAGAGCGCGCAGCGCATACAATATGGCAACCCTCGTCAGCAAGAATATATGCCATTGCCTTCCCGATGCCCTTGCTTGCTCCAGTGATGATTGCGACTTTATCCTTGAGATTCATTTCAGATCCTCCTTAGCTGGTTATTAAATCATTCATTGAAAACACCTGTATCAGGGTTCACATTCTAAATTCTCTACGCTGCGGCGGACCGGCTTCTTTCTTGTCTTTCGCCTTTGCCCTCTGCTACAGCCTGCGGCCTAAACGCCTACAGGCTCTTTACATTTACAGCCGTATGCCGCCGGTAAGCTCAATCACCTGGCCGGTAATAAATGATGCTTCCTCGGAAGCCAGAAAAAGCGCGAGATTTGCAACATCTGCGGGCTGGCCGACCCGTCCGATCGGATAGCGCGACTTGCAGTCCTCCTTCACCGACTCCCACATTTCAATGCCCATGGCCTGCTTGAGCGCCTCAACCTCGATCAGGGACGGCGCGATGGCATTTACATTGATATTGAACATGCCAAGGTTCATGGCAAGCCCCCGGGTCAAAGAAAAAACCGCGCCCTTGGCAGCCGAATAGGTGTACTGCATGGGCGAGGTGGTCCCGCGGTACATGATGGATGCCATGTTGACGATCTTGCCGTATTCCTGCGCCATCATCATTTTCGAGGCCTCGCGGCAGCAGAAAATGCAGGACTTGAGGTTTGCATCGATATTGCGGTTGATGCCCTCATCGGTCACATCTTCAAGGCCGGTCATGGGCTCATAGTCGCCGCCGGCGATGTTCACGAGTATGTCGAGGCGCTTATGATTTTTCTGTATGGCTTCAAACATCGCCACCACCTGCGGCTTCTTTGCCCAGGTCTGCAATGGCCATATCGGCTGTGCCGCCGGCCCCTGCAATCTGCTTCTGCCGCTCAGCGCAGGCTTCCCTGTTGATATCACTCAGGATAACCACAGCGCCTTCCTCGGCAAAGCGCTGTGCCGTTGCAAAGCCGATACATCCTGCAGCTCCTGTAACCAGTGCAGTTCTGCCTTTCAGTCTCATGAAGCACCTCCTGTGGATGAATAATTTACTGTAATAATAACACGCGATACCAATAAAATCAAAATGTTAGAATACTAAATGTGAACAATTTAAACCTTCCCCTGCGCGCGCGCGGCAGGTGATGAAAAAGCATAAAACCGCTCTCCCGGCAAAAATTTAGCTTGCAAAAAAACACACGTAAACTTATATAGTTAAATCTATTTTTCAACAGTCCGGAAAGGAGCACCATGAAGTACATTGTTCAGAAATTCGGCGGAACGAGCCTTGGCAAGGCCGACCGCATGCGCGGGGTTGCCGATATTGTTAAAAACAGCCTGAAAAGCGACCGGGTTGTGCTGGCCCTGTCGGCCATGAGCAGCTATGTGAAAGCCGAGGGCACCACAAGCAAGCTCATCGAGGCAGCCGATGCGGCCCTTGCAAAAAAAGACTTTCACGGCATCATCGATTCCATCGAAGAGCATCATCTGGAAGCTGTCAACGAGCTCATGACCGGAGAGCTGCGGCGAGCAGGTCAGCGAGCAAATCAAAGAAGAGCTGCGGGGGCTTAAATCGTTTCTCGGAGCCATCAGCATTATCGGCGAAATGTCCACGCGGTCGCAGGATGTCGTCATCGGCATGGGAGAGAAGCTCTCGGCCTGTATCTTTGCGGGCCTTCTCAACAGCATGGGCATCGATGCCGAATTTGTGGACCTCTCGCTGATCATCCAAAAAAAGTTTAAGGAGGCGGGCCAGGATTTCTACGCCTACACGCAGACCCGTCTGCGCAGCCGCATCGAGGCCTGCGGCCACAAGGTGGCCGTGCTCACCGGCTATTTCGGCTTTGTGCCCGGGGGCATCATCAACAGCATCGGCCGGGGCTATACCGACCTGACCGCAGCCCTTGCCGCGGCAGCCATCGGCGCGCGGGAGCTGCAGATATGGAAAGAAGTCGATGGCGTTTTCTCCGCCGACCCGCGCAAGGTGCCGGGTGCCGTGGTACTGCCGGCCATCACGCCCGAAGAAGCAGCCGAGCTGACCTACTACGGCTCCGAGGTCATTCACCCGTTCACCATGGAGCAGGTCGTGCGGGTGGGCATACCGATCCACATTAAAAACACCTTCAAGCCCGAGCTGCCCGGCACCATTGTCGACCCCAGCGCCGACAGCCTGTCTCCGGCCAAGCCTGCCACGGCAATAACAGCCAAGCGGGGCATCACGGTCGTCAACATCAACTCCAACCGCATGCTCATGGCCTACGGCTTCATGGCCAAGGTGTTCAATGTTTTCGAAAAGCACGGCATCGTCATCGACCTGATCTCGACCTCCGAGGTCAATGTGTCGGTCACCGTTGAAAAAACCGACCGCCTTGCCGCAGCCATGGCGGACCTGGAGCATCTGGGCCGCGTTTCCGTCAACAAGGATATGGCTATTGTCAGCCTTGTGGGCCGCGGGCAGAAGCACTGCGTGGGGCTTGCGGGAAAAATGTTTTCAGTGCTGGCCGCCGAGGGCGTCAATATCGAAATGATCTCCCAGGGCGCATCGGAGATCAATATCTCCTGCGTCATCGATGACGAGGATGCCGACAAGGCGCTGCTGGCCATTCACACTGCCCTGGTGAAATAGGCCGGGGCAGAAGTCAGATGCAAGAAAGGCATTAGGCTGTTCGACTGTAGGCGGTAGGAACAGCGAAAGGCGTAATCTATAGACTGTTAGGCTGTAGGCGGAGAAACGTTGGCGAACCCCAGAATTCAGAATCGAAAGGCAAGGAGCACAAAGACGCAGTAGGAGTAGGGATTTTTTATGGTTCGCAGAGCAGGGCGAAACATAAAAGTCTTCCCGCCTTGCCATGGAGATTGCTTTTCGCTTTCTGCCCTCTCAGCAGAAAGGGAAAAAATAAGCACTCAGCGTTCTCTGCGTCTCAAGCGCACGCTACGGGCGGTGAACATTTGTTAAAGGAGACAGCCATGCCTCATCAAACCACCCGCGCCGTTGTGCTGTGCAGCGGCGGCGTTGATTCCACAACCGTCATGGCCATGGCAAAAAAACAGGGCTACGAAATCTACAGCCTCAGCTTCCGCTACGGCCAGCGGCACGACATTGAAATTGCAGCAGCGGAAAGGGTTTCGCGTTTTTTCAATGTTGCCCAGCACCTCGTGCTGAACCTCGATCTGGACAAAATCGGCGGCTCCGCCCTCACCGACGCTATCGATGTGCCCAAAGGCAGGTCCCAAAAGGACATGGAGGGAGAGATTCCCGTCACCTATGTGCCTGCGCGCAACACCATCTTTTTGTCCTATGCCCTTGCCTGGGCCGAGGTTCTCGGCGCTGCCGATATCTTCATCGGCGTCAATGCCCTGGACTATTCGGGCTACCCCGACTGCAGGCCCGACTACATAGCTGCCTTTGAAGCCATGGCAAACCTTGCAACAAAAGCCGGCGTGGAAGGAACCACAAAAATACAGATTCATGCCCCCCTTCTGCACATGACCAAAGCCGAGATCATCACAGCAGGCGCAGCCCTGGGCGTCGACTACAGCCTGACCCACAGCTGCTACGACCCGCTGCCTGGCGGCAGCCCCTGCGGCCGGTGCGACAGCTGCATCCTTCGGAAAAAAGGGTTTGACGAGGCAGGCATCAAGGATGGCGCGTATAAAGTCTGATGCTCCCTGCGGGGGTTGATTCATCCGCAGACCCTGGGCGTTCAGCCGAACGCCCCTACAAAATCCCTACTCACTACTGTCGTCTTTTTGCTCCCTGCCTTTCGATCCACGCTTCTCGCTTTTCTGACTTCTGCGATACTGACTACTGTTTTTACGCCTGGCAGCCTTTCCTGTTCCTTCCGCCGACAGCCTAACAGCCTACAGCCTTTCTTATTTCTGCCTCCTGTCTGTTTTTACTCCCCCCTGCCGCAAGCAGCGGCGTATTAAAGTTGTTTCGTCATGCCGGACTTGATCCGGCATCCAGTCTGCTTTTTACTGGATTCCGGCTTTCGCCGGAATGAAGGGATATATGGTAAGCCGCGGGGCTGAACCCGAAGTGAATGCATTCGTAAAATCACCCGGCCGAAGAACCTGGTTCGATTACCTGTTGAATGCTTGGAAAAATATGCTACATCAAATCTTTATATACCTGTCATAATTCACAAACTAACCAAACGGGAATGGCATGTGCAATGATGAGGATTTCCTGCCCTGAAGGAGCTAACACTGTTTTTTTTACCAAGAGGTGCCTATGAAAAACGAATTCAAGTCGATTGACCTCGCTCTTGAAAACGAAATTCATGAGCGGAATTTTTATCTGCTGCACAGCAGCAAGGCGAAAAACCCCGTTGCTAAAGGAATGTTTGCCCGCATTGCCGACGATGAGCAGGAACATTTTGAACGCCTGCAGAGAATTCATGGAGAGCTTACCGCCAGGGGAACGTGGCCTGAATACATAACCTCAGACAGCAGCGATACCGTTGCCATGCAGCATCTGTTTGATATTGCGCGATCAACCACCGACAAGTCGCCGGTTGATCCGGATGATCACGATGCCCTCAAGGTTGCCATTGCTTTTGAAACAAAGGGGTATACCCTGTATGAAAACCTGAGTACGTGCGGGAGAATCTCCCGAAGAAAAATTTTTTTTCGCCCGCATGGCTGCCATGGAGCTTGAACATTTCAGGTCGCTCAGAGAAACGCTGCTGTATCTGGAAGATCCAGCGCAATGGTTTTTTGTGCATGAAAAACCGTCGCTGGAGGGATAGCGGCAAAGCCTCCCGACGGCAGCCCCTGCAGCCAGTTCGACAGCGGCATCCTGAGAAAAAAGGGTTTGACGAGGCAGGCATCAAAGATGGCGCGTCCAAATTCTGTACCTATTTATTCAAAAAATGAGCAGGGAAGTATATATAAACTATTTCTTCCTTAGAGCATTTAACATTTTACTATAACCATTATTGATGTGTTGGCGAGCGAAACAGACCCTGGTCATCGGCTTGTCCGGAATCATTTTTCAGCACACCAAAAGGGATTCCCGTCATGCGGGAATGACAACAAATGCTGTCATACAGCTAACGCTCTCATCTGTTTTTTGATTTTCGGTTACAAGATTTAGATAAATGCTCCAGGTGCAGAAATTTAACTTTTCTTTTTACGAGGATATATCATGAAAAAGTACGTGTTTTTTTTCTTAATTGTATTGTTAACAGTGACTTTTTTTGTAGTAACCCAAACACCGCAAACCTATTGCGCAGAAGACTGTGTGGGGTTCAGTGAGGTTTCAATAGAAAGTGAGATGAAAGTTAGTTCAGACGGCAGTTGCCCATCGACCTATACTCTTTCGGAGAGAAATACATGTGTAAAATGCCCACAAGGGTATTTTTACACCAAGTCGCCTCTCAAGCGCTGCATTAAATGCCCGGATGGTTATCGCTATTTAAAAGATAAAAACTTCAATCCTTGTTGTAAATAATTTTCCACCTCTGTTACTCTGCAGCTCTATCGGGGGCCGGGAGATTGGCGCTGTCTTCAAGGGCTTCGTCTTTACAGCAAAAAGATATCAAGGTTTGCTGTCGTGTTTTGTCAGCTCATCTAGATAAATTTTTTAGTTAAGGGCGCTGCTGCCCCCTTTATTTTCCAGCATACAGAAATATCAAAATATAGATTAGTCCATCGACACCTCTCCGCGTTCATAAGTCAAACGTAGACCTGACCCCTTTTCTTTCAGAGGGCGTAGCGCAGAAAAACAGGGTACAGGGGTCGGGGTTCGGTGGGCAGAAAAATAGAAGGCAGAATTCAGAGAATATCGGTGCGCACGGCGCACCCTACGAGCTATCCCTCAAATCATATTCATGTTTCTTCATTCCAGCTTTTTATTTCTTATTTCTTCCTATTTGCTTCGCCGGGCGCGATACGGCGCGGCTGCCTCGGCGGCATGGATTCCGGCCTGCCGCTTTTTTACAGGCTCAAACACGATACGCACCCTGGTATGCAGAACATCGGCGACGCGGCGCAACATGCTGAGCGAATGACCTTCATAGGATGGTGACTCAAGGCGGCTTACCTGCTGCTGAGAAGTATTGAGAGCTTTGGCAAGTTCTTTTTGCGAAAGCCCGGCCTGCCTGCGAAGAGAAGCAATCTGCAGCGCCACATCCCAGGCCTGCCCTGCCTGCTCAAAGCGCGCGGCAAATGCCTCGTCCTTCATCTGCTCCTGCAGATAGCGGTCAAAGTTTGTTTTTTTCATATTTTCATCCGTTTCCGCCAGTCGCGCATCCGATCGAGGGCGATTTGCCTGTCTCGGGCCGGTATGGCCTGCCTCTTATTCCGGATACCATGTACGGCAATAATTCGTTGATCTTTCACAAAAAACCAGAGCACCCGGGTGTTGAGTTTTCCCACATGGCGCAGTTCAAAAAGCCCGTCGCCAATAGCTTTTGACAGCGGTTCGCGATGATACTGCCTGTTGCGAAGTTTTGCCAGCCCGGCCAGCACCGCCGCAAAATCGCCCGGATCGCTGGCTTTCAGCCCGTCCAGAAATTCCCGAACCGGGCAGCATCCATCCGCCGTATCATAAAACTCTACGATGAATTCCATTCTTTTTCAACATCAATTTTGATGTATTTTTCATGAGTTTAATTTTTTCCGACTGTTTTTCTCAAATAAGCCGGCACGCGAATACATGCGCGTCGCGCAACCTGCGACCTTATCACCACCACAATAAAATCGATGTAATGTAATATGAAAAGACATGCCGAAGAACCCCCTTGAAGCAGTATTTTTATGAAACTCAACAACAGCATTATTTTTATACAATGATTGTTTTTAATATTCAAATGGTTAATGTGCCATTAGTTCGGAATCATGAGTTCAGAGTTCGGGGGTAATCGATTCCAGATTCAAAATTCAGGATTCAAAACTACAGAGCGGACAGAGTGCGGAGTTTAAGATGCGAGCGCAGCGGGTGGTGCAAAAAACATAAGGTGGCAGGCAAGCCGGGACGGAAACCTTTGCGCAAAGTCTCGCCTGTGGAGCTATCAGAAAGGTTGATTATTTTTCCAAAGGTCTTATAATGAACCGGGAAAAAACTTTAAACATGCTGGTATAACTATCAAGAAAGAAAAGGGCGTATGAATTACTTTACCTTCAAACAAAGAATACAAAGCGCACGGACGTATCAAGCCGGAGTAAGAGTATGTATTATCGTCTCGCTTATTCTCCTCTGCGGCAGCTCAATGGCAAGCGCCCAGTCCACCGGCCCCAGGCGCTTTGCCCTGGTAAAAAGCTGGAAGGGCACGTTCAATGCGAGCCTGCCCAGCACGGTTTCAGAGTACTCGTTTACGGGTGACAATTATTACTGCGCCTATACGCAAACGCGAAACTGGACGGTTAACGGACAATGCACCCTTAATCTGGATCATACGATCAGCCCTCCCGATACTATGGTCGCCACCTGGTCAGGAGAAGGCACGCTCACGGGCTCATACCAGGACACCATCAATGTGGAATGCGAACGCAGCGATGGCGGATGCATTTCATGGACCGAAACCGAAGAAAGCTCCGAGCTTCAACCCATGGAGCCGGTGGCTGATTACTATTTTCTCGATATAAATTATTACGAGGGGGAAACGCTGAACACCTATCATTTTGTGACACAGAATGTCACGTTCGACTCCAATTTAAACGATACCTGCTCAGGCGAAACAGACACGAGCATCGTCGGCTTCGGCCCTTTTGAAACCGATTATTATACGCCGCTCCCGGCATCAGGCCTGACCCTCAAGGGCAGCATTACCAATGTTAACGCATCTTTTTACGGCCAAGAGAACCTTCAAGTCCCCTTCAACTGGACCCTGGTGCCCGGCGACAAACAGGACGCCACTCTTGAGATTATAAAGCTGAAGCAGCAGTTCGTTATAAAGCCGGGCCCTGAGACCGATCTTGTTTTCCATAACGGCAGGCTTGTATTCTTCGCCAAGGCCAAAGTAACTCCCGCGAACATGGCAGACCAGGTGCACTGGGATGTCCCGGCAATCGGCAATGAGTCGGACAGGGAGATCAAAGTCACCAATAACCCTGTAACGGGTGTGTCGAAAGTGGTGGTCACGTACAAGAAGCTTCCTGAGGGCAATGACGATTTCGGATCAAAGACAATCACCGCCAGCATTCCCGACCTGGAGCTGAGCAACTCAAAGGATTTCCGGGTATTCTTCGAGCGGGACGGCACGGACCACCCTGACTCCGGCGGAACGAAAAGCGCAAACTGGTATTATTACTGGAAGCAGGGGCCGGTGCCCAAGCTTGACCAGTTCACCTATGAAGACTCCGATAAGGGCGGCTACTACGACTGGACAAGCCACACCCTGACCATCGGCAAAACAGCAGCAAGCTATGCTTTCGGCCCCATGAACCAGCCCCTGACCGACAAGACCGGAACGCACTCGCTCACGCTCACCCGGGATCGCGTGGAAGGAATAGAGGCCGTGGCCGCCATTGTCGCCCATGAGCTGCGCCATAAATTCCTCGTCGAGAAAGTCGTGGCCACGGATCAGGACCACGATATGATCCGCTATGAGGAGGAAGAGGGGGTTGAGCCGTGGACCAATTATGAGGACCCGAACACCTACGGGATGAGCGCAAGCATGTTCTATGGCGATACGCAGACCTATATCCGCCGGGGAGGGCCCTGGTGGAAGCGCGGGAAGAGATCAACCGAAATAAGCACGGCCGAAGAGCAGCTTTCGACCGCAGGAGACAATGAAATCAAGGCTATTTTTGCGGAAAAAAGCCGTGTGTGCGATTCCGCAAAAGACTGGGCGCAGCCGGGCAGCCAGTACGGGCAATAGCGGGCGGTGTATTTTTCTACTGCTTATGACCGGGCAAATTTTAGCAGGGGTTTATAGTTCCCCGTGTCTGCTTCACGAAGTGCGGCAATGTATGTGCCTCTGGTCTCGCCGGACTTTGAAAGCTCCTGACCGCTGCCCCAGGTGAACCGTTTAACGTCCAAAATGTTTTCAAGCAGCAGATCCGTCATAAGCCGTGCGTGGCGGCCATTGCCGTTTGAAAAGGGGTGAATTGCAACGAGACGGTGGTGAAAACGAACGGCAATTTCATCGGATGAGTCGTGTCGAACCTCAATCCAGAGCTTTGCATCATCGAACAGATTTCTGATGCTCACGGGTATCTGCTGCAGTCAATGCCGAGATTTTTATTTGCTTGACGATACTGCCCCGCCCATTTCCAGACTCTGGAGAACATCCTCTTGTGAAGATTTTTCAGAAACAGCTCATTCAGTAAGTCTTTCGGTTTTTTTCCGTCAAGCCAAACCTGGGCTTCAATGATAGTGTCCTGCTCCCATCTATCCAGCTCACCGCGAGTTGTTATATGCGTAAGAAGCAGACCTGCAGCTTCATCCGGGCTAAGGGGAGTTGCTCCTTCAGGATAGTTGAAATCAGGCATTATTCCTCCCAAGATTCTTCGGGGGTGTGTCGACAAGTTTTCGGGTCAGGTTAATGAGACTCTCCTGATTCTCCCTATGTCCCGGCTTTGATCTTCAAGACGCATTGTATGAGCGGCCCTGCCAAGCTGCCTCGGCGGCAACGGATTCCGCCTGGCTGAGCACAGTTTTTTCAAGGCTGGTCCGCGGTACAAAACCGTAGACGAAAACGCAATCAAGCGCCTCTGCAACCCTGCGCATGGTTTTAAGAGTAGCGGCGCCATCCAGCTCCTGCTTTTCGATGAAGGCGGCACGCTGTTTACTCAGCCCCAGACGATGACCAAGTTGTTGGCCGGTTATGCCCAGAGCATCACGTATTGCCCTGATCCAGCCCTTTGCCGGAATCGGTGCAGCCCGCAAAGGCTGAAACTTTTTCAGGGTGCTGTCAAGCTGCCTGTCTAATGAGTTTGCAATTTGTTTTCATTGAACACCTCCTGTCAATATATATAGACATTTTTTTCATTTTGTCAATATATTTATTTACATAAAATTAAATTAGTCAATATATATGCTGACTAATTTGACCCTGGAGAATTCATTGCAGCGGCATGGAGGGCGGAGTGCTGGGTTCGGGTTAAAAATACAAGAACGTTCAAGATTCCGGATTCAAGATTCAAGACGGAACCAGCAAGCATGCAAGCTTGTTTCACTGAAGAAGGCGGAGAGCAGAATACTGGTTCCGGAATCGGGGGTAATGATTCCAGATTCAAAATTCAAATCTACAAGCGGACAGAGGGGAGGAAGGATAGTTCAAGATTCAAGATAATAAAAAAGAAGCCGGGATTCAGAAAGCGGAAGTAAAGAAGGGTGAACCACTGAGGCGATATTCAACGTTCCAACCGGTTCAAACAGTCTCCGCAGTCTCATACGGTTTGATCAGTTCCATCAACTGACAACGATTAAAACTTATTTTGCGCGCAGCGGGTGGTGCAAAAAATATATCCGGGGGCAGAAAGAGGCTCGTCGCGTTGACCTTTGCATCAGCCAAGAGCAGACTTGCACCCTTTTTTTGGAGACCTAATTAGCGGAAACATTCGCTTATTCTGCAAACGCATAATCAGCATTCGCCTGGCTGCTGTGCGGCAAGGCGCAATCCCTTCAGCAGATTATCCTCAATATCGATTTCACCGCTTTCAAGGCATTGCCGCGCAAGCTGCTCCTCCCGCTCGCCGGGCACAAAAATCTCATCGACACCGGGCAGGCGTTTGGTCGATTTTATTTTTGCCGCCATGGCAGCCACATTGCCCGTGAACTCGTCGCGGTCGCCAAGCAGATCAGGATCAATGGCGATCAGCAGATGCCCCCAGTTCTTCTTGCTGTTGCCGATACCCGCAAATGCCGCGCCCGCAAGCGGGCCGGCAAGAATTTCCGCCATGAGCGCAAGGCCCGAGCCTTTGTAGCTTCGGTCAAAAGAGCGGATAGCGCCCTGTATGGCTGCAGCCGGATCGTCCGTGGCGCGGCCCCGGGCATCATAGGCCATATCAGCAGGTATTTTCCTGCCGGCGGTTTTTGCCTCAACCAGTCCGAAATACGAAATTGCCGCCGTCGACATATCGAGCACAACCGGCGAGGGCGAGCACGGTATGGCAATGGCGATGGGATTTGTGCCGAATACCGGCTCGAAGGAGCCGTACATGGCAACACGCTCGGTTGAGCGGCCGAACACCAGGCCGATAAATCCCTCCTGCGCCAGCTGCATGGCATAATTGCCAACAGCGCCCGAGGAGGTCGACGTATTGAATGTACCGACAATGGCAAAGCCGCTCTGTTTGGCTTTTGCAAGAGCCACGGTAACGGCCTTTTTCATCACGACCATGGCCTGATTGCCGCTGCCGTCGATGCGCGCCGAAACGGGCGTTTCCTTCACAATGGCGATCTCTCCGGCATCGGGACTTTTGGGCATGCCCGCACCGATGAGCTTCACCACGCCCTGATTGTTGCCCCTGAGCTGGGCATAGAAAAGGGCCTGACGAATGATGGGGATTTCCTCATCAGTGTAGCCGAAGTTTTTCAGCGCTTTGTCGGTAAGCTCCGTCAATTCGTTTAACGTAATTTTCATATGCTCTCCCGTGCGGATTTAAAATTTCACTGTGTTATTCATACAATAGCAGTTTTTAATTGGCAAATGGTTAATGTGACATTAGTTCGGAGTCATGAGTTCGGAGTTCGGGGTTCAGGGTTCGGAGTTCAGAGTTCGGAGTTCCAGAGTTCAGAGTTCAGAGTTCAGAGTTCGGGGTTCGGAGTTAGGAGTTAGGAGTTAGGGAGTTAGGAGTTAGGGAGTAATGATTCCAGATTCAAATTCCGGATTCAAAATTCAAAACTACAGAACAGACAGAGGGTAGGAAGGATAGATTAAAGATTTAAAATTCAAGATTCAAATATAAAAAAGAAGCCGGGATTCAGAAAGCGGAAGTAAAGAAGGGTGAACCACTGAGGCGATATTCATCGTTCCAACGGTTCAAACAGTTTCAGCAGTTTCATCGGTTTGATCAGTTCAAACAACTGAAACGATTGAAACTTATTTTGCGCGCAGCGGGTGGTGCTGGGATTTTGTATTTCGATATTATTTGGGGGATTTGACTGACCGGGATTTTTTGACAAGCCATTCAATCCTGACGCTGTCTTTCACCTGTTTGAATTCCGGGTCGCCGGTGACCACTGCCGCGCCAAGGGCCTGAGCCGCGGCAATGGCAAAAGCATCGGCATAGGAAACGCGGTTCTGCGCCTTGATATGGGCAGCTGCGAAAACGGCTTGCTGTGATGCTGGAAGAATTTTTATGGGCAGTTGCTCGACAGCTGCCAGCGCCGCCTGCGCTTTGGTGAGGCCCTGCTCCCGCTCCGTGATATAGAGCACTTCCCCCAGATTTACAAGGGACATGAAAACCTGGCACCGGCCCGCGCGAGCCTCCTGCAAAATCACGAGAACCCGATCAGCGGAAAGTTCGCCTTCCAGATAGGCCAGCGCGGCAAAGCTGTCCAGCACATAGGCGCTTTCCTTATTTGCCACGCCGGTATTCCTTGCGGTGCTCCCGCAGAAGCGCTTGTGTCAGTGAGCCCGTGCCTTTCAGCATGCCATAGCCCTGCGCAACGGCATCCTGCAGCTCGGGAACTACGGCAAGCACGCCGCCATAGTCGACCATTCTGACTTTTGATCCCGGCTGCAGCCGGTATTTTTTGCGGAATTCCGCCGGTATGACAACCCAGCCTTTGCTTGAAACGGTGAGATGCATGTCGCTGCTCCCTTGCTGTGTTATACATTTTCCATTAAAAGTATAACGCCAGAACGGGATTTGTCAACTGCAAAACAAGCGATAAAACGAGGCGTAGATGGCAGGAGTTGAGGTCCGACGCCGTTTCTCCCCGTGGAGATGCAAATCCTCTATACCTCCGGTTGTGTGGGCAGTTTGAGGGAGTACGCTCTACAGCCTGCCTGCTTGCCCACCTCAAGATTTTAACAAAAAAGTCAGTCGCAAACTCAAAATTATCCAAACGGCATGAGTACAAATACTCAGTTAAAATTGAGTAGTTGTGCTTATTGTGATTTGTATTTTTCAATGCTATTTTTTTTCAACTTAGCTTCATTGTATTTGATGAAACACCAGGTTTAAAATTTTTTTCATTAAGGGGGGCTTCGTGCGTTCAAAACTTTCACAAAAATCCCTGTTCATAGTTGCCATAATTTTTTCCTGCACATTGTTGCAGCAGGCTTATGCTCAAACGGCAACACCCTATTACCGTGATGCCGATGCAGACGGTTATGGAGATCCCTTGGTTGTAATCAATGAATTTTCACCACCTGATGGTTATGTGATCAATAACCTCGACTGTAATGACAATACTAGCACCGTGCATCCCGGCGCTCCGGAAGTATGCAACGGCATTGATGATGATTGCGATGGTCTTATTGATGGCGGAGATACCGATCATGATGGCATACACAATGCCTGTGATAACTGCCCGAACATTTACAATCCCCTGCAGCTTGATGCCGATCATGACGGCCGGGTGATGTCTGCGACCCGACGCCCGGCTGTGGGGGTTGCGGGCAGCCTGCCTGTGAACAGCCTCCGGTCGATTCAGACAATGACAGTATAGCTGATGTCGTTGATAACTGTCCGAACATCTACAATCCCCTCCAGCTTGATGCCGATCATGATGGCCTTGGTGATGTCTGCGACCCGACGCCCGGCTGTGGGGGATGCGGACAGCCTGCCTGTGAGCAGCAGTTCAGGAAACCCACAGTTTTTATCTACGCAGAGCCGGCTGCTATTAAAACCGGCGAACAGGCAATGCTCAGATGGAGTTCAACTGACGCTGATTCCTGCACCATGCAACCCGGTATCGGCGTGGTTGGGCGTGAGGGGTCTATGCCCGTTTCTCCGTCAGATACCACCGACTATACCATAACTGCCACAGGCCCGGGCGGAACATCCGATCCTGCAAGCGTTACTGTTACAGTTTATCAGAAACCAACGGTTACCCTTCAGGCTGACCGAACCAGTATCAATAAGGGCGAAACTGTTACCCTTTCATGGAACACTACTGGAATTGTCGACACATGCGTATTGCAGCCTGATAATGACAGTGTTGATCCGGCTAACGGTTCCATTCAAAAAACGCCGCGCATGAATACAACCTACACCATCACTGCCGCAGGCCCCGGCGGCACTGAAAGCAGTGCTGTGAGTGTTATGGTCACGGCCCACCTTGTGATAACCTCGCCTCTGGAAGGCTCGCATATCGAGCGGCCCGACACGCTCGTTCAGGGCACCATTGATCGAGATGCGTTTACCGGCGATGATATCGGCGTGGTTGTTAATGGCGTGGTCGCGCATGTATATAATGGAGTGTTTGCAGCCAACCATGTGCCCCTGCGCAATGGCGACAACAGCACCATAACCGCCTATGCATTTAATGATTCTGGCGACAATGCCACAGATTCAGTTTCGGTAATTGCCGATACCACCAGCAATTATCTTACCCTCTCAAGCAACCCTGAATCGGGCATAGTCTCGGGCACGGCACCGCTTGACTTTACATTGAGTCTGGCAAAAACCTACTCCAGCCAGGGGTACTCATTCAGCTATGACCCCGATAATGGATCAATAGAAAACCGTGGCGATAACGAAACAACCATGAAATTCGAGCGCCGTGTTGCGGAGCCGGGGCTGTATTTCATCACGGTTGATGATAATGAAACCCTGGATAACGGAACCCGCGTGCTGCGCACAGACAACATCGCCATCATGGCCGATAACCGAACAGCGTTTGATACGAAGTTGAGAGTTAAGTGGGGTGCGATGAAGGAGGCGCTGTCATCTCTCAACACTGCTAATGCTCTTAAGTTTATCTCTAACGCCTCGAAAGAAACATATAATCAGGTTTATAGTGACCTTTCTGCACAATTACCGGGCATAATTGCAAATATGCAGGATATCCAACTGATTTACGTGCAGGATAGACTGGCAAAATACCGAATCAGGCGTGTTCATAACATCGATGGTCAGAATGTAACGCTAACTTATTACATATACTTTGTGAAAGATACTGACGGTACGTGGAAGATTGATACCTGGTAAGATGTATTGCATAAGGTGTGTAAAAAAAAACAAAGCTTTAACTAATCAGTCAATAAAATAATATCTAAAGGGATAATGACATGCAAAAAACGTTATTCGCACCTTTCATTTTACTCTGTTTGGCTTGTGTGTTTTTCAGTGCATGCGCATCACCCAGGGAAGTTCCAACCGCCGTCATTGTAGATAATGACACAGGCCAGCCGATAGAGGGAGCAGTGGCGCTTGCGCAGTGGATGGAGCATAGCTGGACAAAGCGGGCTTGGTGGGAAGGCGGCACAGAGGTCCTTGTTAAAGCGAAGGAATCTTTTTCAGATAAAGAGGGCAAAATATACATAGAAGATTTTTGGGGGACGTATATTTTCTCCAAACGGCCACGGCTAACAATATACAAACCCGGATATGCTTTATGGGACAGTAATGTAAGCTTTCATTTCGGTGTTCGTGACGCCGCTGATTTCAATAATGAACAAAGAAATATTAAACTGCAAAAATTTGATAGGGCAGCTGAAATGCTTTTGGATAAATTCAAAAATGATACACCCATAATAGAAACACTTAAATATGTTCATGATTATCATGAATCGTTTTTAGACGAATGTTTAGACTCAGGAATCCGCGATAAATATGCACCTGATCATATAAAAATAGACGATATTTTTAGAGAATATGAATTGTCTTTTATAATAAAAGAAAGAGATCCAAAGGATGAAAGTTAAAAAGGAGTCGCTGAATGATAAAATAAAAACCAAATTTTAATTATTATTTGTTTTGCTCTTATTTCCAATTTTTTCTGCAGAAGCTTGTTTGCTTAGGATGATAATCTAACGCATAGATAAATAACAAAGGTTAACATCGACGGTCAGAATATCACTCTGACGTATTACATATAAAGATACAGACGGTACATGTAAGATTGCTGCCCTGTAAGCTGTACAGTGACAGATGTGTATTGTCTTGAAAAACACAAAGTTTTAAGGAGTCAGTCAATAAAATAATATCTAAAAGGATAATGACATGCAAAAAACGTTATTAGCACCTTTCATTTTACTCTGTTTGGCTTGTGTGTTTTTCAGTGCATGCGCATCAGCCAGGGAAGTTCCGACCGCCGTCATTGTAGATAATGACACAGGCCAGCCGATAGAGGGAGCAGTGGCGCTTGCGCAGTGGATGGAGCATAGCTGGACAAAGCGGGCTTGGTGGGAAGGCGGCACAGAGGTGCTTGTTAAAGCGAAGGAATCTTTTTCAGATAAAGAGGGCAGAATATACATAAAAGATTTTTGGCTGACGTATATTTTCTCCAAACGGCCACGGCTAACAATATACAAACCCGGATATGCTTTGTGGGACAGCAAGTTTAATTTTTCTTCTGGTATGCGTGACCTTGCGGAGTTTAATGATGAACAAAGAACTATTAAACTCCAAAAGTTTGATAAGGCAGCCAAAATACTTTTAGAAAAGAATACGTATGTTAAATATCCGCATGTTGAGCATAGATCATTTTTAAGTAGGTGCTTGGATTCTGGAATTTGGGATAAATATGCCCCTAGTACGATAAAAATCGATGATATTTTTAGAGACTATGAATTGCCTTTTCTTTTAAAGGAAGATGATCAACTGTCTAATGATATAAGGAATGAAAGAAAATTAAAAAAATAGGAGTTTTTATGCTCGCAAAGAAGCAAATAATCATAATTTCGTTATTGTATATTTTATTTTGTTTTGCCGATAATACTCTTTGCATGGGACGACAAACTGACTCATCGAAAAATTACAGAATATACTATTCCTAACAAATCAACAATAATTGAATATCTAACGACCTATCTTGGTTTTACAAGAAGGTTTGAATGCGACACTGTATGGAAAAACGATCTTGGCATACTAGTTGATGGGTCAGAAAGAGAAGATGCCGACAGCCGCGCATTGAATCATTTTTATGAGCCGATACATAACACTGGATTAAATGATATTTTCCGGGGCGGTTCAGCTCTTGCATGGGCATTGGGCGATATGAACAGCAATGAATATTCGTGGAAGAAAGCACGCACTTATTATTGTGAAGCACTGACTTCGCAAAGCAGCAATATCAGGTCGTGGGGTTTTGATAAGACTTTTAGAAGCCTGGGCTATGTCATGCATATGATACAGGACATGGCAGTTCCCGCTCATACCCGCAATGATTTCAAAGGCCATTTGTTTCCTCAGAACGGCACCGGGTTGAATTTTACAAGCTATTTTGGAAATAATTTTGAACAGTATGTGCAAAGAAGACAAGCGCAGGGAGATTTGCTATACAATTATATGGCATCCGGCTCAGTGCCGGTTTTCAATCTTGGTTTGCCAATGGAGGCAAGGTTTTTCTGGGATACAGGCCTATACACTGGCGACGATATTAACGACAGTTTTAATACCGGGCTTGCAGAATATTCATCCGCCAATTTTTTAAGCGCATTCAGATTGCTTGATGAGCCTGGATTTCCTCATCCTAGTAGGGCTGATACAGACTTGAACACTATAAACTGGGCTAATCCGGAAGCGGTAGATGCAGAAGACGGCGTGACGGATCATTTGATTTATGTGCGAAAAATAGAGGGGCAAAGCAGTTATCGTCTTATGGGTGTACGATATCTTACCAGCGACCATCTTGTTTTAGTATCAGAGTCGCAACTATTTACGCTTGATGATAATTGCCATAAAGACTACGCGCAAAAACTTTTACCGAAGGCGGTGGGCTACTCCGCAGGGCTACTTGATTACTTCTTCCGCGGGAAGCTTGAGGTGACAGAGCCTGCAATTATTGGCGGTGACAGCAGTGGCATAACAAAGATCAAAGCTAAAGTAATCAATACGACCGTTTACAGTGGCCAAATTGAAGTCATGCCCGGCGGCAAACTTTTTGCCGTTGCGAAATACAAAACCGATCCTGCGGAAGAACAGTTTTCATATGCTGTTTCAGATGAAAATACTGAGGCCGGAGAGCTCAGCACTGATGCGGGTAACCCTACGGAAGCAACCTTTATTTTCTCAAGCAGCAAGGTGCCGGCCGATTTTTATGATCTTACTGTACAAGTAGGTTATTATGGCACTATCGGACAGGAAACAGATACTGGCGTAGCAGTAAGCAAATACGTTGAATTCAAAAAAGAATATGCCCTCGTGAAAATCGAAGGACGTGGTGTGACCAGGGCATTCGTTTGGGATCCCCTCAAGGATAGTTATGCAGATATCAAAAAAACGGATGGATCTCAAATTATATTCCCATGTGATTTGCAGAATTTGAATGAATGGCAAAGCCTCACAGGTGATTTTGGGCGTAATTTGTATACTGTGCAATCTTTTCCTGATAGAATATTAACTTGTAATCTCGGTGATCCCGGGTGTTCCGGAAGTATTGCATCTTGTGAAGAATCAACGGAATCGGGTCTTATTGATTTTTCAGGAAGCCCATTAATGAACTATATTTTTGTGTCTAATTCAGCTTCCTGCGAAGAGTGCTGCCCGTATTATAGTCGTTCTTATGAGTCGGAAGCTTATTTTGGCTATGATTTAAACTGTAATAACAAATCCGGGATTAGAACAGGATACACAGCGAAGCATACTGCTCTTTCAGCCTATACAGATGCTGGTGTATGTGATGGAGAGTGTACATCTGAAGGAACTTATTCGGACGAATATGAAGCCTCTACGCTGTTTGGGCCTTTGTATAAATATAGTCTCAGTGGATATAATCACTGCGATACGTCCTATGATGGGGAGCCCAGCTCGCAGGATGAATACACAACAAGTGTTCATGGAGAGAATGCTCTATTTGCCCAAAGTACGATACTTCATATTTACTATTTTCAACACTTGCTTATTCATGGTTATTCGAATTGCGCCACGCATCCTTATAATATACCTGTTGAATGTGGTTGGGACTGCCATACCACGTATACGTATCAAAAGAGCAACTTTGCTATTCATGCACAAATAGATATCTTGGATGGAGATAATAAAAACCCGCTAGAGCTTAACCGGAAATCATCTTTTGAAAATGCTATTGATTCATTAAAAACCACGTGGAGCACTGTGGTTGGGACAGAACCTGCAGATACGTTATATGAATACAAAATTTCAGCAACGTTGCGAAAATAAAAAAAGCCCTGATAGGTGAGTTAGTCTGGAAAAATTAGACAGGTGCATACGTTGAAGCAGCGATTGTTTCGCGGCTGAAACCGCTCCTGCACAATACGTAACATACAGAAAGAACGCCATGAAAAACCTCCACCTTATCACAAACGCTGTCCCAAACTCCGAGGCTACAGTATTTTGTTAGCAGGTCTCCTGCTGCTTATGTGCCTGTGCTTACTCCCCTGCCCTGCCCTGGCCGGTCAGTGGCTGCGCGGCGACCTGCACAGCCACTCCACCTACAGCGACGGCGACAGCCCTCCGGCAGATGTGGTTGCCGAAGCGGAGCGGCTGGGCCTTGATTTCTTCGCCCTCACTGATCATGACGGCAGCATGAGCGGCGAGCCCCTGCACTGGAGTGATCCGGGCTATGCCTCAGACGAACTGGTGCTGCTCTACGGCATGGAGTGGACAACCGCTTTCGGGCATGCCAATGTCTGGGCTGCGGCGCCGTTTGATTATGCCCCGCTGTGGGCTGCCCATACAAGCCGTGACGCGGCTGCTGCCGCACAAGCCGCCCATGACGGGGGAGCGCTTTTTTCAATCAATCACCCGCAGGAATTCGTGGTCTGCCCCTGGAGCTATCCGGTTGCCGCCTGATAGCAGACTGCGTCGAGATATGGAATGCCATGTACAGCCTGCCGGGCATGAACCGCATGGCAGCGCACACCTTCTGGGACAATCTGCTGCTGCAGGGCCGGCGCATTACTGCCGTTGGGGGCAGCGACACGCATCATCTGAAAAAATGGATGTCGCGTATCTACGACATGGCCATGCCCACCACCTGGGTGTGGGCGCAGGAGCGCACAGCAGAGGCGATTCTTGCCGGCATTAAAGGCGGGCAGGTAACCATCAGCTATGCAAGCGATGCGCCGCGCCTTGAGCTTGCGGCTGATGCCGACGACGATGGCGAGTTTGAAACCATGATGGGTGATGCGGCCCCGGAGAGCACGGAGCTGAGCATGCGGCTATCGGTTGCGGCAGCAGGCGCTACAACGCTGAGCGCTGCTGCCGCGCAGGAGCTGAAGCCCTGAAGAACTGAAAGCCCTGCCGGCGGGCAGGGGCCGTTTTGCAAGTACGGTAAGCAAAAACAAAAACACCGGCGCACAGCTGCATGAGCGCTATCTTGCCTGCGTGTATAAAAACGGCAGGCTCTACAAGGCATGGCGCATGAACGGAGCGGGCTCTGTTGCGTTCAGCGCTCCGGCCCGAGAGGGGGATTATTTCCGCGCCGAGCTGCTCGGCCTGCCGCAGATGCCCCTGCCCCTGCGGCTGCTCTACGGCTATATGATCGCCGTTACCAATCCGGTCTATGTCGGCGCGGTTGAGTTTGACAAAATCAAAATACGAATCTATACATAGTTAGAATTTGCAAAAATTCGTGCGCTGAAAAAATTTTCCCATTATGAAAAAGAACCGCATTTCTTATTGCATAATGGCAGTTGCAGCATGCACTGTGCTCGCATGGCTTGCGGGCACCGGGCGCACCGAAGAGAAAAAAGGCCCGCCGTCAGCCCCCCGAAAAATAATAGCTCCGCCCGCCGACTGGCTTGATTTTACGCCTGTGCGCAAAGACAGAAACCTGCTGTTCTACCTGAATACTTTCTATGTGCAGCGTTGCAGTGAATGCCATGTCGACTTCCGGGAACCCAGGCGGTCCCACCTGCCCCTGGGCGCGCACCGGGGCATGCCTTTCAACCACGGCCTCAATATCAGGTGCTTCAACTGCCACAACATCGCCGATCTGGAAACCTATGTCGACCATGACGGCAGCCAGATTCCGGCCGACATGCCGGTGCTGCTCTGCCGGAAATGCCACGGCCCCACATACCGCGACTGGGTTGCCGGCACGCACGGCCGCCTGAACGGCTCCTGGGACCCGCCAAACAGCCTCTACAGGAAACTCGAGTGCAACCAGTGCCATAACCCGCATGAGCCCCACTTTCCCCTGCTGATTCCAATGCCTGCCCCTGAGCCGGCAGTGGCGCAGCAGCATGACAAAGAAGGCCGCCATGAGTGACCGGAAAAAAGAGAGGCAGACTGGCGAAAAGCCGCGCTTGACCGAGCAGATCGATCTCGGTACGATTTCCCGCAGGGGCCTGCTGAAGGCCGGGGCTGTTGCAGCGGCAGGCCTGGGCATAGCGCTGTCGCCGCTCAGAAAGCTGCAGGGAGCGGTGAGCATTGACGAGCTTCTGCAGCAGCACTATACGCGGCTGACGCCGGAGATGATGCAGCAGGTGCTGGCACGCCTGGAGAAAGAAATCAGCCGCGACTACGGGGTTGCGGCGCACATACAGGATTTCAAGCCCTTGCCCGGGTCAGAGTATGCCTATGCCCTCAATCTCAGCAAGTGCATAGGATGCCGCCGGTGCGTCTATGCCTGCATGAAAGAAAACAACACCTCGCAGTCCCCGCAGATCCAGTACATACGGGTGCTGGAGATGAAAAAGGGCGCCATCAATGTAGAAACCTCGGACCATTATTACACAAGCGAAACAGTGCCCCGCAAGACAGGTACTACATGCCCGTTCAGTGCCATCAATGCAAAAATCCTCCCTGCGTACATGCATGCCCGGTCAAGGCAACCTGGCAGGAGCCCGACGGGATCATTGTTGTCGACTACAACTGGTGCATCGGCTGCCGCTACTGCATGGCCGCCTGCCCGTACTTTGCGCGGAGGTTCAATTATGCGGCCCCCTCGATCCCCGCCGGGGAAATCACGACCGAGATGGCGTACCTGGGCAACAGGATACGGCCCCGGGGCGTTGTTGAAAAATGCACGTTTTGCATTGGCCGCGTGCGTCAGGGCCTGCTGCCGGCCTGCGCCGAGGCCTGCCCGACAGGGTCGCGCATCTTCAGCAATATCCGCGACCCCGACAGCCCCATAAACTACATTCTCAGAAACAAGCGGGTGTACATTTTGAAAGAAGAGGCTCAGACCATACCGCGCTTCTATTATTTCTTTGAGATGTGAGAGCAGCATGACACAGCAGGATATGCGCGACTGCGGCGTTTTTCTCCGGCGGGTTTTCATGCTCAGCTTTCTCGGCAGCCGCTTCTATTACGGGTGGATGGCGCTGCTGACGGTCCTCACGCTGGCCGGCGTGTACGGCTATGCCGAGCAGATCGTTTCCGGCCTTGCCGTAACGGGCATGACGCAGCAGATATCCTGGGGCCTGTATATCGCCAACTTTACGTTCGTCGTCGGGCTTGCGGCAGCCGCTGTCATGCTGGTCATACCGGCCTACATTTACGACAACAAGCCCCTGCAGGACGTGGTCATACTCGGGCGAGCTCATCGCCGTGGCATCGATCATACATGTGCCTGCTGCTCGTGAACATCGATCTCGGACGGCTTGACAGAGCCTGGCACCTGGTGCCGTTCCTGGGCATGTTCAACTTCCCAGCCTCCATGCTCGCCTGGGACGTCATCGTCCTGTTCGGCTATCTCATACTCAATGTCTACATCAGCGGCTACCTGCTCTACATGCGCTATCTCGGCAGGAAGCCGAAAAAGCTGCTGTACCTGCCGTTCGTGTTTATCTCCATAGCCTGGGCGATAAGCATTCACACCGTCACCGCGTTTCTCTACGTGGGCCTTGTCGGGCGGCCCTTCTGGAACGCGGCCATCGTGGCGCCCCGCTTTATCGGCTCGGCATTTACGGCTGGTCCGGCCCTGATGATCGTGGTATTTCAGTTCATCCGGCGCTATTCGGGCTACAAAATTACGGATGAGGCATTGCAGATCCTGCGCCAGATCGTCACGATATCGCTGCTGGTGAACCTGTTCCTGCTCGGGTGCGAGGCGTTCAAGGAATTCTATGCCGCCTCCATCCATTCAAGCTCTGCGCAGTACCTGTTTTTCGGCCTCCACGGCCACACATAAGCTGGTGCCCTGGATCTGGTTTGCCATCACGATCGAAGCAATCGCCGCGGGCATTCTGGTCATACCGCCCGTTGCGCGGCAGATAACCTGCCTCAACACCGCCTGCATACTTTCCTTTGTCGGGATATGGATCGAAAAGGGCCTGGGAATGATCGTGCCTGGTTTTATACCAACGCCGCTGGGGGAAATCGTTGAGTATTCGCCTACAGTTGCGGAAGCCCTCATCACGATCGGCATCTGGGCGTTCAGCGCTCTGCTATGCTCATGGCTGATGCACCTGGCACTACCCATACTGTCCGGCACTCTGCGGCATACTGTTGCGGATGCACAGAGCCCGCTACCGCCTGAGCATGACAGCCCGCGCAGGAGCTGAAGCCTGAAGAACTGAAAGCCCTGCCGGCGGGCAAGGGCCGTTTTAAAAATACTCTACCACAAAACAAAAAAAACGTGGCGCAGCGCCCCGAGCGCTATCTTGCCTGCGTGTATAAAAACGGCAGGCTCTATAAGGCATGGCGCATGAACGGAGCGGGCTCGGTTGCGTTCAGCGCCCCGGCCCGAGAGGGGGATTATTTCCGCGCCGAGCTGCTCGGCCTGCCGCAGATGCCCCTGCCCCTGCGGCTGCTCTACGGGTATATGATCGCCGCTGCCAATCCGGTCTATGTCGGCGCGGTTGAGCAATGATCGTAAGGCTGTCCGGCATCACTTCGTCAGGGGCAGCAGGATATTGGCCCCGCCCTGCGACGTGACAACGCTCTGGGGTGCCCGGCCGTCCCACTTCTTCACCAGCTCCAGCTCGATGAGCTTGGGCGCCGCTGCAAGGGCATCGCCGGTTATCTTTATAGCCTCGGCTTCGGCCCTGGCATTGACCATGCGTATCTCGGCATCCTTCTGCGCCTTCTGCAGCTCATAGACTTTTGCAAGGGCCTGCTGCTCCTTGACCTGCTTGTCTTCGATGGCCTTCTCGAGCAGATCGGTGAGATCGATATTGGTGATGGCAAAATCGACGATGGTGAGCAGGCCGACCATTTCCTTTTTGGTTTTTTCAAGGACCGTTGCCTTGATCTTTTCCCTGTTTTTTACCAGCTCCTCGGCCTTGAACATGGCTGTTACCTGTTTAATCGCCTCCTGCAGCCGCGGCTCAATGAGGGCGGCATAGGGGTCGCCGGCATACTGCTGATATATCTCCACGACCTTGCCCTCCGGGGTCTTGTACATCAGGGCATAGTCGACGGTTATGGTCTGCAAATCCGAGGAAAAGCTTGCGGCCTTGCCCTTCTGGGTAATCTGCATGATAGGGTATTTAAGGATTGTTTCGATGAACGGCTTCTTCAAAGTAAAGCCTTCGCCAAGGGCCTGCGGGGAAACCTTGCCCAGGGTGACCGATATGCCCCGGTGCCCGGGCGGAACGGTAGCAAAAGAGCCCATGACCAGCACGATACCTGCAAAGACCAAAATTCCTGTAATAACGAACCTGCCGGCAACCATACTGTTCTCCTTTCAATGAATTCTGTGAGGGTAAAAGCATCTCCCTGACCATGTTCCTGTCACTGCACCTGCACCGTGCCGCTTGCGATGATCACAATCTCGCCGGTGCCTGCTTCAGCCGGCGGCGCTGCCGCCTCTTCCATGGCAGCCATGGCCCTGGCGCGAAACATGGGCCGGGGCGGCTGCGGAGCTTGCGCATCCAGGCGAAGCGTGACGATCCTGCTTGTCTGGGCAGAGAGGCTTTGCCTGACCAGATCGGCACGGGCCTGAAAAGCAGCCACAGCCTCTTTGGTCAGCTCCGCCTCAACCTGCGAGCGCAGCGACGGCGAAATGACAAACTGCATGCCCCCGAGCTGCATATCGCCTGCCTGCAGCCTGCCGATGAGCTCGGCAAGGGCTGCAAAATCGCGGCTTTCAAGGCGCAGCTCAGCCCGGGTGCGCCAGCCATCCTGTTTGCCTTTCTGATAATTGGCCCAGCTGTTATAATTGCCGCTTTCCACCTTGACAGTCTGAACGGCTTTGGCCTTCCCCACAGCAGCGGCAAGGCGCTTGTTGACAATGGCTGCCAGCTCTCCCGGATTGCTGCCGACGGATTCGGCAAACAGCGTTGCCTGCATGAGATCATTGCCCACTTCGCGGCGGGCCTGAACGCTGAAATCAATAAGATTGTAGTTTAAATCCGCTGCAGGGGCCGCCTGCACAGCGCCGGGCAGTGCCGTGCAGGCACATGCTGCGGCAAGCAGGCATCGGACAATCGTTTTGCGGATCATAATTGCCTCCTCAGAAAAATTAGTATGGTTATATTATAAAAGGCATAATAGTTTTCATATAGGTAAATCACCCTTGTATGTCAATGCAAAATCCGGTTGATAGCGTAAAAAGGGAGAATAGATTGCAGCTTGATCCGCTACGGCTGAAGAACTCAGAACTATCATAAAAACAACTGTTTGTGAAGAACCACAGCAGCGCAGTGGCGAACCCAACAATCTTCTGCCTGAATGCCACCCTGTTTTTTTGCAAGGGTTTAGGGTTTTGGCATTTTATAACGGACTCTGCTGGAGCGCAAATTCGGGATACAGGCTGCAAAACAACCCTTTTTGACTGGCCAGGCAAGGTGCGGTTCCTGATTGACAGCAAAACCCTCTTATTTTATACTGACCATTCTCAGAAAAAAATCCCACCGTACCTTTGGATAAAAAACGAAAAAAAAGAAGGAGCGAACCCATGAAAATTTTAAAAATCGACCATCTGGGCATTGCCGTAAAAAGCATAGATGAAGGTAAAAATTTCTGGACCGATGTGATGGGGCTTCAGCTTACCGGCACGGAGACCGTGCAGGAGCAGAAGGTCACCACGGCTTTTTTCCCCGTTGGAGAAAGCGAAGTCGAACTGCTCGAGTCCACCGCGCCCGACGGGCCCATCGGCAAATATATTGAAAAGCGGGGCGAGGGCATTCAGCATATAGCCTTCCGCGTCGAGAACATCGAAGAGGCGCTTGCCGAGCTGAAAGCCAAGGGCATTCCCCTTATCGATGAAAAGCCGCGCCGCGGCGCCGGAGGGGCCATGATAGCGTTTCTGCATCCCAAGGCCACCAGCGGCATCCTTGTGGAGCTTTCTCAGAGAGATTAACATAGCCATGGCGGGCTATGGCCGTACCCGTGTATTGCGGGCGTACGCCGTACGCCCCTACGGAAAATATATTTGGAGGGTTACCATGGCTGAACATCCCGACCTGCAAAAATGGAAAGACCTTGCGGCAAAAGAGCTGAAAGACAAGCCCCTGGAGACCCTGAACTGGGCAACGCCTGAGGGCATTATGGTCAAGCCGCTCTACACCGCTGAAGATCTTGAAGGCCTTGAATGCGTCAATACCCTGCCCGGCCTTGCGCCCTTTGTGCGCGGCGTGCGCGGCACCATGTATACGCAGCGGCCCTGGACCATACGCCAGTATGCCGGCTTTTCAACAGCCAGGGAGTCCAATGCCTTTTACCGGAAAAACCTTGCCGCAGGCCAGAAAGGCCTCTCCGTGGCCTTCGACCTTGCAACCCACCGCGGCTATGACTCCGACCACCCCCGCGTGGCCGGCGATGTAGGCAAGGCAGGCGTTGCCGTTGACTCGGTCGAGGACATGAAGATACTGTTCGACCAGATTCCCCTTGACCAGATGTCGGTCTCCATGACCATGAACGGCGCGGTGCTGCCGATTCTTGCGGGCTATATCGTGGCCGCCGAGGAGCAGGGCGTTGCGCAGGACAAGCTCGAGGGCACCATACAGAATGATATTCTCAAAGAGTACCTGACGCGCAACACCTATATCTATCCGCCCGAGCCGTCCATGCGCATCGTCTCGGACATCATCGGCTACTGCTCGAAAAACATGCCCAAGTACAACACCGTGAGCATCAGCGGCTATCACATGATGGAGGCAGGGGCAAACTCGGTGCAGCAGGTTGCCTTCACCCTGGCCGACGGTCTGGAGTTCGTGAAAGCGGCCCTCAACGCAGGCCTTGATATCGATACCTTCGCAGGCCGCCTGTCATTTTTCTTCGGCATCGGCATGAACTTCTTCA
Source organism: uncultured delta proteobacterium (assembly GCA_963804955.1). Lineage (GTDB taxonomy): Bacteria > Desulfobacterota > WTBG01 > CAIYCZ01 > CAIRTM01 > CAIWCT01. Next base: position 278,568 of record CAWDSQ010000030.1, on the reverse strand, counting down.
TGGACATTGCCATGCTGCGGGCCGCGCGCTTCATGTGGAATGACATCATCGGCCGGTTCAACCCGAAAAAGCCCTCATCGCGCATGCTGCGCACCCACTGCCAGACCTCGGGCTGGAGCCTCACGCAGCAGGACCCCTACAACAATATCATCCGCACGACACTGGAGGCCCTTGCCGCAGCGCTTGGCGGAACGCAGTCGCTGCACACAAACTCATTCGACGAGGCTGTGAGCCTGCCCACCGACCTTTCCGCGCGCATTGCCCGCAACACGCAGATCGTGCTGCAGGAAGAGTCCCAGATCTGCCATGTTGTCGATCCGCTGGGCGGCTCCTACTATGTCGAGTCACTCACCCAGTCCATCATCAACCAGGCGCGCGCGATCATCAGGGAAATCGAGGACATGGGCGGCATGGCCAAGGCCATCATGGCGGGCATGCCCAAGATGCGCATCGAAGAGGCTGCCGCGCGCAAGCAGGCCCGCATCGACCAGGGCAAAGACATCATCGTCGGCGTGAACAAGTACAAAGCAAAAGATGAAACGCCCATGGAGGTGCGCGAGATATCAAGCGCCGTGCGCGACGAGCAGGTTGCGCGCCTCAAGGACATCAGGGGCAAGCGCGATGAGAAGGCCGTGCAGGCGGCGCTTGAAAACCTCACCAACTGCGCTGCGCAGGGCGGCAACCTTCTTGAGGCGACCATACCCGCCATGCGCGCCCGAGCAACCGGTGGAGAGGTGTCCGATGCCCTTGAAAAAGTATTCGGCCGCTATGTGGCAACCACGCAGTGCATTTCCGGGGCCTTTGCCGCCGAATACGGCGACAGCGAAATCGTGGCCTCCATACGCAAGCGCTGCGACGAGTTTAAGGAGGCAAGCGGCCGCAGGCCGCGCATCCTGGTTGCCAAGATGGGCCAGGACGGCCATGACCGGGGCTTTAAAGTCATCGCCACGGCCTATGCCGACCTCGGCTTTGATGTCGACGTGAGCCCCATGTTTCAGACGCCGGAGGAAGTGGCGAAAATGGCCGTTGAAAACGACGTGCATGTCGTTGGCATATCAAGCCTGGCAGCCGGCCACAAAGACCTCGTTCCCAAACTTATCGATGAGCTGAAGAAGCAGGATGCCGCAGACATCAAAGTCGTGGTGGGTGGCATCATTCCTCCTGCCGATTATGAGTTTCTGCAGCAGGCAGGCGTTTCGGCAATATTCGGCCCCGGCACCGTGGTGACAGCATCGGCAGACCAGGTGCTGAATTTGCTCGGGCAGAATACCTGATACTATACATAAATCCGTTTTCGCTGGTATCTGTAGGGAACAGGCATGCCTGTTCCCTACATTTTTTTATGCTGTCATATCAGACCTTTTATGGCATATGATTACAGCAGCCCGCAGGTTGGGCAAAGCGGAGCGTGCCCGACAAATAGTGTTATTGTAAAAATAAACAAATGACGAACATACATCCTTTTGAAATACTCTTTACCGACGGCTCCGTGAAAACCGTTCTGATGGACAGCATCTCCTATGTCTCTCCTGAAAACCGCGGCGATATCATCATATCCGGCTCCCATGGCGGCACATCCTCTGCCGGGTATGCCATTGATGCACGAGTTGCTGCTGCTTTCTTCAATGATGCCGGCAGCGGCAAAAACGATGCAGGCATCAAAGGGATGGCGGATTGGAGAAAAACAGCATTATCGCAGTTGCCGTAAGCCATGAATCCGCAGAAATTGCCAATGCCGCAGACACCTATGCATGCGGCATCGTGTCCCATGTCAACGGACTTGCCGGGAAAGCAGGAATCAGGCCGGGCATGCGCGTTGCCGAGGCCGTCGATATCCTGCGATCATATTTTAAACCGAAAAAAGCTGAACCCTGCATGGACTACCTTACCCTCATCGGTACCGCTCTTGCCCTTGCCATGGATGCATTCGCCGTGGCCGTGGCCGTTGCCATATCCCTGAACAGCCATACCTGGCGGCACACGCTGCGCCTGAGCTGGCATTTCGGCCTGTTTCAGGCGCTCATGCCCATAGCGGGCTGGCTGCTTGGCGAAGCCATTGTCAGCCATATCGGCAGCCTCGGCAACTGGATAGCCTGCGGCATTCTCTGCGTTCTGGGGGGTAAAATGATTTGGGAATCCTTTCATGAAGAGGAAATTGCCCGCGATTTCGACCCGACGCGGGGCATGAGCCTTGTGGGACTGTCGGTCGCCACCAGCCTTGATGCTTTTGCCATCGGCGTATCGCTGGCGCTTTTGAAGGTGTCGGTGTGGTTTCCGGCCGCGGTGATCGGCGTTGTGGCCCTGATTATGACCGCCATCGGCATGTTTCTCGGAAAACGTGCAGGCATCTATCTTGGAGAATGGGCCGAGCGGCTCGGCGGCGCGCGTGCTTATCTTAATCGGGTTGAAAGTCCTTTTTCTAAAGTGACACTGCAGCCTCTACAACCCGCTCTGGAATGGAATGATAGATAAAGCTGCTTTTCTTGCCTGCCAGAGCGCCTTCACGGTATGCTGCCCGCATACAGCATAGTGGTTCAAAAAAACTTTTTGTATTTTAAGATTTGACTCTTGTGCAGGCGCCTTTATAATACGGGGCATGTGTCAACCAGAATAGGAGGCTGTATGGAGGAGCGAAGGCTGTCTGACTTCATCGATATCGCCATCCAGCGCGAAATCGAGGCGTACGAGTTCTACCGGGGACTCTGTGACACGGTGCAGGACACAGACCGCGCGGGATGCCCTTGATTTCCTGGCCAGCGAGGAGCGGAAGCACCGCGAATTTCTGGAAAGCTATCAGGCCGGCAAGCTGGGGCCCGGCACACTGAGGCTCACGCAGGTGATCGACTACAAGATCGCCGAGCACCTCGAAAAGCCCGACATCCAACAGAACATGCACAGCAGTGACGTCTACCTGGTGGCCGCCCACAGGGAGCAGAACTCTGTCAACTTCTATACCGGTCTGGCTGCCATTCATCCCGACGGTCAGGTCAAAGAGATGCTCCTTCGGATGGCAAACGAAGAAAAACGGCACAAGGAAAAGGTGGAATATCTCTACTCCAACACCGCCTTTCCCCAGACCGATGGAGGCTGACCCGGCGCGATGCATCATCGTGGTGAATGTAAACGGAACGCCCGTAGGACTGGTCGTTGATACAGTGAGGGAGGTTGCTGATATTGCCGAAAATCAGATCGAGCTGCCGCCTGAGGTTTCCCGGAACAGCACGCATCGCTGCATTATGGGTTTAGGCAAGCTGGGCGAGGCCGTAAAAATACTGCTTGATGTTGAGAAACTGGTGCGCTATGAGGATATGGCGGCCATGCGGTCGGTTGCCTGATTCTCGCAGAAACTGACATTGCAGTCAGAGGCGGGCAGATGCGCTGGGCACTGCCAGGGGACGATAATCCTGCGTATGCGGCAAGCATGTGCAAAATTCTTTTGAAAAGCCGGTCGAGAAGCTGTAGTGTTGACATGAGCTTTTTTTATTACAATCTAAAAAAAGTCCGGTCATGGTTTGTTTAAAAAATGTTTTCAGAGCAGCTCTGACTTTTGATTCTACAAGGGAGGATGTATGGAGGAAAGCAAGACAGGCAAGCCCTCGCGTAGCGACCACTATCAAAATAGCATTCCAGAACTCCGGTGCTCCTGTGACTGCTACATGCCGTGTGACTTAAGCAGCGACGGCATCTTCATGGCCGTGTGGTATGGATAAAAAAGACAGCCAATTCATTTCCATCAGGAATGGGGATACAGTTCACTGAAATGTCGCCGATGCACAGGGAGAGGATACAAGCTTTTGTCGAATCCAGAATATAAAAAAGGCAGGCAGCGCCATGCCTGCCGTCGTTGAGCCAGCGAAAAAAAGAGGCTCTGAACAGGCAATGCCATGGAGCTTCTATACATAAAAAAAGCGCACTGGAAGGAATCTCCGGCGCGCTTTTTATGTATAAAGTCCTACGTGCGTCAGCCGACCTGTGACATCACATAGTCGGCAGCGTCATTAACGGTTCTGATCTTGTCCTGGTCTTCCTCTTCCATCATCAGGTCCCACTCGTCCTCGATCATGGTGAACAGCTCCAGGCGGCCGGAGGAGTTCATACCCAGATCCTTGAGCCGCGCGTCAGGGGCGATTTCGATATCCTTCTTGGCAAGGGCCTTGCGGGCAAAACCCGTGATTTTTTCAACAACTTCCTGTCTTTCCATGCGTATCTCCTTACATAATATTATTCGCGATGTATCTCTGTATCTTTTTACTTGCCGTACTTGTCCCAGATGCTCTTGAAAATCTTCTCCTCATCGGGCTTGTGCTCTGGCGTTGGCTCGGACACCCAGGTATAGTTGACCATATGCTTCCAGGTGATATTGTCCGATGAAATATTGCCGCCCCAGGTGCCGCACCCGAGCGTCATGGTGAAGGGCATGCCGTTGGTGAAGGCGCCGCTGTTTGCCAGGCACTGCGGCTGATTGACCATCATGCGGCTCACATGCGCCAGTTCGGCAAGCTTTACCATGCGGCTGCGGTCGGTTGTGTGAATGGCGCAGCAGTGGCCCTCGCCGCGCACGCCGTGGATCTGCCTGAGCATGTCAACCGCGCCGTCGAAATCAGAATATTTCCAGAGCGTCATGACCGGCGACAGCTTTTCATCGGCAAACTTTTCCTCTGCGATGGGCTCTTTGCCCAGCACCATGATGAAGCGCACGTCATCGGGGGCTGCAATGCCTGCGGCGCCGGCAATGACTTTTGCCGAGCGGGCAACGATCTTGGCTTCGATATGCTCACCGTCGGGCCACATAGCGGCTTTCAGCTTTGCCTTTTCTTCGTCATTGCACAGATAGCCGCCGAGTTTCTTGAAGGTTTCCAGCATTTCGTTCCATTTCGACTCATGAATGATCGCCGAGTTTTCAGCCGAGCAGGAGGTGGCATTATCGAATGTTTTGCTGGCGACAATTTTTTCAGCCGCTTGCGCAGCGTTGACTGTCTCGTCGACAATGGCTACCGAGTTGCCGGCGCCCACGCCGTAGGCCGGCTTGCCGCTTGAGTAGGCGGCCTTGACTGCGCCACCGCCGCCCGTGGAAATAATGAGGTCTGCAGCAGACATCATCATCTGGTTTCTTTCAATAAAAGGCTTCTCAAGAACCTGAATCAGATCAACCGGGGCCCCGGCCTTCTCCAAACCCTTACGCATGAAATCAATTGCCTTGCCGGTGCAGCGCCGCGCCACCATGTGGGGGGCCATGATAATTGCATTTCGGGTCTTGAGGGCTGAAATGCCCTTCACTATCGGCGTGGCCGTGGGATTGGTACAGGGAATAAGAGCGAAAATAACGCCCACGGGCTTCACAACCTTGAAAATGCCCTTTTCCCTGTCTTCGTCAACAACGCCGGTGGTCTTGACGCCCTCAAGATCCATGAGTGCTCCCAGGCACTTATTGCGGTGCTTGGCATACTTGTTATCATAGACGCCCATCTTGGTTTCCTTGACGGCTAGCTCGGCGCACTCCTTGGCGCTTTCGGGCTTGATCGCTTCCCATGCGGCGGCAAGGGCCATCTCATCTACCTGCTCCTGAGACCAGTGCTCGACAACAGCCTGTGCTTTGCGTGCTCGAGCGATTAATTCCTTCAGATCTTCATCCATAAAAACCTCCATTTGTATGTTTTAATAAAACAGTTTTTTTGTTAAACAAAAAATGCCGGACACTGCCATGACTCAAAATCAGTCTGTGTCCGGCATGCAATTAATACGGCTTACGTGAAAGCATGTTCTTTTCAACCTTCTGCCGGGGGCTCACCGCCTTCAGCCTTTTTGCAGCAGCAGGAAGACCGGCAGTAAAAAACAAAACCTGCGAGTGCCGCGATATATCCCAGGGCAAGCAGCACGGACAGGAAGGGATTTGTCACGACATTGGCTTTATGGATTTTCCCGAAAATAATTCCCGCTTTCGCCTGACCGTGGCAGTTAACGCACACAGCTGGCTTGACAGCATCAGAGCCGTGATCGATGGGGTCAAGGTGGCAGTTGGAGCAGGTCCTGGTGGAATACTCGCAGCCAAGGTTCACTTTACCATGGCCTTGCACACGCGTGGCAATGTGAGAAGCAAGGGTCGTAAGGGTCAAAGCCTCAAGGGGCTCTTCACCCTGCACAAATCCTCTCATAAGAGGCACCAGGGCGGCTTTTGCCTGTTCTTCATGGCAGGCGCCGCAGGTTTTGTACAGGTTGGCGCTATTGACGGTCGATGCGGCATCCTGCGCCGGAAGTACGGCATGCATCGTATGGCAGTCATAACACTGAGGGGCACGGGGATTGCCTGACGTGAGCAGCTGGCCATGCTTGCTTTTCCCGTACTTCCCGGCCTCTTCTTCGTGACATCCTGAGCACTGTACGTCGGGAAGGCCTGCGGCGGGATGTTTTTTTGCCTCGACACCCTCATGGCAGTCAACGCATGCAGTGCTGCCATGGGTTGACCGAAGAAAGGCCTCCTTGTCGACAAACAGGCTGTGAACCCTGCCGGACGCATCCGTCTTTACAAGGTTCCGGTCCTGATGGCAGGCAAGGCAGTCGTCGATATCCTGCGCGCAGGACTGCCTGACACAGCTGAAAGCCAGCACCAGGCATACAGAGGTAAGAACCGCTATTGTCAGTTTGCTAAGGCTGTCTCTTTTCATGGTCGGCTCACTCCATCACATTTAAAACAAATTCAGCAATATCCTGGCTCTTGACCGTTTCGGACTTCTCACGCACCTTCAGTCCGTCATAGAGCATTGTCAGGCAGTACGGGCATGCCGTTGCAATGGCATCAGGATTTTTATCAAGAGCCATGTCTGTGCGCATCTCATTGATGCGCTTGCCGTGATGCTCCTCCATCCACATGCGCCCGCCCCCTGCGCCGCAGCAAAAGGCGCGGTCGCGGTTGCGGTCCATCTCGACGAGCGAAATGCCCTTGATGGAGGTCAGCACCTTGCGGGGCTGATCGTAGATATCATTATAGCGCCCGAGAAAGCAGGAATCGTGATAGCAGACTTTCATGCTCTGGCCGGCCGGCTTCAGGTTGATACGCCCCTGCTCAATAAGCTTCAAAATAAGCTGGCTGTGATGCACCACCTCGAAGTTTGTGCCATGCTGAGGGTATTCGTTCTTGAGAGCGTTCAGGCAGTGCGGGCACATGGTGATGATTTTCTTTACATTATAGCCCTGCAGGGCGGCAAGGTTGTTCTGTACCAGCGTCTCATACAGGTACTCATTGCCTATCCGGCGGGCCGAATCGCCGCAGCAGCCCTCCTCAGCCCCGAGTATGGCAAAATCAATGCCTGCGGCCTGCAGAATCTTTGTGACGGCTATGGCAACCTTCTTATACCGGTCGTCGAAAGCGCCGGCGCAGCCTACATACAGCAGATACTCAAAAGGCTCTCCCGAGCTTGCCAGTTTCACGCCGAACTCTTTTGCCCAGTCGCCGCGCGTATGCGCGCCCACGCCCCAGGGATTGGAGTTGTTTTCCATATTGCGGAATACCGCCTGAACCTCCTGCGGGAAGTTGGACTCCATCAGCACCAGGTTGCGCCGCATTTCAATGGTCTTATCTACGGTTGTTTCAAACACCGGACACTGTGCATGGCAGGCCAGACAGGTCGTACAGGCCCAGATCGTATCAGTCTCGATCACGCCGCCCACAAGGGGCTTCGCCTCTGCGCCGTCCTGTGCAGCAGGCGGATTGCCGCCCAGCTTCTCTTCCATATGGGCCTTCAGATCCTGCAGCAGTTTTTTAGGCGACAGGGGCTTTTCGCTTAAATGGGCCGGGCAGTTGTCCTGGCAGCGGCCGCAGCGCGTGCAGGCGTCAAGCTGAAACAGCTGCGTGCGGGTAAACTCCTCGATAGCGGCAACGCCGAAGGTTTCAGCGGTTTCAAAATCGGCTATTTTGCTGATGACCCCCGGGGGGCCGTATTTGCGAAGGAAAATATTAATTGATGAGGTAATGAGATGCAGAAACTTGGTGTACGGAATAGCCGCAATCAGCGCAAGCACGATAAAAAAATGAATGCGCCACAGCAGGCTGTGCAGCGTCACCTGAGCGGCCTGCGGCAGCGGCTTGAAGATAAAGGAAAAAACAGCACCCACAGGGCGCCCACTGGGCGCCCTCGCCGGTTATCGACAGCCGCAGGCCCTCGATGCAGAAACCGATGATAAGGATTGCCGCCACCCAGATAATGGCTATGGCGTCCTCGGTCTTTGTGTCGCTCAGGCGATCAGGCTTCTGTACATAGCGGCGATAGGCGGCAAGAGCGATACCGGCAAGACCGCACAACCCGACGATATCAAGCACCAGCGACAGAACATTGCCCAGCATCGCCGGCACGGTAAAGGGCGCCTGCACGGCAACAATGACCAGCACGGGAATCAGGCACGCGAAAAAGATAAAAAGATGCATGATGCCGGGATAGGCTTCGCGCAAAATGCGGCCGTGGGCCACACCGTACACGATAAAATCCCACAGGCGCTTGCCTGCTTCTGCTATATTCTCATTATCGGTTTTCCCCTTCATCCACATCTTCGAGCGCTTGATAAAGCCCGTAATGCAGATGACCAGTGCTATGACAACCAGTAAAGGATCAAATATCGTCAGCATGTCACGTCATCTCCTCAAACTATGATTAATTGACCGCACCATCGGCACCACTCAGCCCTGCGCCTCTTCGCCCTTGTTTTCAAAAAGAGGAAGAATCAGATTAAATACATACATGACCACAAACGGCATGGTGAACAGAATAACAGCCACCAGTATGCCCTCACGGCCAAGGAATGTCGGCATATAGCTCGTCAGGCCCCGCAGGCTTTTTGAAAACAGCTGGCCGCCCACAACGACATTCCAGCGCATGGCTAAAACCTGTATGAGAATCAATGCCGAGCAGATGAGGCCCAGGCGATTGCGCAGCATATCGGACATGGGCTTGAGCACGACAAAACCGAGCACCACCAGGGGAATCACGGAACAAATGCCCATCTGCAGGATGGTATAGCTGAAATTGAGCTTTTCCTCTGATCAGCAGGGCAAGGATCGCATGGGACTGGTTCTGGGCATAGACCGAGGCAAGCTCATTGAGAAATTCAAGGGTCAAATCGATAATGAAAAAACCCCACAGAAAACCGTACATGGACTTCAGGCAGCTGTTGTCAACAGCCTGCTTCTTTATGACCATGACGATATAGTAGGAAAGAATCAAAATTGCGATGCCCGACACGATAGCCGACATGAGAAAGATGACCGGCATCAGCGGCGTTGACCACCAGGGATTTGATTTGAGCGATCCGAACAGGAACCCGACATAGCCGTGCAGCGTGCAGGCCGACGGGATGCCGATTGCAGCCAGCACCATGGTTATTTTGTGGTCGATATGCAGCGCTTCCTCTGAATCATCCATGCTTCCGAGGGCCAGCACCCAGTACAGCGCTTTCATAATCCCGGTGCTGCTCTTTGCGCGGGCGATGATATCCGGCCGGAAGACAAACCAGATTTCAAGCAGCACCACGATCAGGTAAAACGAGTATATATAGCCGAAGCCCGACATGGCCGAATAAAAATGCGGGGTAAACATGATATTAAACGCTCGCTCGGGATGGCCCAAATGAAACAGCAGGGGCGTGCAGGCAAACAGCAGAAAACTGAATGCCGCCACGAGCGAAAACTTTGCCACGGGCTTGAGCTCGTCTTTGCCGAAAACATGGTACAGCGAGGAAACGATGAACGCTCCGGCCACAAGGCCGGTTATATAGGGATACAGCACGATCATGAGGCTCCAGAGGACCTCAATCTCATTGGGGAAAACGAATCCTTGCGTCAGCACTTCATGCAGCATCACCGCACCTCCTTGTCAAGGCCATTGTAGAAGACCATGGGCTGATTGCCCATCTCGGGTTTCAGCACCTGCAGCCGGGCCTCTTTGATAAGCTTGCCGACAGGGTCATTGGGGTCGTCAACTTTTCCGAACTGCCGCGCGCCGACCGGGCAGACGGTCACGCATGCGGGCTTCAGGCCCCTGAGCACCCGGTGATAGCACCACGTGCACTTGTCGGCGACATGTGTTTTCGGGTTAATGAAACGGGCTCCGTAGGGGCAGGCCTGAATGCAGTAGCCGCAGCCCACGCAGTGCTTTTCATCGACAAGCACCACGCCCTGACGGCTCACATAGGTCGCGCCCACCGGGCAGACCTGCACGCAGTTGGGCTCCTTGCAGTGGTTGCACAGCTTGGGGACGAAAAACGACCGGTCAATCCGGCCCTGTTTTTCAAGCTGCGCTGCGCCCTTCTCGCCGCCTTGCACAGAGTCGACGGCGACCTTGCCGTCGGAATAAATCGTGTAGCGCTCGATCCATGTACGGTAGAAATTTTCCGGCACCCTGTTCTCATTCCTGCATGCCTCAACGCATTTGCCGCAGCCGATGCATGTATGGGTGTCAACCACATAGCCGTAGAGATGCGTTCTGCCCCCCGATGAGGCCTGCGCCCCGCGGGCAGGCACCTGTACCACAGCCGCCATAAGACCCCCGCCCAGCACTGTCCAGCCTGCCTGCTTCAAAAAGTCTCGTCTGTTCGTCACCATGGCCATTCCCTTTTTTTATGCTTGATTCGTTTTTTAAGAATCGTTTTTATCAGGTAATCCGTTGATTCCGAAACCAGCACTCACCACGCTATAAGCCCTTTTACTGCTTCGGACTGTGGGCGCTGTGGCAGGCCACGCAGAGCATGCCCTTTTCATAGGCCCGCCCTTGTCCTCGCACATGCTTTTTCATATCCGGCAATTTGCGGGAAATCAGCCGGCCGCGCATCAACTTCTCCGTGGCACAGCATGCAGGCCTCTGCCGAACTGTCTTTGCCTGCTTTGTCTTTGGTATTATTATTATGGGCCTGCCAGTTGCCATGACAGGTTTCGCATGCTACTCCTGCATGTTTGCCAGCCTGCCACTCCGCAGTTGCTTCAGCATGACACTGGGCGCATTTTTTGCTGCCCGTATACAGGGCAGGCAGCGCGGCCTGCTCAGCATCCGAGGCCCCCCGATGATAGCCGTATTTATAATCTCCCTGTACGCCGAAGCTGTCAGGCACCAAAAAGCTCCTGAGAGTAAAAAAACCAGCTATCACTGCTACCAGCACGACTGCAAACCGGATGATGTGACTTGTGTGATTCATCGCCTGTTCCTCTGACAAATATTTAACTTTTTACTGGAGCACACCTGTCTCTGGCTATAGTTAGAAAGTTCTAATGATGATAATAAAAAAGTCCTTTTCTGTCAAATCATTAGTGCGCCAATGATATAAAACCGAACAAACGAACTATTTAAAAATTAAAGTATTTCAGGCAAAAAACTCTTATTGCTGTGCCTCGGCACACGCGAAACCCGGGACGACTTTATAAAAAGCAATACGACAAAAAACATCCACTGCCTGCATACAATCCTTTAAAAAAATCCCCGGGCACTTTTTGTGCCTTCATTGTTATTATTGAACTGCGCACTCGGACGGGTCGCCCTTGATCTTCTCAACGGCATGGGGAATGGCTTTCAGTATAAACTGGAGGTTTTCGGTGGCGCCTCTGGGGCTTCCTGGCAGGTTGATAATGAGGGTCTGTTTGCGGATGCCGACAATCGCCCGGGAGATAAGCGCGTGGGGGGTTTTTTTGAAGCTTTCCATGCGCATGGCCTCGGCCATGCCCGGCACATCGCGGTCGATGACTGTGCGGGTTGCCTCCGGGGTCAGGTCGCGTGGCGCCACGCCTGTGCCGCCAGTGGTAACGACCAGATCGAGGCCGAGCATATCGGCATACTCAATGAGTTTGCCGGCGATCACATCAACCTCATCAGGCACGATCTCATATTTCTCAACAACGGCGCCGATGGTTTGCAAAACCGCTGCCACCGCAGGGCCGCTTGTGTCCTGCCGCTGCCCGATGGAACCCTTGTCGCTGATAGTAAGCACTGCAGCACGCATACACCACCCGCACACTAGGAGCGCCGGCAGATAATCGTTGTCTGCCGGCGCTTAAGATTTCACATCACTTGGCTGCCCGTTGCGTAATAATCCTTCGAGCGGCTGCGACCACAACACTGGAAATACCTCTGCTCTTTGCCACGTTGCGCACATCCTTTTCCATGAGATGGGGCATGAGCTTGATGGCCGTAGGAACGGCTGTTTTGGGATTATTCACCAGCGCCACCTTCACAGCATAGCTTTTCAAAAATTCCTTCTTGCTGGCGATGAGGTTAGCCACATCTTTCGACAGGTTCTTATTGCCCGCAAAACTGATTACCTCATCCTCGGTCAGCTTGGGACTGCTGATAACGGAATGTATCACGAGGCGATTGGGATCCTTGATCAGCAGGTTGCGCGCCTCCTTATTGCCGAGTGTCGCCAGCCGGATCTTTTCATTGACCGCCATATTCAGAAGCCGCTGATACAAAGACTCGAAAATCTTTTCGGGCTTTGCCTCTCCGGTTTCCTCAATCAGCTCTTTGGGGAATTCGGTATCATCCATGGCTGCAGGCACCTCAATAATTATTCGTCGTCTTCTTCCTCTCCGTGCTTGGAGGCGGCTATAATCTTCTGCGTTAAATGCTGCGGAACTTCTTCATAGTGGTCGAACTCCATGGTAAACATGCCCCTGCCGCTGGTCATGGATATGAGTTCAACCGCATAGCGCTGCATCTCCGACAGGGGCACCATGGCCTTGATGAGCTGCCCGCCCACGCTCTGCTCCATGCCGAGAACGCGGCCGCGACGGCTGTTCATGTCGCCCATGATGTCGCCGGTCATGTCCTCCGGCACAGTCACCTCAACCGTCATAATGGGCTCGAGCAGAATCGGGCTGCATTCAACAAAACCCTTTTTAAAGCCCTTGGACCCTGCTATCTGGAAAGCCATATCTGACGAATCGACATCATGGTAGCCGCCGTCGTCGAGTAGAACCCGCACGTCGACGATCGGATAGCCTGCGATGATGCCCTTTTTCATCTGATTGACGATACCCTTCTCAACAGCGGGTATATAGTTGCGCGGAATGGCGCCGCCAACGATCTTATCAACAAACTCGAATCCGCCGCCACGGGCATTGGGCTCGATCTGAATCCAGGTGTCGGCGAACTGCCCGCGGCCGCCGGTCTGTTTTTTATGCTTGCCCTGGACCCTGGTTTTTCCCTTGATGGTTTCCTGATAGGGAATGCGCGGCAGCTGCATGTCGATCTCGACGCCGAATTTGCGTTTCATTTTCGCAACGGTCACATCAAGGTGGGCCTGGCCGACGCCCGAAAGAATGAACTCGAAGGTCTGCTCATCGCGCTTCATGACCAGCGTTGGGTCCTCTTCCATCAGTCGGGCGAAAGCGCCTGCCATCTTATCTTCGTCGCCGCGGCTCTTCGGGACGATAGCGTAGGAAGTAACCGGCCTGACATGTTCGATACTCTTGAAGTTCAGCTCCTTGCCCTCCACCCCGAAGGTGTCGCCCGTGGTTGTTTCGCGCAATTTTGCCAGCGCCACGATATCGCCGGCTACGGCCATGTCAATGGGCTTCTGCGCCTTGCCTTCAAGCTGCAGAATGGAGCCGATCTTTTCTTTGACCCTTTTCCTGGCATTATACACTGTTGCATCAGCTGCAAGCGACCCTGAGAAAACCCGAAAAATGGTGAGCTTACCGGCATAGGGGTCGGCAATCGTCTTGAATACATAGGCAAACAGCGGCCCGTCCTCGGATGGGATTACTTCTTTCAGCTCGCCCGACCTGGCATCTAGTGCCTGAATAGCAGGCCGCTCAAGCGGTGACGGAAAAAACTGCACAACAAAATCCATAAGCTGTTTGGCGCCGAAATTCTTGATCCCCGATGCGCACAGCACACCGACGAGGCTGCCTGACTGAACGCCGGCCCTGATGCCGGCGGCTATTTCATCATCTGAAAGCTCCTGGCCGTCGAGATATTTCTCCATGAGCTCCTCGCTTGACTCTGCCACATCTTCGATGAGCTGCATGCGCAGCTCATCGGCTTGTTCTTTAATATCAGCGGGAATGTCACAGTCGGAGGTGTTGCCGGAATCATCAGCGGCGAAGGCATAGCCCTTCAGTTTCACCAGATCGACAAAGCCCTTAAAGTTCGCCTGACTGCCGATGGGTATCTGCAGCGGCGTGACCTTTGCCTTGAGCATGTTTTTTATATTTTCAAAAACCCTGTAAAAATCGGTATTCTCGCGGTCCAGCTTATTGATGACGATGATGGCAGGGGACTTTGTTCTCGCGCAGGCGCTGCCAGATCTTCTCGGTAATGAGCTGCACGCCCGATGAAGCATCCACAACCAGGACGGCGCCGTCAACGACCTGCAGGCTGTTATAGGTGTCGGCAACGAAATTCGCGTCGCCGGGTGTGTCGATAATATTAATTGTCGCCTTCTTCCATGATACATGGTGGAAGGAGCTCATGATGGTCATGTGGCGGTCTTTTTCCTCCTGCTCGAAGTCAAGCACTGATTCGCCATTGTCGACCTTGCAGAGCCGGTCCGTCGACTTGCCGCTGAAGAGAAGCGCTTCGGCCAGGGATGTTTTCCCGGATTTGCCGTGGCCGGTAATGGCAATATTTCTGATCTGCTTTGACTCGTTTTTTTTCATGCCTCTATCCTTCCTTGGTTTCTGGTGTGGTATTTATGATTGCAACGGCTCGCGATCAGCATCCGCCGAAGATTTCATATGGATTTGGCTGCGAATAGAACTCCAACTATATGAAAATATATGTTATTGTGTCAATAAAAATGTATTTTGACATCAGGCCGGCAACTGTTTTAATTGACACCCGAACCCCTTTTGGGTATTTTTTATCATGCTTATTCTTCTATCAAACGACGACGGCATTCAGTCCGAGGGCCTTCATGCCCTTGAGGAAGCACTGATGGGCCTCGGCCGGATTTGGACAGTCGCGCCCGCGCAGGGGATGAGCGCCGTGGGAAGGGCGCTCACGCTCCACCGGCCCCTCAGGGCGACAGCTCTTGCCGAACGCCGCATCATGGTTGACGGCACCCCGTCGGACTGCATCAACCTTGCCGTGAACAGCCTGCTGCCGGAAAAGCCGGGACTGGTCGTGTCGGGCATCAACAAGGGCGCCAACATGGCCGATGATATACCCTATTCCGGTACTGTAGCCGCAGCCTTTGAAGCCACTATCTGGGGCATACCGGCCATAGCGGTATCTCTTGCCTGCCGCTCAAACTTTAATTTCGGCCCGGCTGCTCAGTTTGCAGCCCGGGTTGCAGCCGCAGTGCTGCGCCATGGCCTGCCGCCGGATACCTTTCTGAACATAAACATCCCCGACACGCAGGGAGGCGCGATAGCGGGATACCGCTTTACGCATCAGGGCAAAAGCATTTATGAGGGAGCTATCGAAAAACGCATGAACCCGCGCGGAGAAATCTATTACTGGATCGGCGGCGATGGCGACCGGCACCATGCAATTCCCGGCTCCGATGCCGAGGCGGTTTCTGAGGCCTGCGCATCAATAACACCGATTCAGACGGATCTTACAAACTACAAAGCACTTGAGATTTTACGATCATGGCCGATATAAAAGACAGGGTCCATATCGGCGTCATAGGCGCTGGAGAGTGTTCCAAAGAGGCTGCACGCCTTGCCTATGATGTGGGACGCCATATTGCCCTGAACAATGCCGTGCTGTTCTGCGGAGGGCTTGGCGGTGTGATGGAAATGGCGGCAAAAGGCGCACGTGAGGCCGGCGGGCTGACTGTGGGGCTGCTGCCCGGTTTTGAGTTCGGCGATGCCAACCCGTATATCGACATCGCCATACCGACAGGGCTGAGCCATGCGCGCAATATTCTGGTGGTTCGCGCGGCTATGGCGGTAATCGCCGTTGACGGATCATACGGCACGCTTTCAGAAATCGCCCTGGCGCTGAAGATTGGCAAGCCCGTCATAGGGCTTCAGACATGGGACATCGGCCCTGAAATCATCAAGGCCCATACTGCCCGGGAGGCGGTTGAAAAAGCCCTGCATATGGTTAATACAGCAATGAGACTTTCAAAAACACTGCTGCTTATTTTTAGTGTGGCATTACTGCTGCAGGCCTGCGCACTGTTTCGCCCCTCTGCCCCGATTCTTCCAGACAAAAAACAGTCAATGCCCGGCGCCTATCATACCGTGCAGAAAAGAGAAAGCCTTTGGAAAATCTGCAAATTCTATGGCGTGAGCCTGCAGGATGTGGCCGAGATCAACAATATAAAAGACACATCTCTGATTAAGGCCGGCGATAAAATTTTCATCCCCGGCGCCGACAAACCCAGGAGCCTTTCAGAGACCAAAGCCGCAACCGACAAAACCCAGCCCGAAAAAATCATCAGCAGGCCGGGCCTTTTTATCTGGCCCGTGCGCGGCAAGATCATTGAGGAATACGGCATTTACGGCGGCATCAAACATGATGGCATTAATATAAAAGCGCCTGAAGGCGCCCCTGTCAAGGCTGCCAAGGAAGGAACAGTGGCGTTTTCAGGTGTTCTGGAAGGCTACGGCAACACCATCATCATCGAGCATAAAGAAAATTACGCCACGGTATATGCCAATAATCAGAAAAATCTTGTCGCGCAGGGACAGACCGTTACCAAGGGACAAAAAATCGCCGAGGTCGGAGGCTCACCCAGCAGCAAGCCCCAGACCTATCTGCATTTTCAGATCCGCTGCGACAACAAACCCCGCAACCCCCGATTCTATCTCCCAAAGGCGTAATCGTTTTCTGAAAATCCATATTCTCCGCTTCCTGAGAGCATTTAACAAAATACTGCAGCCCGTATTCCTGTGTTGACGAGCAACACAGACCCTGGTCATTCCGCTTGTCCGGAATCCTTTTTCTGCACACCAAAAGGGATTCCCGTCAAGCGGGAATGACAAGAAATGCTGTCATACTGCTAACGCACTCCCCTGTTTTCTGATTTTCGGTTACCGGATTTAGGTACACGCTCTAAAACCAATGGCTTTGCTGCAGCGCTACTATCATTCATGGGAGATCCACCCCACGGCTTTTGGAAAAAACAGCTCACGACGTGTAAAACGTGCTGCCGCCATGTATAGTTTTGGAAATGCGGCCCTGCGAGATAAGCTGGTTCAAAAATTCATGTGCCAGATCAGCGGTGAGACCAAGGGCGGCGCAGATATCCTGTGCGGTGCTCGGATGCCGCCCGACAAGCTGCACTATGCGGTCTGCGATATTCTCCTGCTCATGAAGCGAGCGCTCCTTCAGAAAGCCGCCGATTATTTCGGCATTCGGACCGAAAAGGGTGCGGGCCTGCTGCAAGCGTTGCCGGGCTTACGGCCCAGACACCATCTGCAGCAGCGGGCCGGATCACGGTATTAATCTGAATCCGATCAGCTCCGAATTCGGGCAGAACTTTCGCAAACGCTTCAAGCTCCTGCGGGGAGTCATTGACTCCGCGGGCAAGCATCACTTCAAGATAGATTTTCCCGGAAAACTCCCGCCGGAATGCTTTCAGACCCTGCAATCATCATGTTCAATGCGATAAGGCTCTCATGCGGACGGTTTATCCTGCTGAAAGCCTGCGGTGTGGCCGCATCAAATGACGGGCAAACGATATCGGCCTGCAAAAGACCGGCGCGGACCTCGGGCAGATGCAGCAGCGTCCCGTTGGTGAGCACCGTTACCGGTATGGAGCAGCGGCTTTTTATGCCGGCGATTATATCCCCCAGGCAGGTATTAAGCGTCGGCTCGCCCGAGCCGGAAAACGTGATGCAGTCTATCTGCAGTTTTTGTGAAAGAATTTCATCAAGTTCGGCAAGAACGGGACCGGGCTCGACATAGGCCCTGCGTTCAATGGTCTTCAGTGTTGTCGGCCCGAGCTGACAGTACACGCAGTCAAGCGTGCAGACCTTATGCGGTATGATATCAACACCCAGGGAATACCCGAGCCTTCGGGACGGGACAGGACCGAACAGGTAGCGCATGGATTTTATTTTCCTTTCATGAAGACGCGCCATAAAGCGCTCTTTGATTGCAACTGGCGATAGTGGAATGACGGGCACGTCTTCATTGCCCGGATCCGTATCGGCTATAATAATCGCGGCATGCCCTTCATGTTCATCAAGAGCCCGTGCCAGCTCGGGCTTTCGTGCTGACACGGCTTACCTGCTTATTTCCCGCAGCCCGGGCAAGGGCTGCAAGATCGGTCTTGCCGCCGGTATAGGTCGGCTGACCTCCCGTGCTGCCATAGACCTTGTTGTCTACAATGACCAGGCAGAAATTATCAGGGGCATGGTGGGCTATGGTTGCAAGGGAGCCGAGATTCATAAGCACTGATCCGTCGCCGTCGATAACGCAGACCCGCTCGGGCTGGCTGACGGCAAGCCCCAGGCCAATGGAGCTTGCAAGCCCCATGGAGCCGAGCATATAAAAATTGCCCGGCCGGTCAGCAGCGGCAAACAGCTCCCGGGCCGGATAGCCGATATTTGCCACAATCAGCCAATCGCGCCGGGCAATTTCCTCTATAATTTCACTTCGCCGCATGCCACAGCTCCCGCGATAAAAAAGCCGCGCCGACAGCGCTGTCGGCATATGTCTGTCGCATGAAGGATGCAAGGGTATCCAGATCGGCTGGTGTTGTGACTGCTCGTATAGGGAATAGCAAGCGCTTCAAGCAGCCCGGGGGCCGCCTGCCCCATGGGGATCTGGGCTGCTATCTGCTCGCCCGGGTCCGCCCCGGTGGCTCATCAGCAGAAACAGCGGCAGCCGGTACAGGCCGGTGAGGGAGGCCAGCGCGTTCACGCAATTGCCAAGGCCTGAATTCTGCATCAGCAGCACGGGCCTTTTGCCTGCCAGCGCCGCACCTGCCGCAATGCCCACACCCTCCTCCTCGCGGCAGACGGGAATGCGCTTGATCGGCAGCCTGTCGATTTCGTCAAGAATGCCCGACAGCATATTGCAGGGCAGGCTCACAACCATATCAACAGCTGCCGCCTGCATGCAGTGAACAATGCGCGTATCAATCATAGGGTAAGCTCTCTGCGGCGGCCCTGCACGCAGTTGCGTGTACAGGCCTGCTTGTCTGATCACCTTTCCGTCATACACCGGAACGATATCAAACACATTCACGCGCGCGATGAATTCAACATCCTGCGCATAGCCGATGCTGCACAGATGCTGCGCCGCATTTGACTCCTGTATAAAAGACTTTATGCCGCCGGCATCGAATTGCACGCCCATGAGCATATCTGCCCAGGGCAAGCGCTGTGCCCAAATCCTCTGCAATGCCGCGTCTGCCGCCTGAGGCTATAATAACGGCTTCGCGGCCGGCAAGAAAGCGTGCAACAGCCGCAAGGTTCAGGGTCGAGCATACCACGGCACGGGGCAGCGATACAAGCAGCGGAATAAGATTTGAGGTTTTGATAACAAGTGTCGAAAAAGAAGACTGCCGGCAGGTTTTAATAAGCTCAACGGGCGAATTGCCGATGTCATAGCCCGGGAATCTTCACGCCGCCGGCTTCGCCTGAAATGACCGTTTCGTCGTTTTTGAGAGAAAAGGCCTGCAGATCATCAAGAACGGGGATGACGGTTTCAATGCCAAGGGAGAGAGCTGTTACTATGGTGCTTGAGGCACGCAGCGTATCTATGAGGACTATAACTTCTTCATCCTGCAGATCAGGGAACGGGCCAGGGCCGGTCGCTATGCGGTATTTTGCCAAACGTATCACCTCGTATGCCTCGACGCAGCGTTTCAAGCGATGTCACATCCTCAGGTCGGATATTGCCGAGGTTTACATCTCTGCCGAAAAGCAGGATCAGTTCCGCCTGCTGGCTTTTTTCGGGCGCCTCAAACATGATATTTTCAATGCCGATTTCTTCAGCCAGATAGCGCGCCATATCTTCCTTAAGGCCGCCGGACTCGTCATAAACCCCGAGATTCCGGCCGCCTTCACGCGCCTCGATAATCACGTACTGCGCTCCGGCATCAAGATCGCGCTTCGCCTCGGTGACGCGGTCAGGCAGCGACAGCCTTCTGTCTTCGGCCGGTTCTTTTTTACCGATCTCGGATATGACAGAAAACCCCATGGAGCAGGCTTTGCGTATGATACCTGTTTTTTCACCGGGATTGATGGGCACGACGCCGTTTGAAACCTCAATGAGCTCAAGACCCAGTTTTCTGCAATACACGAGAAACTGTTCGACTTTGCCCTGCTGGATAGGCTATTTCCAGAAGAGTTCCGCCATTGCCGACCATAATACCGTGATCGCGGTAGAGCTTGCACCTTTTCCTGGATGAATGCTTCGTTAAAAAGGCGGGGGGTTGCCCATCCGAGCTTCACAATATCGATAAACTGAGCCGCAGCAGCCATGTCCTTTGCAAGATGAAGCCCGAGGCCCTTATCAAGCATCATCACAAGCCCCTGCCTGCGTGGTTTTTCAGATCGCGGCAGGATGTCTATAAATTCAAAAGCTTTTTTGCTCTCACTGGTGTTCCATCTTCGCTCTTCATTGGCAGGCTGTACAGGCAGCCGCAATACTTCTGCCGGTACAGGCCATATTTTCTACTCAGTTCACAGCTTTTCCGGTATCCATCATTTTTCTTGAAATCACGATCTAAAAACATGATGCCCGTGCCCTGCGCCGCATCCGAGCCGATATCGTTGATAAGACGGGCATTTTTATGAGGGCTCACCGATAGCGTTGTCGCAACTGTTCCAATACCCATGGTTTGAGCTGCAAACACAGTACGTGCAAGCCGAACCTGAAAACAGATACTGCAGCGACTGCCGCCTTCAGTTTCATGTTCCAAGCCGGCCGTATGCCGCGCCCAGCTGCCATCGTCGTACTCTGGTATGACGAGAGGTATATCCTGCATCCTGCAAAGCGTTTGTACATGCTCAAGGCGCTTTTGATATTCCGTATCAGGCTGGATATTGGGATTGTAGAAAAAAGCTGTTAGTGTAAAGTCCTGTACCAATGCTTCAAAAACAGCTGTTGCGCACGGAGCGCAACAAACATGAAGCAGCAAATCTCTTTTATCATGCAACACTGGCGGACTATCTTCTTTTTCCTCTACCGATTCTTTTAACTTTTCTTTTTCTTTTCTTTCTTTTAGCAGACTGCTGACGGCTTATCTTACCCATTAATCCTCCTTACTTTTCGTGCACAACCCTTCGTGGCTTCATGACACATTAATCTAAACAGAACCATTCAGAAAATAAGGTTCTTACATTAGCTTATTCGCGCTGTAATTTCAAGGCAATTATAATCCAGACAACAAGAAAAGGTCTCCAGCATGCTGGAGACCTTTTGAGGGAATCAAACCCCTTTATGTCCGTTATATCTCTTGCGTTACAAAGTATGGCGGGCGCTACAAAACTATGCGCTCTTTTTGGTGCCAACTCTTGCAATCTCGTCTATAACCTGACGGTTATATCGCCATGAACTTCCAATTCTGAAACCAGGGATCTCTCCCTTCTGGGTGAGTTTGTAGACAGTGATTTTTGAAAGCTTCAAATACTCAGCAACTTCATCGACTGTCATAATAATTGAATCACTTGCTTCCTTTTTCATGTAAGATATCTCCTTTCGCTTTATTTTTTTGCCCAAGCTGCAGATTAGCAACCTTATTATTTCATACCTAAAAAATATATAACATGTTTCGTAATAAAATCAATGTTTAAAAAAATATTCTTTTGTTTTTTTAATCTTTAAAAATGTCAAAAAAAACAAGGTGATTTATTTACAACCTGATTTTGTGTGAATTCACCGCTAGTGAATCAATAGGGGCTTTTCCCCCTTTATTTTATCCCTATTTGAACTGCTTTTTTACTTAGAAAAACTAAGTTTTCTGGATTAAATAAAATTTAAGCCATTTATTTTTATTATAACATCAAAAATCTTAATCCGCCATAAAACCACGAAAAAAAAATATTTTTTTCTATGACAAAAATAAAAAAGAGCCGTAGTAAAAAAATTTAATTTTTATTAAATTTTATCATTTTATTGCTAATAAACCTCCCCGCAACAAACTGCGGGGTAACTCGGGATTTTAGTTTTTATTTCCAATCGAAGCGAGCTTCGGGGAATTTGCCTATAAGAGATTACATGGGGGCTTGAGCGTACTCTTCACCCCCTTCTTTATGGCACGTAACAGTCAGCCTAAGAAATCTATAAATGAAAATAATGCAGGCCGGGTCCATTTAATCAGCATCAAAAGTCTAACGCGACCTGGCACTTTGATTTCTTACCGCAATTTCAATAAAATAAACAGCCACTTGACAATTTAATTAGTGGTTATCTCCTATTTTTCCTGATAATGAGGAAACCATAGCGGAGTATCTTTCCGCCGTTATGGAAAAAAATGATCTTGATTTGCTGCTTGCGGCAGTTGGTGATGTGGCCAAGGCGCGAGGAATGGCCACAATTGCCCGTGATTCCGGCTTGGGGCGAGAGAGTCTTTATAAAGCTTTCGCATCAGGAGCAAAACCCCGTTTCGATACGGTCATGAAAGTGCTTCAAGCCCTGGGGCTTAAGCTGCATGCCGAACCGACTCGTTAAATTCGAACGAATGGGAATTTAATCGGTGGCTGTCCCTTATTGTTTCTATTGTTTCCGCCCCCGCACATATTCATTCAGTATATCAGGCGTTGCAATAATTTTTCTATGTCATCAGATATCCAATGTTCCAATATCCTGAAAGGGATACCGCCCCAAAAGATTCCCGAAACCAACACATTTGTATCAAGAACGATTTTCACGACGAATCTTTTTTACCGCTTTCAAGACATCTTCCTTTTGCAGACCATTCTCTCGTGCATATTTTCTGCTCGCCGCAATGAGTGCTCGAAATTTATCAATTTTCGGCTTCTCTACCGGACGAAGAAGAATATTTTCGCCATCGGAGATAATAGCAAATTTATCTCCCGCCGATATTTTCAGATCATTGCGAATGGAACTTGGGATAACAATCTGCCCCTTTGAGGAAAGGCTGGTAATTTCGACTGCACTCATTATTGACCTCCCGATAAGTAAGAATTTCTTACATAAATATAGCCTGCTATTCAATTTCAGTCAATAAATTTCAAAACAACAGGTGACTGTTTCCTCATTCTGCCTTTCTATTGCTTTTCTATGTTCCCCTCAACAATGAGTCTCTTGATGTTAATAAATGAAACCGTTTCTGTTTTTTGACTTGTCGCTTAGTCGGTGCTTAGTCGGTGCTTGGTCGGCATTTATCCGGCAGAGACATGCCGGGCCTCCACTGTGGCGAACGACCTGCAAAATCATTTTTTGAATTTGATGACAAG
The DNA here is from genome assembly GCA_963804955.1 of uncultured delta proteobacterium. Classification (GTDB taxonomy): domain Bacteria; phylum Desulfobacterota; class WTBG01; order CAIYCZ01; family CAIRTM01; genus CAIWCT01. The sequence goes on along the minus strand of CAWDSQ010000030.1, from coordinate 255,263 downwards.
CCGAAAAAATGACGTTAAATAGAACCGTCTTTTTTTCTCGCGAGTTGAGACTGGCGCAGGGCGTGGGCTTTTTCAAAGTTTTATTTTTTGGCGATTGTCGGCACTTCTGAAGCTGCGATTAGCCGTTTATCGACTGTCATCAGCCGGAGATCATAGACTATGGCTGTTGCAGCAATGAAACGGTCAGCGGGGTCTTGATGTGGCAGTTTAATTTCCTGGCTTTTTCGGGCAATTCTAAAATCCAGCGGGGCCTCTTTCACCGGCCACAATTGCAGGGCCTTTTCTATAAAGGCGTCGGGAGTATTATTAAGACGGATTCTCCCCTTCTCTGCCAGCACCAGTACCTCCCATAAGGTAATTGGGGAAAGCCATATTTCATGCCTGCTGTTTGCAAGAAGGTCTTTAAAATATGAGGGGAGCTCCGGGCTGCCCGCAAGATTCCATAGCCAGATATGTGTATCTATAAGAATTCTCATCAGCGCAGGGCTTCCCAGCCTTTTTTAGAAAGGGGGCTGAGAATATCACCCTGTATTTTTATTGCGTTTTTCATACATCCAAACGCTTCACCTGTGTTAGCATTGCCGGGTGGCGTAGTCACCATGGCTACCGGTTGCCCGCTTTTTGTAATCAGAAGGGGCTGACCGGTTTTATTAACTTTTTGAAGTGCTGACAAACAGGATGCCTTGAATTTTGTGATTGGAATTGTTTCCATATAATATGCTCCTTAGGCTGTTTAAAAAAAGTAGCACCGGCTAAAGACAGAGTCAAGGTTAAAAGTTTACCTCCAGTCCCCGATCATCTCAAATGGCTCCCAGAAATACGGGTGGCTGTATTCGGGGATTGTTTTGAGGGAAAGCTGGGCTTGGTGAAGGGCTGCCGGCTTGCCAAGTGATTATTTTTTTACCAAGGCGCCGATCGTTTTATAATGTTGCCCCACAGTAAGGCGCGCTCAACTTCTTCCAGATTCTGCCAGGTAAGATGACTATCTATAATATGCTGGAAACTTTGCCGGGCATGGGGTTGGCCGGATGCCAGAAGTTCTGCAAATTGCGGCACAAGGGCATGGGTAAGAATTTTGTTGTGCTGTTCAACCTCTTCGCACCATTTCAGGGCAACGCCCAAATATCCCAGCCACCGGGGCTCGGCCATATTGAGACGGGCAATGCGCACATCTTTCACCACAGTTTGAAGCTTTAACTGATCTGTTTCGGATAATTCCCGTGGGGGCGGATACTCGGGATAGCGGCTGGGGAATTTTCCCCTTTCTGGCTGCACAACGATTTCAAGATACGGCGCTGTGCCTGTTTCCGTCTCAACGCAGCGGAACTCGCATTGCCAATCAGGATCATCCGGATGAAAGCCTAAAATCAGCCTATACAGATCAGCTTTGAGCGGCCAGGTGCCGCAGGTCGTGCATCCCAGCCGCCAGCAGTATCGCGCTTCGCATAGGACTTCAAATGCATTTCTGTCCATTTTCACCATACATGACTTGTCTGGTGCCGGGCTTTCAGATTAAAGTACGGTTACAGCAGAGTTGCGGGGCAGTAAAAATCTTTTCCCCCATTTTCTTCTTAAGCTTTTTCTTCAGAGATAACTCGTTCAAAAATTCCTAAAATTGAAAACTCATCGCCATCAGACAGGACAATAGGTTCATGATTCGTATTTAATGATGACAAAACGATTTTTTGAGCCATCCCTAAGCTTTCATCCGAAGGGGATCGGGCACTTTGGTAGCGTTTTATAACCGCAAAAGGAAATTCACCCGCAAATCCTTCTATTCGGCAAAGAACAATTTTACCATTTCTGCTGCCCCCTAGGTCTTTTCGAAAAAGGCACAAACTTCCGTCAGGGATATGTGGTTCCATTGAATCGCCGTCAGCTCTTACAACGAAGCGATCCTTTTGAAAAGGACCACCTTCAACGGAAATTAATTTAATACTAGAGTCGTCTGTAAAAACACCATCAGTAGTTGCATATCCTGAATCGGCTGCAGCTCTGAGTTCAACTAATGGCAGAGAATTGACATATGGAATTAGTTCAATTACTTCAGCTTTGGATTCCAGATACTGTTCAAAAAATTTTCTTGTATTCCCGTTTGTAAAATAGACAAAACAACCTTTCATCCCTCTAGTGAGTAAAGTTCTATAAATGTTTTTCACATATCGGTCAAAATCTTCACCATGCTGTCGCAATACTGGATCTTTTGTTGCGGCAATATTGCCCACTAAACAGTTGTTTTTAATGTCACAGGACAGGTCATCTCCAACAATGACACCAATATAGTCGAATTCAAAACCCTGTGCAGTATAAATGCATCCAACCTGTTTAAATCCTTCGGGTTTATAAGCCCATTCAAACCATTTAACAAAGCCTCTGGGTGGCCGAGTTATCTTATCATGTGTTTCCCATGGCATGGCAAAATCGCCAATTTTTACATCGTTCACTAGTGACCCATCGACTGCTAAATTTTGGCTCCATGGCCAACAAAATCCGGCAACTAATCGTGCTGAATTATGTTTTTCAGCTTCTTTTATTGCAAGCGCATTATATAAGGCTTGGGGATTATCAAAAATTTTAAAGTCGAACAGTTCATCTTTTCTCAAAATGCGTTTTTCGCTTGCATAACCCAAAACAGATTCAATCCAAAGCAAATAATCATTAGAGCCCATACATCTGTATTGGGTTTCTAATGTAACTTCTTCAAATTCGCATTTGTACTGTATTGCAGTGTCTTTTATTAGTTGAGAATTGCCAATTTCTTTCCATCTTACGTTTTGCTTATCATCAATGAAGAAAACCGATGTTTTTGCGCATCTAATCAATTGATCAATTTGTGGCATATCAGTTCTATCTGTGCGCCTTGTGTGTTGATGGTTACTGTTTTTTTCAATCCTGTGGGCCTCATCTATGAGCAGCAAATCCAATTCATTTTCTTGAACCCTGCTTGGAATAAAACGATATAAATTTGAAAAAAGCAAAGCACCATCTCTGCCAACAAGTGATTTAAGACCTTCGGTAAAAGGCTTTGACTTGCATCCATAAAAAACTTTTTTACGGCGTTGGGCTGCTTCTGCCAAAATGTTTATTGCAATAACAGATTTACCTGTGCCAGGGCCGCCATGGACAATAATTACAGATTTATGTTGAGTTTTGTCAGCCCTAGCAACTTTTGACCATATAAGATTTTTAGCGACTAGTTGCTCATTTAATAACGAAAAAACCACCTCATTCCGTATTACCCTTGCAACATTTTCAAGCAGCTTCTTCGTAGGGCGAACAGGGCTTTGCATAAAACGGTTAAAGATTTCAAATCCTTTTCCTTCCTTGAGTAATTCTTTTATTTTATTCGCTAATAACATTGTGTCATTTTTTGTGTATACAGGGTATTCCTCAATAAGCTTTTGATAAATTGGGTTAAACAGACCATCAGCAGCATTTTTTTTGTAATTATGACAATAAGAGCAGCTAAAAAGCACCAGTGGCGGTTTTGCATCAAAGCCTTCAATGAAACCTTTTAGATAGTTGCTATAGCCTTGGACCTGTTGCGAAGGATGAGCAACAACTCTATCCCTGCCACCAGTATAAGTTTCAACAAAATTACCATCAATTTCTAATGCCTGCACAGAGGTCCATTGTTTTAGTTCTAGTAGAACGATATTATCAGAATCGTTTTCACCTTTACCAAAAAGCAAACAATCTATCCTGTTTTGAATGTACGGAACTTCATATTCCAAGGCTATTTTGTTATCATAAAGCTCTGCAATTTCAATTAAATCCCTTACCCGCGGCAAAGAATTTTGCCAAGAAGCAGATTCGCTACGCACAGGTTTTCTGCCTAGTCGCTGAATAAAATTACGCGACATGATATCAGTAATTATATTTTCCCTGATATCTTTTATAAACTGCGCAGTGGTATCTTGGTAAATCAGCATACTTTATAACTCTGTGTACTTTTTGGCCGATCCCTTAGCCTTTTCGATGGGATACTTAACTGCATTTTTTATAAGTTTTTCATTCGCTGCGTCAAGAGGGTCAATACCGAGCTGATCTGCTAAGCGTGCAAGGTAAATCTGAGTATCCCCAATTTCTTCTTTAACCTTTGCTAAGGTTTTTGGATCAAGCTTGCGGCTTTGTTCTTCAGTCAGCCACTGAAAATGTTCTAACAGTTCGGCTACTTCAACCGCCAAAGCCATAGAAAGATTTTTTGGTGAGTGAAATTGCTCCCAGTCACGTTCTTTTGCGAATTGTCCGAGTTTTTTTATTAGTGTATCCATTGTGTACCCAACCAGTTAGCCTAAAATATTTTTAATTAAATATGGTTATAGATTGAGCCTGTTTATAACCGCTGCACTCTGCACAGCAGTTAAAACATTAAGCCTTCTATGGATACGATTCAACGGATAGCCGGCTGCTATATTAATTAGACCCATCGGAACATCAATCATTTGAACTTCCTTAAGAAAATAAATGTATTCCCAAGTGGTGCACCCTTCATCAAAACCCCAAAGTTTTTCTGCTAATTTTGCTGAGTGCATTGTAAACGTTACAACGGCATTAGCCATTACTCTGTTGTCCCGAAAGAAAAGGACAATGTCATCAGGCTGCATTATTGCCCAACTATTCCGGACGCCTTGTTTAACACCCCAAACAGAAACATCGGATTAACGATAAATATTTTTTAATCTAAGGAATTTTTTTTCATCAACTTGTGGAAAAATTGCAGTTAAAGACACTTTTCTTAAAACTGTATTACGATAATGCTCAAACGCGAGGTCATTTGCTGCAGGTTGGATAATAACTTGGGCCATAATCCCTCCTCACTGGCAAATGCGTTTAGCCCATACCCTAATGAATTCTGGCTTTATGCGCCTCTAGCGCCATTTCGTAGGCGTCTTTAAAATCAAGCCCTGTGTTAAGGTCAGGCTCAATCAATTTAAAGCCGACATACATGAGACAAAGCAGATGCATGCCGGTGAATGTCTCGTTGGGGTAGGATTTGAGCGTGTAGGTTTTGTCCGGTGTGGTGTGATCAATACCTTTGGTGCCGAGCAGTCCGATCTCTGAGGCGATCTTGAAAATTTCATCACGCAATTTTCCATCAAACCGTTTTAAGGCCTCAAGACAATAGGTGTAGGTTTCGGGCAAATCTGCTGTGACGGGTTCTCTTGGATTTTCAGAATTGCTTAGAGATGCAGAAACGGAAATGTCGTCGTTCCAGACATACCACTGTTGGAGCTTCAGCAGGCGGGCGTATTCATCCACCAAATCATATTCATCGCCGGGATGGAAATCAGCGCAGCGCTTTTTCCAGACATCAAAAAGCTGCCTGCCTGTTTGAAAAAAGTCGGAGGTTTTATAAGGTGCTGCGTAGTCGGTTCTATTTTTGAAAAGCTGATCAACAAAAAGTGCTGTGGCACAATTTAATGTGATACTGGCACGATACATGAAGGGGGGGGTAAACCGTTTTATATCCTGGCTGGAAAAAATCTTCATCGCTTCAAGATTCAACTGATGAAGGGATACGATCTGGCTGGTGCGCATTGCCGGATACTTTTCGTAAAGATTATATTCTACCATCATATCAATTGGGCAGTTAAACAACTGATTGCACAGACCACTTATGAGCTGTGGAATTATTGATGAAAGCTCATTCTCAGGATATCCTTGCTTTTTTAGCTTGAAAATATGGTCGCCAACAGCCCGGATACTGTGCTCTCGCGTAGTTGGCGTTGTCATAAAATATTTATTGCGGTGGGCCTGCCGTGCATTTTTCTCAAGAACAATATGCTCCATTTCATGGGCCAGCAAATGCGGCGTTATGGCAGCTGATTTGTTCCGATATCTTATAACATGATCTTCGCGGTTATGTTTCCAGGCCATCTGCGCAGTGCCGGATATATATTCCAGCGTATTGTCTTCAATGATTTGAACAGGGTAACCCGTCTCTTCTCCTAACTTTTTCTGCTGTATGGAAATAGCGCTCATCATCTGATCATATTCTTTTTCCGCCCGCTGTTTATTAAGATCAAGATACAGATCTCGGGCATATTTATAAATAGGCGTTGAGCGCACATCTGAAGATTTCGGCTGTTCAAATAACTTGTCCAACACCTGAGAAGATTCTTCTACATTGCCCATCGATTGATACAGCATGGACAGGCCAAGATAAGTGTTTGGATATGAAGGGTCGGCAGCCAGGGCTTTTTCAAAGAGGTCTTGTGCACCTGAATAATCTTTCAGTTCCATTTTTATGGCTGCATAATTGTTCAGCAGGATACTGTCGTGCGGATTCACAGAAAACCCTTTTTCATAATAGAATTCAGCAACCGGAAAGTTGCGTTCGTGCTTACCGTAGAGGTTTCCCAGAAGTATAAGCGTCCAGACATTATTGGGATCAAGATGCGAACACTCCATAAGATGTTCTTTTGCCTTGGCAAAGTTTTTTGATTCAAGATAAGCCATGGCGAGATTGCGGCGGGCGTCTATATGAAAAGGTAAAATTTCAATGACCTGCTGGAATCGTTTAATGGCTTTTGCATAATCGCCCTGTTCAGCATCCCGAACACCCCTGGTGTATATTTTTTCTGCTTCATCGGCTCTTTGTGGCGGGGGCTCTATAAGGCTAATGATGGCAAAGCCATTCTCAATGGAGACATCAATAGTGCTGGAAAGAAAACCATAAGAATTTTTTATGATCCCTATAGCTTCCTGAGGCGGCCGAGAAACAAGGTCGATCCTCTTCTCGGGATCAACAATAAAATCTTTTAAATTAATGATTACGGTAGACATTAAAATATTTCTCTTAAAAACAATTAGTCTGATTCATACCATGCGGGTTTTGTTTTGAAAAGCTCTTTAAGGGAACCTAAAAAGAAAAAATTTCTTTTTGACCTTGGATGACAAAACCAGCAGCTATAAATAGAAGAAATGTTTAATCAGGAGTACGGCATGAATTTTGACTATTATGAAATCCTCGGCATGCAGGATATCAAAAATGCATATTGCAAGCGTGCCGTTGAATGTCATCCGGATCACGGCGGGGCGCATGAAAGAATGCTCCTGATAAACGAAGTTTGGGAAGTGCTGTCATATCCGTGCATACGCATGCATTATGATTATGCCCGAAACAATCAATATGACTATCCAGCACAACGTGTTGCAGCCGAAAAGCAAGCACGTGCCCGTTCCAAAGCCAAGAGTATCCCCTTAGGTGGAACGACTTTGAATCATGGCTTGAACATTTCATGTGGGACTTCACGGATGCAGAATATATCTATCCGGCAGACAAACAGAGTAGAAGCATCTTGGGCTATTTCCCAGGTGTGAAGGATAGTTTTTCCGGTAAGCTGTTTTGTGTCGGCGGCGCCCTACTGGGTTTTACAGCAGGGATTTTAATTTTTGAAGTTTTAAAAGTTGCCTTTGGACATTCAATACTTGCTTAGGGAATATATACGATTGCATTGCCAATAATACTCTTTTTATTAGCCCCTATGGGCGCGTCTTTAGGTTGTGCTCTGCATGAAAAAATCGGACAAAGGTTAAAATCTGTTAACCGTCAATATTTTTCGTAGAACAATAAATTCACCGGCGTGCAGCCTTAAGCAACTCCTTCACGCGGGCCGTAACACGGGCGAGCACTTCTCCTGAAGGTCCTTTTAAAATATAGTTTGAAATATGGCTTGCCGTAAGAGGTGTTTCCGCAGGATTAATCTCAACAACCTCTGCCCCTGAACTGCTAGCAATTTCCGGCATTGTCGCTGCCGGATACACGAGGGCCGATGTTCCTATTACCAGCATGAGGCTGCAGGTTCTGGAATCAAAGTGCGAACGGGTAAGCGCATCTGAAGGGATGGCTTCGCCGAAAAAAACAGCGTCTGGCTTATAGGCGCCCCGGCACTTTTTGCACCGCGGCGGGCTGTCATCTATGTTGATGGCCGGCATCGGCTGCCGATCGCCGCAGTCCATACACACAACCGACTGCATATTGCCGTGAAACTCGATCACATTTTTGTTGCCGGCCACATGATGCAGGCCATCGACATTCTGCGTTATAATGGAGCTGAGGCAGCCCAGCTGCTCAAGCTCTGCAAGGGCCAGATGCCCGCTGTTGGGCTTGGCCTTCATGATTTCGCGCGACATTTCCCTGAGCATGATCCAGGCTTTTTCGGGATGATGGCGAAGCGTATGTATGTGGCCGTACTCCTCGGGATCGTATTTCTCCCAGAGCCCTCCCCTGCCTCTAAAGGATGCTATTCCGCTCTCAACCGACATGCCGGCGCCGCACAGAGCAACCACCTTTTTTGCATGTATGATGCTAGCAGCAAGTTTATCGACATCCTGATCGGTTACCATCGGCAGCATGCCTCCTTTACGCTCGGGTTGCATCGTCCATATAAAAACCGTATCGGTCCATGACCTGCTCATCAGACTCGTTAAGCTCACCCTTACTATAAAGATAAAAATTTCTGATATAGTGTTTTATATCTCCATACATGCGATTCCAGAGATCAAGCGTCCCCTGCTGCTGCGAAATCATATAATCATCTATAATGATCTGTATCTCTTTCAAAAGCAGTTTCCGTATCTCGCTATCAAGCGACCGGTACTGCTCAGACTCGGGGGGCAAACGCAGGGCCTTCTTCTGAAGGCGATCAATATCATCCATAATAACATGGAACAATTCTGAACGGACACCGGAATTGATTCTGCCGGTGCATGCCGAATCATACACAATCATTTTCCTGTAGAGTCGATCAACCTGCTTTAAGCTCATATGCTAAGTTATAATAGCATAATTTACAAAATATTATAGTCAAGCCACTGCTTGAACGCAATAAAAAAGGGGTTAACCGAAGTACTCGGATAACCCCTTTCAGTGCAAACAGTTCGTCAGTTCAGGCTTTTTCCTTGGAAGAAGCTTTTGCTTTCTTTTCAACAGACTTTTTGACTTTTTCTGACTTCTTTCTTTGCTTCTTTCTTGATTCTTTCTTTGCTTCTTTCTTTGTTTCTTTCTTTGCGTTTTTTTGCTTCTTCTTTGGTTCTTTCTTTGCTTCTTTCTTTGGTTCTTTCTTTTCTTCCTGTTTCTGGACAGTAAATTCGATTATGGAAAGGGGTGCATTGTCGCCATGCCGATGGCCGATTTTGATAATGCGCGTATACCCGCCATTGATGTCCTTATAGCGGGGTGCGATATCTTCAAAAAGCTTCGTTGCAACACTTTTTACACGGATTACCTCCATGGTCTGCCGGAGCGCATGCAGGTCGCCACGCTTGCCAAGGGTTACCATTCTTTCGGCTATACGGCGCAATTCTTTTGCCCGCGTATCTGTTGTCTTGATACGTTCATGTTCAATGAGCGATGTCACCATATTTCTCAGCACAGCCTTGCGGTGGCTGGAATCCATGCCCAGTTTTTTATTCGCCTTTAAATGTCTCATGCTTCAGCATCCTAAATAGTAATGTCAATCAGATTACTCTTCGTCATCAATTTCCTGGTCATCGTCAAGCAGTTCATCAGAATCATCAATATCGTCGAGATCATCGTCGCGGCGGGATGGGGGCTCAAAACCGTCAAGCTTCATGCCTAAGGTCAATCCCATCTCAGACAGTATTTCCTTAATCTCATTGAGTGACTTGCGACCGAAGTTTTTCGTCTTCAGCATTTCGGGTTCTGTCCGCGTTACCAGCTCCCAGATATATCGAATGTTTGCATTTCTCAGACAGTTTGATGAGCGGACCGAGAGCTCAAGTTCATCGATACTCCTGTACAAATTATCGTTAAACCGCTGCCTGGTCGGCTCTGCCTTTGGCAGGACCTCAATTTCATCTTCAAAATTAATAAAAAGCTTCAACTGATTCTGGAGAATTTTTGCAGCAAACGCAATTGCATCCTCCGGGGCTATGGATCCATCTGTCCACACCTCAAGAGTCAGCCTTTCATAGTCGGTCATCTGCCCGACACGCGCATAATTGACATTAAAATTAACTCTCTTGATAGGGCTGAAAATGGCATCAATCGGTATCGTTCCGATGGGTGCGTTTTCATCACGGCTTTTATCGGCAGGAAGATAGCCGGTGCCGGCCTGCACAGTCATTTCAATAGACAAGCTTGGCATCATGTGAAAGCGTGGCTATATGCTGCGTCGGGGTTCAATATTTCCACATTATTATTGGTAGTGATATCGCCGGCGGTCACGATCCCGTCACCTTTTGCTTTAATATAAATCTTTTCCGGCCCATCGGAGTTGAGCTTGAGCTCAACTTCCTTAAGATTCATAATAATTTCGGTAACGTCTTCCTTGACCCCGGGGACAGTAGAAAACTCGTGCAGAATGCCGTCTATGCGAACTGCTGTAATAGCTGCTCCCTGAGTTGACGATATACAGCACCCGACGAAGCGCATTGCCAATCGTTATTCCAAACCCTCTTTCGAATGGCTCAGCCACAAACTTCCCGTAAGTCGGGGAGAGTGTCTCCTCATCAACCTCGAGCCGTTTTGGTCTTATAATGGTCTGCCACATGCGACGCATAGCACCTCACCTTCAGCAACTGTTATGTTGTATGTGAATTATTTACTGTATAGCTCGACAATAAGCTGTTCTTTTATCGGCATCGTTATTTCTTCACGTTTGGGCAAGGCAATTATTTTGCCCTGAAAATTGCTCAGCATCAACTTCAACCCAGCCTGGAATGCCTCGCTGCTTAGCGGTCTCAACCGATTCTTTGATGCGTGCTATGGATCTGCTTTTCTCACGCACCTGAATAACATCACCTATCTTGACAAGATACGAAGGTATATCAACCTGGCGGTTGTTTACCGCAAAATGCCGATGCCGGATCAGCTGCCGTGCTTCAGTCCTGGAAGTAGCAAAGCCCAGGCGGTACAGCATATTATCCAGCCTGCTTTCCAGCATCTCGATCAGGTTCTCGCCGGTAACGCCCCTTTTCTGTGCAGCCTTGTGAAAATAATTCCGAAACTGTTTTTCCAGCACGCCGTAAATACGTTTCACCTTCTGCTTTTCCCGCAACTGCTCACCATATGCGGAAAACTTAGCGCGGTTCTGACCATGCTGCCCGGGAGCGTACTGCCGTCTGTCAAATGCACATGAATCAGTATAGCAACGCTCTCCCTTCAGAAAGAGCTTGGTGTTTTCTCTGCGGCAAAGCCTGCATTTTGATCCTATATATCGAGCCAAAGGAAATCTCCTTTCTTATGAAACCAGTACACGTTAGCGGTAGCCATCAGACTCTTCTGCGTTTTGGCTGGCGACAGCCGTTATGAGGGATCGGGGTCTGATCGCGAATCAATGATATATTGAGGCCGCTGGACTGCAGAGAACGTATGGCAGCTTCCCGCCCGGAACCAGGGCCGCGCACAAGGACCTCAATGTTTTTAACGCCATTTTCTCTGGCTTTTTTTGCCACATCCTCAGCAGCCTGACTGGCAGCAAATGGTGTACTCTTGCGGGACCCCTTAAACCCTGCAGTACCAGCGCTTGACCAGGCTATCACATTGCCTATCACATCGGTAATGGTTATGATGGTATTGTTAAACGTGGCCTGAATGTGCGCAATCCCATTGGGGATGTTCTTCTTTTCCTTTTTCTTGCGTATAATCTTTTTCTTGCCAGCCATCAGTTTCCTCTATCGTTTAATTGATTCACCTTATTTTGTCGGTGTTTTCTTTTTGCCCTGTATTGCGCGGCGTGGACCTTTACGCGTACGAGCGTTCGTATGCGTTCGCTGGCCATGCACCGGCAGGCCCCTGCGGTGGCGCAGCCCGCGGTATGCACCGATCTCCATGAGCCGCTTGATGTTCATGGAAACTTCCTTGCGAAGATCACCTTCGGTTTTGCAATCAGCAAAGATCATGTTTTGAATCTTTGCCACTTCCTGCTCAGAAAGTGTCCCCGCCCGCCTTGTCGGATCGATATCGATGGTTTGGAGAATTTGTTTCGCCGTGTAACGGACCGATACCGTATATATAAGTTAATGCTATACAGATCTGTTTCTGTTTTGGCACATCAACGCCCGCGATTCTTGGCACGTTCTACTCCTTTTCTTACAAGTAAATTCATTAACCCTGGCGCTGCTTATGTTTTGGATTATCGCAAATAACCCTGACGACGCCTTTTCTCTTTATAATCTTGCACTTGTCACAAATTTTTTTAACCGAAGAACGTACTTTCATAACCTCTTACCTTTTATGCTCACTTAGTTACTTTGCCCGATAGGTTATTCTGCCTCGATTAAGGTCATATGGAGAAAACTGTACGGTAACCTTATCGCCAGGCAATATTTTTATATAATGCATTCGCATTTTGCCGGATATGGTGGCAAGCGATTTATGGCCATTCGTAAGCTTCACCCAGAACATCGCATTGGGAAGTGTTTCAAGAACCTCGCCTTCAAGTTCGATTAAATCATCTCGCGCCATAAAACCTGTATAGCTGCCGTTGCTGCTGACATGTACTACCTGCGGACTCTTCCGCCAATCTGCCCTTTATTCAAAAAACCGTCATAATGACGGACAAGCATATGAGATTCTATCTGACCAATCGTATCAAGAGCCACACCAACAACGATTAGCAGTGCCGTACCGCCAAAATAAAAAGGTATGTTGAACTTGCTGATCAGTATTGTCGGCAAAACGCAAACAACAGAAATATAAATTGCGCCGATACAGGTGATTCGTGTCAAAACCCAGTCAATATGCTCAGCGGTCTTTTTGCCCGGCCGTATGCCAGGAATATACCCGCCCTGCTTCTTCATGTTATCGGCAATATCAACAGGATTAAAAGTTACTGCTGTGTAAAAGTAAGCAAAAAAGACTATAAAAGCGACATACAGCACATTATAGGCTACAGCGCCAGGACCAAGACTATTTATTATAGCTATCAATCCAGGGATAGGCTTCAAGTGTTTCTGTTGAAATAAACTGCGCAATCGTCAGCGGAAACATAAGAATTGAAGATGCAAAAATTGGAGGTATAACACCTGCTGTATTAATTTTTAAAGGCAAATGCGTACTCTGCCCTCCATACACTTTTCTGCCAACTACCCGCTTAGGGTACTGCACCGGTATGCGCCGCTGTGAACGTTCTATAAAAATAATGCAGCCGATAACCAGCACCATAAGCGCAACAATAAACAGTATAGTCACAGGCCCCATTTCACCTGTCTGCATGAGCTGTAGAGTAGTACTTGCTGCCGCGGGCAACCTGCACACTATACCGGCAAAAATGATCAGCGAGATACCATTGCCGATGCCGCGCTCAGTTATCTGCTCACCGAGCCACATGAGAAAAGCTGTTCCTGCGGTCAGCGTTATAACCGTAATGATTCTAAACCCCCAGCCCGGGTCTATGACTATCGGACTTCCGCCGGGCCCGGTCATACGCTCAAGGCCGACTGCAATACCAAATCCCTGAATAATACTCAGGCCGACAGTTCCATAGCGGGTGTATTGCGTGATTTTTTTGCGTCCCGCCTCGCCTTCTTTTTTAAGCTTTTCCAGATAGGGCACAACAACCGTAAGCAGCTGGAGAATAATTGACGCGCTGATATAGGGCATTATGCCAAGGGCCACTATCGACATTTGCTCGAAAGCGCCGCCGGAAAACATGTCAACCAAGCCAAGCAGCGTCCCCTTGGTACGGGCAAAAAAAGCAGCCAAGCGCCTTCCCGTCAATGCCCGGGGTAGGTATGTGTACGCAGATCCTATACACCGCCAGAAGAATAAAAGTGGCAAGAAGCCGCTTTCTCAGCTCTGGAATTTTTGGAATATTCTGAAAACCGCCGACCACTTATATCCCCTCTATCCCCTCTACTCCGCCAGCTGCGATAATCTTGGCATAAGCGCTCTGGCTCCATTTGTGAACCTTAAGCGTCAGCGGCCTGTCGATTTCCCCCTTGCCAAGCAGCTTAATGCCATCGCAGACTTTTCTAACCAAACCGCACTTAACTAAAACAGCAGCATCAATGACGCTGTCTTTCTCAAAAGTATTAAGATCCTTAACCTGAACAAGCGCATACTCTTTTTTGAAAATATTAGTAAATCCGCGCTTGGGCAACCGGCGCTGCAACGGCATCTGCCCGCCTTCAAATCCGTTAAACCCGCCGGATCCGGTTCTGGCTTTCTGCCCCTTATGACCGCGGCAGGATGTCTTGCCATGGCCTGAACCAGGACCGCGACCGACTCGTTTTCTGCTTTTTACAGCGCCCTTATTCGGGTGTAAGCTACTAAGATCCATTAAAACATCCTCTGCTTATCTGAAAAGCCTTAATTTTTATTTACAACAACCGCTCTATTGGGCCAAGCTTTCTTCTGCGCTCATCGGCATGCTGCAGGTGCTTCAGACCATCGATTGTCGCCTTGAGCACATTATGCGGATTATTGGTCCTGAGGCACTTTGTCAGTATATTCTTAATACCTGAAACTTCAATGACCGACCGGACAGCCCCGCCGGCTATGATGCCTGTTCCCTGAGAAGCCGGCTTCATGAATACGCGCCCGGAGCAGTGCGCCCCAATCACTTCGTGGGGGATGGTCCCGTCAATAAGCGGGAAATTAATCATATTGCGTTTGGCATGTTCAATGGCCTTGCGTATTGCCTCAGGCACTTCACGCGCTTTGCCCAATCCGCACCCGACCTGGCCATTGCCATCGCCGACAACAACAAGTGCGCTGAAACTAAAGCGCCGACCGCCCTTAACAACCTTGGCAACACGGTTTATATGTACTACCTTATCCGTAAGATTGGATTCTTGATCGCTCTCGTACACCAAGACAGTTCCTCCTTAAAATTGCAGGCCTTTTTCACGGGCCCCTTCAGCTAAAGCTTTGACGCGCCCATGATACAGAAATCCGTTACGATCAAACACAACAGAGGTAATATTCATCGCCATAGCTTTTTCGGCTATCACGTGACCCAGTTTGCGCGCAGCCTCTGTGTTCCCGGTCTGCGCAAGCGAACTTTTAAGTTCCTTGCCGACCGTTGATGCGGCCACAATTGTTTTCTGCGACTCATCGTCAATCAGCTGCACATAACAGTGATTGAGGCTTTTAAAAATGGTCATCCGCGGTCGTATGCTGGTGCCGATTATATGCCTGCGGATTCTTTTTTTGCGTTTGAGCCGGTTGAGCTCTTTCTTATGCTGCAGATTCACACTTACTCCATTTTTCTTTATGAGATGGTCACATCATGGCCGCGCCTGATATTACTTAGCACCGGCCTTGCCAACTTTCTTTCTCACAACTTCACCGACGTAGCGGATACCCTTGCCTTTATAAACATCAGGCTTCTTAAACAGTCTGATTTTTGACGCGGTCTGACCAACAAGGCATTTATCAATTCCTTCAACTCTGATTATTTGTTTCTCCACATTAATCAGAATGCCCTCCGGTTCGTCAAAGCTGATAACATGGGAGAGGCCTACGGAAAGCTTCAGCGTCTTGCCGGCTTTTTCAGCTTTATAGCCGATGCCGACAACCTCAAGCTCCCGCTTAAAGCCCTGTGTGACGCCCTCGACCATATTTGCAACCAGGGTGCGGGTCAACCCATGCAGTGAACGCTCTCTGCGTTCGTCGGAAGGACGCGATACGAGTATCTCATCAGTCCCCGTTTCAACGGTAATGCACGCCGGAATTGTATGAGCAAGCTTTCCTTTAGGACCTTCGATCTTTAGCAGGTCGCCGTCTTTTTGAACCTTGACACCTTTGGGTACAGCAATGGGTTTTTTACCAATTCTGCTCATGATGCTATATTCCTATTCTTACCAGAAAGTGCAAATAACTTCGCCGCCAACCTGCTGCCTGCGCGCTTCTTTGTCGGTCATAATGCCTTTTGATGTCGACAAAATAGCCAGGCCTAAACCGCTGCGAATCATGGGGATGGCGTCTTTATCAACATACATGCGGCAACTTGGTTTAGATACCCGCTTAATTTCGGAAATAATCGCCCCCCCCTTGCCTTCATACTTCATCGCTATCTGCAGAACACCCTGCTTGTTATCAGTAACGACTGAAAAATTTCTAATATAGCCCTCTTCCTTAAGGATCCTGGCTATACTCACCTTGATCTTTGACGAGGGTATCTCAACCTTCTCGAACTTTGCCTTGTTTGCGTTTCGTATGCGGGTCAGCATATCCGCAATTGGATCAGTCATCATATGCGCCGTACTCCTTGCTTACAACGTTTTACCAACTCGATTTTATAACACCGGGGATATCGCCCCGCAGCGCCAGTTTCCTGAGGCAAATCCTGCACATATCGAATTTGCGGTAGTATGCCCGTGAGCGTCCGCAGATCGGACACCGGTTATACTGTCGCACCTTGAATTTCATGGTGCGCTGAGCTTTGACAATAAGCGATGTTTTGGCCACGTACCTCTCCTCTTAACACGTCTTAGTTAGCACCAAAGGGCATGCCCATGAACTGCAGAAGAGCCTTAGCCTCTTCATCGTTCTTGGCAGTCGTCGCTATAACAATGTTCATGCCCTTGATTTTATCAATCTTATCATAGTCGATCTCAGGGAAAATAATCTGCTCCCGAATCCCCAGGGCATAGTTCCCGCGGCCGTCAAAGGCTTTTGCGGAAACACCTTTAAAGTCACGAATACGCGGCAGAGCAAGATTCAGCAGACGGTCAAGAAACTCATACATCCGCTCGTGCCGCAAGGTCACCTTGCAGCCGATAGGCATGCCCTCGCGAAGCTTGAAATTTGCAATCGCCTTGCGCGCTTTGGTAATCACCGGCTTCTGTCCGGTGATTGCAGCAAGCTCCTTCTCCGCAGCTTCCAGAACCTTGACATTCTGTATTGCCTCACCAAGCCCCATATTGATAACGATTTTATCAATTTTGGGCACCTGCATGACATTCTTGTACCCGAATTTCTTCATCATCTGCGGCATGATGTCTTTAATATATTTTTCTTTAAGCCGGCTCATGTATCGTTCTCCTACTGATCCAGAATTTCGCTACACTTAACACATGTGCGAACTTTTTTGCCGTCATCAAGCACTCGCTTCTTAATACGCACTGCTTTGCTGCATTTAGGGCAGAAAATATTCACATTAGAAACATGCAGGGAAGCCTCTTTTTCTATGATACCTCCCTGTGGAGCATTTTTACTGGGCCGTGAGTGTCGTTTGATCATATTCAGCTTTTCGACAAACACTCTTTCCTTCTTGGTGTTTACCGACAACACCTTGCCGGATCGCCCTTTTTCCTTACCGGAAAGCACGACGACCGTGTCGCCTTTTTTCACATGCAGCTTTGATCGTTCTACCATTGTTCCTGTCTCCCGCTACCTAAACGCTCACACAACTTCAGGGGCAAGCGATATGATCTTCATGAAATTCTTGGCACGCAGCTCTCTGGCGACAGGGCCAAAAATACGTGTGCCAACAGGCTCATTGACATTATTTATAAGCACCGCCGAGTTGTCGTCAAAACGGATATACGTACCGTCAGCCCGCTTAATCTCTTTGGCCGTGCGCACGATAACCGCACGCATAACCGACCCCTTCTTGACCTTTGAATTCGGTATTGCTTCTTTTACGGAGACGATGATAACATCGCCAAGATAGGCATACCGACGGCGAGAACCTCCGAGAACCTTAATACACTGCAGTTCCTTTGCTCCCGAATTATCAGCAGCCACAAGCCTTGTCTGCATCTGAATCATTGCCGTATTCCTTTATTATCGAGGAATTATTTTGCCTGAATAGACTTCTTTCAAATAGCCTTCTGAACAACTTCAACAACTCTCCAGCGCTTGTCTTTACTCAGCGGCCGGGTTTCCTCTACCAGCACAGTATCACCGATCTGGCAGGCATTTACTTCATCGTGAGCTTTAAACTTTACTCTTTTCTTTATATATTTAAGGTATAACGGGTGCCGGGTCATTCTATCTGTGACTACCACGACCGTCTTGTCCATCTTATTGCTGACAACGACTCCCGTTCTTCTCTTTTTCTGGCCTTCCATCGGTTTTCCCTATGCTCCAAACATTCAATCATTATTTGGTTACAGAACGTTGCTTCTCGTTCAGGATTGTATTGATACGAGCAATATCCTTGCGCGCTTTTGGTATATCTGCAGTATTTGCCAGCTGATTTGTGGCGCGCTGAATTTTAAAATTAAACAGCTTGTCTCGAGTGTCCTTCTCCCGCTGTGCAAGCTCTTCAGCTGATAATTCACGAAAATCTTTAGCTTTCACTGACTTCCCTCATGACAAATGTTGTTTTAATGGGCAGTTTATGAGCGGCAAGACGAAAAGCCTCTTTTGCAACCTCTTCAGTTACGCCCTCAATCTCGTAAAGAATCCTGCCCGGCTTAATGACCGCAACCCAGTATTCAGGAGCTCCCTTACCCTTGCCCATGCGGGTTTCAGCTGGCTTTTTGGTGATAGGCTTGTCCGGAAAAATGCGGATCCAAAGCTTGCCGCCGCGTTTCACATGGCGAATTAAGGCAATACGAGCAGCCTCAATATGACGTGATGATATCCATCCGCATTCTACAGCCTTCAGGCCAAAACTGCCGAAATCTATCTTGTTCCCGCGACAGGCGCTTCCCGTCATGCGGCCTTTCATCATTTTTCTATGCTTAATTTTCTTAGGAGCCAACATGTGATGATTTCCCCTTAGTCAACATTTCACCCTTAAAAATCCAGACTTTAACCCCAATAATGCCGTAGGTGGTTCTCGCTTCTGAAAAGCCGAAATCTATATCAGCCCGCAATGTCTGCAAGGGCACACGTCCCTCACGATACCATTCATGCCGCGCCATTTCAGCCCCGCCCAGACGCCCGGAACAGGCAATTTTGACACCCTTCGCGCCGAACTTCATGGCAGAACCGACTCCACGCTTCATTGCACGTCGAAAGGCAACCCGTTTCAAAAGCTGCTGGCAGATATTTTCGGCGACAAGCTGTGCATCAACCTCCGGGCGCTGTACTTCAATTATGTTTACAAAAACTTCACGATCAGTAAGTTTTTGTATTTCAGCCTTTAGCTTCTCGATCTCAGAACCTTTTTTGCCGATAATGATGCCCGGTCGTGCAGCAGCAATATTAATCCGAAGTTTATTGGCCGCACGCTCAATCTCTACTGATGAAATGCCGGCCTGATTAAGCTGTTTTTTAACAAAACCCTTGATCTTAATATCTTCGTGCAGCAGGAGATCATAATTCTTATCTGCATACCATCGGGAATTCCAGGTTTTGATAATTCCGAGACGAAAACCAATAGGATGAACTTTTTGGCCCAAACCGACCTCCTTAAATTAATTAAGCTTCTGCAAGAATCACGGTTAAATGACAAGTGCGTTTTAAAATTCTAAACCCTCTGCCCTGGGGTCCAGGGCGGAAACGCTTGAGTGTCGGGCCCTGATCGATAAACACGTTCTTGACATACAGAATATCAACATCAACACCTTCCTTGTGGGATGCATTGGCAACGGCCGAGTTGATGAGTTTGTACATATAAATGCTTATTGCTTTCGGCGTAAATTCGAGAATACTCAGAGCGTCACTCACAGGCTTTCCCTTGACCATATCTGCCACCAGCCGAGCTTTTCGCGGAGATATCCGAATATATTTATCAACTGCCCTGACTTCCATACACTGTTTCTCTGCCTCTAAAGGTTAGCTGTTGTTACTTTTTGGCATGACCATGATAGGTTCGCGTCGGTGAAAACTCACCAAGTTTATGACCGACCATGTTCTCCGTGACATATACAGGGAAGAATTTTTTTCCATTGTGAACAGCAAATGTAAAACCTATCATATCGGGAATGATCATCGACCTGCGGGACCACGTCTTTATTACCTGCCGGTTATTGGCGTCCTGGGCCTTTCTGATCTTTCTCATCAGACTTTCATCAATAAAGGGGCCTTTTTTAATTGACCGTGCCATCGCATATCACTCCGCGCTACTTGTTTCTTCTTCTGACAATGAAGCTGCTCGTCCGTTTATTTTTTCTTGTTCTGTATCCCTTGGTCGGCTTACCCCATGGTGTACAGGGGTGGCGACCTCCGGATGAGCGGCCTTCGCCTCCGCCCATGGGATGGTCAACCGGATTCATAGCCACACCGCGAACCCTTGGTTTTTTTCCAAGCCATCTCTTCCTGCCCGCTTTACCGATGGAAATATTGGCATGATCCGCATTGCCGACCTGCCCGATTGTAGCATAGCAGTCAACATGAACCAGGCGAAGCTCGCCGGATGGCATTTTTATATGAGCATAATTTTTTTCTTTTGCAGAAAGCTGTGCGCTGGTGCCGGCGCTTCGAACCAGCTGCCCGCCCTTACCCATGCGAAGCTCGATATTGTGGATCATGGTGCCGACGGGTATTTTTTTTATCGGCAAAGCATTTCCGGGCCGTATTTCAGCGTTTTCACCCGCCATTATCTCATCGCCAAGCCTGAGTTCAGCCGGGGCAACGATGTAGCGTTTTTCGCCATCCTTATACTGCAGCAGCGCAATTCGGGATGTTCTGTTGGGATCATATTCGATACTTGCGACCCGTGCAGATATGTCATGCTTGTCACGGCGAAAATCAATTATTCTATAGCGCTGCTTATGGCCGCCACCGATATATCGTGCAGTTATGCGTCCATTATTATTCCGGCCGCCGGATTTTCGCAGAGGAGAAAGCAGGCTTTTCTCTGGTGTGCTTTTTGTTATCTCTTCAAAGTCTGCTACTGTCTGAAAGCGCCTACCTGCAGACGTTGGTTTAAATGCCTTAACTGCCATTCTAAACTCCGTTTATTAATTGCCTATAAGACTACAGAATTCTTACACGCCTTCAAAGAACTCTATTTTATCGCCTTTTTTCAGAGTTACGATTGCCTTTTTCCAATCCTGTTTTTTACCGATGATCCGCCCAGCCCGTTTACGCTTACCAAGAAAGTTCATAACATGGACTTCCTCAACCGTAACTTTGAAAAGCTGCTGTACGGCATTCTTAATCTCAACCTTATTTGCAACCGTATCAACTTCAAACACGACTTTATTGGCGATATCTTTGATGAGGTTGCTCTTTTCCGTTACGATTGGCCTTCGAATGCATCCGTATACTTCTTTCATGCGACCAGTCTCCTCTGAATCTTTTCAAGGCAAGGCAGGGTAATATACAGGCCATCATGGTAGAGAATATCATACAAATTGAGGCCCTGCGGCGACAATACTTTTACATGAGGTACATTACGGGCACTGAGACTGAGGTTCCGGTTATCATCATCAATAATAAGCACCCGCTGGTTACCAAGCCTGTCCAGAATATTTGTAAACGACTTGGTCTTAATCGCCGAAAGGTCAAACTTATCGAGAATCATCAGCTTTTCTTCTCTGCGTTTTTTTGTCAGTGCTGAACAGAGAGCAATTCTTTTGACTTTTTTCGGCACCGTATAGCTGTAGTCACGCGGCTTTGGACCAAATGATATGCCGCCACCCCGCCATACTGGTGAGCGGGAACTTCCGGCACGGGCCCGGCCTGTGCCTTTCTGCTTCCAGGGTTTTCTGCCGCCGCCGCTTACCTCACCACGGGTTTTTGTACATGCTGTCCCGGAACGGCGATTAGCCAGCTGAGCCCTTATTATTTCATAAAAAAGATGCTCTTTGACCTCACTGTCAAAGATTCTCTCGTCAACCTCTACTTGAGTAACTTTTTCTTTATTGATATTGTACACGTCAAGCATTGTCATAGCAGCATACCCGGAACATTAATTAGTCTGTCATTTTATAAATAAGTATAATTCCATTTTTGGGCCCGGGAACAGCGCCCTTCACAAGAATGATGTTCTGATCCGACTTTTTATCGACAATCCTGATGTTTTTTTGGGTAAGACTGGCACAGCCAAGATGTCCCGGCATTTTTTTCCCCTTAAAAACACGGGAAGGATATGCGCTTGATCCTATCGAACCAACAACCCGGTGAAATTTTGATCCGTGAGACATAGGCCCCCGGTTAAATCCCCAGCGCTTTATATTACCGGCAAACCCCTTACCTTTGGTTGTACCAACAATCTCAACTTTTTCCCCGCTCTCAAAAATATCAAGATCCACCTTGTCGCCAACTGTAAAAGCATCTACTTTTGTCAATCGGAATTCCCTGAGATACCGAAGCCCCTGGTCTCCCGCCTTTTTCAAATGCCCCTGCATCGGCTTATTAAACTTTTCAAGCTTCTTCTGTCCATAGCCGAGCTGAAGAGCACAGTACCCGTCATTTTCGAGGGTTTTTTTCTGCATGACCACACAAGGGCCCGCCTCAATGACCGTCACGGATACAACCTCTCCCTCAGATGAGAAGACCTGTGTCATGCCGAGTTTTTTACCGATTAATCCTAGTGCCACTGTATAAATCTCCAAACAACTCAGTTATTAGAGCTTAATTTCAACGTCAACGCCTGCGGAAAGATCAAGCTTCATGAGGGCATCAACTGTCTGTTCGGTTGGCTCATGAATATCCAGCAGCCGCTTGTGAGTTCTCATCTCAAACTGCTCCCGGGATTTCTTATCAACGTGCGGAGAGCGGAGAACGCAGTATTTGTTTATGACTGTCGGCAGCGGAATCGGCCCTACTACCCGTGCACCGGTTCTCTTCGCCGTATCAACGATCTCAACCACAGATTGATCCAAAAGTCTATGATCATACGCTTTCAGGCGTATTCGTATCTTCTGGTTTTCTCCAAGAGCATCAACTTTTTTCATAAACGTCAGTTTCCTACTTATGCAATTATATCACTGATAACGCCGGCGCCAACCGTTCTGCCGCCTTCGCGTATCGCAAAGCGCAGTTCCTTCTCCATCGCTATCGGCGTGATAAGCTCCACTTCCATTGCCACATTGTCTCCCGGCATCACCATCTCGACGCCTTCGGGCAGATGCACCATCCCGGTCACATCCGTCGTCCGAAAGTAAAACTGCGGCCGGTAATTATTGAAAAAAGGCGTATGCCTCCCGCCCTCTTCCTTGCCCAGAATATACACCTGCGCCTTGAACTTCGTATGCGGCGTTATCGATCCCGGCTTTGCCACGACCTGCCCCCGCTCTACATCATCACGCTTGGTGCCCCGCAGCAGCAGCCCGACATTATCTCCTGCCTGCCCCTGATCAAGAATCTTGCGGAACATCTCCACGCCCGTACACACCGTCTTCTGCGTATCCCGAAAACCCACGATCTCAACTTCCTCGTTCACCTTCACCAGGCCGCGCTCAATCCTGCCCGTCACAACCGTTCCACGGCCCGATATCGTGAACACGTCCTCCACCGGCATCAGAAACGGCTTGTCAATGTCCCGCACCGGATCAGGTATAAAACTGTCGCAGGCATCAAGCAGCTCCTGGATGCACTTGTACTCATCAAGCTTTACATCCTCAGGGGCCTGCATTGCCTTCAACGCGCTTCCCTTAATAATCGGCGTATCATCGCCCGGAAACTCATACTTGCTCAACAGCTCCCGTATCTCAAGATCAACCAGCTCCAGCAGCTCGGGATCATCCACCATGTCAACTTTGTTCAGAAATACCACCATGCTCGGCACGCGCACCTGACGGGCAAGCAGTATGTGCTCCCGCGTCTGGGGCATCGGCCCGTCAGCCGCGCTCACGACCAGCACCGCGCCGTCCATCTGCGCTGCGCCCGTTATCATGTTCTTTATATAATCAGCATGGCCCGGACAGTCGATATGCGCATAGTGCCTCTTTGTTGTCTCATACTCAATGTGCGCTATCGATATCGTAACCCCGCGCTCTTTCTCCTCCGGCGCCTTGTCGATCTGATCAAAATCCATCTTCGCCGCCTGGCCCTTCATAGCCAGATATCTCGTGATTGCCGAGGTCAGCGTCGTCTTGCCGTGATCAACGTGCCCGATCGTCCCTATATTCACATGCGGCTTGGTTCTCTCGAATTTCTTCTTTGCCATCGCTATCCTCCTAAAATTCCCCGACTACCACCGGTAATGCGCAAATGCCTTATTGGCGGCGGCCATTTTATGGGTATCTTCCTTTTTCTTGACCGAATTGCCCCGATTATTAATCGCGTCCATCAACTCGCCGGCCAGCTTCTCCCCCATGGTCTTTTCAGATCGCCCGCGGGAGTATCCTATAATCCAGCGCATGGCAAGGGCCATCTGCCGTTCAGGCCTGACCTCAATGGGCACCTGATAGTTCGCGCCGCCGATTCTGCGCGATTTTGTTTCAACGGCAGGCCGTACATTATTCAGAGCCGCCTTGAAGGTTTCAAGAGGATCTTTGCCTATCTTTTCCTTGATCACATCAAAGCTGCCATACACGATAGCTTCTGCAACGCTTTTCTTGCCGCACTGCATAATCCTGTTGATAAAACGTGCAACCGTTACATCATTGTACCGGGGATCTGGAAGATTCTCTCGCTTTACTGCTTCACGACGTCTGGCCATACTGTCAACTCCATTACTAAGACTGTATTACTTCTTTGGTCTTTTTGCGCCATATTTGGAACGACTCTGCCGCCGCTTGTCAACACCGGACGCATCCAGTGTGCCGCGCACTATATGATAGCGCACACCGGGAAGATCTTTGACTCGCCCGCCACGCACAAGCACCACGGAGTGCTCCTGGAGATTATGCCCCTCACCGGGGATATAAGCGGTAACTTCAACGCCGCTGGTTAAACGGACACGGGCCACCTTGCGAAGCGCCGAGTTGGGCTTTTTCGGGGTCGTGGTATAAACGCGCGTGCATACACCACGCTTTTGGGGGCACTCTTTGAGAGCAGGCGATTTGGTTTTGTACTTTGTCGGCTGTCGACCCTGAGTGCAAAGCTGATTAATTGTCGGCATATGTTCCTCTAAACAACATTAGCAAATTAAAGAAACTTAATTATCATACGTACAAAATTCTGTCAATTACAAAAACGATAAAACCATTTATTTTTGTGCAATTCGCGGAAATCATTTCGATGCGGCTTCAGACGGCACCTGATCTCCGACAACAATGTCGGCCTGCCGATACTCAAGATACCCGGTCCCGGCAGGAATTAACCTCCCCATGGCTGCGTTTTCCTTAAGCCCGCGCAGCTGGTCAACCTTCCCTTCAATAGCGGCCTGCGTCAGCACGCGGGTCGTCTCCTGGAAAGAGGCGGCGGAAATAAAACCTTCCGTGCTGAGGGATGCCTTTGTTATACCAAGAAGAAGGGGTTCCGCGACTGCCACCTGGCCTCCGCGCTCACGCACTTTGTCATTTTCATTCTCGAAACGCATCTTCTCGACCTGCTCGCCGAGAAGAAAATTAGTATCGCCAACATCCATTATTTTCACGCGCTGCAGCATCTGGCGAACAATGACTTCAATATGCTTGTCATTAATCTTGACGCCCTGGAGCCGGTAAACCTCCTGGACCTCATCGACCAGAAATTTCGCCAGCTCCTTTTCACCCAATATCCTGAGGATGTCATGGGGATCTCTCAAGCCATTCATGATCTGCTCGCCTGCGCGCACCCTGTCGCCCTCATGAACGTTAATATGCTTGCCCTTGGGTATCAAATACTCTTTTGGCTCAAGCTTGTGGCCGCCGACATCGGTGACCAGAGGGGTAATGATGACCTTGCGCTTGCCTTTCACATCCTTGCCGAAGGAAACATTGCCGTCGATGTCGCTGATGACGGTCACTTCCTTAGGCTTGCGGGCCTCAAAAAGCTCTGCAACACGCGGCAATCCGCCCGTGATATCCTTGGTTTTTGATGTTTCACGCGTAATTTTTGCTATACTGTCTCCGGGCTCAACCCTGGCGCCTTCATTTGCTACTATGTTAGCCCCGACCGGCATAAAATACCTGGCCTCACGATCTTTTTCAGCGGGCAATTTTATGGTTTTGCCTTTTTCATCCTTAATCGAAATACGGGGGCGGTTGTCGGGATCCTTGGACTCCATAACAACCCGTGACGACAGCCCCGAAACCTCATCAACCTGTTCACGAAAGGTGTTGCCCTCTATCAGGTCACCAAATTTCACGATGCCGCTGACCTCAGCCAGGATTGGCGTTGAGAAAGGATCCCATTCAGCCAGAATTTCATCCTTTTTAACCTTATCACCCTCCTTGACTCTCAGCTTTGCGCCATAATTTACCGGGTTCTTTTCGCGTTCATGGCCCTGGCTGTCAACAATTGCAATTTGCCCATTGCGGTTCATGACGACAATATGGCCTTCGCGATTGGTTATACAGCGTAAATTTATGTACTTGACCGTTCCCGCATGTTGCGCCTCAAGTGTTGTCTGCGCGACACGCCGGCTGGCTGTTCCGCCGATATGGAAGGTACGCATCGTCAGCTGTGTACCCGGTTCGCCGATCGACTGAGCGGCAATAATACCGATAGCTTCGCCGATATTGACCATGCGGCCGCGGGAAAGATCTCTGCCGTAGCATTTAGCGCACACGCCGCGCTTTGACTGACACGTAAGCACCGAGCGAATACGAACATGTTCGATGCCCGCCTCTTTCAGCTTTTCGACAGCAGTTTCGTCAACTTCTTCGCTTTTATGGACAATGACTTCACCGGTGATAGGATCGATAACATCATCAAGGCTCACGCGGCCCAGCAAACGGTCTCCGAGAGCCTCTATGATTTCACCCCCTTCAACCAGCGATGACATGGGGATACCATCAATGGTTCCGCAGTCATATTCATTGATGACGCAATCCTGCGCGACATCCACAAGCCTGCGGGTCAAATAGCCCGAGTTTGCCGTTTTCAGCGCCGTATCGGCAAGTCCCTTGCGCGCGCCATGCGTCGAAATAAAATACTGCAGCACGGTGAGGCCTTCACGGAAATTGGCGGTAATGGGCGTTTCGATAATTTCTCCCGACGGTTTCGCCATAAGGCCGCGCATACCGGCAAGCTGGCGAATCTGCTGAGCACTGCCGCGGGAACCCGAATCAGCCATCATATATATGGAATTAAAGCTTTGTGACTGCTTCAGCTTGCCTTCTTTATCCTTAACTTCATCCTTGCCAAGCTCGTTGAGCATCTCATCGGACACCTGCTCGGTGACACGGGCCCAGATGTCAATAACCTTGTTGTAGCGCTCTCCAGTGGTTATCAGGCCCTCTTTATGCTGATCATCTATGACCTGAACCTCTTTTTGAGTTTCTTCAATTATTTCAGTCTTGCGTTTCGGAATCCGCATGTCTTTGATGGAAATTGAGATGCCCGACTGTGTTGCATACCTGTAGCCGAGATTCTTGAGCTGGTCCGAAAGAATAACTGTTTTTTTATCGCCACAGTACCGGTAGCAGTAGTCGACAAGGTTGGCGAGCTCCTTTTTATTCATGACGCGGTTGATAACCGCAAAAGGGATCTCCGGAGGAATAATCTCGCGCAGGATGACGCGCCCGACCGTCGTTTCTACAAGCGCGCCATCAAGACGCACGCGAATGCGGGCCTGCAGGTCCACTTCGCCTGCATCATAGGCCATGCGGACCTCACCGGGATTTGCAAAGGCCTTGTCCTCGCCTTTAGCCATATCTTTCTCGCGGGTCATGTAATAGACGCCCAGGACAATATCCTGCGTCGGAATGATAATGGGCTTGCCATTGGCAGGCGAGAGTATATTGTTGGTTGACATCAAAAGAACCCGCGCCTCAATCTGCGCTTCCATGGTAATAGGAACGTGCACAGCCATCTGGTCGCCGTCAAAATCGGCATTAAATGCTGTGCAGACAAGAGGATGCAGCTGAATGGCTTTTCCTTCGATAAGCACGGGTTCAAAGGCCTGAATTCCCAGACGGTGCAGTGTCGGTGCACGGTTAAGCATCACGGGGAATTCCTTCACGACCTCTTCAAGGCAATCCCACACCTCGGAGCTTTCACGCTCGACCAGTTTCTTTGCGCTTTTGATGGTCGTGGCATGGCCTTTCATGATCAGCAGGTTGTAGACAAAAGGCTTAAAAAGCTCAATGGCCATGCGCTTGGGCAACCCGCACTGATGAAGCCGGAGTTCCGGGCCTATGACAATAACGGTTCGTCCCGAATAATCAACACGCTTACCGAGCAGATTCTGACGAAAACGGCCCTGCTTGCCTTTGAGCATGTCGCTGAGGGACTTGAGCGGCCGCTTATTGCGCCCGGTAAGGACCTTGCCGCGGCGGCCGTTATCAAACAGAACATCCACAGCCTCCTGCAGCATGCGTTTTTCGTTTCGAATGATAATCTCGGGAGCGTCAAGCTCAAGAAGCTTTTTGAGCCGGTTATTTCTGTTGATAACTCTGCGATACAGGTCATTGAGATCAGAGGTTGCAAAACGACCGCCGTCAAGGGGCACAAGCGGCCGCAGATCAGGCGGGATTACAGGAACAACCTCAAGGATCATCCACTCCGGTTTATTGCCGGACAGGCGAAATGCCTCAACAATGCGAAGGCGCTTAGCGAGCTTTTTCTTCTTTGCCTCTGATGAGGTGAGCAAAATCTCTTCGCGCATCTGGGCTGAAAGCGCTTCAAGATCAAGCCTGCGAAGCAGCGCCCTGATGGCTTCAGCGCCCATCCCGGCCTCGAAATCCTCATGAAGTTCATACTTTGCTTTGCGCAAAGCATCATCGTCCAGAAGATCTCCCATCTTATAGGATGATTTTTTCGGGTCAATAACCACAAATGACTCGAAATACAGTACTTTCTCAAGGGAGCGCAGCGTCATGTCGAGCAGTGTGCCAATGCGGCTTGGAAGACTGCGCAAAAACCAGATATGCGCTACGGGGCAGGCAAGCTCAATATGGCCAAGCCGCTCACGCCGGACAAAGGAGGCGATAACCTCAACGCCGCATTTCTCGCAGACAATCCCGCGGTGCTTCAGCCGCTTATACTTGCCGCAGTTGCACTCATAATCCTTTACCGGCCCGAAAATCTTTGCGCAGAACAGGCCGTCACGCTCGGGCTTAAATGTTCTGTAATTGATGGTTTCCGGCTTCTTGACTTCACCGTTGGACCAGCTTCGAATGGTTTCAGCTGATGCGATAGAAATCTTTAAAGCGTCAAAACTGTCTACTGCGCGTGACTGTGTCTGATGGAGTGAAAAAAATCCATTCATAAATTCACCTTTTAAATGGATTATTAAATTTCTTTTTTCTCTGCTTCAATAAACTGCACATCAAGGCAAAGGCTCTGCAGTTCCTTGACGAGAACATTAAAAGATTCCGGGATAGACGGCATTATATCGCGATCTCCCTTGACAATATTTTCATACAGTTTGGTTCTGCCAAACACATCATCGGACTTGAGGGTGAGCAGTTCCTGCAACGTATGGGCCGCACCGTATGCTTCCAGAGCCCACACTTCCATTTCACCAAGTCTCTGGCCGCCAAACTGCGCCTTGCCGCCCAGGGGTTGCTGGGTCACGAGCGAATAGGTGCCGATAGATCGCGCATGAATTTTATCATCAACAAGATGGTGCAGTTTCAGCATATAGATAATGCCGACGGTGACATCCTTATCAAACGGAATACCGGTACGGCCGTCGAAAAGCACGGTCTGGCCGCTGAGAGGCAGCCCCCCGTCTTCAAGGGATTTATTGATCTGGTCCTCTTTGGCCCCGTCAAAAACAGGGCTTGCCGTGTGGATGCCGCGACCGAGCTTTCTGGCAAGCGACACAACCTGTTCATCCGTCAGCTTGTCGATCAGTTTTGAAATGTCGCGGCTCCCATAGACTTCCCTGAGCTTTTCCTTAATCTTTGCAGGGCTTATTCCCGACTGCGCCATAGCCTCGATCTTTTCGCCAATCCCCCGTGCTGCCCATCCCAGATGCGTTTCAAGTATCTGGCCCACATTCATGCGCGAAGGAACGCCCAGCGGATTGAGCACGATGTCAACAGCCCTGCCGTCTGCCATGTACGGCATGTCTTCAATGGGCAGTATGCGCGAGAGAACGCCCTTGTTGCCGTGGCGCCCGGCCATCTTGTCTCCCACAGCAAGCTTGCGCTTCACGGCAAGATTGACCTTCACCATCTTAATGACGCCCGGAGGCAGCTCGTCGCCCCGCTTGATTTTCTCTATCTTTTCATCAAAGATCATTTTAATGAGATTAATCTGCTCATCAAGCCCTTCCTTGAGCTTCTGTATCTTGTCTGAAACATCATCGCCGTTGGCGATAGGGATATGCAGCCACTTATTGATCGGCATTGAATCAACATCGGCTTCCGTAAACACCTGATTCTTGTTGAAAATCACCTTGCCCTTTTTCTCATCAGTAAGTACTTTTTGGCGCAGGCTCTGCCAATCAGCAGTTTCTTCAATCGCTTATTGATGCTCTCACGCAAGATACGGATCTCATCCTCCTGATCCTTCAAAATACGGGCGCGCTCCTCATCCTCGATGGATCGGGTCCGCTCGTCCTTGTCAGCCCCTTTGCGTGAAAAAATATTAACGCTGATAACCGTCCCGACAACGCCCGTTGGTACGCGCAGCGATGTATCCTGAACATCACGCGCCTTTTCGCCGAAAATAGCGCGCAGCAGCTTTTCTTCGGGCGAGAGCTGCGTCTCGCCCTTTGGCGTTATCTTCCCGACAAGAATATCGCCGGTCTTCACCTCTGCCCCGATTCTGATTATGCCGCTTTCATCAAGATTGCTGAGCATATCTTCGCCGACATTGGGGATATCCCGGGTAATTTCTTCCTTGCCAAGCTTGGTATCGCGGGCAAGAACCTCAAATTCTTCAATATGTATCGAGGTAAAGCTGTCTTCACGAATAAGCTTTTCACTCACCAGTATCGAATCTTCAAAATTGTACCCGCCCCATGGCATAAACGCTACAAGCACATTGCGGCCAAGGGCCAGCTCACCCATTTCTGTCGACGGGCCATCCGCCACGATATCTCCGGCTTCAACGTAATCGCCGACGTCCACAATCGGATGCTGGTTAAGGCAGGTGTTCTGGTTGGACCGGCGGTACTTGGTAAGCTTATAAATATCGACATCAGAGCCGATGCGGGCATCATCGTCATCATGCTTGATAACAATGCGATCGGCATCAACGCTTCGTACCGTGCCGCTTCTGCGGGCAACCACTGCCACGCCAGAATCCCGGGCGGTGCAGCCCTCCATGCCCGTTCCGACAAGGGGCGCCTCGGTGCACAAAAGAGGAACAGCCTGACGCTGCATATTGGAGCCCATAAGCGCCCGGTTGGCGTCATCATTTTCAAGAAATGGAATGAGCGATGCTGCCACGCTGACGAGCTGCTTGGGCGATACGTCCATGTACTGCACCTCTTCAGCTGCCGCCATGACAAACTCGCCGCCTTTGCGCGCGGGTATCAGGGCGTTTTTAAAACGCCCCTTGTCATCAACAGGAGCATTGGCCTGCGCAATGCTGTATTCTTCCTCATCAAGGGCTGTGAGAAAACTGATGGTATCGGTCACGCGCCCCTTCTCAACCTTGCGGTAGGGCGTTTCAATGAAACCGTACCCGTTCACGCGGGCATAGGTTGACAGCGATGCGATGAGGCCGATATTGGGTCCTTCCGGCGTTTCGATCGGGCAGATGCGGCCGTAGTGCGTGGGATGAACGTCACGCACCTCAAAACCCGCACGCTCCCGGGTAAGCCCGCCGGGGCCAAGCGCACTCAGGCGCCGTTTATGGGTGATTTCAGCAAGAGGATTTGTCTGATCCATGAACTGAGAAAGCTGGCTTGACCCGAAAAACTCCTTAATGACGGCAGACACCATCTTGGAATTCACCAGGTCATTGGGCATGAGCGTTTCGATTTCCTGCAGACTCATGCGCTCTTTAATAGCGCGCTCCATGCGCACCAGTCCGATGCGGTAATGGTTTTCTATCAGCTCGCCGACCGTTCGTACGCGGCGATTGCCCAGATGGTCTATGTCGTCGACCACACCGCGGCCGTTCTTGATTTCAATCAGCAGGCGCACGGTCTCAAGGATGTCCTCCTTGGTAAGGACCTGCATGTCCAGCGGAGTTTTGCGATTGAGGCGGTGGTTGATTTTAATACGTCCGACCTCGGTTAACTCATAATACTCCTGGTCGAAAAAAAGCTTGTGGAAAAAAAGATTTGCGCTTTCCTGACTCGGCGGATCATTGGGGCGAAGCCGCTTATAGATTTCAACAATGGCATCATCAGCGGACTTGGCTTTATCCAGCAGAAGCGTCTCCCGCAATGATGCATCAATATGCAGGTTGTCGATAAAAAGAATCTTGAAATTCTTTATGCCCCGCTGCATGATAGCAGCCAGAATCTCATCGGTGATCACGTCATTGCAGGCCGCAACAACCTCGCCCGTCTGCGGATCCAGCACATCGGCGGCAACAATAAGGTCTTTGAGCTCTTCCGGGAGCACAGGGATGAACTCGATTCCCGCCTCGTGAATTTTCCTCGCAAGCGCCCGCGTAATTTTCTTGTCCTTCTTGACGATGACGGCCTTTGTTTTTGCATGGACAATTTCTCCATGCGCCCTGCCTTCAAAAAAGGGCGAACGGATACTGCGCCGCAGCTTGCCATCTTCAACAACCACATCATCAACAGTATAGAAGTAGTGCAGCAGTTCTTCTTTGCTGAACCCGAGCGCCTTCAGAAGCACCGTGACAGGAAACTTGCGGCGGCGGTCAATACGCACATAGATGATGTCCTTGGAGTCATACTCAAGATCAATCCAGGAGCCGCGACTCGGTATCAGGCGTGCAGAATAGAGAAACTTGCCGCTCGAAAGGTTTTTGCCTTTATCATGATCATAAAAAACGCCGGGGGAACGATGCAGCTGGCTGACAACAACCCGTTCAGTGCCGTTGATGACAAACGTGCCCGTCTCGGTCATCAGGGGTATTTCCCCGAAATAGACCTCCTGCTCTTTTATATCGCGGATATTTTTCGTTTCAGGGTCATAATTCACCAGACGAATAAGCACTTTGAGGGGAGAAGCATAGGTAAGCTCCTTTTGACGGCACTCGTCGATATCGTATTTAGGCGTGCCAAGGCCATAGCTTACAAATTCAAGAGACGACGTTTCATTATAATTTTTTATGGGAAAAACACTCTTAAACACCCACTGCAGGCCGCTGTTTGCGCGCAGCTCCGTCGGCACGTGCTGCTGCAAAAAACTCTCGTAGGACTTTTTCTGGATATCAATCAGATTCGGGATCTTCATGATATCCGGTATTTTCTCGAAGTTCTTCCGAAAGCGCAGTTTATGTGCACCAATTTTGCTCATGCAACACCCCATTGTTGTAATGAAAATGGGCAGCACAAATGTTCTGCCCAATCATAGCGCCAGTTACGTACGGTCATTCCCGAACTGCAGACTACTTTACCTCTGCTGTGGCACCGGCTTCTTCAAGCTTCTTTTTAATGTCTTCAGCTTCGTTTTTCGACACCGCTTCCTTAACGGCCTTGGGTAAAGCATCGACAAAGTCCTTGGCTTCTTTAAGTCCCAGGTTGGTAATTTCGCGGACGGCCTTAATAACATTGATGCGCTTTTCACCAGCATTGGTTAAGATGACATCAAATTCCGTCTTTTCTTCCGCCGGAGCGGCAGCGCCCGCTGCGCCGGCCATGGCCATAGCCATAGGTGCAGCAACAGCTGCGGCCGAAACGCCGAACTTATCTTCAAGTTCCTTGATCAGGTTAGCAAGTTCAAGCACTGTCATATTTTCGATGAACTTGACCACTTCGTCTTTCGTAATCTCTGCCATTGTCATGACCTCCTAAAACGTTTAAATGTTACATGGATTCAAGTTAATTGCTCTTTGTATCTTTAATGGCCATCAGCACTCTCAGGAATTTGCGCGGAATATCTGAGAGGACGGTCACAAAACCCGTAAGCGGTGCGGCAATCGTGCCAAGCAGTTGCCCGAGCAGCACCTCGCGGCTCGGCAAATTACCCAACTGCTCAATAGCCTTTTGGTTAAGCACCATTTTTTCAAGCATGCCCGATTTAACCTTCAGCGGCGTATCGGGGTTATCCTTGAGAAATTTTGTAATAACTTTCGCCACCATCGCAGGATCACCGTCGATGAAGGTAACGGCCATCTGCCCTACGAGCTGATCATGCAGAGGCTCGAACACGGTGTCCTTTGTGGCCAGCCGCATGAGTGTGTTTTTGGCAACCTTCATCTCGCAGCCTGCTTCACGAATCTGCTTGCGAAGGCTCGTCACCTTTTCAACATTCAATCCCTGATAGTCAAGCACAATCAGGCCTTTTGTATCCTGAACCCGTTTTGACAGTACTGCTACTGCTTCTTCTCGTTCTCGTCTACCCACGGCTGTCACCTATCAACTTTGAAAATAAATGGTTACGTGTTATCAGTTGGCCTTCAATGATCCAACGTCCACCTTGATCCCGGGGCCCATGGTGGAAGTAAGCACGATATTCTTCAGATAATGCCCTTTGCTGGTCGCCGGCTTCAGGCGATTGACGGTATCAATAAGTGCTAAAATATTGTCAAAAAGCTTCTGATCATCAAAAGACTTTTTGCCCACCGAAACATGCAGATTGCCGGCCTTGTCCGTTCTGAACTCGACTTTACCCTTCTTTAAATCTTCAACTGTGTCTTTCACATTCTGGGTAACCGTTCCGAGCTTTGGATTGGGCATCAGGCCGCGCGGCCCGAGAACCTTTGCTATGCGGCCGACAAGCCCCATAAGATCCGGGGTTGCAACAGCACGGTCAAAGTCGAGCCAGCCCCCTGAAATCTTCTCCACCAGATCCTCTGCGCCTACATAGTCAGCACCGGCATCGCGTGCCTCCTTCTCTTTTTCCCCTTTTGCAAAAACCACCACCTTGACCGATTTCCCGATCCCATGGGGAAGCAGCACGGTGCCGCGAACCATCTGGTCGGATTTGCGCGGATCAACGCCCAGACGCACCACCAACTCAACAGTCTCATCAAATTTTGCATATGCCGCATCTTTCAGCAGGCCGATAGCATCCATCAGGCCGTATCGTTTTCCGCGGTCGACCCTTCCGAGGGCCAGTTCGTACTTTTTGCCATGTTGTGCCATATAAGTTCACCCTGACTCTAAAAAAGCATTACTTTAGTTTGCGATTTCAATGCCCATGCTACGAGCTGTACCCTCAACGATTCGAACGGCCATGTCAAGATCATTGCAGTTCAAGTCCGGCATCTTAGCCTGGGCAATTTCACGGACCTGAACCCCGGTAACCTTGCCGACCTTATTTTTATTCGGCTCGCCAGACCCTTTAACGATGCCCGCAGCTTTTTTCAAAAGAACTGATGCGGGAGGGGTCTTCGTGATAAAAGAAAAAGACCTGTCGGCATAGACCGTAATAACAACCGGTACAATCAGTCCTTCTTTGTCTGCAGTGCGCGCGTTATATGCTTTGCAGAACTCCATGATATTGACCCCATGCTGACCGAGCGCCGGGCCAACGGGCGGAGATGGATTGGCCTTCCCCGCAGGAATCTGCAATTTAATCTGAGTCATTATTTTTTTAGCCATAAAAATCCCTTTTCTCTACACCGTGCTTTTTCAATTAATCTTTTTAACCTGCGAGTATTCAAGCTCAATTGGTGTTTGACGTCCGAATATGCTTATCAGAACCTTTAATCGCGCTTTTTCCGGCTTCACATCTTCGACAACACCGTTAAAACTTGCAAACGGACCCTCGATGATCGCTACGTCATCGCCCTTTTCAAAATTCATCATCACTTTGGGGCGAAGCTTCCCCTCCCTGATTTTACCGATCATGTCATCGACGCTGTCATCCGGAATCGGGATAGGCCTTATTTTCCCGCCTATAAAACCGGTCACCCGCGGCGTATTGCGCACAAGGTGCCACGTTTCATTATTCATATCGACCTGAACAAGAACATACCCGGGGAAAAACTTTCGCGTCGTTTTCTTGACCTGCTTATCGCCTTTTTTGCCGCGAACGATCTCCTCGACATCCTCTGTAGGTATCAGGACTTCACCAAAAGAGTCCTCCATCTTGTAGGCCTTGATACGCTCATCAAGCATTTCCTTAACTTTGTTCTCATAGCCCGAATACGTGTGAACCACATACCACTTTTTCGACATGGAGGCCTCAGCTCAGAATTGAGTTTATAATCTTGGAAAGCCCCAGATCAACAAGGCCCAAAAAGCACGAAACGATCACCACAATAATAAGCACCACCGATGTGGAGGCCATCGTTTCCTTGCGGGGCGGCCAGGAAATTTTTTTCAGCTCAACCCGAACCTCATGGTAAAACTGTCTGGTCTTTTCAATCAAGCCTTTGAAATCCACTCATCCACCTTTTTTAAGTAGTATGGCAGGCCAGGGGGGATTCGAACCCTCAGCCCCCGGATTTGGAGTCCGGTGCTCTAGCCGTTAGAGCTACTGGCCTGTACATAGTATAATGGGCGTTGCCTACCGAGGCACAAAGCTCCTGTCAATGCTTGCACTACTTGCCTTCTTTATGCACTGTATGCGAGTGGCAAGAACGGCAGTATTTTTTAAACTCAAGCTTGCCCGTCGTTTTCTTTTTATTCTTCGTCGTATTGTAGTTCTTGCGCTTGCACTGCGAACACAACAGCGTTACTATATCTCTCATGGCTCACAACCCGTCAAAACAGATTACGCAATTATATCACTGATAACGCCGGCGCCAACCGTTCTGCCGCCTTCG
Source organism: uncultured delta proteobacterium (assembly GCA_963804955.1). GTDB lineage: Bacteria > Desulfobacterota > WTBG01 > CAIYCZ01 > CAIRTM01 > CAIWCT01. Next base: position 218,653 of record CAWDSQ010000030.1, on the reverse strand, counting down.
CGTATCGCAAAGCGCAGTTCCTTCTCCATCGCTATCGGCGTGATAAGCTCCACTTCCATTGCCACATTGTCTCCCGGCATCACCATCTCGACGCCTTCGGGCAGATGCACCATCCCGGTCACATCCGTCGTCCGAAAGTAAAACTGCGGCCGGTAATTATTGAAAAACGGCGTATGCCTCCCGCCCTCTTCCTTGCCCAGAATATACACCTGCGCCTTGAACTTCGTATGCGGCGTTATCGATCCCGGCTTTGCCACGACCTGCCCCCGCTCTACATCATCACGCTTGGTGCCCCGCAGCAGCAGCCCGACATTATCTCCGGCCTGCCCCTGATCAAGAATCTTGCGGAACATCTCCACGCCCGTACATACCGTCTTCTGCGTATCCCGAAAACCCACGATCTCAACTTCCTCGTTCACCTTCACCAGGCCGCGCTCAATCCTGCCCGTCACAACCGTTCCACGGCCCGATATCGTGAACACGTCCTCCACCGGCATCAGAAACGGCTTGTCAATGTCCCGCACCGGATCAGGTATAAAACTGTCGCAGGCATCAAGCAGCTCCTGTATGCACTTGTACTCATCAAGCTTTACATCCTCAGGGGCCTGCATTGCCTTCAACGCGCTTCCCTTAATAATCGGCGTATCATCGCCCGGAAACTCATACTTGCTCAACAGCTCCCGTATCTCAAGATCAACCAGCTCCAGCAGCTCGGGATCATCAACCATGTCAACTTTGTTGAGAAATACCACCATGCTGGGCACGCGCACCTGACGGGCAAGCAGTATGTGCTCCCGCGTCTGGGGCATCGGTCCGTCAGCCGCGCTCACGACCAGCACCGCGCCGTCCATCTGCGCTGCGCCCGTTATCATGTTCTTGATATAATCGGCATGGCCCGGACAGTCGATATGCGCATAGTGCCGCTTTGCTGTCTCATACTCAATGTGCGCTATCGATATCGTAACGCCGCGCTCTTTCTCCTCCGGCGCCTTGTCGATCTGATCAAAATCCATCTTCGCCGCCTGGCCCTTCATCGCCAGATACCTCGTGATTGCCGAGGTCAGCGTCGTCTTGCCGTGATCAACGTGCCCGATCGTCCCTATATTCACATGCGGCTTGGTTCTCTCGAATTTCTTCTTTGCCATCGCTATCCTCCTAAAAGAATATGTTTTTATATTTATTTTAATTGCTCGTGCGTATGTTGTTGATAGCTATAAATCAAGCAATATGGAGCCCACGACCGGGCTTGAACCGGTGAACCTCTTCCTTACCAAGGAAGTGCTCTACCTACTGAGCTACGTGGGCCGCTTTGCGTATCGCACATGGAGCGGGAAACGGGATTCGAACCCGCGACCCTCAGCTTGGAAGGCTGATGCTCTAGCCAGCTGAGCTACTCCCGCCCATAAAATAAATCTGGTGGTGAGGGAAGGATTCGAACCTTCGTAGGCATCGCCAGCAGATTTACAGTCTGCCCCCTTTGGCCACTCGGGTACCTCACCAAAATGCGTATCAGCCAATAGCAAGCTGGCGATGGGATTTGAACCCGCAACCTGCTGATTACAAATCAGCTGCTCTGCCATTGAGCTACGCCAGCATAATCTTAAAATGTTAACAGGATTTGTAACTTAATACAACAATAAAATACAACTTATTTGAGCAGCACGTACTGAAGGAGCAAAGGCTAGCATGCCATTCGGCTAAAGCGTTTCCTTTTTGCCCGAGAGAGATGAGAGACACGTGCGTGCAAGAAAATGACCGGCACGGGCCAGATGCAGAAAACGTATGTGGTTATCAATGCTCTCAGCGCTCATGAAGTGGTTATTTCAGCGGGCTGGGTACTATCAGCTCTCCTTCAAGAGTCAAACCTCTATTGGTGAAAAATAAAAAATATTATACTTCTTGGATTACGTCAATATATTTTTATAGCTTGCATCAAAAATAACTAGCCATTAAATTAAGTTTAAAATATAAAAAATAATAAAAATATATTTATTTTATAAATTTTAATAAATAAAATTCTGCAAACAGGAGACTTTTCTTATAAAAAAATACAAGCTGGTGCAAGAAATCATGCTGCGTGCAGCAGGCCACGACTATCCTGCATGCTTCAGCACGAACGGATGGCTGTAATAAAAAAACGCCATTGCAGGATGCGGTGGCAAAGGTGCGCTGGTTCCTATGCTTGTTTTCCTGAGCGCTGCAGGCAGCAGCACAGCAACTTTTCAAGAGATACCGGCTTATCACATATCCCCTGAAGGATGCGGGTAAAAAAACTGCGTTCAGGTTCAAAAGAAATCAGAACGGCCGTCGCACCTGTCCGACTGCAGCACGGTAACATTTTTTTGCACGATCCGTTATTTTATAGTACATTACTCAGGTATATGAAAGCATGGCTGCACAACGTGCGGCACGCATACACAGAAAGACACTGCAATGGAAAAGCTGATCGAAGTCATTATAAAGGAGTGTACGCCTGACTTCAATGCCGGTCAATACCGGGTGGTGCTGGTTGACCGGGCAACGGGCCGCGTGCTCACCATATGGGTCGGTCAGTTCGAAGGAGGCTCCATAACCCTGGGACTTGAGCAGACATGGACCCCGAGGCCCCTCACCCACGACCTCATGGCCGGCATTATCACGCAGCTCAACGCTACTGTTGAGCGAATTGTGATAACCGATCTGCGCGACAATACCTTTTTTGCCATCATCTATCTTGCCCTTGACGGCACAACCTATGAAATAGACTCGCGCCCGAGCGATGCCATGGCTCTTGCCGTCCGCATGAAATGCCCGGTTTTTGTAAACAGTGCAATAGCAGACAAGATGGTCGATGAACTGGACGATATGTTCGACCGCATGGAGCCCAAGGCAACAATCCACTGAGCAGGAGTATCGCATGAAAAAAATCACCATTCTTGACATTCAGCGTTTCAAAAATGAGGGCAGAAAAATCATGCATGCTCACTGCCTACGACTGCCAGATCGCCCGCATACTTGACGGGTGCAATGTTGACATACTGCTGGTGGGCGATTCCGTCGGCAACGCGGTTATGGGCCTTGAAAATACCCTGCCCGGTGACCATGCCGGACATGCTTCACCATGTGCAGGCTGTGGCGCGCGGCCGCAGGCAGGCGCTGGTGGTTGCCGATATGCCGTTCATGTCCTACCAGGTCTCGCTTAAAGAGGCGCGGCGCAATGCCGGCATCCTTATTAAAGGAAGGCGGCGCAGAAGCGGTCAAGGTCGAAGGCGGAGAAAACACCGAAGACGTCATCAGCGCACTCACCCGCATCGATATTCCCGTTATGGGCCATATCGGCCTGACACCACAGTCGATCCATCGCATGGGCGGCTACAAGGTGCAGGGCAAAGAGGAGCATCAGCGCCAGAAACTTATGGCCGATGCGCAGGCTGTTGAGAGGGCCGGGGCTTTTGCCGTCGTTCTCGAGGGTGTGCCTGCAAGCCTTGCCCGCGATATTACCGCAGCGCTTACCATTCCGACCATCGGCATCGGCGCGGGCGCCGACTGCGACGGCCAGGTGCTGGTGATAAACGACCTGCTCGGGCTGTCAGGTAAATTCAGGCCAAAATTTGTGAAGCAGTACGTGCAGCTTGAAGACATCATCAAAAAAGCGGTTGCCGAGTATGTTGACGAAGTACAGTCGGGCGCATTCCCCTCAGAAGAATTTTCATTTAAATAAGAGGCCGTATGCAGATCATACAATCCGTTCAAGAGATGCAGCGCTACAGCGATGCCCGGCGCCAGCAGCAACAACGCGTTGCGGTCGTGCCCACCATGGGCTATCTGCATGAGGGGCATTTAAGTCTCGTGCGCCTTGCAAAAGAGCATGCCGATACGGTGATTGTAACGATCTTTGTCAACCCCACGCAGTTCGGACCGACGGAAGATTATACAACCTATCCCCGCGACATGGAACGCGATGTGAAGCTTGTCACCTCGGCAGGGCGCTGACTGCGTGTACGCGCCCACGCCTGAAGAGATGTACCCGGAAGGCTATCAGACAGCTGTCCGGGTAGACAAGCTGACGCAGCATCTCTGCGGCATAACGCGGCCGACGCATTTTGAAGGCGTGACCACGGTTGTGACCAAGCTCTTCAATGCAACAAAACCTCATGTTGCCGTCTTCGGGGAGAAGGATTTTCAGCAGCTGCAGGTCATCCGGCGCATGGTGCGCGATCTTGACGTGGATATTGAGATCATCGGAGCGCCCATTGTCCGCGAGCCCGACGGGCTTGCCATGAGCTCACGAAATAAATATCTCTCAGCCGAAGAGCGCACAGCGGCGCTGGTTCTCTCACGGTCGCTTTTTGAAATCCGGGACATGTGCGCGCAGGGAGAGCACGACGCGCTCAAGCTCAGCCGGCATGTCTGGCAGACATATCAGCGCAGAGCCGCTGGCAAAAATCGATTACATAAAAGTCTGTGATCTTGAAACGCTTGAAGACGTCACCCATATACGGCGGGATGCGGTTGTAGCCCTTGCCGTATTTTTCGGTAAAACACGGCTTATTGACAATATTGTTGTAAAGACAAACTAACCCCCATGGCTTAATGCCGCGCAGCCCCGGCATATACTGCGTTCTAAAGTCCCGGCACCTGCTGAGACCTGTACATATGCAACGTTCACGTTTCTTTTTTCCCGCCCCTCCCGCTTATTTTCACAGCTGCCCATTTCCGTGCTTTTTCCCTTGTTGAAAAACCATTGCCAATTGTTTGCAATGCGGCTAGATTTGCTTCTGAGCACTATCCTTAAAAAACAACGGCGGCAGCTCTCACTATGCCCGATAGCACACAACCAATCCCCGGCCGCCTTGGCAGTCTTGACATGCTGCGCGGCATTGCCATTGCCGGCATGGTGCTGGTCAATAATCCCGGCTCATGGCAGCACATGTTCCCGCTGGCTGCGGCATGCGGGCTGGACCGGCTACGGCCTTGCGGATCTTGTTTTCCCCTTTTTTCTTTTTGCCGTCGGCGCCTCGCAGTCCTTTTCCCTTGCCGGCACAGCACATACCGGCAGGCTGCCGCTGAATTTTTTCATCCGGATTCTGCGCAGAACGCTGATTCTTTTCCTGCTGGGACTTTTCCTGAACGCCTTCCCCGGCCTGCTGCAATGGATCATCTATGCCGCACCTCCCGACTTCAGCACCCTGCGCATCATGGGCGTACTGCAGCGCATAGCTCTTGTCTATTGTGCCGCAAGCCTCTGCATTGTCTTGCTGTCTGAACGGCTGCTGTGGCTGACAATTGCCCTGCTGCTTGTCGGATACGGGGCAGTGCTTGCGGGTTTTCCAGGCAGCCTGTCGCCGGAAAACAATCCCGCCCTTATCATAGACAGGCTGCTTCTCGGTGCGCCCCACCTGTATGACGGAGGGCTTGATCCGGAGGGGCTGTTCAGCTCAGTATCCGCGCTGGCCACGGCGCTGCTCGGCTACAAGGCAGGACTCTTTCTGCGACAGTCGCCACATACGTCAAAAACGTCTCTCCTGCTTGTCTGCGCCGGAATCATAGTGCTGGTCTGCGGCTCTGCTGCAAGCCTCTGGCAGCCGATCTGCAAGGATCTCTGGAGCGTGCCCTATGTGCTGGTATCGGCAGGCTGGGCCGCTCTGGTTTTCGCACTCTGCCATGAACTGCTGGAAGTGCGGGACTTTCGCCGCCCCGGCATGTTTTTTCAAATCATGGGGCGCAATGCTCTGTTCTTATTTTTCGCCTCGGGTATTGCCGCCCGCATACTGCTGACGGTCGCCATCACAAGGGATGGCCAGGCGATACATCTCTGGTTCTGGCTGTATGACCGGCTGTTTGCCTCATGGATGGGCCGCACCGATATAAGCTCGTTTGCGCATGCCGCATGCTATCTTGCGGCATGGTGGCTGGTGCTGTATCTGATGGATCGGCGGGGATGGTATTTCAGAGCATAATTCACATAGAGCGAGTTGTTTTATTGCATAGTACCGTTGATCATGATAAGCTGTTGTAAAATTTACTCAGTATCTGCATGGCACGGCATAAAAATAAAATATTTGTCCTCGACACCAATGTCATTCTGCATGACAGCTCCTGCATACACCAGTTTCAGGAGCATGATGTGGTCATACCCATCACGGTGATCGAAGAACTCGATCAATTCAAAAAGGGCAGCGGCACGGTCAACTACCATGCCCGCGAATTCGTGCGCGCCCTTGACGAGCTGAGCGGCGACAAACTCTTTGGCAACGGGGTGAAAATCGGCCCCAGCCGCGGCAACATAATCATACGGCTCGAGCAGCCGTTCCATGAAGACATAGCCCACAACTATTCCCCCGGCAAACCCGATCATCATATTCTGAACACTGCCTATCGCCTGGCGCAGGAAAACTCCTCCCGCCAGGTCATACTGGTTTCCAAAGATGTGAACCTGCGCATGAAGGCAAAATCGGTGGGCATTGTTGCCCAGGATTACTTCACCGACCATGTCAAGGATCCGGCCGCGCTCTACAGCGGGCACCGCATCGAAGAAAACGTGCCGTCAGAACTCATTGAAAGCATTTACCGTGAACCTTTTGAAATCACCTGCCGGCCTTCTGCCGGTAAAAAACCATTTTGCCTCCAATGAATACCTCATCATGCGCAACGGCAAAAAATCCGCTCTTGCCATGTTTGACTCGCAGCAGCAGCTGCTGCGCCGCATCGACAAAAAACAGGCCTACGGCATCATGCCGCGCAATGCCGAACAGATATTCGCGCTTGACGCGCTCACCAATCCCGACATACAGCTGGTGACCCTGACGGGCAAGGCCGGCACCGGCAAAACACTGCTTGCCCTTGCCGGAGCCCTGGAGCGGCGGAAAAACTACCGCCAGATATTCATCGCACGGCCCGTCGTGCCCCTGAGCAACAAGGACATCGGATACCTGCCCGGCGACATACAGTCCAAGCTTGATCCCTACATGCAGCCGCTCTATGACAATCTCGGGGTCATACAAAACCAGTTTTCAGAAAGCGACACGAAAAACAAAAAAATCAAAGAATTTCTCGTTGACGAAAAGCTGGTCATCTCCCCGCTGTCCTACATCAGAGGCCGAAGCCTGGTGCACATTTATTTCATTGTTGACGAAGCGCAGAACCTCACCCCCCATGAGGTCAAAACCATCATCACCCGCGCCGGCGAAGGCACCAAAATGGTCTTTACCGGCGATATCTTTCAGATCGACCACCCCTACCTCAACACCTATTCCAACGGCCTGAGCTATCTGATTGAAAAAATGCATGGCCAGCAGCTCTACGCCCATGTCAATCTTGAAAAAGGCGAACGATCCGTGCTTGCTGAGCTTGCCAGCAATCTGCTGTAACAGGCAGCTTCCGACCTGTCAACCCGCACGACTGGACGAAAACCTTCCATGCATCTTTTTTCACTCACCTGCACTGATTTTGCCGCCGCCCTGCACGAGGGCTGGGGCAAGGGAATGTTTCATGCCGCGGCACTCTACCGGCACGTTTTCAAGCAGGGAAATCCCGACCTCGCAGCAAGCTCCCGAACTGTCGCAGGACAGGCATACTCAAGCAGGAGCTGCAGAGCGCTTTTGATGTCAGCGCTCCGGCTATTGCAGAGGTGGTTGAGCAGGACGGAGTTACAAAAATCGTTTTTTCTCTTGCCGACGGCCTGCGCGTGGAATCGGTCTGGATTCCCATGCCCAGGAGATCAACGCTGTGCATGTCGAGCCAGGCCGGCTGCCGCATGGGCTGCGCCTTCTGCCGCACGGGGTCATTGGGCCTGCTGCGCAATCTTGCGGCAGAAGAAATAGTCGGGCAGGTCTATGCCGTACGCCACGGGCTCGGACGCGCCATAGACAATATCGTCTTCATGGGCATGGGTGAGCCGCTTGATAATTTCGATAATGTCGTGCAGGCCATACGCGTGCTCAGCGACCAGCGCGGCCTTGACATTGCCCACAGCCATATGACGATTTCAACCGCAGGGCTGACCGATGGCATCCGGCGCCTGGGAGAGCTCGGCTGGCCCGGGCTCAATCTGGCAGTATCGCTCAATGCGGCAGATGACGAACTGCGCTCACAGCTGATGCCCATCAACGCCGTCCACCCCCTTGCCCTGCTCAAGCAGGCGCTGCAAGCCTACCCGCTTCGAAAAAAAGGGGTCTTCTTTATTGAATACGTGCTTTTAAAAGGAGTAAATGACAGTCGCGGGCAGGCAGCCCGGCTTGCCCGTTTTCTGGAAGGGCTGCCGGTGCGGGTCAATGTGATCGGCTATAATCCCGGCTCGGACGGCACTGTTTGAAAGCCCCGGCGAGGAAAACTGCAAACTGTTCTGCACCTGGCTTGCCAGTGAAGGCATCTTTGTGCGCATGCGCTCATCGCGCGGCCAGGGTATTCATGCAGCCTGCGGCCAGCTTGGCGGGCCGGCACACTGATTTCACATAAACTCCCTGCGATAGATCCGCAGCATTGCCAGCATCAGGGCCACCACGACCGGCCCGACGATAAAGCCGATGGCGCCGAGCCACATGCTGCCGCCGATAATGGCAAGGGCCAGCAGCACCGGGTGGACATCGACCTTACCGCGCATGACAACCGGCTTTATCACATTGTCGGCCATGGAGACGATGGCTACGCCCCAGATAAGCAAAAAAATCCCTTTGCCCATGCTGCCGCCGATAATGAGGGCGATAGCAGGCGGTATATACATGACCGGACCGCCGATAACCGGAATAAGGGTCACCCCGATGGCAACCACGCCCCACACCAGCGGGTTATCAATGCCCGCAATCCAGTAGCCGATGCCGATTAAAATCCCCTGTGCCAGGGCTGTCACAACCATGCCGGCAAATATGCCGGTGATAACGCCGGCAACCTCTTTGGCCAGCACCTGCTTGTGCTGCGGGTCAAGGGGCAGCAGGCTCATAAGGGCATCGTTTAACTGCTCTCCCTCGGCAAAAAAGATAAAGAGAAAAAGCACAACCAGAAGAAAGCCGGCAAAAAAACCAGCCGTTGCCGTAAAGACTTTGGGGGAATACTCATAGACGACCGAACCCATGGAAGAAAGAAGCCCCAAAAGCTTGGCCCTGATATTGAAATCTGCGGGAATAAACTGCGGCAGGGCCGCCGCTTTTGTCTGAATCCAGACATTGGCCTGATCAAGGGCCTCGGCAATCGAGCCGACCTGCAAGATGCGAGATAACGGACTTGAACGCATCCACGGCATTAAAGGCCGCAACGGTAATAATGGTGCTCAAGGGGCCCAAAACGCAGATCGATACAAGCAGCGTGGCCAGCCCTGCCGCGGCATACCGCCGGCCCTTGCACAGCTTCATGCAGAGCCGGTTAATGGGCCAGCATATGACCGTTATGATGAGCGCCACCAGTGCAGATACGAGAAAGGGCTGAATAATGACGCCAAAGGCGGCCATCAAAAGCAGCAGCAGCACAAGAAAGGAAATTCGTGAAGCTTTATTCTCCATAAAAAACCATATAGCAGAAACATCTGAGCGCTGTCCATGAGGAAAGCATGGCTTCTGACAGGTGGTTGCTGCAATTGCATCAACCGGCCATCCATGCTATCGTATCGCCATGCAGCTATGGATGCATCCGCTTACTTCATACCTGCGCGCTCCCGGGCTCTGGCTTTCGGCCTGCCTGATAGAGGCGCTGGCAATATTTATTTTATCGGTAATTCCTTCGGTAAGCGGGGACATCAACAGCGGCACGCTAGCCCATGCTCTTGCCTATGGCACGCTTTCATGCATAGCCGGAACATACCTTCTCATAAAAAAAGTACCGCGCGGCCTTATAAAAGGCGCCCTGCTTGCCGCCCTGTATGGGGCCTGCATGGAGCTCGTACAGTATTTCATACCGTACCGCACCTGCCAGTTTGGGGATATTGTTGTCAATTGTCTGGCGGCTCTTGCAGGCATGGCGCCGGCAGCACTGCTGCGCTCAGTGTTGGCAGCACATCAGCAACCACCCGCATAGACTTATTCCTGAAGACAACAAAAAGCCTACGGCTTTTTAACCCGCTTTTCATGTAAGCCTTTCCGCCAGCATTGCATAAAATTTCCACTGATCTTTCCATTTTGACCTCATCTGACAAAACCGCGTGATACTGTCACCAAAAGAATGCAGAGTTGCCAACTGCCAACCCGCGAGCCTGAATATTAATATGCGTTATGCAATCAACCTAAAATTATAAAAATAAATCAATTGCACAATAATCTGTTACCGGCTATGATTTCGGCGTTCGCCAGTTTGAGGTGTTTGCCGCGAAGCAGAAGAGGACGTACAAGGAGCTGTTGCCCTCATAATTTCAAAAAGACAAAGACGTTATTTCACGAGCGCATAGATTTTTCTCATTGAAAAAACCATTCAGCTGATATATCATTTACGATATGCGGAGCTTATGAACTGGAAAGTTGAACTTTACCGCAAAGAAAACGGCGCAGTTCCTGTGAAAGAATTTCTGGAGTCGCTCTCTGACAAGCACAGGGCTAAAGCCTTTTGGGAAATCGAGCTGCTTGCAGAATACGGTCCGGCGCTCAAAGAACCCTATGTTAAGCACATCAAAGAAGCAGCTCAAAAGAACCTCTGGGAGTTGCGCATCAAATTCGGCGGTGATGCGTCACGAATATTCTATTTTATGCCCGTCGGAAGCAGATTTATACTCTTGCACGGATTTGTAAAAAAAACTCAAAAAACACCGAAAAAAGAAATTGAAACCGCGCTGCGGTACATGACTGATTTTTTAGCGAGGCACAAGCCATGAAAAAAAAACCATCGGTTGCCTGGAGCACAGTAAAACAGGAGCTGCTGAAAAACAAAAATTTTTCCGTTGCAGTCAAAGAGCTTGAGCCGGAGTTTGAAATTGTGCGGCAATCTTGTCAACAGCCACCGGCATAGAGAGGGTGGCTTGATTTCGCCCTGAAAGGGCGTAATCAAAAACACGAAGTGTTTAAGTTGCCATCTTCAGAAAACCGTACCCATATCCGGCCTGAACGACCATAAAACGTTTTGCGCCTGGTATGCTGACGGCATCAAAGGTGCGACAAACATTCAATCCATTGCTTGGCAACAGGCACTCTGTTGCCAACACCGGAAACATCGATGCCCTCCACAGATATCCATAAGTAATCCCCCCCTTATTTTTTTTGGGTTGCCTGGAAACTTAACATGTTTTGTTTAAAAAAAAATGCAGCGGCCATTGGTTGTAATGAACCAAAAGCTCCCTAGTAATCTGAAAAGTTGGCTGAAAACAACCAATAAGAATTCGGACGCTGTCAGGGCATCAAACAAAATAATAATTTAATACTTTGTTATTGCTTCATTTATTTCAAGCTACCACGCTTAAGCATATTTAGGCACTTTTATTGCATATAAATAATAATACATTCCTGAAGCATCGTTGCCGAGAGGGGACCGAGTAGGACGTAGAACAGTAACTGGAAAATTTCGGCAGCGAATAACTCGACGCTAAATTGTTACATCAACTGACAACAATGATTAATAAGATCATTAGTAAGCGGACACACATATGAGATCGCCACGGCCTGCGGCCTCGCGATGACCGCCCACGTGCATTGCGGGCATTCAAAACGACGAAGCAATCTCGCGAGGATAGCGTTTAAAGCAGGGAGCTATAAGGTAAAAGAACAATTCATACTGTCCGGTAACGTATGACCCCTTTAACAAGTTAATAGTGGTGACTGGTCCGCTGTCGCGAGATGTATCATACGGATAAATAAAACGAAAATTTAAAAAAACACCTGACAAGTCAACAACCACCCTCATAGGCGATGGCTCCTGAAGACAATAGCGCAGGTTGATATTCAGTTGGCTTCGAACAATTAATAAATAAAAGTGGCGCGAGATGAATGCAAAACGGATATATATCAGTTCAAATGGTTGTCCGGGACGCGATCTGGATATGTCACGACTGATAAGATATTTTGAAATAAATGATTGCAGGATGGTATCATCGGCCAGAAAGGCGGATTATATAATTTTTGTGACCTGCAGTTTTAAAGAAAACAGAAAAAATGCCAGCATTGAAAATATCCGGAAATACAAAACATACAAGGGAGAGCTGATTGTTGCCGGTTGCCTTCCTGAAATTGCGCCTGAGGAATTATCGAAAAATTTTTCAGGCAAATGCATTTCCACAAAACAACTGGAACAGATAGATGATTTTTTTCCGAATTTCAGATACAAATTCAACATGGTGGAAGATGCAAATTATTTATACCCGAAACTGTCTTATATATTTCAAAAAGCATTGCCGGAAATAAAATTAAATAAAAACTTATACAAACAATTTACTTCATTAAGTATGTTCTCCGCAGGAAAGCAGATACCCTATTTGCGTATCGGCCGGGGATGTAATGAAAAATGTGCCTATTGCGGAATAAGAAAAGCGATCGGACCATTGAAAAGCAAATCCCTTCAGGAATTAAAAAATGAATATGCATCATTATTAAACAAAGGCTATCGAAAGTTCAAACTTTTTTCAGATAACGTTGGGGCCTATGGCTCTGATATCGGTTCCTCGTTAAGCGAATTATTACATGAGCTGGCCGGAGTTCATCATAACGAAAACGGTAATGGCAGGGACCATGGGATTGAATGGTATTTATTGCATTTATATCCACGATGGGCGGTGCAAAATCAGGATGAAATCATAAAAAGAATAGAGAAAAAAACAATTACTCAAATTATGTTTCCCATCCAGTCCGGCAGTGAAAGAATTTTACAGCTCATGAATCGTTATAATAATAACAAAGAAGTGCTTAAAACCCTCAATGCATTCAAAGCTGCAAATTCAAAATTAAAACTGTATTCACAGGTGATTATCGGATTTCCTTCCGAAACGGAAGAAGATTTTATGGATACCGTACGATTCATAAAAGACGCGAAATTTGATCTGGTAATCCCTTTTGAATACTATGATTCGCCGAATACGCTGTCTTCAAAAATGACTCAGAAAGTCGATAACAACATCATTCGGGATCGAATGAAACAATTCGGACACATGCTTGATAAAGAAGGCATGAAATGGCTGACAGTATAGCAAACATCAGTCAGCCATATGACATGTCGTTAATAAGATTTTAATTAATCCTTAAGGGTGAGTGCAATGAAAATAGTTCTTATTCTGCCACGAGCCGGGATATACAGATTCGGGACCGGCGCTTTCTCGAAATTCCTCCGCTATTCTCCCATGACGCTGCCCACGCTGGCGGCGCTCGTGCCGCCTGACGTATCCGCCGAAATTGAAATGCATGATGAAGGCGCCGAAGCCATAGAGCCTGAAAAAATACAGGCCGATATTGTCGGCATAACCGGCATTACGGGGGCCTCGCAGCGCATGTACGCCTATGCTGATTATTTCCGCAGCCGGGGCATGTATGTAGTGCTCGGCGGGGTGCATTCCACGCTCATGCCGCAGGAGGCAATGACCCATGCCGATACGGTCATCACCGGCCATGCCTATGAGACATGGCCCCAATTTCTGAGGGATTTCAAAGCCGGCAATCCCCGCAAGCGCTACCAGCCGCCGGAAGGTAAAACCGATTTTTCAAAATTCAAAACTCCGCTGCGCAAGCACATGAAGTACCGCGGCTTTATCACGCTCAACAGCGTGCAGGCCGTGTTCGGGTGCCCGAATTCCTGCGATTTCTGCGTAACGCCGGTCGTGTGCCGCCGTTATGAGGCGCGGCCCGTTGACCAGGTAATCGATGACATAAGTTCCATGCGCGGCCGCTACATGACCTTCGTTGATCCCAGCCCCATTGAAAACGTCCAGTATGCCCTGGAGCTCTACAGCGCCATGATCCCCTTGAAAAAATTCTGGACAGGACTTGCCACGACCCGCCTGGTGCGGCATCCCGAGCTGATGGATGTCATGGCGCGCAGCGGATGCAGAGGGCTTTTGATCGGCTTTGAGTCGCTTTCACAGCAAACCAACGACGGCATCAGCAAAGCGTTCAACAGCGTCGGCGACTACTACACCCTTGCGGACGAGCTGCACAGGCGGGGCATTGCCATCATGGGCTGCTTCGTGCACGGCCTTGACGGCGACGGGCCCGACTGCTTCCAGCAAACCATGGATTTTGTCCTCAGCGCCCATATCGACCTGCCGCGGTTCACGGTCTGTACGCCTTTTCCCGGAACACCGTTTTTCGACCGACTCAAGCAGGAGGGCCGCATTCTTACTGAAAACTGGGCCCTCTATGATGCCCAGCATGTTGTTTTTGAACCGCGGGGCATGACGGTCGGGCAGCTCGATCACGGGCACCACACTATCTGGAAAGAGGCTTACCGCCTGCGGAATATAACCAGCCGCCTGCTGGGAGCCAGGTCTTTTCTGAGATATTCAGTCCTGGCAAATATCGGCTATCGCCTCTACGGCAGGAGCCTGCCGTCCTATGACGAGCAGTGGATGGCCACCGATCACCTTCTGGGGAGCAAAGCCGCATGAAACTGCTTGCCTGGAGCAGGCAGCGGGTTGCTGACGAAGCAGCCCGAACGGAACGCTTGTTTTAAAGGAATCCTACGCGCGATGCAAAAACTTGATGTAAAAGCCTATCTTGCATTACGGCTCCTGCCGGGTTTTGACTTTGCAGCCTGGTGCCGGATCCTTCGGCGCTACGGCCTGGGGATAAGCCCGTCGAAAATCCCCGATGTGCTTATCATTACGGCAGTGAGCACGGTGGTGAGCGTTTTAAAGCTGATTGAAAACCTGCTGTTCGGCGCGCGGATCAGGGCAACGCAGGTGCATGATGCGCCGGTGTTCATCCTGGGCCACTGGCGCTCAGGCACGACGCTGCTGCATGAGCTGCTGTGCCTGGACGAGCGCTTCACCTTTCCAACGAGCTTTTCCTGCGTGGCGCCGCACAACTTTTTGCTGGCAGATCGGCTGTTCATGCCGCTCATCAAGCGTTTCTTCCCATCGCAGCGGCTGCAGGACAATATGGCGTTAGGGCCTGACACCCCCCAGGAGGATGAATTCGCCCTTTCCTACATGGGCGCGGTCTCGCCGTACACAACCCACTTTTTAATCAGGCACTTAGGCCGCTATGCCGATTTCTATGAGCTTGAAAAAGTCCCGGCCGCAAGCCGCAGGCACTGGGAAAACAGCCTTGTGCAGTTTCTCAAAAAAGTCACCTTCAGGCAGGACCGTCCGGTTGTCCTGAAATCGCCGACCCACACCTTCCGCGCAGCCATCCTGCTTCGGCTGTTTCCGAAAGCGCGGTTTGTCTATCTGGTTCGAAATCCCTTTGATGTGTTCCCTTCAGCGATCCACACCTGGAACATATTCGCCCGGTACGCCTCGCTGCGCGCCCCCGATGCCGCTGAGCTCGAAGAGTATGTACTTGACGTGTTCAACCGCATGCACCTGAAATTCGAAAGCGACCGCCACCTGATCCCGCCGGGCCAGCTCCACTGCATTCGCTACGAGGACCTTGCCGCAGCCCCCGAGGCCGAGATGGAAAAGCTCTACAAAGCGCTTTCCCTTGACTGCTTTGAACAGGTCAGACCCCTGGTGCAGGCATATGCGGCAAAAAACGCCGGCTACAAAAAAAACAAATTCAGCCTCAGCCCTGAAACGCGGGAGCGTATCGCCCGGCGCTGGGGGCCGTTTATCAGTCAGTACGGCTATGCCGACAGAGCTGAAGAATCCGGCTCGATATCGCCCCCGTGCGGGCACGCTGCCTGCTCTACCGCTGAAAGCAATCAACACGATTACGAAAGGCTGCCATGAACCTACAGTCGCAGATATACCAACAGGGATGCCTGACCAAAGCCGATCGGGAGGAGATGCTGCAGCTGCACTGCCGGTATTTCGCAAATGTTGCGCCCGACGCCTTTTTCAGCGATCTTGAGCAGAAGCAGTGGGTAATCGTGCTGCGCAACGGCTCCGCACTCGGAGGATTTTCAACGCTGCAGATATTGACGATTCTCGTGGACGGCAGGGAAACGCTGTTTCTTTTCAGCGGCGATACCATCGTT
The DNA here is from genome assembly GCA_963804955.1 of uncultured delta proteobacterium. Lineage (GTDB taxonomy): Bacteria > Desulfobacterota > WTBG01 > CAIYCZ01 > CAIRTM01 > CAIWCT01. The sequence continues at coordinate 202,642 of CAWDSQ010000030.1, read as the reverse complement.
GACAGGGCATGCCGCAATTACCCCGCCCTGGCCGGCTGCTTCGGCCACCTGATCCTAAAAGGGCTCAATATTGCTGGCGACCGCGATCTCTACTGGTTCCTCATCTCCAAAGGCTACCGCACCTACAGGTTTCTGCCGGTATTCTTCAATGAATTCTACCCCAGGTTCGACATGCCGACGCCGCAATCTTTTCAACATGCGCTGGATGCGGCCGCGATGTTCAAATTCAGAGGCTCCTACGACGCCCCGAGCGGCATTATCCGGACGCAGGGCATGAAAGACCGCCTGAAACCAGTTATGCAGCAGGTCGCACCCGGCAGGATGAGTGACCCGCATATTGATTTTTTTTTCAAAAAAAATCCCGGCCATGTCATAGGCGACGAGTTGGCCTGCATTACGGCGCTGCGGCCCGGCAACCTCAACCGGTCCGCCTGGCGCTCTATCAGAACAACCCCTGTATCATGGGTAGAGCACCATGCTTGAAAGAACCATGCAGCACCTGGCGTCACGCGGCATGCTTGCTTCGTGCATGAGCCGCTACGCTGCATTTATGCGGGCGAGCCGGGCTCCCGAAGAGGTTCAGCGGAGCCTGCTGCGCAGCATCATTGCGGCAAACCGCGACACAGACTACGGCAGGCGCCACGGCTTTTCCGGCATCAGGACATATGAGGATTTCCGGTCCGTGCCCGTGTGCGGCTATGAAGACCTGGAAGGCTACATCAGCCGAATCAGGCAGGGCGGCAGGGCTGTCCTGACCGCGGAAGAAGTTCTGGCGCTGGTGCCCACAAGCGGCAGCTCAAGCGCCACCAAGCTCATTCCCTACACGCCGTCGCTCCTTCGGCAGTTCCGCGCGGCCCTCAGCCCCTGGCTGGCGTCACTCTTCCTGCACACCCCTGCCCTGCACGGCGGCAGCCAGTACTGGGTCACGACGCCGCACACGCATCCGAAGGATAGTGCGGACTCAAAGGTTCCGGTGAGATTCATGCCCGATGCGGCATACCTGAGCGCACTTCAGATGCGCTGCTGCAGCCGGCTCATGTGCGTGCCCCATGAAACAGCGGCAGTGGCCGGCACGGAGAGCTTTCTCTACCTCAGCGCCCTTTTTCTGCTTCGCCAGGAAAACCTGCGCCTTATTTCAGTGTGGCACCCGTCAGTGCTGTCGATTCTTGCCGACCTCATCGAGCGCCGCTTTACGGAGCTTACCCGCGACCTGAGGCTCGGCTCGATCAGCACCAGCGCCGTGCCGGAGCCTGCCAGCCGCTCCCTGTTCGCCAGGTACCTGCGCCCCTGCCCCGGCCGGGCTGACTATCTGGAAAACATCGATATCCGGGCGCACGGCTTTGCGGGCATCTGGCCAAACCTGAAAGTGCTGAGCTGCTGGGCTGACGGCTGGTCGGCCCACAGCCTGCCCGCTCTTGCCGAGCGCTTCCCGCAGGCGGCCATCCAGCCCAAGGGGCTTCTCGCGACAGAGGGTGTCGTATCGATCCCGATAGGACCTGCCGGCCACCGGGTCGCAGCCGTCACGTCCCATTTTCTGGAATTTGCAGACACCGGCACGGGCGAGGTACAGCCGCTGTGGCGCATTGAAAAAGACCGCACCTACAGCGCCATCATGACAACCGGCGGCGGGCTGTACCGCTACCGGCTGCACGATCTTGTCAGGGTCACCGGATTCTTCAACCGCCTGCCCCTGCTTGAGTTCACAGGGCGCGACAACTGCCTTACCGACCTGGTCGGTGAAAAGCTGCATCTGGGGCATGTCGAATCCGTTATACGGCAAGCCGAAAAAGAACTCTGCACGCGCTTCAGCTTCGCCATGATGGCCCCGGACGAGACAGGCTCGGGCTACGTCTTTTTTTACAGCGCAGCAACCGACCCTGATGCCGCAACCCTGCGGGCCGCGATGGAGCAGGGGCTCATGGAAAACTATCACTACCTCCATGCGCGCAGCCTTTCGCAGCTTGCGCCCCTGCGGCTGTTTCGTACAAGCGGCAACCCCGAGCGGAGCTATTTTGAAAAAATTGCAGGCGCCTGCGGCGGCATGGGAGATGCAAAACTGCTTGCCCTGCGCAAGGAATCGGACTGGCAGCATACGCTCAGCGGCAGCTTCGCGGCGTAACGCCAACACTTTACTGAGAGAGAAACCCATGTTTTTTATCAATTTGACGGTAATGATTCGCATGTTTCTGGACAAAAAAACCAGGAAATTTTTACGGCAGGTGCATGCTCTATTGAAAGAAGATCCTTCCTACTCTCTGGTCAGACTCTGCAAAGCCATGCGCTGCCTGCTGAGTGTCGACAAAATGATCGTTTTGGACAACGGCCAGTTTTTTCACAACATGACCGTTCCTCCCATACCGTCTGAAGCCTTCATGACTTTTATTAAATCTACGCCCAGCAGCAAAAACATTTTCTCGCAGCATGCCCGCATTGAGAAATCAGCCCCTGCCACATTCTGCTTCGCCGTCACAAACGCCTGTTCCTACAAATGCTATTACTGCAGCAACGACGGAAAAAAGCCTGGCCCCGAGCTCACGACCGAGGAGTGGATCAGGGTCGCGAAGGATGTGCAGGACATGAACGGCCCCACAATTTCATTCACAGGCGGCGAGCCGCTGATGCGCCGGGACCTGGAGCGGATCATTGAAGCAATCGACAGCCGCTCGGTCACCTACCTGCTCACCACGGGCTGCGGTCTTGACGAAAAGCGGGCTGCGTCACTGAAAAAAAGCGGGCTTTACGCTATTGCCGTGAGCCTTAACTCCTATGACCGCGACACCGACAACAAAATACGCGGGGTCAACGTCTCTTTCGACAATGCCGTGCGAGCGCTGAAGCTTTCGGTCAGCCACGGCTTTTACACGGCTATCATATCCGTGATCCCCAAGGTAGGCATCAACCGCGAGGAGCTTTTCAAACTTTTCAATTTCGCAAAATCACTCGGCGTCAAGGATGTCGTCATCATGGAGCCGAAAAAAATCGGCCGGGCGCTCTACGACCTCAGCGATATTTCCTACACCGATGAAACCCGGCGCCTGCTTTTAAAAATTCAGGCTGAAGCCAACAGGACCATGTCGGGCATGAAAGTCTCCTCCGAGATCCATGTTCAAGACTTCAAAACGCTCGGGTGCTCGGCCGGGGTGCAGCATTCCTACATAAGCGCCTCCGGGGAGCTTCAGCCCTGCGATCTCGTGCCGCTGTCATTCGGCAATGTCCGGCAGGAAAGCATTAAAAATTTATGGCCGCGCATGAACAGCCTCATCGGCAAACCCAAAGGCCGGTGCATGGGAGAGGAGGTGGCTGAAAAGATCCGGGAAATGGGCATTGAGCAGTTGCCGACGGCTGTGGAGGATTCCTGCAGCATTTGCAAAAAGCTCAGGCATTTTGAATATCCGGGCTTTTATAAAACACTTCAGGGGAAGTAGGTATGCGCATAACCATTATCCATCCCAGCGTCGGACGCAGGCCGGGAGAGCGCTATATCGGCACATGGCAGATGGAGCCGCTGCCCGCTGCCACCATTGCCGGGCTGCCGCTGAAGAACGCTGAAATCGCGTTTTACGATGATCGCATGGAGGCCATACCCTATGACAGGCCCACGGATCTTGTGGCCATCAGCATCGAGACGTACACGGCAAAAAGGTCCTACCAGATCGCCAGCGAGTACCGCCGCCGCGGCGTGCCCGTCGTGATGGGCGGGTTTCACGCGACCCTGTGCCCGGATGAAGTGGCGCTGTATGCCGAGGCCGTCGTTGTGGGCGAAGCGGAATTGCTGTGGCCCGAGGTTATCGACGATGCCCGCCACGGAACCCTGAAAAAATTCTACCGCTGTTCGGCGCGGCCCGCACTCTCGGGCCTCAAGCCCGACCGGAGCATCTTCCGCGGCAAGCGCTACCTGCCCATCGGGCTTGTTGAATGGGGCCGGGGATGTCCCTGCGGCTGCGACTTCTGCTCGATACAGACGGCCTTTCACCGCAGCCGAACCTGCCGCCCCCCCGACGAGGTGCTGGAAGAAATCAGACGGGTGTGGCCGCAGAAAAAGGCGATTTTTTTCATCGACGATAATCTTACGGCGGATATGGAGCAGGCAAAGGATTTTCTGCGCGCCCTCATACCGCTCAAGATCAAGTGGGTCGGCCAGGTCAGCATCCACGCCGCCCATGACGAAGAGTTTCTCGAACTGCTCGCGCGCAGCGGCTGCCAGTGCGTTCTCATCGGATTTGAAAGCCTCAACCCCGAGAATCTTGCGTCCATGAACAAGGGCTTCAACACCATGCAGGGCGGCTATGCGCAGGCCCTTGCCAATCTGCGGCGCTATCGAATCCGGCTCTACATCACCTTCGTGTTCGGCTATGACCACGATACGGCCGCCTCGTTTGCCGAAAGCGTTGCCTTTGCCCGGCAGCACCGGTTTTTTATCACGGCATTCAACCACCTGACGCCGTTTCCCGGCACGCCGCTGTACGCCCGGCTGCAGCAGGAAAACCGCCTGCTGTATAATTCGTGGTGGCTTGATGACAACTATAGCTACAACAAAATGCCGTTCCAGCCCATGCACCTGACCCCGGAGGAACTGCAGCGCCGCTGCGTTGAAGCGCGCCGCGAATTCTACAGCTGGCCCAGCATCCTGAAGCGAAGCATAGACTCCGTAAACAGCGGAGGCCTGTCGATGTTCGGAAACTTTTTATTAATCAACAATATGTTCCGCCGCGAGATTACGCAGCGCGATTTCTACCCCCTCGGCGATGCAGGCTGGCGCGGAGAGATTATCAGGGCGAACTGATGCAAACGCACAACTACAGGGGCGGCGGCAATGGATTTTGAGCTCAGGCTTGCAGGGCAGGCCGATGATGCCGATATCCGGCATCTGCTTGCGGCAAATCCCATGCCGGGGCCCATAACGCTGAATTATCTGCGCGAGCCCGATTATTTTCCGGGCTGCGCTACCATGGGCCCCTTCAGCCAGGTTCTCATGGCGCGCCACCGGCCGGACGGCGCGCTTGCGGGCATCATGGGCCGTTCCAGCTGCCCGCTTTTTGTTAACGGGAGGGAGCAGGAGGTGGGCTACTACAGCCAGCTGCGCGTTGATAAAAAATTCCAGGGCCGGTGGCTGCAGCTGGCGCCGCAGGGGCATCGGTGGCTCAGAAGCCTTCACGCCGACGGCCGCGTGCAGGGCTATATTGCCTCAATCATTGAAGGCAATACCAAACCGGTAGGCCTGTTTGTAGACCGGCCCCGGCCGGGATATCCGGCGGTGCGGCCCTACTGCCGCCTGTGGACGCTGGCGATCATTGTCCGCCGGCCGCTGGCAGTGACCACTGATAAAATACAGGTATGCCGCGGCACAGCCGGGGAGCTTCCGGAGATAATTGAATTTCTGCGGCGCCGCGGCTGCGAAAAACAGTTTTTTCCCTGCTACACCGAAAATGATTTTTGCGGCAGCCCCCGCACCCGGGGCTTTGATGTCCGGGACTTCCTTCTGGCCCGCCGCAGCGGAAAGCTCGCCGGCATCATCGGGCTCTGGGACCAATCCTCCTGCAAGCAGATAGTCATCCAGCGCTACAGCTGGCCCCTAGGCAGCCTTCGCCGGCCGTTCAACCTGGGCCTGCGGCTCTTGGGCGCCCGGCCCCTGCCGCCCCCGGGAGAAGAGCTGCGCATGGCCTATGCCAGCTTTGTCTGCATGGAAAACAATGATGCCCGTATTTTTTCACTTTTGCTCCGGCATGTCCATAATCTTGCTGCGCAGCGCGGCTACGCATACCTTATGGTGGGGCTTGCGGAAAACGATCCGCTGCTTGCGCCTGCCCGCAACCTTCTTCATCTGTCCTACAAAAGCATTCTCTACACAATCTGCTGGGACGATGCAGCGGGCTGGCACAGCGCTCTTGACAATCGCATCCCCTATATAGAGGTCGCAGCACTATGAGCCATGCAGCACTGTTAGAACTTTTAAAGCCCTGTCGAATATGGGCGCGAGCTATTTCGAGAAAATGCTCGGTGATAACAAGATACTCGCCTATGAAAAAGGTCATCCGGTATACTCCCTGCTGTTTCCCGCATACGGGAGAGCCGGTAGGCGGCTGCCCGCCAACGGAAAGGCCGGCATGGCTGCCGGGGCTGGCGCCTGACTGGCATTGCATCAGTTGGCAGCTCATGTCACAGTTGCCTTTATACTAGGACATGCCAAAAAAACAGTCTGTTTGTGAACTGGTTCGCATCCAAACATCTAAATTATACGCGTATATTGGAGGCTTATGGCTGCTAGAAAAAACCGGCTCTTTATACTGGGGCTGCTGGTGGCTGGAATATATGCCGGGGAACTGGCTTATATTTTCTCGCTGACCCCCGACCCTTGTGAAGACGCCTATATCACCTTCCGCTTTTCCAGAAATCTCGCTGACGGTTATGGCCCGGTCTTTAATCCCGGCGAGCGCGTCGAGGGCTATTCCAATCCGCTCTGGATGTTTTCTCTTGCCGCTGCGCACAGGCTCGGCTTTGACATGGTCAGCGTCAGCCGCATGGCAGGCGCCCTGTGCAACAGCCTGACGCTGCTGCTGGTATGGTTCATCCCCTGGCGCTGGTTCGCAGTACGGGGGATACTGTCTCTTGCCGGCCCTCTGCTGTATCTGCTGTATTTACCCCTCCAGTTTTATGCCGCATCAGGTCTTGAAACTTCCTGCTACACCATGCTGGTGGCAGCCGCAGCCGCCGCAGGCATGAGGGCGCACAAAAGCCAGGGCCGCTGTTTCGGTGTTTTTTTTATGCTCCTGCTTGCAGCCTTCACCCGGCCCGAGGGCATACTTTTTTTCTTTGCCTACTGCGCCTGGCTGCTATGGCGGCGCTTTTCAAACAAAGAATCCCTGCGGCCAATGCTATCGGGCATACTGTTGTTTTGCCTGTGCTACGGCGCTTTTCTTGTGTGGCGCCTGCACTACTATGGCCTGCTGCTTCCTAATACCTACTATGCCAAAGGCTCCATGCCCCTGTATGTGGAGTTGTTGATGGGCTTTTTTATCAACCGCGCTTTTTTCACCAACTATGCGTGGCTTCTGTTTCTTCTGCCGTTTTTTATTTTTGTGCGGCTGCCGGATAAACGATGCATGCTGCCGCCCCTGTATGTTTTTATCGCCACGGGGTTTGTGCCCAGCCTCTGCTTTTCCGCCTGGGAGTGGATGCCCTATTTCCGCTATAATCTGCCCGTGGTGCCCCTGATGATCATCTGCTGCCAGCTGCTGCTGGCCGAGCTCTGGCGCTCATGGGCGCCGACAGCGGCCAGAAAGCTGCTCTGGGCGGCACTCGCAGCGGGCCTGCTGTTTGTAGCCGGCGATCAGTTCTGTAGGGATTTGGCTTTTAATTACCGATGGCGTGAACTTGGGGCTTGTGCCCGCTTCAATTGGGGAACTTTCGGCGAATGGGTCCGCCGCGAACTGGGGACAAAACCCCTCATAGCCATCGGCGATGTGGGCTACTTCGCCTATATTTCCCGGGCCGCCACCCTGGACCTGGTCGGCCTCACCAGCCGTGATTTTGCAGACCTCAAAGCCCGCTACGGTTCGCCCGATATATCTTTTTTCCCGCCCTCAGCCAGCTTCGTCTCCTTTAAAAAAAGGGAGCTTGAACTGCTCCTGAGCCTGGCCCCTGATTATGTTTTCCTCTACACCGTGCGGATGAAGTCATCCGATATTTATCCCGGCAGCGCTGCGGGCATAGTCGAAGAACCCCTGTTCAAAGAGCACTACGACTATATGACCTCGTTTGCCATCAGTCCCGGCTTTCTGAGCGAGGCATGGCCGCGCTCCCTGCACCCCATCGATATCCTCGATCTTTCAACCGGCGCGTTTTCCTGGATGCGCACAGGCTTTGGCTATGCTGTATATGTGAAGAAGAACAGCCCCTACCCGCGCTTTAGCGTCGAGGTAGGGACAAATGCGCGGATCAAAAATATCAGAATTGACACGGCGCCGGCTGCGCAAAGGCCCGGCCATGGCACTGCAGACTAAAGAGAAGGAGCCCGACAGTCTGGTCCGCGAATATCCCGATAAGAATACCGGGCTGCAAAAGGCAGGAGTGCAGCAAGATATTCAGGCAGGGGTGGAAAGGGGCCTTAGAGCATTTAACAAAATGTTGTAGCCATATGGTCACCGGGGAGTTTTTGGTGAAGCAGCCCGTGCGGTTCGAGCCATTGGCGTAGTTCCTCAATCGGTGTATCTTGCGAGAATCTAGCACGGGCGAATGAACCAAAGAGTCCCCGGTGCAAACGGTTACAGAATAAAGTTACATGCTCTAGCCACCAAAGGGGATGATAAGACTGCTGCTACCTGCCAGCATGGGATCAAGAACCAGGGTCGGCTTGAAGCCGAAGAGGAATACGAAAGCCACTAGCACGGCAGTCCTGAAACAGCATTTAACATCGAGGTTTTTAACGTGATGAATAACGCAGCACACGGCAGCGCCTTGAAAATTCTGATCATTCTTGCGCGCGACGCCACGTATTACTATAACGGCATATTCCGCAGTTCCGTTACCTATGCGCCCCTGACGCTGACCACGCTTGCAGCACTTGTTCCAGAAGAGCTGAACGCGCAAATCGACATTGTTGACGAGGGAACGGAGCCGGCTGATTATGACGCAAAAAGCTGGGATGTCGTGGGCATAACCTGCTGCGCTTCATCGTCTGCGCGCGCTTACGAGCTGTGCGATTATTTTAAAAAGCGCGGCGCTGTCACCGTGCTGGGCGGCGCGCACCCCACCCTCATGCCGCAGGAAGCAGCCATGCATGCCGACGCCGTTGTCGTGGGTGCCGGGGACCGGTCATGGCCGCAGCTGTTGCGGGAGTTTGCTGCAGGCGCTCCGCAGAAAATCTATTGCCAGGAGCCATGCGACCGAATTCATCACCCGGTGGCCCGACGGGATCTGCTGCGCAAAAAAGCATATTTGCCGATGCCCACAGTCATTGCAACGCTTGGCTGCGGTAACCAATGCGACTTCTGCGCCATCAATCACCTCTGGGGGAATCAGTACCGCAGGGATATTGACGAAGTGGTTGAAGAAATCAGGATGCTCGGCTCTAAAATGATCCTTTTCCTTGACCCGAACCTGACCTATGACAAGGACTATGCAAAAGAGCTTTTCAGCCGGCTCATACCGCTCAATATTCACTGGGGCGGCCTTGCGGGCACCGATTTCACTGCGGATCGAGAACTCTTTGAGCTTGCCGTCACAAGCGGGTGCAAGGGAATACTCATGGGATTTGAGTCATTCTCAGCTGAGAGCCTGGCCGTGGAACGAAAAGACACAAACGATATCGCTGCCTACCGTGATCTGGTGCGGACCCTGCACAACCGCGGCATCGGGATTCTCGGAACCTTCATGCTCGGGCTGGACGGCGATACGCCCGAGTCACTCGGGCAGATGGTTTCGCGGATCGACGATCTGGAGCTTGATCTCGTGCGATTTGCCGCCATTACACCCTTTCCCGGCACCCGGCTTTTCGAGCGCATCAGGGCCGAAGGCAGAATTCTCACTGAAGACTGGCGCTATTATGATCAGGAGCATGTGGTTTTTCAGCCCCGGCATATTCGCCCTGCCGCGCTGCAGAATCTGCTGCATGATGTGTGGCGCCGCAGCTACAGCATGCAGCGTATTTTCAAGCGGTTCTGCAATGCCCGGGAAGGCCGGTTCCTGCTGCTTGGTGCAAACCTGGGCGTCAGGCACTATGCCCGTAAGCTTCACGAAGCCGATGCACGGCTGCCGCTTTTTCTTGCAAAGCATGACTGATGAGCATACGGCTGCTTTCTACGAGTTTGATGTGAAAGAAGGCAAAAAAATTAATTCCGGAGCATCCATGATGAATCCACCGCGTACATTTTCTGCGGTAAGCGCTGACCGCATGATGGCCCTTGACCGGGATCTTTATTTTGGCTCAAAGACCTTTCTCAACGAAATGGTTTTTGAGCACCGACTTGATCACGACAGGCTCTACCGTGCCCTGGAGCTTCTTTTTAAGGCCCTGCCCATCCTTGGCTGCAGTTTTGTAGATGCTGCCTGGCGCCCCTACTGGGAAGAGGCCACGTGGTCTCGGGAAGAGATATTTTATGTCACCGAAAGCCGGGACCGGCTTGAGCAGTTCAAGTTGACGAATCTGCCTGCAGGCACTGGGCCGCAGGTGCGCCTGTGCCTGTTCACCGGTTCCTCTGAAGACCGGCTTCTTGCCAAATGCAACCATCTCGTCTGCGACGGCCGGCGGTTCGATTATGTCCTGCGCGTTCTGTCATCGATCTACACCCGCCTTGCCGTCGAGCCCGGCTTTCTTCCAGAGGAAAACATGGCATACCGCGGCAGCCGAGCGCTGTTCGCCCGTATCCCGCTAGCCGCATGGCCCCGCATTATCGGCAACACTGCCCGCACCATGCTGCAGGAGCAAAAGCCCTGCCTTGCCCTGCGCCCACCGTACGGGCCAAAAGATCCTGCTGCCCATGCAGTGCGGCATCTGCCTTGCGAGCGGGTGCTGCAGCTGCGGGCCTATGCACGCTCGCGCAATGCCACGATGAGCGACATGCTCCTTGCGGCCTATTTCAGGAGCCAGGTAGCCCTCACCGAATGGAACGGCCAATGCAGCCTGCGCTTGACGTATCTCGTCGACCTGAAGTCGAGCTATCTGCCCGAAGATACCGGCACTGCCGTGACAAACCTGATCGGCCTGGACTCAGCCTGTCTGGCAACAACGCTTGGAGCCGCCTTTGACGATACCCTTGAGCGCGTGCATGCGGCAACCAGCCGGCGCAAGCGCGACTGGCATGGCTTCAATCAGCTATGCTTTATACCCCTCTGGAAATATGCGCCATTCAACCTGCAGACCAGGGTGCTTTTCTCCCTCATGCGCAAGAAGATCGACTCAGGCAAATACCCCAACATCTTCAGCAACCGGGGCGTTTTCCCGGATGGAGCCCTGACGTTTGACAGGCCTCCCGTGCGCGCCTGGGGCCTGTCGGCAGTGCAGTACCCACCCCTGATGATGGTGTTATGCACGTCCTACAGAAACGAACTCACTCTGAGCACCGGCACAACGGCCTCAGCGCTGCCTTTTGTTCAGCATTTTTACGACCAGCTTTTACAGGAGCTTCCCGCATGAGCGCAATCCCGTTTCCGGCCCCCCTGCTGGTCTGCTGCCGGCGCAGGCGCCGCGAGCTATCCGGCAGGCGTCGAACATGAAGATAACGTTTATTAAACCCAACATGACCGCAGGCCGCTCCGCCGATGCGCTGCCGCCTTTGGGGATTGCAGCGCTCTCGGGATATACGCCGCCGGGTGTGGAAAAAGAGCTCTATGATGAGTGCATCGAAAAAATCCCTTCTGATTTGGATACCGACCTGGCGGCCATATCCGTCCATACCTTTTCCGCCAGAAGAAGCTATGAAATAGCCGACAGCTTGAGGAGCCGCGGCATCCCGGTAGTCATGGGAGGATATCACCCCACCCTGATCCCGGGGGAAGCGCTTGAACATGCCGATGCGGTGGTGAAAGGGCCTGCAGAGGGACTGTGGGAAAATGTCGTTCGGGATGCAATGCGACGAAGCCTTGCGCGCGTATACGAAAAACAGGGTCATGAGGCCATCCTGCATGCCCGCTATGACATGGGGCTGTTTGAAAACAAGCGCTACAACCCGATCTTTCCGGTGGAATTCACCAGGGGGTGCATCTATGACTGCGAATTCTGCACGGTAAACGTATTCAACCGGCGCCACCACAGCGTCAGACCCGTGGAATCCGTTATTGACGATATAAAGCGCGGGGGGCGCCGCACCATGTTCATTGTCGACGATAACATCCTGTCAAACAAGGCGCAGGCAAAAAAACTCTTTCACGCGCTCATTCCGCTGAAACTATGGTGGGGCTGCCAGATCAGCATCGATGTTGCCCGCGACCCCGAAATGCTTTCGCTCATGGCAAAAAGCGGCTGCATTCTTTTCATAATTGGATTTGAATCTCTGCGAGTGGGCAATCTTGAGCAGATGCACAAGGGATCGCACCGGTCGGATACGGATTATCCTGCCTTCATCAAAAGAATCAGAGACCATGGCATCATGATTTATGGCTCCTTTGTCCTGGGGTATGATTTCGACACCGAGGATGTCTTCGATCAAACTCTCGAGTTCGCCTTAAAGCACAAGTTCATCCTGGCAAACTTCAACACCCTGAACCCCATGCCCGGCACAGGGCTCTACGATCGGCTGAAAGCCGAAGGCCGGCTTTTAGACGATGCGTGGTGGCTGCATGAAAAATACAACTACGGCGAGGTCAGTTTCATACCCCGGCAGATGGCACCGCAGCAGCTTAAGCAGGGTTGCATACGGGCAAGGATGGCATTCAATAACGCATCGGCAATACTGCGCAGGGCCCTGGATTTCAAGACCAATTGCAGCAGCCTGCATCATCTGGCCCTATTTCTGGCCATGAATATAACTGCGCGCAGGGAAATACGGGCCAAGATGAAGCTCATTGAGTAAAAAAACGGCCGGCGTCATGAGACTGTGTCCGCGGCAGCGGCTTGCCTGTCAGAAAGCTATGCTTAAAGCACCGACAGCACGGCTTTCAGGGTAAGCCTGAAAAAATCCTGCGGGAAAACACCTGCCAGAACAATGCCTGCCACGATCAGAATGCCCAGCGCTGCAGCGGAAAAAGTGAGGTTGATTTTCCCCTCCGGCTCTTCAACGCTGCGGTAGGCGGCCCGCACGAGGCGCAAATAGTAAAATGCCGATATGCAGACATTGACTAGTGCAAGTCCTACGAGCCAGAAGTATTTTCCCTTAACCGCGGCGGCAAAAATCATGAACTTGCCCGTAAAGCCAATCGTGGGAGGTATGCCTGACAGGCCGATTGCGCCTGCGGCAAGCAGAGCGGCAAGCAGGGGGGAGCGCCTGTAGAGGCCGCGCAGCTCATCTACCGAAATATTTTCGCCCCCCGGTGTCAAATTGTAGAGCACGACAAAACAGGCGACATTCATGAGAAGATAGCCGAAGACATAATATATTGCCGAGGCTATGCCGAGCTGATTAAGGGTAATAATACCAACCAGCATGTAACCGGCATGGGCAATGCTGGAATAGGCGAGCAGGCGCTTGAAATCATGCTGGCTGAGAGCGGAAAAGTTGCCCATAAACATGGACAGCACCGCTATGATAGATAAAATCAGCTCCAGCTGCGGCGAGCCGGGGCCGGCCATAGACATCAGTCGCGTAATAAGGGCAATGGCTGCGATTTTGGGCAGTGTTGACACGAAACACGTGGTTTCATGGGCGGCGCCCACAAAGACGTCGGGCATCCAGAAATGCATGGGGAAAAGAGCCAGCTTGTAAAACAGTGTACAGAGCAGCATCACGAACCCTATGACGGCAAGCGGCTGCGTGGCAAGAAGCCCCGGCATAACCCTGGCAAGCTCCGCAAGATAGGTTGAATGTCCCAGGCCGACAAGATAGCTCATGCCGTACAGGGCGATGCCGGTTGCGGCGCCCCCGAAAAAGATATATTTGATGCTGGCCTCCAGGGGCTCGCGCTGGTGCGGCTGACGGCGCAAAGGGATGAGAACGTACAGGGAATAAGATGATATCTCCAGGCCGATGATGATGGTAATAAGCTCAACGGCGCTGGTCATGACGAACAGGCCGAAACAGCTCAGGCTCAAAAACAGGTAATACTCGGGCCGCAGATGCCGGGTAATGCCCCGCAGTCCGGCGCCCATCCACAGGATCAGTACAAGCCCGAGCGCTATGATCAGCTTAAACGTCTGAGAGAACGTGTCGACCTTATACACATCATGAAAAAAAAGCCCGCTGCGTCCGTAGGTGTACCATGCCGCAGCAAAGACGCACAGAGCGCCCGCAACAGCACAGCCCTCGAGCACACCCTGCCGGGTTTTGGCAAGCGTTGCGGCAAAGAACACGAGGATCAGTGCCGCAAGGGCTATTTCAGGAAGCAGCAAAAAAAAGTCCATATCTCTCCAATGTAGCTGTTAAGGCTCTTCACTGTATCAAGCAATCATACTTGGCACAGCAGGACCCCTTGCGCAGGCCTTCACTGGCTGCCTGATGCCTGCCCTCGTGCTGCGCGCTGCAAAAAAAGGTGCTCATGCGGCAGGTCATAGCGCAACACCGACAACCTGCACCAGAAGATGCCGCACGCTTTGATCCATAATATCAAGAACCAGCCCTGGTTTGAACCCCAGCCAGAAAACAAATACCGCAAGCACAGCAACAATGAACCACTCGCGGAGGTTGATATCTGAAAGCGCATGATGGCCTTCACTCCCCTGAGGCTCAGCATGATGATGTCCGTCAGAATCCGCCCAGACCATTTTCTGCAGCATCCGCAGCATATAGGCTGCGGCCAGCACCGCGCCAGGAACGGCAATCGCGCCGACAAGGACATATTTTGAAAAAGCCGCCGCCAGCACCATGAACTCGCCAACAAAACCGTTCGTGCCGGGAAAGCCGAACGAGGAGAGCGAAAAAATACCAAGAAATGTCACGTACGCGGGCATCAGCATGCCAAGGGCCTTGTTCACTGCAAGCTCGCGGCTGTGCGTGCGCTCATAGATGATGCCGATGCAGATAAAAAGCGCGCCGGTCGTGATGCCATGGTTGACCATCTGCAGAATGGCGCCCTTGACGCCCTGCATATTGAAAAGGAATATGCCCAGCGTCACAAACCCCATGTGTGCAACACTTGAATAGGCGATGAGCTTCTTCACGTCGCTCTGCCCGAGCGCCAGATAGCCGCCGATAACGATTGCAGCAAGCGACATAACGATAATGACCGGAGCGCAGTACACGCTTGCTGCGGGCGCTATCGGCAGGCAAAAACGCAGAAAGCCGTAGCCGCCCATTTTTAAAAGCACGCTTGCAAGTATTACGCTGCCCGCCGTGGGGGCCTCAACATGCGCAGCCGGCAGCCATGTATGAAAAGGATACATGGGCATCTTGATGGCGAACGTGATGGCGCAGCAGACAAAAATTATCATCTGTATATCAAAGGGATAATTAAGGCGCATAAAATCGGGAATAAAGAACGACCCGCTGCGCACATACAGAACGATCAGGGCGATGAGCAGAAAAACGCTGCCCACGAATGTGTACAGGAAAAACTTGATGGATGCATAATCCCTGCGCGGCCCGCCCCACACGGCTATCAGAAGGTACATGGGAATCAGCATGCCTTCCCAGAAAATATAAAAAAGCACGGTGTTCAGGCTTATGAACACGCCCAGCATGGAGGATTCCATGATGAGCAGCACGAAAATGAATTCCGCAAGCCGGTCCTTGATCTGGCTCCACGAGCACAGAATGCACAGGGGCATGAGGCAGGTGGTGAGCAGAACAAGCGGCAGGCTGATACCGTCCACGCCCACCACATAGTCGAGCTTCAGCGCCGGTATCCACTGCCCCAGCTCGGCAAACTGGTATTTGTCGCTGGTCTGATCGAAAAGAAAATACAGCGGCAGCGACAGCGCCATGGTGGTTGTCGTTACGGCCAGTCCCCAGAGCTTCAGGAAGGTTTCATTGCGGATAAACAGGCACACAATGGCCCCCGCAAGCGGCAGCAGGATCAGTGTGCTGAGCACAGGAAAATCGCTGTGATTAAAAAGCAGATACTGTTCCATAATCCTTTTCTATATAAGCACGACGCATATCAGCAGCAGAAAAATAAAAATGACTGCGGCGGCGATATAATGCTGCACCTTGCCTGTCTGGAGATTTCGAAAATGCTCGCCCAGCACAACCACCTTGCCGGCAAAGCCGTCGATAAGGCAGTCGATGACATGCATGTCAAAACCCGTAACCCCGCGCGCAGTGGCCATAGCGGAACGCATCCCCGCCGTTCGGTACAGCTCGCCGACCCAGCCGTCAACAGCAGCTATCGGCCCGCGGGCCAGCCGCATCACAGCCTGCGCGCCCTTGCGATAGAACCAGTCAATATCAAGATTCATGTTGGCGTGAGGAGTAAGGAACTTGCGCAGCAGATAGAATCCGAGAGCCGTATAACCAAGAACCTGAAGTGTTTCAGACAAATGGTATGCAGTATAGGGCTCATACTCGCCGGGCCGCGGCAGCATACGATAGAGAAACTCGGGATAGCAGCCTATAAAAAAGCAGAAAAAAGCGGCTATTGCCATGCCCGCCTGCATATTCCAGGGCGCGTCCCTGGCCGGAACGCCACTGTCCTTGCCGAACCAGATAAAATACGGGAGTTTGATGCCGACGGAAAGAAATGTTCCCACTGAGGCCAGCATAAGCATGACAAGGAGTCCTATCCGATGGGCTTCGCCAGCGCCGAAAATAACCATGGATTTACTCACAAAGCCGCTGGTGAAAGGAAAGCCGGAAATGGAAATACCACCGATAACAGTAAAGATCATTGCCAGGGGCATCCTGCGCCACAGACCGCCAAGTTCTGAAAGCTTCTGCCTGCCCGTCATCTCCAGTACGCACCCAACGCCCATAAAAAGCAGGGCTTTATATAAAATATGGGCATAGGCATGAGCGCAGGCGCCGTTTACCGCCATGTCGGTGCCGATACCGATGCCGCAGACCATGTAGCCTACCTGGCTGATGATATGATAGGAGAGTATGCGGCGCGCGTCGTTTTCGATAATGGCGAAGCAGACGCCGTAGACGGCCATAATGGCGCCCATAACCGCAAGCACTTCAAAGCCCGGAAAAGCACGGCATAAAACATACACCGCCGTCTTTGTCGTAAATGCGCACATAAAAACCGCGCCGCAAACGGTTGCTTCAGGATAGGCATCAGCCAGCCATGCATGCAGGGGCGGCACAGCGGCATTGAGCATGAAACCCGCCATGATGAAATAGTCGGCTATGCCGGCGCTGTTCACAGGCACCTGCACGAAGCTTAAATCCCCGGTGGCGCTGTACTTGAGCACAATGCCTGCCAGCAGCGCAAGGCCGCCCGCGATATGCACCAGCAGGTACCGCAATCCGGCCCCGCGGGACTGCTGCGAGCACCGAAGCCAGATGAGAAACGTAGAGGCCAGGGCCATGAGCTCCCAGAAAATAAACAGCGTCACGTAATCACCGCTGAGCGTCACGCCCAGAGATCCTGCCACATAGAGGAAGGATGCCGTGTGCTGCGCCCAGTCCTTGACATGCAGGCTGTACACTGCACCGATGAATGCCATTATGGTGAAAACATTCAGGAAGATATAGGTCAGTTGATCAGCCCTGATAAAACTCAGCTGCAGCCCGAGATACTGGCAGGCGCCGGCAGAAGACGGCAGCGTATTAATCTGGTAAAATGCAATGAGCGGAACAGCCAGAAGCGCAACCTTCTGAATCCGCATGCGGCTAAACAGCGGCATGAGCACGGCAGCCAGTATAAACAAAAAAGACGGGTGCTGGAGCAGCAGATTAGCCGTCATAATAGTCCTCGGATCGCGCTATCATATGTTTTGAAATCCACTTGCAGATAAACGACATGGCAAGGCAGCAGCCCAGGCCGAACACCGTCCAGAAGACCGGCACGCTGTCGCCGAAAAAGTGCGCCTCATGCCGGGGCACAAAGATATCGGCAATGGAGCATGCCGCCAGAACGGCAAAAAACAGCACGCGAAGCGCGCCGGTCCGGCTGTTCAGAAATGCGAGAATCTTTATGAGCATATGTCCTTCTCTACTACTATGTATCCGCGAAGCCGGTGCGCCCTGCCCCGGCTGCATCAATCAACCGAGCTTCAGGCTGATGATTTTCAAAAACAAATCAGGGTACATGCCCCACGCGACGGACAGGGCCGCTGCGACCGCCGTGGGATAAATCATAAGCCTCATGAGAGTTGTTGATTCAAGAGAGCCTTCAGCCAAAGCAGTACCTTCGGGCGGGTTGCCGAAAAATCCGCGCAGCACCACCTCGCCGAAATAATAAGCGTTCAGAATGCTGCTCACCAGTATCACGGCCAGCAGCCCGGTGCTCTTTATATCCAAAGCACCCACAGCCAGGTACCACTTGCTCACAAAACCGCCGACCGGCGGAACGCCGATCATGGAGAGCGCTGCCAGGGCAAAGACCGCCAATGTTGCAGGCATCTGACGCGCTAAGCCCCCCATATCGCGAATGTCGGTTTTGCTGGTTGCGCAAATGATCGCCCCGGCGCAAAAAAAGAGGCTTATCTTGGAAAATGCGTGGTTGGCGATATGAATGAGCCCTCCCGTTACCCCGTTGGGCACGAGCATGGCAACGCCCAGCACGATATAGGAAAGCTGGCTGACGGTTGAGTAGGCAAGCCGGGCCTTGAGATCTGTCTTGGTCATGGCGATGATCGATGCTGTCAGTATCGTAAAGGCCGCAATCCAGGCTGTGGCGGTACCAAGATCAAGTGATGCAAGGCGCTCGGTCCCGAACAGCGACAGCATCATGCGGCAGACTGAAAACACCCCGACCTTCACCACAACAACAGCATGCAGAAGGGCGCTCACGGGCGTGGGCGCAACCATGGCCGCCGGCAGCCAGCTGTGCAGGGGGATGATGGCTGCTTTTGCAAAACCGAACAGCATCATGAAGTAGCAGGCCTGTATGACAGCAGGGTTGGCGCCCGCAGGAAAAACACCCCGGTGAATGTCGGCCATGTTGAAGTCGAGCGTGCCGCACGTGATATAGATAATCGCCATGGCAGGCAGCAGCAGCGCCTTGGAGGCGAACATGAGATAGGTGAGGTATTTGCGCGCTCCGTCATAGGCCTTGCCGTCCTGGTGGTGTGCCACCAGCGGATAGGTGAAGATGGAGACGATCTCGTAAAAAAAATAGAGGGTGAAAAGATTTTCGGAGAAGGCAACACCCATGGCCCCGCCGACGGCAGCAGCGTAGCACACGTAGAAACGCGTCTGGGCATGTTCGCGCAGTATGCGCATATAGCCGATGCAGTACAGGCTCGCTGCTATCCAGAGAAACGAAGCTGTGCCGGCAAACAGCAGGCCCATGCCGTCGATGCGCAGTGCTACCGTTATCCCCGGCAGCAGGGTAAACAGGCTTGCGCGGCACACCTGGCCTGCCAGCACAGCAGGGGCAAGCTGCAGCACCGAGCAGAACGTAAGCACAGCGCCGATGACCGGAACGCAGTCCCTGATCGCGGGGCGCTTTCGGAGCATAAGCACAATAATCGCCGCGATCGCCGGGAGCGCAGGTGGCAGCAGCAGTAGGTAGCTGTTCGTCATATTACCGTTTCATCGTAAATATTCTGCTGGGATCGATGGTCCTGAATTTCTTATAGACCGCAAGTATAAAGCTAACGCCGATAGCCGCTTCGGTAGCGGCGATGCCCATAATAAAAAGAGTTATCACCTGCCCCACGGCAGGGTCGGGCGCAAGAAAACGGTTCAGGGCCATGACATTGAGGCCCGCTCCGTTCAAAATCAGCTCTATTGATATCAGCATGCCTATAAACGAGCGCTTCTGAACCATGCCGTAGATGCCGGCCACCAGCAGAAAGCCTGCAACAAGCAGATAGGTATTCAGGCTCTCACTCCCCATCGGATTCATCCTCCTGACTGTTGGAGACAATAATTGCGCCGATCATCCCCACAAGCAGCAGCAGCGAGATAAGCTCAAAGCCGAGACAAAAATCATACAAAAGGGTATGCCCTACCCGTTCAATAGAATAATCAGTAAGACGCTGCGCCGCCGGGAACCAGCCTGTGCGCCGGATGGCAAAAAATAAAAGAGCTACGCCCAGCCCGCAGGTCGGAACGGCCAGCAGCAGGTTCTCGCTCCTGATGCGCGTTTCAACAATCTGGCGCGGCGTGTAACCGACCATGATACCAAACACCAGAACTATGCAGATGGCTCCGCCGTAAATAAGCACCTGCAGCAGGGAAACAAATAAGCTCCCGAGATAGATATACAGGCCCGCAACGCCAAGGAATGTTATTGAGAGGCCCAGCAGCGAATAGATGAGCATGCGCGCGCCGATGGCAACAAAACCGCCGCCCATGGTGATAAGCACCAGCAGCCAGAAAATGATCTCAGAAATTATTTGATAAAAATGCATTATATTTATATCGCCTACTCGGTGTTTTTAATCCGCAGAGACAGGTTTGAAACCTGTCTCTACAAGGCCGGGCACATCAGCCAGCAAATCATACACAAACTCCTCACGGGTAAATCCCGCAATTCCGTATACATCAGAATATTCAATTGCCGCCACCGGGCATACCTCGCTGCAGGTGCCGCACAGGCTGCATCGGGTAAAATCCACCTGAAACACCGTCGGGTATTTTCGTTTATCCCCTTCCTTTTTCTCACCCTGCACCGTAAAGCACTGCGACGGGCACAGGCGCATGCAGCTGCCGCAGGCGATGCATTTTGGCCGGCCTGTTTCATCCATTACCAGGTGCGGGTGGCCCCTGTAGCCTTTCCCCACGGGAAGCTTTTCACGCGGGTACTGAACCGTTACCACGGGCGACAGCAGCGCCTTGAGCGTCACGGCAAAGCCGGCAATAAGGCTTTGTGCCCCGGTTAGCAGTTCGCTAAAGTACTTTTTCACAGCAGCTTCACCAGTATGGCTGTTACGAGAAGATTTACCAGTGACAGCGGTATAAGATACTTCCAGGAAAAATTCATAAGCTGATCAAAACGCACGCGGGGATATGTCCAGCGGCACCAGACAATGACAAACATCAGGAAATACACCTTGGCAAAAAACCAGATGCAGGAGCTGTACTCGCCAAAGGGGAGCGGTATGCCCTTCCACCCGCCGAGAAAAAGTGCTGTTACCAGGCAGCAGTTCACAAACATATAGGTATATTCGGCAATCATGAACAGTGCTGAAGGCAATGCCGCTGTACTCGGTATGAAAGCCGGCGGTCAGTTCGCTTTCCCCCTCGGCCAGATCAAAGGGCGCCCGGTTTGTCTCGGCGATAGCGCAGATAAACATCATGATAAAAGCCGCGGGCTGAACAATAATAAACCAGATGCTCTTCTGCGCTTCAATGATTGCCTTCATGCTGAACGTATTGGTCATGAGAGCAATGGCCAGCACGGACAGCAGTATCGGAATTTCATAGGAAATATTCTGCGCCACCGCGCGCATGGCTCCGATCATGGCATAGTTGTTATTGGAACTCCATCCCGCAAGAAAAACGGCAACTGTGTTAAAGGAAATCATGGTAAGAAGGAATATGACGCCCACATCAAGGTCGATCACCTGAAGGCCGGGGGCAAAGGGAATAACAAGAAACGGCAGGGCCACGGGCGCCAGCGCTATGATCGGGGCGGCATAAAAAAGCACGCCTGCCACATTGTCGGGCACGATAAGCTGTTTGGCTATGAGCTTGATGCCGTCGACAGGCATCTGCAGTATGCCGTGCCACCCCACCTCCATGGGCCCGAGCCTGCGCTGAAAGCGGCCGGCAAGCTTGCGCTCGAGATAGCCCATGACCGTGGCATTGGCAAACACAAACCCGATCACCACGGCCACGGCTATGATCATGCGGAAAAGATGGGGCGGTATGTTGTTTAATAAATCCATTTAAATATGTTTGATTGGTTGAATTAGTTGAATTAGCTGAATTGGTTAAATTGATTGGTTCAATGTGTTTCATTATTAATTATGTCAGGGTGGGTGCAATCCACCAAATGTAATTCATTCTCACCAATAGAGTGGTTTCACCCACCAGCCTACCCCACTGACTTCAATTCAAAACAACACATACAACCAGCAAAACCAATTGAACCAATCAAACCAACAACAATCCTACCTGTCCACCTCCGGTATCACCAGATCAAGGCTTCCCATGGTGGCAATCATGTCGGCAAGCAGCATGTCCTGACACAGCTCGGGCAGCAGGCTCAGGTTTGAGAAACACGGTGCGCGCACTTTAAGCCGGTACGGTATGTCGGTGCCGTCGCCCACAAGATAATAGGTCACCTCGCCCCGGGCGCCTTCCACGGAAAATGTGCAGTCGCCGGGAGGCAGTACCATCTTCTTTGGCAGCTTCGTCCTGATCTCGCCTTCGGGAAGGCGGTCCAGGCACTGCTCGATTATGCGCAGGCTCTGGCGCATCTCCTCAATATGCACGATATAGCGGTCAAAGCAGTCGCCCTTCTCGCCCACAGGCACGTCAAAATCAAGCTGCGGGTAAATCGAATACGGCTGGCTCTTGCGGATATCATAGGCAATGCCGCTGCCGCGCAGCACCGGCCCCGTGGCGCCATAGCGCCGCGCCATGTCGGGCGTGATGATGCCGATATCTTTGGTGCGTTTCTGAAAGATAATATTATCGGTGACGAGATTCTTGTATATATCAAAGCGGCCGTACATGCGTTTGACAACGGCGCGCAGCCGGTCGGCAAAATCAGCGGGCACGTCATTGAGTACGCCGCCTGCCCGGTACCAGCAGTGCGTGAGGCGCGAGCCGGTTACATCTTCAAGAATATCGAGAAAATTTTCGCGGTCGTCAAAGCAGTACAGAATCGGTGTGAAAGCGCCAAGGTCAAGCAGATTTGCCCCCAGCCACAGGAGATGGCTGACGATGCGGTTGATTTCGGTGGTGATGACGCGGAGATATTCGGCGCGTTCCGCAACGGCAATGCCCAGCATTTTCTCGATAGCCAGCAGATAGCAGTGCTGATGCGGCAGGCCGCAGGCATAATCCATGCGGGCGGTATTGGGAAGAAATGCGGGCCAGGGGCGCCGCTCGGCCATAAGCTCCTGCATGCGGTGCCCGTAGCCGATGACCGGCTCAAGGCTCAGCACATACTCGCCGTAGAGCCCCACCACCAGGCGCAGCACGCCGTGGGTGCTCGGGTGCTGCGGCCCCATGTTGATAAAGTATCTATAATGGATCGGTTGGGTTTCCGACTGCGGCTTCACGCGGTTATTCACCTTCCGTGGATCAATGTACAGTCAGTTTTTCAAACCTCAGCGTTTAAATTTCAGAAATTGTATAGTTATATATAACAAACATTAAGGAGGGCGCAAGAGGAAAAAAATAAAATATTCAATTTTTTAATTTTTTTACACAATGGCAACCATGCGGTCAACTGCACGGCGGGCGCGCACGCGAATATCCTCGGGCACGCGCACCTCGTACTTCATGCCTTCAAGGCACCAGAGAATCTTTTCAAGCGTGGTCTTCTTCATATTGGGGCAAAGGGCAAAATCCGTTGCCGGGTAAAAGGTCTTGCCCGGGTTTTCTTTCTTCAGGCGGTACATGACGCCAAGTTCCGTGCCGATGATAAACTCAGCCGCTGTGACTCATGGGCCCTGCGGCAGATGCCTTCGGTAGAAAGGGCATAATCGGCGCAAGCCACCACGGGCTGCGTGCATTCGGGATGCACGAGCACCTCTGCTGCGGGATGGGCGGCCTTCTGGCGCTGTATGTGTTCAGGGGTAATGCGCATATGCGTGGGGCAGTAGCCCTGCCACAGTATCATCTCGCGGCCGGTCTGCTTTGCGACAAATGAGCCGAGATACTGGTCGGGCACGAAAATAATCTCTTGCGCGTCTTTGAGCGACTGCACGACCTTCACCGCGTTTGACGATGTGCAGCACACATCGGTCTCAGCCTTGACCTCAGCCGATGAATTGACATAGGTGACCACGACGGCGCCGGGATGCTGCGCCTTCAGATCGCGCAGCTGCAGGGCTGTTATCATGTCTGCCATGGGGCAGCCCGCATCAGGGTCGGGCATAAGCACGGTTTTTTCCGGGCAAAGAATAGAGGCGGTTTCGGCCATGAAGTGCACGCCGCAGAAAACGATCACATCGGCATCGGTTTGGGCGGCGCGTATGCTGAGTCCAAGAGAATCGCCCGTATAATCGGCAAGGTCCTGAACCTCATCGCGCTGATAGTTATGGGCAAGAATGATGGCATTGCGATCGGCCTTCAAGGCCTCAATTTTTTCAATCAGCTGCTGGTCGGACATGGGGGATTATGCCTCCGGTACATAAAAAATGACAGGGTGCGCTGTGCGCACCGCTTGATCATGCAATGGGCGGGGATAAACCCCGCCCGCTGCTTAAAACTGTATCTCAACAGCCCTGTAGGGGCATATCTGAATACACAGCTCGCAGGCAATGCATTTATCCTTCTCAAAGGACACTTCCATGCTCTCGCGGTCAACGGCAAGGGCCTGCGTGGGGCATGCCGGGATGCAGGCCGTGCAGTGCGTGCACTTGTCTGCATGCCACTTGATATCCTGCCCCAGGGGCTGCACATGAATGCCGGTATCGCTCAGATACTTCATGCCCTCTTCAAGGGCATGCTTGGCCCCCGACAGCTCAACCACAAGGCCGCTTTCTTCATTGGGGGTCACGACGCCGCGCAGGATATTGACCATAAGGTCATAATCCTTCACCAGGTGATAGGTAACGGGCTGGCTCACCAGCGTGGGCGGAAATGTGAGTACTACTCTTTTTTTCGGCATAACGGATTCCTCCGGTTAAAAACAGGGTTATTTCTTTACGGGCCGGTCGGCCATGAGCTTGACGCTGACGCCGGAGTCGACCGACGGCAGCAGCGCTGCAGGCTCGCTCAGATAAAACTTCTTATCGGCAATCCACTGCTTGAGCGTTGCGGCTATTTTTTGAGCGCACACATAGCTTGAAAGGCCGCCCGTCGGGACCTGCCTGCCCTCAAGGGTGATGGAGCCGGTCTTGAGCTGCGCATAGTTCACCTCGGCAACACTGCCCGGTATCACCTCGGGATAGTTTTTGCTGTAGTCGATGACCTGCGCAAAAATCTCCTCGTCGCGCACGGCGGTATACTGGACGATTTCCTCATTGAGAATCGGTATGGGCACGCCGATGCCCACGGTGAGCGTGACGCCGTAGCCTGTCATGCTCGCGCCGCGCAGCCACTCGGGGCTCATCTGCTTGAGATCGCCCATAACGGCAAGCGTGCCCGAGCCCATGCGCGGCACGCCATTGTCGCTGCGCTTGACAGTGGGGTTGTGCTGCGTTCCCTGCCAGGAAACATAGCCCTGGCCGCCGCCGAGAAATATGCGCGTGCCGATGCCGATGGTTTTGTACAGCGGATCGTTGAGCAGCGGAGAAAGCTGGCCCGCGCTGCAGTAGTTGGCATTGCCGATGCGCGGCAGCAGGCGCCCCATGTAGGTATAGATAACCTTATCCGAGCAGTTAACCGCCACATTGTAGTTCTGATAGCAATTGCGCGGGTCGAAAAGCACGGCTTCGTTCATGTCGGCAAGGTAGACCATCGTCTCGACGCTTTTGCTCGGATAGCAGTCGGTGCCATAGGCCGTTGCCGAAAGCTTCACCGCTTTGCCTGCCACAAGATCCTCGATCACATGAGCGCCGCCGTATTTGAACGAGCCCGGATAGGATGCATTGCGCTGATCATAGTCAGGCATGGCGGTGGCGCCCAGAATGACGTCAACCGCGGCAAGCCCGGTATAGCAGGGCACATCGTTTAAGGTGCAGGTGCCGCCGCCGATCTTTATTCGCGGCTTGGTATGGCCCAGGTTAAAGTAGGCCCCTGATGAACACATGGGGCCGAAGGTGCCCGTTGTCACGACATCGACTTCGGCGGCCGCCTTTTTAGCGCCTTTTTTATGCACAATGTCGATGATCTCCTCGGCTGTCACCACAACGGCTGAGCCCTTTTTGATCTTTTCGTTGATTTCCTGAATTGTCTTTGACATAGAGCACTCCACTTATCTGTGACATTATCCGTTGCCCGCTTCCGGCTGCCCAACTGCCGCCGGCACGGGCCTTCGCTCTAGATGCCTTTAGAGCATGTAAAATTCAGTGCTATTCATCAGCCGTTCGTGGTGAGCCGGTCGAACCATACATGGTGCGCTTCGACAAGCTCAGGGCGAACGGATTTTGCAGCAGTTGTTTTTTATAAAGCATCAGGCGCCGATGCCCTCGAATAAAACCGTTGAAAGATAGCGCTCGCCTGCATCGGGCAGAATGACCACAAATGTCTTGCCCGCAAACTCATCCAGCCGCGCAAGGCGCAGGGCCGCAGCCACTGCCGCGCCGCTTGATATGCCGCTCAGCATGCCTTCATCCAGGGCAAGCCGCCGCGACACTGCGATTGCTTCAGCACTGTCCACCCTCTCCACCCGGTCAACAAGAGACAGATCGAGTATGTCGGGAATAAAGCCTGCGCCGATGCCTTGAATCTTATGGGGCGCGGGCTTGAGGGGCTGGCCGGCAAGCTTCTGGCTAATGACCGGGCTCTCCGCAGGCTCGACAGCAACTGAGATAATCTTTTTGCCCTTCGTGTTTTTGATAAAGCGGGATATGCCGGTTATGGTGCCGCCGGTGCCCACGCCGGACACGACCACATCCACTGCCCCGTCCGTATCATTCCAGATTTCAGGCCCTGTGGTTTTTTCATGAATAGCGGGATTGGCCGGATTTTTGAACTGCTGCGGCAGAAAGTATCTCTTCGGGTCGGAAGCTGCCATTTCTTCGGCCCGGCGTATCGATCCGCTCATGCCCTCGGAGCCCGGGGTCAGCACAATATTCGCCCCGAAGGCGGCTAAGCACCCGGCGGCGCTCGAGGCTCATGGTTTCCGGCATGGTCAGTGTAAGCTTATAGCCCCGGGCTGCCGCCACATATGCCAGGGCAATGCCCGTATTGCCGCTCGTGGGCTCGACGATTTCAACCCCGGGCTTCAGAAAGCCTTTCTCTTCGGCATCCCAGATCATGGCCGCACCGATACGGCATTTCACCGAATAAGCCGGGTTGCGGCCTTCAACCTTCCCGAGCACGGCAGCGGCCTTCACACCCTCGGCAATCCGGTTCAGCCGGACAAGGGGCGTATTGCCGATTGACTGAGCATTATCGATATATATTCGGGACATACTTTCCATCCTCCCAGTTGCGTAAAAGTTGCTTCAGGCGCGGCTTTAACCGCGAACATGGTTATGTGGGTACTGTTAAAATAGAATCCAGAATTCAGTAGTCAGAATTCAGAAGCAAAAAAACAACTAAACCATTTCATATCTGATTGTCTAAAAAAACAAATAAAGTTCTCGAATCCTATATGTCTCTTCTGACCTTCTGGCTTCTGACTTCCACCTCTTCTAAATTACATACTGCAGCGCCGATGGCTCTTTTTTCTTCTGCAGCTCCACGAGGCTTTCAAGCGTTGTGGCGGCAAGCACGCCCTCCACGGCATCGCGCACATTGCGCCACACCTCGATGGTAGGACAAGATGCGCTGCGGTCGCACAGAGCAGGATTGTCAACGCATTCAACCGGAGCTAAGAGAGCCTTCCACCGCTTCAATAATATCCTTGAGTGTAATTGCCGAGGCAGGCCGGGCAAGAATATAGCCGCCTCCCTTACCGCGAATATTTTTAATAAGTCCGGCTCTGCGCAGAGCAGACAGGATATGGTCGAGATATTTCGGCGATATATCCTGCCGCGCCGATATATCCTTCATCACGCACGGACCCTTTTCTTTGTTCAAAGCAATGTCTAACATTGCACGCGTACCATAACGACCTTTTGTTGACAAGTTTCATAGGAAAACCCTTCAATCTAGTAATCTATAGATAATGTAGGGTTAATTGATCTAATTGTCAATACATTTACCCGTGTCATTTTTTTTCAGGCCGGCTCTACCAAAAAGCCTTTACCGGCATTAATCACAAAGCCCGTTTTTTGAAATCAAAAAAAGGCCGATCTGCGCAAACAGATTCGGCAGAAACTTTAATGTTATTTTATTAGTTAAAAAGAATTCCTCTTCGATTATTATGCCCTTCCTGCCGCAGTAGCCGATAAAATCATACATGCTCAAAAAATGCAGATTCGGCGTGTCATACCATTCATAGGGCAGCGACGGCGTCACCGGCGTTCTGCCCTGAAAAAATATCTGCGCCCGGGATTTGTAGCAGGCGAAATTCGGAAAACCGATAATGACTTTTTTCCCGACGCGCAGCGAGTCTTTGAGAACCGCTTCAATCTTTCGAACCTGCTGCAGGCTCTGATTCAAAATGACATAATCAAATGATTTGTCGCCATAGTCGGCAAGGCCGGTGTCAATATCGCCATGGAAAACGCACAGGCCCCGGGCAACGCAGTCATAAATCGCCTGATCGTCTATTTCAATGCCCTGGCACCGCGCCTTTTTTTCTCTGGCAAGCAGATACAGAAGCTCACCCGTGCCGCACCCGAGATCGAGCACGGATGCCCCCTGCTGCACCAGGCCTAAGAATTATTCTATGATCAAGCGGCACTGAATCATATTTCATAGGCATCCGTCACATCGTATCCGTTTGAAACCCTTTTTAAAAAATGCGAGACAAGATGCGCCTCCTGCTCGGGTCTCAAGCAGAAAAGCATCATGGCCGTAGGTTGAATCTATTTCGCAGTACGTTGCATTCACACCGGCGATTTTGCACGCTTTTACAATCTCCTGCGACTGCCAGACCGGGTACAGCCAGTCCGATCTGAAGGCTATGACCAGCAGCTTGGCGTCAAGCCCCGTAAACACTTCATGCAGGGGCTTCTCTTCGGTCAGGTCAAAAAAATCCATGGCCTTGGTAATATACAGATAGGAGTTTGCATCAAAGCGCTTCACAAAGCTGTCGCCCTTATTTTGCAGATAGCCCTCGACTTCAAAGTCGGCGGTAAACTTAAAGGGCTGCTTTTCATTCTTCTGCTGCCTGCCGAACTTATCAAGCATCGATGCTTCGCTCATATAGGTGATATGGCCTACCATCGCGCCACAGCCAGACCTTTCGAGGGCGCGCGTCCCTGCCGTAATAGTTGCCGTCCTGCCAGTGAGAGTCAGCCATAATAGCCTGCCTGCCCACCTCGTTGAAAGCAATCTGCTGCGGCGAATGCATGGCAGCCGTTGCCACAAGAATTGCGCTCTCCAGTTTGCCGGGCGCGCTTCTGAGCCATTCAAGGGCCTGCATCCCGCCCATGGACCCGCCGGCAACCGAGCACAGCTTATCTATGCCCAGCTGCTGTATGAGCAGCTGCTGGGCTTTCACCATATCGCCGATGGTGATCAGGGGGAATGTTAGACCATAGGGCTGTCCGGTCTTCGGATTCACGAAGCCCGGCCCGGTCGAGCCCTTGCAGCCGCCCAGAACATTTGAGCAGATGACATAATACTTGTCCGTATCAAATGCCCTGCCCGGCCCGACCATGTCATCCCACCACCCGGGTTTTTTCTCACCCTTGTGATAGCCTGCAACATGGGCATCCCCTGACAGCGCATGACAGATGAGCACGGCATTTGACCTGCTCGGCATTCAGCTCGCCATAGGTTTCATAGGCAAGCGTCACCGGCCCGAGCCTCTCGCCGCTTTCAAGCACAAGCTCATCGGCAACAGTGGCAAACTGTGTCTGTACAATCCCGATTTCTTTTCCACGCTCTTGCTGTGCCTGCAATGCTTCTTTCTGCTTTGCTTTGCTGCTATCGCAGTCACAGGTTTCAAACCTGTCCTCCGCTATCGGAGAGCAGGGAGTTTCTTCAAACAGCGGTCTTTTGCAGCGCCTGTTCGATATCCGCAATGATATCGTCGATATGCTCAAGCCCTACCGACAGGCGGATGAAATCATCGGTCACGCCCGTTGCCTGCTGCTCCTGCGGGGTCAGCTGCTGATGGGTCGTCGAGGCCGGATGAATGACCAGCGTTTTCGCATCGCCGATATTTGCCAGATGCGACAGCAGCTCAACCGAGTTGATAAACTTTTTGCCTGCTTCACGTCCGCCCTTGATCCCGAAGCCCACAAGGGCGCCATAGCCTTTTTTCAGATATTTTGAAGCCACCCGGTGATTGGGGCTGTCTTCCAGCCCCGGATAATTCACCCACCCGACCAGCGGGTGCTTTTTCAGATACCGCGCAACAGCCAGAGCATTCTCGCAGTGCCGCTGCTGCCGCAGGGGCAGCGTTTCCAGGCCCTGCAGCAGCTGGAAGGAGTTAAACGGGCTGATCGCAGCCCCGAGATCGCGCAGCAGCTGCACCCGCACTTTCAAAATAAAGGCCACATTCCCGAGCGCCGGATGATTGCCGAGAGCATCCCAGAAGACAAGGCCGTGGTAGCTGGGGTCGGGCTCGGTAAACTCGGGGAATTTTCCATTGCTCCAGTCAAATTTGCCCGAATCCACAATAACGCCGCCAAGGGAGGTGCCATGCCCGCCGATAAACTTCGTAGCTGATGCCACAACAATATCAGCGCCGTGATCAATAGGCCGCACAAGCCCCACCCCGACCGTATTATCAACCACAAGCGGCAAGCCCGCCTCATGGGCAATAGCGGCTATTGCTTCAAAATCAGGCACATCAAGCTTCGGGTTGCCGATGGTCTCGACATAAATCGCCCGCGTCTTATCTGTTATCGCTTTTTTGAATTCCTCCGGCTTTGTCGATTCCACAAACTTTGCCGTCCGTCCGAGCTTGGGAAAGGTGTAGTGCAGCAGCTGATACGTTCCGCCGTACAGATTATTGCCGGCCACGATCTCATCTCCCGGCCGGGTTATGGCAAGAAGCGCGAATGCTTCCGCTGCCTGGCCGCTTGCAACCGCCAGAGCGCCAGTGCCGCCTTCAATCTGGGCGATGCGCTGCTCAAACACATCGGTAGTCGGGTTCATAAGCCGTGTATAGATATTGCCGAATTCTTTCAGGGCAAACAGATTTGCCGCATGCTCGGTATCCTTAAATACATATGAGGTTGTCTGATAAATCGGCACGGCGCGCGAACCGGTTGTCGGGTCGGGCGTCTGCCCGCCATGCAGCGCAATAGTTTCCAGATTTTTATAGGCCATTGAGTTCCTCGCTTTCTTTGTTTGAATTCTGTAGGTAAAAAAAAAGGCCACTATCCGTATGCAATTATAGGATAGTGGCCTGCACTTCTTCAGCTCCTGTGAGCATAACCGGGTTATCCACTATCAACAAAACTACACATGTACATTTTTAAAATCTTGCGATACATTTTTGATTACCTTTAATCTAGTTGCTCTAGCGATTTAATAGATATTATAGTTCCCGCACGCCTTCCTCCGCATCGATCACCAGCAGCGCCGCCTCTGCCCGCGATGCGCCCGTAACCATGTTCTTCAAAAACTCTATATGCCCCGGAGCATCAAGAATAATGTAATTGCGCTTCCCTGTTTTGAAAAACACCCGGGCCGTATCAATCGTGATGCCCTGGGACTGCTCGTCCTTCAAAGCATCTATCAGAAAGGCATACTCGAAGGGCTTTGAATTGCGCCGGCAGTTCTCCTGCACCTGCGCAAGCTTGCCCTCCGGCAGAGAGCCCGTATCCGCCAAAAGCCGCCCGATCACCGTGCTCTTGCCATGATCCACATGACCGGCTATCACAATATTCATTTTCTGCTTTTCAAGCTGCTCTGTCATATCGTATCCTCTTCCAGCAAGGTCATTAAATCCTGAATGTTGGTTTTAAGATTTAAGTTTTAAGTTTTAAGTTTTGAATCTTGAATCTTGAATTTTTTTACTCCTAACTCTGAACCCCTGACTCCTAACCTCTGCGCCCCTACGGTTTAAATCTCGCCCTTCAACCTTGAACTTTAAATCTTGAATCTTGAATCTTGAATCTTAGAATCTTTTACATATACCCGTCGCGCCGCAGCGTCTCCAGCCCACCGCCGTCATCCTTGTCCTGCGCCCTGCCGGACCGCTCGGCTATGTTCTTCAGACCCCCGCTTTTCAGCTCCTCAATGATCTCCTGCACCGTGCGCGATTGCGACTCTATGGGCGTCGTGCACGGATAGCACCCCAGCGAGCGGTACCGCTTCCCGTCGCCCTGATTGTAGTACAGCGACACCGTCGGGATATTTTCCCGCTCAATATATTCCCAGATGTTCAGCTCTGTCCAGTCCAGCAGCGGATGTATCCGCAAATGCGTGCCCGGCGGAAAATCCGTCTTGAACTGGTTCCAGAACTCCGGCGGCTGATCCCCCAGATCCCAGAGATTTTCCCTGATCCCGGGGCGAGAAATACCGCTCCTTGGACCGAGAGCCCTCTTCATCGGCCCGCACGCCGACAATCACGCCCTGTATACGGCTCCGTGTTTTTATACACTTCGTAGGCGCCGGTCTTATGGTTTAACACATACCGCGGCCATTTCCCGCTCAGCGTATTCGTCAGCGCTATGGTCTTTAAGTTCCTGACAGCAGGCGATCCGGTCAACCGTGCCGTCCGGGAAGGTCTGCTTGTCCCTCAGGGCCTCTTCGTTCATGCCGTACACCATTTCAAGGCCCCACTCCATGGCCAGCCGGTCCCGGTACTCGATCATTTCGGGTATCTTGAAATGCGTATCGATATGCACCAGCGGAAACGGCACATGACCGTAAAAGCCTTGCGCGCCAGCCACAGAAGCACCGTGCTGTCCTTGCCGATCGACCACAGCATCCCCAGATTCTTGAAGCTCGCGTAGGCCTCCCGCAGTATGTGAACGCTCAAACTCTCCAGTTGATCAAGATGATTCATGCCTGCTCCTTGTTACGCTCATGGCGTGCTACCGGTGCTCCATGCCGATTGGTTGTGCTGCTGCCGGGCATTGATAATTTTCAGAACCTGTCCCGGACCTCGCCGGTCGGAACAAAAGGCTCCAGCTCATGGGCAAGCTCCGGCGTCCGGCCCATGCCGCCGCCGGCAAGCACCTGCACGCCCTCGATGCGGTTGCCGCCGGCATCTTTGCGAACACGTCCTATAAGACCGATCTCAGCGACCCCCGAATGGGCGCAGCCGTTGGGAGCAGCCCGAAATGCGTATGGCACTGTCGAAATCCTCCGGCAGCCTTTCCCGCAGCAGCCGCTCGACAGCATGGGTATTGATAAGAGCATGCTTGCACCAGGTCGTGCCCGGGCATGAAGCTATGTTATGGCCTCCGGCAAGAGTGCCCAGCACGGGGTCAGCCTCCAGAGCCCGTCGCACATCATCCGGGTCACGGGCATAGAGGGCCACGCGGTGGTGATTCTGTATCCGCGAAGTAAAACCGCTTTCGGCGATGGCTCGCGCCTGGGCCGCAGTCACAAGGCCGCAGGGGAATGCCAGCAGCGCGCCGCGACGCAGGCCTAATGCCGGCGGAGCCGTGGCAGGCCCCGCAGCCTCTCCTCCGCGCAGCTGGAGAAAAAAATGCCGGAGCAATTCCAGAAACGCGCTCGTCGCCAAGACGCTGCCGCACATGCCGCAGCCTGGCCTTGCCCCGGTGCTCGCGGTCGCCGTACTCATTGAAAAGGGCAAGTGCTGCACGGGCAAAGGCAGGAGCATCCTCAAGGGCCAGCTCCTCCTGCAGCACGATGCCTGCGGCAGGCCTTGGGCCAAGCGACCCTGCGCCGATAACCTGAAAGCATACACGCCCGTTTCTGCGCTGCACCACAAAAGCAAGATCATTGATAAAGGGCTGGCCGCAGGCTTTGGGGCAGGCTGAAAAGCTTATTTTGAATTTCCTGGGCAGGCTGAATATGGCTGAAAAATCCATAAGAGCCTGACGCACGGCCTCTGCCACAGCGCTCAAGCCCACAGACTCATTGCTCAGGCCATTGCCGGGGCAGAGGGTGATATTGCGCAGCGTATCGCCGCAGGCGCCAAGGCCGGTAAAGCCGGCCTCGCTCAAAGCCTGCTGCAGCTGCGGCACGCCAGCGGGCAGCACATTGTGAAATTCTATGTCCTGCCGGGTGGTGAGCAGCAGCGGCGTACCGGGAGTATAGCGGTCGCAGCAGCCGGCAAGGGCAAGCCACTGCTTTGGCTCAAGGGCGCCTCCCGGCACCTTTACCCGCTGCAGCCACAGACCCTCCTGGCGCTGCGGGTACAGGCCGAGAAGCCGCGCTTCGGCAGGGTTGCCGGGCAGCGCTGTGCACGGAAAAACCGGCTGTATGTGCATATGCAGAGTTCCTTTCATCAGTCCGGAGGGCCAAAAAACCGTCCGGCAGGCTATTTAATCATGGCCATTGTCTACAACGGTCTCCTGCCCGGGCAAGACTACCCGGCGATTCTGTATTTCAAACTCGGCAACAGTCTCGCCCTCATGGTTGTGCATTTTCCATTGAATATGACCGCCCCGCTGCCGGGCGCTCAGCCGCAGGCGCGCCTCGGATATCTGAAACGGCAGCTCAACGGAAAGAGCCTCCCGCGGACAGGCCTTGACGCAGGAACAACAGTCCCAGCAGTCACCGGCTTCCCGCAGGCAGGCCTGGCCGGCGTCGCGGTAGAACAGATCGCCCGGGCACACTTCCTCGCAGCAGCCTTCCAGCCTGCCCGGGCAGCCGTTGCACAGCTTCCTGTCGATCAGCACCGTCATAGCGTCTCCTCACAAGCCACAGGTTCATGCGGAGGATCAAGGCTCCTGCCAAAAACCCTGATCAGCGCCGTCCTTCCATGTTGAATTCACGAACAGGCCGTATTCAAAATCATTGCGCAGGGGAAAATCCAGGCGCGTCTGGTAGCAGGGCCAGCGCGTTTCGCGCCGCGCCAGCAGATGCTCAACGAGCACGCGGGCAAGCAGTATGCGGTCCAGCGTGTCATGCACGCGCATCAGCCCGTGGCCGTCAGCGGCAGTCGCCTCGGCAGCATGGCCCGCGAGCACGCCGAGATACTGCCGCGCCAGCAGCAGTTTGCTCCGGCTGGTTTCATAATTTTCCGTGCTCCCGCCGGCATACTCCTCCATGATTTTCTGCAGCCGCGCCTCAACCTCGTCAAAGGTCAGCCTGTTTTCGCGCAGCAAAGAAGGACCGTATCTCGCACACCGCCTGTTCAGCGGCAGCGGCCGCGCAGGCAGCTTCGCCATGTAAGCGAGCCGATGATATGCTCGACCGCCATCTCCGCCTCGGCAAAGCAGCCGGTTATATATTTCTTCGGAGCGCCGCCCGCGGCATCACCTGCGGCATACAGTCCCGGCAGTGTTGTCCTGCGGTCGGCATCTATCCAGAACCCTGCCATGCCATGACCGCCGTTCACATAGGGCTCGGAGCCGCATATTTCAATACGGGTCTTTGGACGGCCCGTGTCCTGCAGCAGATCAAGGGCAATCGATGGCGACATATTGAGATAGCTTTCCACAAGGTCCCGGTATTCATCGGCAGACAGGCTGCTCACATCCACATAGCAGGGCCCCGTGCCCTTGCGGTGCTCGTCGATGGTGAACTGCAACCGCTCGCAGGTTGTGAGGCTGCGGCCCAGCATCTGCTCCTTCTGCCGGATATAGGGCTCGCCGCGGGCATTGCACTGCGGCATGCGCGCCCCCAGCACCAGCGTACCCGTTGGCGCAATAACGTCTTTGGTCCGCAGGGCCACAAAGCGCATTTCAAACGATGTCATCTCAGCCCCTGCGCGCAGGCCCATGGCAAGGCCCGATCCTGCATTGTAGGGGCAGTACCAGGTTTTGGTGCGGGCAAGGCCCGGATTGGAGGGCCGGTAAATGCCGCTTGCGCCACCGGTTGCGATGAGCACGGCCCGGGCATGGGCCGCAACCATTTCTCCGGTGCGCAGATTGAATCCTGCCGCCCCGCATACGCGGCCGTCACCTGTTTGCAGCAGCCGGTACACCGGCGTGCGGTTTTCAACCTGCACGCCATGCTTGAGCACGGCGCGGGCAAGCAGCGGTTTGAGATGCTCGCCCAGCATGACGATAGAGCGCCTGGACCGGGCGATATAGTTGCCCGCAGCATCGCGCGGCAGCGGAACGCCGATCTCTTCCAGAAGCCCGGTCATGCGGTTCAGCCGCTCGCCGATGGACAGAACGAGATCATCCCGCACAATGCCGTAATTGTCGCGGCGCACATACTCCAGATAATCATGCGGCGTGCCTTCCGTCAGATGGGCATTGACCGCATTGAGCCCCATGGCAAGGCAGCCGGAGCGGCTGATATGCGCCTTTTCCAGTATGGTCACCGACAGCTTCGGCTCGCGGCGTTTGGCCATGATGGCGGCCATACAGCCTGCCGTGCCGCCGCCGATAATGAGCAGATCCGTCTTGATTGTCCGGGTTGTTTCAAAAGCCATAGTCTATCCGTTGCTTACGTATCAAACATGACCGTGCTTAAATATCGCTCGCCGGTATCCGGGAGAATCACCACGATAAGCTTCTCCCTGTTTTCATCGCGCGCTGCGACCTGAATCGCCGCAAGAACTGCCGCACCCGATGATATGCCGCAGATAATGCCTTCGCTGCGCAGCAGCCTCTTGGTCATGGCAAAAGCGCCGGCATCGGCAATCTGCACAATTTCATCGATAACCGACGTGATCAAGTACCGGCGGCAGAAACCCGGCCCCAATGCCCTGTATCAGGTGCTTGCCGGCGGGGCAGCCGGAAAGCACGGCTGAACCGGCAGGCTCTACGGCCACGATACGCACCGACGGCTTGCGCTGTTTCAGCTCCCGGCCGATGCCGGTAATCGTTCCGCCCGTACCCACTCCCGCCACCACAATATCGACCTGCCCGTCAGTATCATCCCATATTTCCCGGGCTGTCAGGCGATGCGCTTCAGGATTCGCGCTGTTTTCAAACTGCATCGGGATAAAAGCAGTGCCTATTTTTCCGGCAAGCTCGCGCGCCTTTACAATTGATCCTTTCATGCCGGCTTCGGCATCGGTTAATATAACATGCGCTCCCAGAGCCTGCAGCAGCATGCGGCGCTCGCTCGTCATCTCCTCGGGCATGGTCAGTATGAGCCGGTAGCCCTTAATGGCCGCCACCCAGGCAAGGGCAATGCCCGTATTGCCGCTGGTTGGCTCGATAATGGTCATGCCGGGCTTAAGCTCACCGCTTGCCTCGGCAGCCTCTATCATGGCAAGGCCTATGCGGTCTTTAACGCTGCCGCCCGGATTGCAAGCCTCAAGTTTTGCCGCAAGCCGTGCATCTGACAATCGCCGCAGCCATACAAGAGGCGTGCGGCCCACAAGATCGGTCAGAGAATCGGCAATCTTCATATTTCAGCCTGCGCTTACAAGTTTAATCTACAAATCTATAGTTGTTATAGATTAATATGCTCTGACAGTCAAGAATTTTTATTCATTGTTTTTTTATAGCAGCACACCCCACCTGCCAGGCAGGGCTTTCACAACAGAATTCCGGTCAACAATCAGCCGCAGAGCGGGTGGCTTGCTTGCGCCCTGAAAAGGCCTCATCAAAAAACACGAAGTTCTGCCGGTGCCTTCTTCGGGGAAGCACGGCCAGAGATGATAATTTTTCTAAAAAAAATACCATGCGATACAATATAATGGACATTCCCCGCGCAGCATCACTATATATGCTCTCTGTGCTGCAATCCACAAATAATGTATAAAACCTGTTGAAAACAAGCTGGAACATTACAGGGATGGCTTAAAAACAGAGGGTTTGTTCTCTTTGCTCAAATTGTGAGCATTAAAAAAATAAAGCTTTTTCAAATAATTACAGATTTTGACAAAAAAATATTCACGCACATGTACCTTCATACAAAAATGCAAGTTTTTTTCAACAGGTACACCTGAAAGCATCGATACTATCTCAGACAATGCTGTTTCATCCCATCTGCGCAGCAGGTTATCTGTTCAGGTTTTTATTGCTGAGCTGAGCTGGTTTCTCAAAGCAGAAAACGGGTTTTGCCAGCACCGCAATTATGGAGTCGCAGGCAGCCCGCACAGCCGTTTTACAGGATTGACTGGAAATATACCGGTTCAGCAGTGGACTCATGCGGTAATAGAAATCTATGAGCATCCTGCCTGCCTCTGATGAAGCCAGCACCTCATCGCGGAACCTGCGCAGCAGCCGGGTTTGAGGGGCATGCTCACCATAGAGTTGCTCAACAGGGCAGCGGCGCCGGGAACAGTTGTTGTGGTTGAACTGTTGTCGGAAACAATACCGCGCACAGCCCGCAGATGGCTGGCTGCACCCTGATCAGACTTGCCATACACCTCAGCCCGGCCCCGCAGAAAGCACACATGATATGCTTTGCGCGGATCTGAAGGATAGGTGGTTGAAGACCAGTAATGCGTAGAGGTATTGGTAAAGTAGCTCTCGTCGATGGACGGCGATGATTGCGAATAATCGACAAGAGAAATGAGCTCGTTGACATCCGGCAGGCGCCAGTCGCTGTAGCCGCCCAATTGCAGATCACTGCAGTAGGCAAGACCGTCTTTCCAGGATATGCCCTGCACGCTGTCCTGCTGCCACATGAGCCCGGTTGTGAGATCGCTCACCGTGCCGTCGCCGTTATCACGGAACTGCTGCGGCGGACGATCCGCGCACGGCCATGGCTGCATAGGAGCCCGCCTTTTCCGGATAATTCATCATCCCGATTTTGAGCGTCACGGTGGCGCAGCGGCTGCTGCCGCTCGGGTCGGTCGTGGCGGTCCAGTATTCTTCCGCTGCGGCCGGAAAATACAGCGAACTGATATAGGGCGGGCCGCCGGCCCCCCGGTCAGCAGCCAGACAAGTTCTTTGGCCGTGGGCAGCCGCCAGTCGGTATAGCCGCCGAAAGACCGGCTGTTCAAAGCCTCAATAAAATCGCCCGTGTCCGTTGCGTCGCCCGGCATGCCTGCATCACCGCCATTGCGCGAAGCATTGTCGTCATACCAGGTATACCGGTTATCGGCATCATGGGGGTTGTCATAGTCGGCTGTGCCGTTTTTGCTGTCCTTGAGCTCCCAGACAAGACCGGTTACCGTGTCGCGCACCATGCTCCAGGATGAAGCAGTGTCAGGCAGCTCAGCGCCCTGGCTGTCAAGCCTGGTAAAGGAGCGCTGCGCGGTGTGGTGCTGGGCATCCTGCCCGTAAAACGGCTCGCCCGGCTCCGGGCAGGCAATCTCACCCGTCATGCCGTAGCACTTCGTCTGGCCGGTATCCGGCACCTGCCCTGCACCAGCAGCAGAGGCCGCTGCTGCAAAAAAAACCATCGCAAAAAACAAAAGCTGTTTCATACTTCTCCCCCGTCACAACGCTGATTATATGCCTGCGATGCTGCCGGCCCCGGTTGCGCAACCATTGTGCATATGGTAGCTTATGCATTATATAGTATCAAAATAATTTTATTGAAAGGGCCGGCATGAAAATATCTGATCTGATCGTAAAGGTTCGCCACGTTGGCGTCATTGTTGATGATGTGAAAGCTGCAACCGAGCTGTACCAGAAGCTGTATGACATCGATGAACAGGACGTGCGGGTCGTGCCGCCCTGGGATGTGGCGGATGCCGAAACCCGCTTTACCTTCGTGCCGGTCGGCGGCATGGAGTTCGAGCTCATTCAGCCCATATCGGACAATTTCAAAACCTTCATCGGCAACCCGCCCGCCGGCATCAACCATATAGCCTTCATCGTCACCGACCTTAATAAAGCCGTTGAGCTGATGGCCCAAAAAGGCGTGCGCCTGGGGCATGTCACCAAAGACGGCATACTGGACATGAAGCGAAGCCGCGTCGCCTATTTCAACCCGCAGGACACCGGCGGCGTGCTGCTTGAGTTTGTTGAGCCGGTAGAGGATTAAGCGCAGTTTATGACGCAGTGGCCCAGCCCCGCCTTCCTCGTCATCGGGGTCAGTAAACATAGACCGGCGAGGGAGTAACTGTCAGCGCAGCGGT
The DNA here is from genome assembly GCA_963804955.1 of uncultured delta proteobacterium. Taxonomy (GTDB): domain Bacteria; phylum Desulfobacterota; class WTBG01; order CAIYCZ01; family CAIRTM01; genus CAIWCT01. The sequence goes on along the minus strand of CAWDSQ010000030.1, from coordinate 163,129 downwards.
ACCGTTGTCGGTCTGCGCGGCGGTGATGTCGGGCGCTGTATGGCCGAAGCCGACTATAGACGGACTCGATTGCCGCCGATACCGTTCCGGTTTTTACGGCAATCTCGGCCTGCGGCACCGTATCGCCCGGCAGGATAAGCTTCTGCGGATCAAGCCAGCAGACCCACGTGCGGCCCGCGGCCTTTTCAATGATGTAGACCCGCACCCGGTCGTCGGCAAAGGCAACCCGCGTTATGGCATCGTAGCCCTTCAGATGCCCCACAAGCTGTTTCTGCGCATAAAAATTCGGCCGCCGCTCGAAGCGGCCGAACAGCCCCTTTCTCAGCATGCCCGACCAGGCCGTTATGCCGGCGACAGCCCTGAACCACCGCGCCTTAAAGACCCGGGGAAGATCCTCGGCGAAGGCCGTATCGATGAGCGACACGCCCTGGTCGGCCGCTATCACCACGCGCTGCACCATGTCGTGCGCCGCAAAGCCCTGCGTCCAGCGCACCGTGCTTGTCGCCCGCCACCAGCTTCTTAAAGCCGCCAGACGGCACCGATCCGCCTCGTCTGCCGGCGGAAGCACCACCCCCGCTGCGTCCGGCGGCGCGGTGCAGGTCGTGGCCCAGCCCCAGGCGATAATGGGACTGGGCAGCGTATCGGAAATGATAGATCGGCTTTGAGTACCCGCCGGCAGCCGTGGCATTGTCAAGCCATGCCACCGTGGTTTCTATCTCGTAGGGGTCAATGAGGGCGTGAAAGTTCACGGCATCGAAAATATCGGGCCGGTCAAGAATCTTATAATGATCGGCAAGGGGATGCGGATTGCCGCGCGCAAACTCGCCGCTGAGATAGCGCCAGCCGAAAAAAGCCGCATGGGCGACAATAACCCCGTCATAGGCACCGTGGGCGGCCCTGTAGGCCGTCTCGAGCATGGCGATATAGTCATCGACCGGCTCGGGCTCATAGGTGGAGAACTCACTGCCGATCGCGTAGTGGCGCACCGGCAGCAGCAACCCCGGCATATCATCAATGCCGTCGCCGTCATAACGCTCAACCACAGCGGCAACCCAGGCGGCATACGCATCCGTATATTCAGGCTTCGGACCCGGATTATCGAGGCCGTTTTTTGAAGCCCACGGGCTGTGCGACTTAAGGGCAAACACAAGGTCGGTAAACCCCTGCCGCCTGGTACTCGCGCACATAGCGGTCCGTGACGCTGAAATCAATCGGCGAACGGGCCGAGCGCTGCATGGTGCCCCAGCGGTAGGCGTCCGGGGTAACGCTCGACCGCCGGCGCGCCGATACCGGCAAGGGTTGTGGCGAGCCCCGGCCGCACATACTCCATGCCGAATCAGCATCTCCCTGCGGAGCTGCCGCCGGCAAAGGCTGCAAAAAGAAAGCAAAGCAACCCTGTCAGCACTACCGCCTTTTCATACTGCCTGCTGAACATGCACATAATAAACTCCCTTTCTCCGGAAAGCAGTACTGCTTCTATTTTATTATAGAGTATTTGGGCGGGGGCATAGTCTTGAGTAAAAAAAAGCCCCCACATGCATGGGAGGTGTTTCATGCTCAGCAGTCAGGTAATTTTTACACTGCTGCATTGCGTTGCTGGTTTATGTATGGACGATCCCTGGTCTGTCCCATCCTCCGGAGCGCGCTTGCGCATCAAGCACAGCAGAAAGCCGCGGGGCGGCAATCCGGGGGGAAAGCCCAGCTCCTCGCGGTCTTCAGGGCTCAAGTTATCAAGAACTGTAGCGGTGAGGGGAAAGTATTTCAAAATACGGTTCAACAGCAGCGGTAATCTCACGGGCAAGACAGCCGGTTTGGGCCAAACTGCGGCTCCTGTCTGGCTGCAGCTGATATTCAGCCAGCAGCCGTCATCGGTCAGGCACCGGGCAACCCTGCAGGCGAGCATTTCCCTGTGCTCAGGATGTGTAAATCCGTGCAGGCAGCCAAAGGTCCTTAAAACAAAACCGAAATCCGTCCCCGGCAGCGGGTCATCAAGAAAGTCAGACAGCATAAACGTGCAGGCATCAGCGCCTGCTTTTTTTCTCTCGCCTGATCCAGAGCGGTTTCCGACAGGTCGATTGCCGTAACGGCAAAACCCTGCCGTGCAAGCCAGATTGCATTGGTTCCGGTGCCGCAGCCCAGTTCAAGAGCACGGCATGGCCTGACAGGGTAGTTTGAACCATCTCCGCCAGATGGCTGTCGGGCCTTTTAACATCCCAGGGTGTAAACTTGACCTGATACAGCTGTTCCCAATCGATGCCGTCTTTGCCCGATAGCAGCTCCCTTTATTTAGTGGTGTGGTTGCGACAAGAGGCACAGCTGAGAAAATTCTCTCAGACTGCTCATGGTGGAATCAGGGGATGCGCCTATGAAAACAATGCCATTGACAGGCGCCCTTTTCCGACCGCTGAGACTATAAGATGCGGGTGTTTGAGTGTCAAGAATGAAATAGCCCCGCCGGCAAACTGCTTCATGCTGGATGGCGTGCGCCATGCGACCTCTCCGAGCGCCGGACTGCAGTGCCCATATTAGCCTTGACACATAATCGCCCCCGTCCTATATTCGTCCTGTCCCGGGGCGGGTTTTTGTCAGCCCGGGCTCAGACTTTTTCTCAAGCTTGAACAGTCTGTGCGCCAGATGCACCAGCGGGGCATCGTGCATCCCGGCATTGGCTCTATGCGCAGCAGTGTGGTGAGCGCTACGGGCGACCCGCTGCTGCCTGATTTTCAGACAAAGCTGTTTCTTAAACAAATACCGCGCTTCATGCATGAGTTCCTTAAAAACAGTGGATCTCCGGCCTCTACACGTGCTGGGAAACGGCCTGCGAAAAGACGATTGACTCTGAGCGCCTCGGCATTTCTCAACACAATGGCATAAAAACGCGCGCCGCGGGGGCTCATGGCTGGGCGCCGGGGACACCGCGCATCGAGGCGCAGACAGCCCTGAGTGCACTATTCCGAACGACATGAACTCCTTACCTGACTGACCCATGACACCACGATCATCTATTCGCTACAGGCTTGAATATGCAGGGTTGATCCTGTTCGATTCAATGTTGCGGGCGCTGCCTGCCAGAGTTGCCATAAGCCTTGGAAAGAAATGCCGGGGCGCTTGCGGAAAAATTTTTCAGGGCGCGCGTTCGCCTCGCCCATGAAAACCTGCAGATCGTTTTCGGCGACAGTCTTTCTCGCGCGCAGCGGCAGGATCTTATCAAAAAGCTCTTTCGCATGCTCGGCGAAGGTTTTGTCGAGTCGGTTATCAGCTCACCGGCTGACCTGCTCAAAAATGTTTCCGTTGAAGGTCTGGAACATCTTAAAAAAGCCCTCGCAAAAAAAAAGGGGGTAATAATTCTCGGGCCGCATATGGGTATGTGGGAGCATGCCTCATCGGCCTTCGCTCAGCATGTCGAGAATGCTGCTTCACTGTACAAGCCTCTGAAAAACCCGTATGTCGATGCCTATATTGTCCGCACCCGCGGCCAAGGCAGAATAGAGCTCATCTCAAGCAAAAACGGCCTGCGCCAGCTGTATCAGCGCCTGAAAAAGGGCGGCATGGTAACCCTGCTCTTTGACCAGAACGCCGGCCGCAACGGCCTCCCGGTGCCGTTTTTCGGAAAAACAGCTTCGACCTACTCCACCCCTGCCGCTTTTGCCCTGAAAACAGGCTGTGCCGTTGTGCCGGCCTATACGATCAAAGAGCCCGGGTTCAGACATAACCGCACGATTCTCTGTGAGCCGTTTCCCCTGATCAGGACAGGCGATACTGAACAGGATATCATTGCCAATACCCGCCAGTATAATGCCTTTATCGAGGACATGGTGCGCCGCTATCCCGAGCAGTGGTTCGGCTGGCTGCACCGCCGATGGAAGCTGCCCCGGACTTTTGCCGACAACGAAAAAGCGGCGAATAATCGTAAAAAGATACCGCCCTTGCCTGGGCTTCATCTCACACATCATTCTTTCAGGGCAGGCAAGCGCGCCTGCCAACTGGCAACATGCACAACCGCTCATCACCGCTTTGGATTTTCAGCAGCTGCAGCAGTTCAGAAACACGCTGAGGCGCTGGCATAGTGCAGAAGCATTTTTCAATGCATGCGCCCTCTCCGAAGTGTCAGCGCCAGCCAGCTTAATGAAACTCATTCGGCAACTCCGTCACAATACAAGCGGTCGATATGCTCAATAATTGAAAGGGAGTATGCTATACTCCCCGATAAAGGAACATGAGGTGCGGCTGAATATGGCCGGGCAGCCGGAAGCCGCACCGCGCACCCACTTTCTCATTACCGTCCAGCAGGGTGTTGAAAAAAACCAATAGGGGAAGGCTGTTTAAAAATGCCCGGATGCAAGGCGTGCGTTGTCTCTGACACCTGCGCGCAGGCAATCATGCGTAGTCAACAACCACCCGCAGGGCGGGTGGCGTGTCTTCCACTGAAAGGGAAGACACGGGCACAAAGTGCCATGTTGCCTTCTGCCTCCACAGCCAAAGGTTGTGGAGGCAGACAATGAGACCTGCTTTTTGTACGCCGCAGTGAAGCATGGTGAGCGCAGGCGCAGCAGATGGGCGTTTTTCAACAGCCTGCTAAGAGCTAGTATGAGCAGAACCCTCACAGCACTGTATGCCTGTATCGCCATCATGCTCCTTGCAGGGGCCGGCTGCAGGGATGGCCGCAAGCTGCAGTTTCCCGCAGACCACGGCCCGCATTTTGACAGCAGCCATGAGTGGTGGTACTTCACCGGCCTGGCCTCCGACGGCAGCGGCAGGGCCCTCGGTTTTGAATGCACGATTTTCAAGAACCGGGTTTTAAGTAAAAAGGAGTTCGGCTACCTTGGCCATGTGGCAGTCAGCGACCCGGAGACGCAGGACTATGCGTACAAAGAAACCCTGACGCGGCCGCCGGTTGACGGCATAGCCGAAGGCATCCCCGCAATCAGCATCACGGATTTCTCCTTCGATTTTTCCGACAACCGGACCATGTTCATACACGCAAGCTCAGACAATGCAAGCCTTGATCTTGAGCTCGCGCCCCGCAGCGGCGTGCTGCTGCATGGCCGCGACGGCGCCATTGCCATGGGCGACGGGCTGACCTCCTTTTATTATTCATTCACCGATCTGAGCACCACGGGCAGTATTACCTTCAGGGGGCGAGAGTATCATATCATTGCAGGCCGCACCTGGATGGACCATCAGTGGGGCAATTTCACCGTCTTCGGGATCAGCTGGGACTGGTTTTCGCTGCGCCTCGACGACGGCGGCGCGCTCATGCTGTTTCACTTCCGCAACATCTTTGGCCGCACGGTCAGATCCAACTGGACCTACCGCTCCGCCTCCGGCGAAGTTACCTATGGCACGGTCTTCCACATGCAGGCGCACCGCACCTACGAGGATGCTGCCGGCGCCTGCAGCTTCCCGCTTGACTGGACGCTTTCCATCCCTGACCTGAATGCGGAATTTACCGTCCTGCCCCTTTTTGACAGCCAGATATTCTACAGCGCCATGACGCCCGATTACTGGGAAGGCCTCTGCAGAGCTGCCGGCTCCATCAACGGCTCCCCTGCTGCAGGCTCTGCCTATGTTGAGCTTTCAGGCTACTGCGGGCTGCCAGGCGCCGCGCAATAAGACCAGCCTGAAGAGCTTGTGCCAGCCGGCATTTCCTGCGTTCTTCTGCAGAAGCAAAACGCCTTGGGATGAAGCCATCAGCCGGACGACAGTAAGGTTATGTACTCATCCCCCCAGTCACCACAGAAAACACCTTGACACATAAAAATTTTTCAAAATCGGCTGCCGGTGTCCTGAACGGTATCGCCTATTCCGTGTTCGCTCCATAATTGGCGATTATCGCCTGCATTTCAGTGCTCAAGTGCTTCACCAGCTCGGCATTGTAGACATGAGCGGTAGTATCGGTGAATGCGCCGGGCTCGCCTGCTGCTATCCTGTTTGCGCCGATGGCATACCCGCGTGACTTTGCCGCAGGTGAGCCGGGCCGGGCCGCCGGATCGTCCTGAACCGCAGGGTCTACGTCGGTCACGAAGATTGAAATCGTATCGTTGCTGTTGCGCACAATTTTAAAGGTCCGGAACTGCTGGGGGAAGTCTCGCAGTGATGAAGTTTCGACTTCCCAGAAACCGCATTCCGGACCTTTGGGGTCAGGCGCAGGCTGCGGGGTGACGGTGTTGATGTGACGATGCCCCGAGATCCACAGGATCAGGTTCGGATAGTTGTGGAGCGTATCAAGCAGCATCTCATCGGTTACGACATTATAGGGGGTGAGCGGCTCATTAGGAGGAGCCGGGCCAAGATGAACGGTGGAGAGGAACAGCGGGAGGATCTTCTGATTATCAGCCGGGGCCGCGGCAGGATTATCAGGACATTCGCCTGAGGCCCTACGGGGATATGCGCCGCTATGATCATGAGCTTGCCGTCGGCCTGGCCCTTGTTCAGTTCATTTACCAGCCAGTCGTATCGCGGCTGGTCCAGGCAGGCCCGTGCGTAGGAGCTGTCCGCGGCGTACGGGTTCTCCTTGCACGTGTCATCAAGCACGATGACCTTGAGGGGCAGGTTTGCCCTGGGCTCGAAAGAGTAGGAGGCGAAGTCGTTATCGAGGCTGGCCTGCGTGAATCCGTGCCCCCGCGGCTGTGACGTGGTCTTGAAAAACTCTTTCATCCAGTTCAGCGAGTTGGACTTCATGGTAGCAAGGGCATGGCGCTGAACGTCGGCTGCTATGGCGGGCGGCGCCATGGTCGCGGCATCGCCATAGCCCAGGATGCTCCCGTACACCGTAGCGCCGTCAATGACGCCCATATAGTAGCCGCTGCCCTCAAATGAAGGAAACGCAGTTGCGCCCGCCAGGGCCATGTTAATAACGGTGTCGCCCACGAGGACCCTTCGGGCATAATCGTCCATGATGAGGGTGCCGCACCAGTACTGGTCATGATTGCCCATGGTCTGGTACCAGGGAATCGACAGGTCAAGCCCGGCCGCCCGATAGGGCTTTTGATAATCAACGGAGTCTGCCCCCAAATGCGCTCCCGAGCTTGGCGTGATCGTCTTCCCGTCCATGATATCGATAAACCACCTGAGCTCATTATACTGATTGCTGTTTGCATCATCGCCCAGGGATATGCCGAAATCAAAGGGGGACGGGCCCTTGTGGAGGGCGTTGATCGTCTGGACCGCCGCGTCAAGGACATGGGTGGTCGAGAGGATGACCGGTGAATAGGCCGAGGTGTTGGTGTTTCCAAAGCCCGGAGGGGGCTCAGCCGGATTCGTGCTCATGGCCCCGAAGATCGCCTGGACCGGGGATTCCTTGTCAACGATATGAATGTCGCTCATGGTGAAGAAAGTTAAAAGCGTTTCACCTGCGGTGTAGGTGCCCACATCGGAATTGTCCGGTGAAAGGGGGCCGTAATCGACCGGATCCCCAAACCCCCACTTACTGTAGCCGTTTGGCCCGTAGTGTTCCACCTGATCTATGGTCAGGGGAGTTGTGTCGCCAGGCAGTGCGACAGGCCGCACTGTTCGCTCGCGTGTTGTTTTCACATCAGGCGAGATCGGATATGTGGGCCCAACTTTGCAACCCGGGAATGCCAGGGCTGCCACACACAGTATGAGCAGAAACAAGGAAGCTGAAAGTCTTTTCATGAACGCACCTTTCTGATGACCGGGTTCTCCCGATACAACAGGTTGAAGTTTTTTTGTTTCCGCCTGGTTTTTATCATGCCGTATCTTTGTTACTGCGTTGGCATGCTGCAAACCCGCCTTTTCGTAATAAGAAACATTCACACAACATGCCAAGCAGAGAAAATTTCGGGTCAAAATAAAACACAAACATTTTCAGGCAATAACCATTTCCGCTCAATGGAAAAACAAATAAACAAAGCTGTACATGCGCCATGACACACACAGTGTCGGCCCAGTTTGTGCCAAAAGATGTGCAGCCTGCAGCTCTGCAAACAGTGGCGCTTGATTTTTGGACACATCTCACAGTGTGCTATGTCCCGGATTGCATTGCGGGTCAAAGAGAGCTTGAGGCCCAGGGGGATCTATTCCTGGTACGGCGAACAACCATAAGACAGAAGGCAGAAGTTAGAAGGCAGGAGTCGGCATTGAGGAAGAAAAAAGGCAGCAGGCACGAGACGGAAGTCTGCTGCCGGTACAAGGATTGCTGAACTGGAGCTCGAAAAAGAAGGCCTTGAAAATCATGGGTTGATCAGGGAAGGGCGCTGTTGCCCCCTTTCTTTTCCTCGGCCGTTCACCGGTAAGGCAGAACGCAACTGCGCAGCTTCAGAAGCCGCCTTCCGGCTTCAGCCAGGGTGTCTTCTTTTTTCGCAAAATGAAATCTGATGTACCTGTGTACCGGCTCCCTGAAAAAGCTCGATCCGGGCACCGCCGCAATGCCGATTTCACTGGCGAGCCACTCGCAGAATGCGGCGTCATTTTCAACGCCGAATTCCGACACGTCAACCATGACATAATACGCCCGCCGGGGCAATGTAGGAAAGGCCTGCCTGGTCAAGCGCATCGAGAAACAGGGATCGTTTTGCAGTATAGGCTGCGGTCAGGCCGCTGTAATAGGAATCGGGAAAGTTAAGCGCGGTAACCGCTGCTTCCTGCAAAGGGGCGGCAGCGCCAACGGTTAAAAAATCGTGGACTTTCCGCGTTGCGTCGATGATGTTCGGCGCTGCGATGATAGAGCCCAGGCGCCAGCCGGTAATGGAATATGTTTTAGAAAGCGAGCTGCACGAAATGGTCCGCTCGAACATGCCGGGCAGCGCTGCGAAATAGGTATGTACGTGCGGGGCATAGACAATATGCTCATAGACCTCGTCGGTAATGACAAAGGCATCAAACTCTTCGGCAAGACGGGCGATGCACAGCAGCTCCTCCCGGGTGAACACCTTGCCGGTCGGGTTGCCGGGGTTGCAGAGGATAAGGGCTTTGGGCCGCTTTTCAAAGGCCCGGCGAAGCTCAGCCGGGTCAAAGGTGAAATCGGGCGGCCGCAGCGGCACGTGCAGCGGCTGCGCGCCGGTAAGAATTGCGTCTGCCGCATAGTTTTCGTAAAACGGTGAAAATATAATGACCTGATCACCCGGATTGGTCACTGCCATCATGCTGGCCATCATTGCCTCAGTGCTGCCGCAGGTAACCGTGATATTTGTCTCGGGATCAATCGGAATCTCATGAACCGCTGCTGTTTTTTTGCAAGGGCCTGCCGGAAAGCGGGAGCGCCCAGGTAACGGCATACTGATGGGGCCCCGACACGGCGACCCGCTGCAAAGCCTCGATAAGCTCGGCAGGCGGATCAAAATCGGGAAATCCCTGCGAAAGGTTGACCGCGCCTGTCCGGTTGGCAACGCGGGTCATGTGCCGGATAACTGATTCAGTAAATGCTGCTGTGCGATTGCTGATTTCCGGCATGAGTACATTCGCCCAATCGGTAAGAGTTTTTTAGGAAGGGCAGAATATAAAATGAAGGGTGGTGTGTGTCAAGGTTAATGTGGGTTAATGTGGGTGAAAGATCTATTGCTCAGAAGTAATTTATTTATGGACGTCCCCTTGTATGACTCGAGCGGCATGCTCTCCTTTCAGCGGTACGTCCACAGTACTGTCTTTTACTTTCTCCCGCTCTCAATTCCGGGATAAAACCTCGCAAAATATGCTATATTTTAGTTTAAGGACAGACCATATGCTTCATGCGAAACGATCAATAAAAAAAGGACCTGCAATGTCTCGATCAGGCATGACAATCCTGTGGTGTTCTGTGCTGGCGGCCCTTTGCTGTTATGCTGCCGGGTGTAAAAAAATGCATCAGCGCACAACACCCGATCTGGTCAGCTTTACCGCCTGCAGCGATCTTGAGCGCAGGCTCAAAGACAATCTCCGGCAGGAGATGCGCGCCAGCCTCCTTTCCTATACGGATGCCATGCTCTACTCTCCTGAAACCGGCGGCATGCCGCCGGGCGGGCCGCGAAGCGACAGCGCCTTCGATGGCGGCAAAGGCCCTGCGGAAGGAGTTGACTACTCTGGCACCAACAATCAGGAGGCGGGTGTCGATGAAGCCGATTTCACCAAAACCGACGGGCACTCTCTCTTTGTGCTGGACAATAATACTTTCATAATGCTTCCCATTCCGGCATTCGGCAGTATCGACGGGGGGACTGCAACGCGGATTGAGGGCTCTGCCCTGGAGATGCTTATTCACAAAGAATCCCCCGGCGGAAGGGCTGATTGCGCGATTGTTTTTTCATCGCTGTATCCGTACGCACTTCCTGCAACGCATCCCCTGCGCCCCTTTATCGAAACGGCGCCGGGGCCCGCGGCAAACGACAGCAGCAGGCTGTATCGCGCATCCGTCCTGACAAAAATCACCGTTCTGGACCTGCAGGGGGCCGATGCACCGCAGGTGAGCAGGGAATTTTATGTGGAGGGCGCATACCAGACGGCGCGCCTGATTGCAAGCTTCGTGCACATGGCCTCCTATGCCTGGATGGATGTGCCGGGACTTGTCTACTGGCCCGACCTGCCGGACATGTATTACTCCATCAACAGCCCAGCCCTGCGCAGGCTTATCTGGAACCAGGCCGCCGCGAGGGCCATTGCTGAAAATGAAGCGGTAATAAACAGGCTGACGCTTCAAGACCTCGTGCCGCGCTGGTATGAGCTTGCGGGCTCAACGCTGCTCGAGCATGACAGTGCGGCAGAGTCCTGCGGCAATTTCAGCATCGCAGAAGACGGGATCAGCCGCGGCTCTACCTCCATCCTGAGCCTTGACCTGCTTGCCGAGAACATGCAGCCTGATGACCAGCATATTGTCAGCAACTGGTCAACGGTCTATGCCAGTGACGACACCCTGCTGCTTGCCGAGCCGTCCAATGCGTCATGGTGGTATACGAGCCAACAGTGCGTTTAAAGAAGCAACCAACATTCATAAATTTATTCTTGATAACGGAACCTCTCTGTATGCGGGCAGCGGAAGAGTACGACAGGCATGTCGGCAGCCAGTTCTGCCTTTCCGAGTATGAAGGGGCTGTGCGCGTTGCCGCCACCACGAATGCATGGGGCCGCTGGTGGAGCCAGACTCCGGCTGACCTGCAAATCATGTCTACGTGCTCACCCTGCCGACAATGGCAGCCTCAGCATCACAGGCCACCTTGGCGGTATTGCTCGAGGGCGAGCGCATCTGGGCGGCGCGGTTTATCGGCGCGAAAGGATATCTGGTCACCTTCCGCAATACGGACCCCCTGTGGACAATTGACCTCAGCAACCCGTCAGCGCCCGCGGTCATCGGCGAAATCCAGGTGCCCGGCGTCTCCACCTATATTCACCCGATTTCTGAAGACCGCCTGCTCGACAATCGGTTATGGCGGGGACGAAAACGGCCTCGACGGGTCCATTATGGTGTCGCTTTTTGATGTCTCGGATTTCGGCAACCCCCTCATGATCGACAACCTGACGCTGCTTTGCTGAATCAGAGCGATAATGACCAGCTTCCACCTGGGGGTCACAGCGAGGCTGCCTACGAGCACAAGGCCTTCCAGTACTGGGAGCCGGAACAGCTGCTTGCCGTGCCCCTGAGCGCTTCCAGTTCCTCATGGGACGGCTCGGGCAACTGGAGCTACAGCTACATAAGCAAACTTATGCTCATCAAGGTCGATCCTGCCGCGGGCTTTACCATCCATGGAACTGTTGACCATTCAAACTATTACAACAGCGCCACGGCCTGCTACTGGAGCAACCAGGATATACGCCGCAGCATGTTCATGGGAGACTATATATACGCGCTCAGCGACCGTGCGGTCACCGTCAATCTGACTCGACAACATGACCGAAACTGACGCGATTGAACTGCCCGGCACCTGCTATGAAGACATTGTATACCGTGACATTGAAGAGCCTGCACCCGGGGGGATTTAAAAAATTGGCAGGCCCCTCGGCCAAAGCTTTTTCATAGGCTACAAGGGGACAGGCTAAAGAGGCCCTTCTCTTTAGGCCACTGTTTTATTTCTGCCCGGCCTGGATTCGTCTTTAACCTGATGTTCCGCCGCCTGCGGTTTTGAGGCATCAGTCAGGTCTTAAAGCCGAATTTAGGCAACACATAGGCCTGAAGGATAAACCAGCCTGCTAAAAAGGCAATCAGTATAAGGATTTCTTTATACGGCCCTCGCGTTCGTGTATTTATATCACTTTTTTAAAAACACCTGTTCGCTACGCCATGAACTTCCGTCCCGCATCAACGGATTAATCCCTGTGGCTGACCCCGACTCTCCCTTATCTATTGAGCGTCGGTTGCACAGGTATTGTTCCTGGGGCTTACGGTAAAGAAGTCCTTGAGGAAAACATCCATATCCTCCGTTATGGAGTCTTTTAAGAATTGCTGCGCTCTATCTGAGCTGTACGGAGAAAATTGAGCCGTATCGCGTGCAAGTAATGTGCTGCACATTGCTTTCCTTGACAGACACGCCTCCTCTTCAACCTGAATTTTTGTGCTTCCATACACAAAGCCGTCATCGGTAACCTTTATGCTGATACGCAGATAGAGATACGGCATACCGGGAGTGCGTAAGCGTTCTTCCCTGGTTAGCACTTTTATCCCGGCCATCCTTAATTTCTGTTCAGCAATTTCCTGAATATCCCGTCGTAATTTTTATTTTTTTCGCGTCTTCAGACAATCCCCCCACTACTACCGCTAATCCCGTTAACCCTTGAAGAGATTTTACATTTATGCGAGGCTCTGGAGCTCGCGCATACTGAACGAAAGCAAAAAACAGAACGACTGCCACTGCGGCAAAAAAATTTGTTTCATAGTCCCACCTTGAACACATTAACAGGGAAAATTAAAAATTAGCAGGCTCTCCTTTCAGCATACCTGTTGAGGCACTGTACATAACAGGTGACCGCCCTGCTAGGGCTGCAGCCCGTATGCTTCAAGTATGCGATACACATGCTGCGGCACAAGCGTCGCGAGCTGCTGCTGATAATTCTCCTTCACAGAGAATTGCGGATAAGGTGCGTCTCGACCGCATACCGCACGAACTCAAGGCCGCGGGGCCCGGCCGCATACAGGTAGTCGGCCATGTCCATGCCGTCTTCAATCGACATGCGCGCAGCGGGACTTGCCTGCTCCGCCCTGCCCTGCCCGCCGTTGCCCGTAAATTTCTGCGCATACTTGTGCACATAAGGGGTCCGGTCGCCCTCCGCGCTTTCGGGGTATTTTTCAAGCTCATCGGCAATGAGTCTCTGCAGCTGCTCCCCTTTTCCGGTTCGCACCAGCACCCACTGATACATTTTCTCAGTGTCAAGCGGCGCGCCGCAATACCCCACCGTTATATCGGCAAGGCTGTTGCAGTAATCAAAGCAGCTCCTGCAGCTGGGGTGAGCATTTCCGGGCTTGAGATCTCGGGCGGCAGGCAGAAAAACGGAACGCGCTCAAGGCTTGCCGTCGGCATGCGCGGAGATGGATGGTGAAGTCCTGCATGAATTTCATAATGGCGGACGGTTTCATGGGAGCGGGATATTCTGCTCAGGATAAAGCGGAAATTTTTCGGGTGAACATTGTCCGTACAGGGAATGCCCACGGTATACAGGTCCATATCACGGATATAGGAAAACCGGCGCTGAAACTCGCGCAGGTTGTGAACATGGCAGGAAGCGCCGATCACCAGCAGGCGCTTCAGCCCCAGCTTGCAGGCTTTTTCAAGTGCAACCAGCGTCTGCGCCAGCACCGGCTTGCTGCCGCCGCCGGCAAGGATCTCGTCTGTTGACTGCGCCAGCACCGGCACCGGCATAAAATAATCTTCCCTGCTTCGGTGCAGCGTGACCACGGCATCTACCAGGCCCGACTCAAAGGACTTTTCGGCTATGCCGGTTATGATGCCGGTAAACTGCGTTCCTGGCAGCGGATGTTTCATCCGGGCGACAAAGCGCTCGCGGCTGATGCCGAACATCATTTCATCGGAGCTGTCCCTGGCGCGCTCCCTTCCAAACGGCGGGATCCCTGCCCGCCGAGCCAGCCGACGGTAAAGACGCACCCCTGAGCGCTTTCCTGCGCAGGCCATTCCTTCACCATACACAGGCCGCACAGGCTGCACAACTTTGCCTTTGCCGCGTTGTTTCCCGATTGTGCTGTGCTGCGTTGCCATCAAAAGATCCTGAAAGATTTCGCATAATGTATGACTTAAATATGTATTCTTATAAAATACTTCTGTCAATATACATTATGCATCGCCAGCCTGTTTCATCCGAAGGCAACCATAAACAGTTCCGGGCGATGACATGCATGCAGGGGGTCGTTGTTGCATGAGTTGCTTTACTTATCATACAGTTACCGCCTTTGATAGTACCGGGGTGGAAACTCCTGTGTGCCGGGCAATCTCAGCCGGCGGTCCCCTGACTGCCCTGATCCGGAACATCTAGAGCTTGTCTTTTTCCAGCCGGGTTGCTATAGTGCGGCTCTCAAAAAAACACCATACGAGGAAGCCACGCATCATGAAGATACGTACAGCACTTATCCTTTTTTTATCATCCTGCCCTTCAGCGCCCATGCGATCAGCGAGGCCGATTATGCCAATCAGTATGCCGCCAGGGTCCGGCCATTTTATGAAGGCGGAACTTTCGGCGAATTTGCAGGCACAGACGGCCTGCTGATCAAATATGCCGCGTTCGAGCAGGATAACGAAACAGGAGCGCTGATAATTCTACATGGCAAATCAGAGTCGTACATAAAATATGCAGAGATTGTGTATGATCTTCAGGATACGGGGCTTTCCTGCTATTTGATGGACTTCCGGGGTTTTGGTTTTTCGGAGCGCCTGCTCGATGACGACCCGCAGAAAGTGTACGTCGACACTTTCGATGACTATGTTGAGGATCTGAAAACCTTCATTGACACCGTTGTCATGGCAAAGCCCCACGCGAAGCTGTTCATTCTTGCCCATTCAATGGGAGGCTGCATAGCCGCGCGCTATCTTGAAAAAAACCCGGGCAGCGTAGACGCAGCAATCCTGAACTCCCCGATGCTGCAGATCAACACGGGCAGCTATCCTCCTTCCGTCGCCTATGCCATTGCCTCCCTGGCCACGACCCTCGGCATGGGAGCCCAATACGCCCTGGGGCAGGGCCCCAGGGATGATCCCTATTTTTTTGACGCTACCACGACGCACAGCTACGCGCGCTGGTCAACATGGGAGGAGGACCTGATCCCGAACAACCCGGTCATACGATCGGGCGGCGCCACCTATAGCTGGGTGAAGCGCTCGATGGAGACGGGGGCCTTTGCCCGCGGGAGGCGGCCCGCAATGCAGACCGGTGCTGCTGCTGCAGGCTGAAGAAGACACGTTTGTGCGGCAGGAGGGCCAGGATTCTTTTTGCGACAGGGCGCAGGACTGCACGCCGGTGTTTTTTTACGGCAGCCGTCACGAGATCCTGATGGAGACGGACGCCATCCGCAATCTGGTGCTGAACACCATCAGAAGCTTTTTGGACAAACATTTGGAAGCCGAGTAGAAAACCCGGCCCGCGACATCCGCAAGGATGAAGAGAAATATCAAGAGAAGCACGTCGGCCATGCTGTCTGGCAGGCAACCGCGTGCACATGAAGTCATGCTCAGAAAAGCTTTTCCGGAGGAAAATGAAATGAGAAAAGGGGAAAGTATGTTTCGCAATGCGAGCAGGCAGGGTGGCTTGGATGATACTGGTATCTCTCTCACTGATCGCCTGCGGATCCGATTCCGGCGAACCGGTCTCGGCGAAGAAGCCAAAGTCTCAGCCGGCCGCCTGGCAGAAGGCGCTCAATCCCGCCACTATCACCCTCAAGGAGTACGCCGCTCTTGACGAGGCAATGCGCATGACCATAGCGGGTTCCTACGCGGAAAAGAATGAACAATTACTCAGGCAACGAGCAGCGAAGGAAGAAGAAAAAGTGGAAGAACTCCCCGAGGGAACCATGTACTATGCAACCAAATATGATTTTCCCCTCGTGCCGACGGATACCGACGTTGACAGCCATCTGACTTCCCTGGCTGAAGAGAAGCCGGATGCAAGAGTGAGAGACGCAGCCGCGGCGTTCATCACGCAAAAGAACATTGAGGTAGTATCGGTCAGGGTTGGAAAAGAAATAATCAGCACCACTTGGGTACTTCCATGCGCACCGATTTAGATTTAGATCGTATGATGCGCCGTGGGCACCGATAACTCTTTATGCTTCTTAATTTGTGTACTTTGTCAACAACGTCCTTTAGTACCCCTCATTCGTCCACGTGCAGCTTGAATTCTCCAAAAGTATTTCAGCAGGCTGCAGAAGCGGCTTGTTTTTTAACCTGCGGAATTTTTTTATATTCGCCCGCATTGCGCTGAAGGGTATCCCACATATCCACATCCATTTGAAGCCCCAGCCAGAAATCCGGAGTTGTATTAAAATACTGCGCAAGGCGAAAGGCGGTATCGGTAGTAATTGATCTCTTTCCAAGCACAATCTCGTTTACCCGTACTCTGGTAATGCCGATAGCCGTGGCAAGCTGCAGCTGGGTCATGCCCAGCGGCTCCAGGAACTCATATTTCAATATTTCCCCCGGAGGGGTTGGCCGCCTGTGTTTTGGTAACATGGTGCACCTCGTTAATGGTACTGGGTTAACTCAATATTTAAAGGGGACGGTTTAAAGGGGACGGTTCTATATATTATCTTCCACCTGCTTTTTGGGGCGCCCTCTTGCTCGAAGCTCACCGCTGATTGTATGCTTCGTTGACAGCATTACAATAAAATCACTGTTACCGTAGGCAAGCCTCCGGTCCATCTCCCCCTTCATCGCCTTCTTCTCTTTTAACAGATCCTTCACAAACTGCCGGTACTTCTGCTGACACTCTGCTGTCTTTTGCCCCAACTGCAGGTACGAAAGCTGCCTATCAAGCAGCGCGTTCTCTTTCCCATAAGCATACCGGGTATAACTGCTCCAGCGGTACTCTTTCGGGTCTTTTACCATGCGTGCCCGCACCGGATTCAGTTCAACATAGGCACCGCAGGCCACCAGATATTCATCCCGTGATACGATGATGCTTTTATACCTGTCCTGCCAGAAATGCCCTGTATGCTTATACTTCTTTTTATAGTGATAGGCATACGTGAGATTGATGCCCTTCATTATTTCTGAAAGGGCTCCGCCACGCTCCGATGGCTGCAGCACCAGGTGAACATGGTTACTCATGAGCACATAGTGGTACAGCTTGAATGTGTATTTCTGCCGGTACTGCTGCATAATTTCAAGGTACCGGGTATAGTCGTCATCATCCTCGAACACTGCCTGCCGGTTATTGCCCCGGGTCATGACATGATAGATATATTCTTTCGGCGCTATTCGTGCTGCTCGCGGCATACCCTACCCTTACTTAAACTTTCACATTCCTATCTATACTAGCAAAACCGACCCTCGCCGTCAATAAAATAGAACCGTCCCCTTTTTCTCTCAACTTGATGTTCCAAAATGGCACTTCAAGTTTGAGAATTCTTCTCTGGTGAGCTGCAACATAAAATCTGAGGGGAAGCGGTCCAGGTTACGACTGACCGCTTTGTTCAGGACGCTGGTCGAAACACCATACAGTTCAGACAGATCCTTATCGAGCATGACCTTGTGCCCGCGGATGAGGTAAATTTTATTTACGATAAGTTCAACCGGAACAGGCTGCTTTGAATGCCCCCATGATCCCCGCCCCTTTTTAATGCAATGACTTCCGAAACTTTGCTGCTACATTCTTTTTGCGTGCTGGTGTTTTTAAAGGCAAAAAGAAGCTTAATTTTTATAAACCTATTAAAAAATGATTTCTATGTCAAATAAAATAATAATTATATAAAAAATAATTCAGAAGCCAGTAAGAGCGCGATGCTCGCGCTCTACAGTTTAGAGTCATGAGTTCGGAGTTCTGGGGTAATAATTCAAGATTCAAAATTCTGGATTCAAGATCCAAAACCGCGGAGCGGACAGAAGGCGAACGGAAAAACAGTAGTCGGTATTCAGAAGCCAGCCTTGGAGTTTGGAGTTCGGGGTCGTGAGTTCGGAGTTCGGAGTTCGGAGTTGGGAGTTCTGGGGTAATGATTCAAGATTCAAAATTCTGGATTCAAGATCCAAAACTGCGGAGCGGACAGAAGGCGAACGGAAAAACAGTAGTCGGTATTCAGAAGCCAGCCTTGGAGTTTGGAGTTCGGAGTTCGGAGTTGGGAGTTCTGGGGTAATGATTCAAGATTCAAAATTCTGGATTCAAGATCCAAAACCGCGGGAGCGGACAAAAGGCGAACGGAAAAACAGTAGTCGGTAGGCAGAAGCCAGCCTTGGAGTTTGGAGTTCAGAGAGCGAAGAGCAAAGGACAGAGGCCAAGGAACTGAGGTCAGAAAAAAAAGCTTTCATTGCAGCAGTTGGAGCCGTGGAGTACAAAAACATCCAGCCACCTACCCCGACCCTCTCCCCCATACAAAAATGGCGGAGAGGGAGAAAGATCAGAAACCGGTAGATGGAAGCCGTGATTAATCGGGGCCATTATGACCGCCGGGCCCGATACGGCGCAACTTTCTCGGCGGCATGCATGCCGGAGTGTTTTTGCATGCGCCGGCTACCGCCAAGGGATATAAAATCAATGGCGATATCAGCCTCCAGGGCGGCGGCCAGGGTGATCAGCGATTTCAGCGTAAAATTGACATCGCCGCGCAGCAGTTTAGTTATGTATGCCTTAGAAACATTGAGCCGTGCGGCAAGCTCTGCACGGTTGATGCACAGCTCTTCCATGCGGGCCACGATTTTTTCGGTGATATCAAGAATTTTCCCCTCGGCGATGTACTCGGGGTCGTTTTTGTATGTATCAAGAAGCGTTTTATACCAGTCGGCGCGATCACGTGTTTTCATTGTGAAACCTTTTATTGTAGAGCTGTAGAAGCCTGAATGCTCTGTCTATCTCGGTGTGGGGTGTTTTCTGCTGCTGCTTTATAAATCCGTGAGTAAGAACGATAATAGACCGCCCATCAAAGGAGCACAGAATGCGCACCTGTCCGGCCTTGAATTCGAATAGCGTTACTGATTCGCGTGTTTCAAGTTTCTTGAATTTCTCTTCATTGCGCAGAGGACCATTTTCTACCGTGTATTGGAAAAGCCGTACGATCTTTTTTTTGTCTTTATCTGCGAGTTCGGAAATGAACTTTTTGACATGGCACTTCCGATTTTCAACGACTGCATATAAAGCAAATCGCTCGCCACTATCGATCAATTCTCTGTCTATCATTTTAATTAACCTAAAGGTTAACCATTGTCAATGAAATTTTTCAAGTGAAGAAAGAGGTCGCCTTCGATGAAAATTGAAAGTCAACAACCACCCGCATAGAGGCTGTGTCGCAATTGATTTATTAATGTCATTTCGGGTCCGCCGCAGGCGGTGAGTCCGCAGGTTGCGCCACCGCGCATCAATCTTAGGCCCTTGATTTTACTTGCTACAAAGATCTCTCCCGGAGCCTGCCCTGAGCGAAGCCGAAGGGGTCGAGATGACAGCAAAGTTACTTGCAACACAGCCTCGAGGGCGAGGAGATAAAAGAAATTCAGAAGTCAGCAATCCGGTGCGCAATGCACACCCTACCAACTTTGGCCGTAAAATAACAGAAGCCAGAATTCAGTAGTCAGAATAAAAAAAACTAAATTCTGAACCGGTCACAGTTTGTGACCAGCTCATTTTTTTCTTTCCGGGTTAGCTGAAACATGAAATCTTGAGGGAAGCGGCTGCTGTTTCGTTTAACCGCCTGTTTTAGGACTTTTGTATCTACAGCGGAGAGAAGTGCAGGATCTCTTGTCGAGCATGACCTTATGTCCGCGGATGAGGCACATTTTATTCTTAACCTGTTCAACCGGAACCGGTTGTTTCGAATCCCCCTGCCCCCCGTTTAGTCTCCGGCCTTCTTCTTACAAATATAATTTGACCGGCTCAGCGCTGCTGTCCGGATTACGATTCTGCTCAACAAAAGCAGCCAGTTTCTTTTCATGATGGGGCTGAATATTCGTGAACTGTATGCCCATGCCGGCAGGAGAAGAGTTGGAAACAGACTTCGTCCAGACGACACGTCCGTCAATGGCCATAATTTCAGGATCGCCGGGCAGTTGAAGATTTAAAGAAAATTCAGCATCGATTGGCAGGAGGTGACTGGTTTGAATA
This sequence comes from uncultured delta proteobacterium, assembly GCA_963804955.1. GTDB lineage: Bacteria > Desulfobacterota > WTBG01 > CAIYCZ01 > CAIRTM01 > CAIWCT01. The sequence goes on along the minus strand of CAWDSQ010000030.1, from coordinate 142,963 downwards.
AAAGCACCCCCACTGCTCATATTCATTAGGTGAGAATCTATGCAATTGCCGGAATTACGGGATATAAGCTTCAGATTGGTCGATATGCGTGTTGATTTCCTGGCATCCTTCTTCATGTACCCGCCTCACCTAGTTTTTATACGTACCGATCAGTTTTATGCAGATTCAATCAATAAAGCCGGTATAGTGGCAAGCTGATAGAAAATAGCCGCCTGCTTACATAAAAATGTTGCGCCTTTCGTATAAACGTTAAAGCAAAAAATAGTAATCCGCTTTTTTTTAGCCTGCTGTAAGTTTAAAGAAGCGAAGGATATTTAATATTAAATAGACATATTAAAAATAATTCTATGTGTCAATGGTTAAATTAAGGTTATAGGCTATTAGACTGTAGGCGGGAGGGGAGAAGGAAGGCTGATAGGCTATAGCCTGTTAGGCTGTAGGAAAAGCGAAAAACGATGCACCGCAGAGTCGCTGAGGGCGCAGAGAAAAACGTTCTTTTTTGTTTTTCGCTGAGAAAAGCGAAAAATAAAAGGCTTCTGCCTTTGAAAGAACAAAATTTTTTTCTCTGTGTTCTCTGCGTCTCGAGCGAAGCGGGCGGTGAAAAACCTCAGGCGGCCTGGACATTGCGCTGGGTTTTGCTGACATAGTATTCGTAGCTGCCTTCGTAGATGATCATCTCGCCGTGGTCGATTTCAAACACGCGGCCCACGAGGGAGCGAAGGAAATACCGGTCGTGGCTCACCAGCACCACGGTGCCGGTGAATTTGGCAAGCGCCTGCAGCAGTATCTGGCGCGACTGAAAATCAAGATGATTGGTGGGCTCATCCAGAATCAGCAGATTTAAGGGCCGGGCAAGCAGCGTTGCCAGCAGCACCCTGCTCTTCTCGCCGCCCGACAGCAGCTTTATGCGCTTCTCAACAGCATCGCCCTGAAACAGAAAGGCTGCGCAGAGATTTCTGACCACGCCGATATTTGCCATGGGGATGGCATCCTGCACAGTCTCATACACGGTTTTGTCGGGATCGAGCAGATCCATGGCATGCTGGCTGAAATAGCCGGGGATGACGTTTGCGCCGATGGTGAGGCTGCCGGTTGTCGGCTCGGTCTGGCCGGCCAGCACTTTCAGAAAGGTCGACTTGCCCGCGCCGTTGACGCCCACCACGGCGATCTTGTCCTGCCGCCGGATGATGCCCGACACGCCGCCGAAGACCGATTTCTCCGTGCCGTCGTCATGCTGCCACACCTTGCCGAGATTCACGATGCGGGCCACATCATCGCCCGAGCGCGGCGGCTCGGCAAACTCGAATGATACGACGCGCTGCTCGGGCGGCAGCTCGATGCGCTCGATCTTATCTATTTTCTTCACCCGCGACTGCACCTGCGAGGCATGGGAGGCCCGGGCGGCAAAGCGCGCGATGAAGTCCTCTTCCTTGGCAAGCATTTCCTGCTGCCGGCGGTAGCTGGCCAGCAGCTGCTCGCGCCGTATCTCGCGCTCGCGCAGGTAAAAGTCGTAATTGCCCGAATACGTGGTGAGGCTCTGGTTGGCAACCTCGATAATGCGCGACACGATGCGGTTCATGAAATCGTGATCATGGCAGGTCATGAGCAGCGCGCCCTTGAACTGCGTGACAATCCAGTCTTCAAGCCAGACTGATCGACTCCATGTCAAGATGGTTGGTGGGCTCGTCAAGCAGCAGCACATCGGGGTTGATGGTGAGTATTTTCGCCAGCTCGATGCGCATTTTCCAGCCGCCGCTGAACGATTCAACGGGCCGGTCATAATCATCCGGGCCGATGCCAAGGCCGGTGAGCACGGTCTGGGCGCGCGACTCAAGATCATAGCCGCCGCTGTGCTCGAACTGCTCCACGGCATTGCCGTAGCGCTCCAGAAGCTCTGCCATCTCCTCATCAGCCATGGGCAGGGCCATGGCCTGCTCCATCCGCGCGTATCTCCTCCCCCAGGCTCATCACATCCCCTACGGCCGACATGACCTCGCCAAGGGCGGACCGGCCTGCCATATCGCCCACATCCTGGGAGAAATAGCCGATTTTCGTGCGCTTCGGGACCTGATATATCGCCCGAGTCAGCCTCTTCCTGGCCGGTAATGAGGCGAAAAACCGTGGTCTTGCCGGCGCCATTGGGCCCCACCAGGCCCGTGCGCGTGCCGGGCAGAATCTGAAGGCTCGCGTTCTTGAAAAGAATCTGCGAGCCATGCTGCTTGCTGATATTGGTAATATGAATCATGTATAGCTGCTCCGGTAAAACAGGTATACTACCACGCGCAGCGCAGCCGGGCAAGGGTTTTGGCAACACCCGATACACCGCAAGCCGCCTGGAGCCCCACCTCCCCCCGCAAGAGACTGTGTAGCAATTAAATAGTGCGGTCATCCTGAGTGAAACGAAGGATCTCTGGCGTTGCGTAGGGGCGAATGGCCATTCGCCCTTTCTCATATAATCATCAAGCAACGAGATTCTTCGTCGCCTGCGGCTCCTCAGAATGACATTTATTTTAATTATGACACAGCCTTTGATGGGAGGGATTAAGGGGAGGTGAGAGCAACTGAGTCTGAAGGTTCGCCGCGCGCATCAATCTACTCCAAAAACAAAGATCTGCTCCCGGAAGCCTGCCCTGAGCGAAGTGCTGAAGGGCTCGAGATGTACAGAAAAACGAGGCCTAAGGTAAAAAATGTCCCTAAAACATCAATGCATACATTGTGAACACAATAATCCAAGATTTGATCAATAAGTATACACAAAAACCGATTAGTTTCTCCAGCCTTCTTATCCGCTCCCGCCATTGAAACACATCAACTAAAAATCTTAAATAACTTAAATACTATTTAAAAACCGTCTTTCGGCATAAACGGTGCCCCTTAAACAGCATATCCCCCTACGGCATACTAAAAGTAACGGCAGTCCGGCAAATATTTTTTTAGAATTTTGTTCACAAAGAGAACATGTGTATGTATATTTTTTTTACGTATTTTCATTTTTCCACTTGACAGTGTTTAAATTGTGAAATATAGAGACAGTCAGTTTGTTCATTTTCTTTACCTATTCACTTAACAAGGAGAAAAAAAATGGGACATGGACCAGCAACACAATGGGGTGAGGACAGGGCTTCCGAGTATAAGGCGCGGCTCGGGATATATTTATTTATATTTTATGTGCTGGTTTATGCCGGCTTTATCGTCATCAATGTAATGAGCCCCAAAACCATGGGCATTATCGTCATGGCGGGGCTGAATCTTGCCTGCGTGTACGGTTTCGGCCTGATTCTTTTAGCCATCATAATGGGTGTTATCTACAACCACATGTGCACCAAAAAAGAATATGAATTAAACAAATAAAAGGGGAGACGAACAATGATTTATGCAGCATCACCATTTGCAATTGGCATATTTATAGCTTTTGTACTCGGCGTGCTCGGGCTTTCTTCATACTTTGCAAAAAAAACACAGTCCTCCAAGGGCTATTATGCCGCCGGCGGCAATATTCACTGGGGCGTTAACGGCATAGCCTTTGCCGGCGACTATCTTTCAGCCGCGTCATTTCTCGGCATCTGCGGCATGATCGCCTTTGACGGCTATGACGGCTTTCTGTATTCAATCGGCTACCTTGCCGGCTGGGTCGTTGCCCTGTTTGTTGTGGCCGAACCGCTTAAGCGCTTCGGCAAATACACCTTCACCGATGCGCTCAACTACAAGTTCGGGTCCAGGGGAATCATGCTCACGGCAGCCATCAGCACGCTGGTTGTTTCCGTATGCTACCTGATTCCCCAGATGGTCGGCGCAGGCGACCTGGTAACCCCGCTGCTGGGGCTTCCCCACTACATGGGGGTTATCCTTGTCGGCGCCATCGTTATCTTTATAGTTGCAACCGCGGGCATGACATCAACCACCTATGTGCAGTTCATCAAGGGCGGCCTGCTGATTGTTTTTTCAACCATTCTCACCATCAGTATTTTCGTCAACGGCATTAACACCCCCCCGGATGCAAACTATCACAAGTTTAAAACCATAAACGCCACTGTGGCAAATGACGCCGTTACCGCGGTTGCAGACCCGGCATATACCGTCGCCGGCACCTTCAAGGACGGCAAAGCCCTCTTTGCAAAACTCACACAGAACGGCATTGCCACCTGGTGGCATGTGAGCGCCAAAGACGGCGGACCGGTACTCAAGGAAGCCCTTTCCATGACAAAAACCGCCGACGGCAAAACCCTGTATAACGGCGAGCCCAAGGATGCCAGGAAGTTCTACCAGGTCGGCCATGCCAGCAAAATCATCGTCGACGGCAAAGAGGTCCAGAAAACCGGCGCTCTCGGGCCCTTTGAATTTTTGGCCACCATCGAGCGGTCCGAAGTGGTCCGCTTTGCCAAAGCAGTTGTCAAGGACGGCGGCGACAAGGTCACCATCTGGCGGCAGAACCCCACGGCAGGCTCCAGACATCATGCGGCCGGGCCTGAAGTTCAAGGTCGACGAGGGAGCTGACTTCATGTCGCGCCTGAATTTCATTTCGCTCATGATCGCCCTGTTCTTCGGCACCTCGGCCCTGCCCCATATTCTCATCCGCTACTACACGGTCTCGAGCCCCAAGGATGCCCGCAAGTCAACCATCGTGGCCATCGGCTCAATCGGCTTTTTCTATGTTCTGACCCTGTTCATGGGCCTTGGCGCCATGATGACGGGTGTTCTTGACATGGAAAGCAGCAATATGTCGGCGCCGCTGCTGGCGAAATACTTCGGCATCACCATCTTCTCCTGCATCTGCGCCATTGCTTTTGCAACGGTTCTGGGAACGGTTTCAGGCTCATCGTTGCCGCCTCCGGCGCGGTGGCCCATGATCTGATGACTGGATTTCTTGGCATAGAGATGACGGACAAGGGGCAGGTGAAGGCAGGCAAAATCGCCGCTGTTGTCGTTGGCGTCATCGCCATTATTCTGGGCATTTTATGCAAAGGCATGAACGTTTCATTTCTGGTCGGCCTTGCCTTTGCGGTTGCCGCCTCGGCAAACCTGCCGGCCATCACCATGCTGCTGTTCTGGAAAAAGACGACCTCCAAGGGCATCGCGGCATCCATCGTGGTCGGCATGGTCACGGCGCTCGGGATCATTCTGCTGTCGCCCAGCACCTATGTTGATCTGTACGGCCTGCCCAAAGCCTCAGCGCCGATACCGCTTGACAACCCGGGCATCATTTCAATACCCCTGGGCTATATAACGCTTATTGTCGTATCGCTGTTTTCGCAGAAAAAAGCCGCCGCCTGAACGGACAGGAAGGCTGCGCTGATGCATACGGTGACGGGGGAGAACAGCAAATGGGGTGTTCTCCCCCGTTTTCTTAACGAGCCGGCCGCGTCAGCCGGGGACGAATTGTTTGCCTGTGCTTCTTGACAGGAATGCGGTGCCCCGTGTATTCTGTCTTGCACACGGCAGCAGCAGTATGGGCTCAGCAGAGGATTAGCAGGGTGTTGAAAAAGTCACCAGGAGAAGGCTGTTCAAAAATGCTCAGATGCAAGGCGCGCGCTGTCTGTGACACCTGCTTGCAGGCAATCATGCGAAATGAGGCGTACTTTTTGTACGCCGCAGTGAAGCACGATGAGCGCAACGCAGCAGATGGGCGTTTTCCAACAGCCGGTTAGAGGTTTACGCGATGTTTGCCCCGCACATATCAACCCAGTGGAAGTCATTTGCGGCACGGTTCGTTTTCCCGACGGCTGTCACCATAGCGCTGTTTGTCATCGCCTTCTTTTCCATTATTATCCCCGCCATTGAAAAAAGCAGCATGGACCGGAAGCGGGAAATGATCCGCGAGCTGACCAACTCGGCCTGGAACATTCTCGCGAAGCTCGAGCATGATGAAGCAGCAGGGCCTGCTCACGCGGCCGCAGGCCCAAACGCCAGGCCATCGAGCAGATTAAGAACCTGCACTACGGCCAGGAGATGAAGGATTATTTCTGGATAAACGACATGCACCCGCGCATGGTTATCCACCCGTACCGGACCGACCTCAATGGCAAGGACCTTTCCGATTACACCGACCCTGAAGGCAAGCGGGTTTTTGTGGATTTTGTCGACCTGGTGAAGCGGCAGGGCGCCGGCTATATGCAGTACATGTGGCAGTGGAAGGATAAAGAGGACCGCATTCTGCCGAAACTCTCCTATGTCAAAGGTTTCCAGCCCTGGGGCTGGGTCATCGGAACCGGCATTTACATCGACGACGTCCAGGCTGAAATCAGCGAACTAACACGCAACCTTTTTGAAATTTCCTTTTTCATCCTGCTGATAATCTCGCTGCTGCTGGCGAGCATCATCAGGCAAAGCTACGCCACGCTCAAGCAGCAGCAGCTGGCGGAGCAGGCCCTGCGCGATTCCGAAGAAAAATACCGCACCCTTGTCGAATCGGCAGGCGAAGGCATGCTCATGGCCCTTGAAGGAACCTACATGCACGCCAATCAGACAATAGCGGCCATGCTGGAATACGATAAAAGCGAGTTTCGCAGGCATGCCGGTGCGCACGGTTCTGGCTGAATCAAACGACCAGCAGAGCAGCCGGTTCCTGGATGAGCTGCTTGCCGGCAAATCGGTTCCCGCAACATTTGAAGCACAGCTCAAAACAAAATCAGGCGGAACCAAAGATGTTATTCTGTCGACATCCCCGATAGAAATCGGCGGCAAAACCGGCTTCATGGCCGTTGTAACCGATATTACCAAACGCAAGCAGGCAGAGGATGCCCTGGGCCGCAGCGAAGAAAAATTCAGAACACTTGCCAACAATCTCAACGTGGGTATTTTCCGACGGACCATCGGCCCGAACCCGAAATTTATCGAAGCAAATCCAGCGCTGGTGAAACTGCTGGGCTACGCAAGCAAGGAAGAGCTGCTCGCTCACCCCGGTCATAAGCCTGTACTGCAACCCCGACGACCGTAAAACCCTTGAGCCGAAAGCATCTGCCGAAGACCTGAAAAGGGAGATCGTCAGGCTCAAGAAAAAAGACGGCTCCGTATTTACCGCTTCCATCTGGGGCGTCATGGTCGAAGACGAAGACGGCGTCGCCGCGATACTGTGACGGCATCATGGAAGATATTACTGAGCTGCATATGAGAGAGGAGGAAAGGGAAAAACTCCTTTCCGAAACGCAGTCGGTGCTGCTGTTTTATAATCAGCCCCTTGGCGGCCTGCCCTGTCGCCAGCCGGCACTATGCCATCCCGGCATGCCGATCGGGGAAGCGGTGCGCATGATGGAGCAGCAGCACAACGAGGTCCTGCTGGTGCGCGATGCAGAGGGAAGGGACTGCGGCGTCATCACCGACCATGATCTGAGAAAGGCCGTGATGCTCCTGCACGAGCATGAGGACCGCCCGGTAGCCGAGATCATGTCGTCTCCCGTTATTTCACTGCCGGGCAATGCATCGGTATTTGAGTCCTGGTGGCTTATGCAGAATAAGGGCATTGCCCATCTTTTCGTCACCGATACCCATGGCGCCATCATCGGCTTAATCAACAGCAAGGATATAGCCGCCATTCAGAAGTATTCGCCAGCGGTGCTGCTCTGGGAGATACGCAATGACACATCACCCGACGAAGTGATCAGGCATAATGAGGTTCTCCCCTATCTCATAACAACCCTCATCAAGAGCGGCGCAAAGCCTCAAAGCATAAACCATCTGACCACCATCGTGATCGACACGATTCTGCAAAAGCTCCTGGAATTTGCCATCCGGGAACTGGGCCCGCCCCCGGTGCGGTTTGCTTTTCTGGTATTCGGCAGCGAGGGCCGGCAGGAACAGACCCTCATGACCGACCAGGACAATGCGATTATTTTTGAGGACACCGCCGCCGACCTGGAGTCATCGGTTGTACAGGCATACTTCCTCAAACTGGGCGCCATGGTCTGCAGATGGCTGAACCAGGCCGGGTACCACTACTGCGAGGGCAACAACATGGCGCAAAATCCCCAGTGGTGCCAGCCCCTTACCGTATGGAAGCGGTATTTCAGCCAGTGGATTCATGCGGCTTCGGCTGAAGACCTCCTGAAAACAAAAATATTTTTCGACTTTCGCTGCGCCTTCGGAGACGACGGCCTCGCGGGAGAGCTGCGGGATTTTCTTGCTGCCATGGTTGCCGACAACCCGAGATTTTTTCAGCTGCTGGCCCGCAATGTTCTGCCGCTCAGCCCGCCGATCGGGCTGTTCGGAAAATTTGTCGTCGAATCCGTGGACGAGCACCGCAAGGCCTTTGACATTAAAAGCGCCATGATGCCCATTGTCGACTATGCCCGCATCTACGCCCTCAAGCACGGCGTTCCCGCCACCAACACGCTGGAGCGGCTGCTGGGGCTGCATGAGCGCGCGCGTGCTGACATCTGCTGAATTACCAGGAAATGGTGCAGGCATACAGCTATCTCATGCAGATACGGCTGCAGGTTCAGGCTGCGGCAATAGCGGCCGGGAAACGCAAAGCCCGACAATTATGTGACCCCGAAAAACCTGACCTCTATCGAGCAAAAGCTGCTCAAGGAAATTTTCTCCCAGATAAAAAATTTCCAGGCAAAGCTGAGCTATGATTTCACCGGCCAGATCGGAGGTGTCCAGTGATTCTGGTAACCTGCGATACCCATTGCTACTACGGCACCATCAACCAGCAGCTTGCCTATGCCGAAAACGTGCTCGGCCATGAAGATCTCCTGCATCATTCACCTGGGGGACTTCGGCCTCTACAAATCCCATTTGCACGACTTTTTCATAAAAAAAGGGCAGCGCTTTATGCGGCCCCTGTATTGTATCGACGGCAACCATGAGGATTTCAATGCTCTTGAGAAGCTGACCAAAAAGTATCAGGCCTTTTTCACCTATCTGCCCCGCGGCACAGTTCACTGCATAGAGGGCTACCGTTTTCTGGCCCTTGGGGGAGCTGCCTATATGGACTCCATGCTGACCGAACAGGGGGCGATCATAACCGATCAGCAGATTAATGCCTGCCTGGCCTTTGCCCGGGCAGCAGGTCGATATTATTTTGACCCATGACTGCCCGACCGGTATCGGCGTGCCCAGCACGCCCGGCCTGGACCATTTCGGCGCCACCGGTTTTCCCCGCAGCCAGGAGCTGGCTGCGCATTTCAAGCCGAAGCTGTGGCTGTTCGGCCATCATCACAAATGGTTTTCCTGCAGCGACAGCCATACGGCCTACTATGGCCTGGAGGGTGCATGGAAAGGCTTCGGGCTTCTGGACGCGGATTTCCAGCTGACCATTATCAAGCACAGGCTTGAGTGGGAAAAAACGCCGTTTATAGAAAAGCTGCTGGCGAAATTAAAAATCATTCGGCCGGATGGACCGCGGGAGCTGTCTGACAGGGCCTTCACATTTGATTTTGTATGAGATACAATCCCCGTACGTAACATCAGACTGTCATTCCGGCTGTCCGGATCTTTTCCACCGCAGCGGAAGGATTCCGGACAAGCCGGAATGACGCTGGGATTTTCCTTTTTCAATTAACGTATGCCCCTGATTTTCATATAGTGGCATTAAGAAAAGGGTTACTAAAACAGTTAATTTCAAATGTGAAGGCCCACAGGCTGCCGGCAATCGGCGCACATACCGACTATGTGCTGAATAAATCAAGCGAGTGGTGCACAGCTATGATATCTCCGCATATCTCATTTCCCTGGAAGTCGTTTTTGTGGCGCATTGTCGTTCCCACGATACTGGCCTTCATTCTGTTTATTTCGCGTTATTTTCGCCTTTATCATCCCGACCATCGAAAAAACCAGCCTGGAGCGCAAGCGGGAAATGATACAGGAGCTCACCACCTCGGCATGGAATATTCTGGCGAAGCTTGAAAATGACGAGCGCCAGGGCCTGCTCACGCGCGCCGAAGCGCAGCGCCAGGCCATCGACCAGATTAAAAACCTCCATTACGGCCAGGCAGTCAAGGACTATTTCTGGATCAATGACATGCACCCCCGCATGGTCATTCATCCCTACCGCAATGACCTAAACGGCAAAGATCTTTCAGACTACACCGACCCTGACGGAAAACGCGTTTTCGTCGAATTCGTCAATGTCGTCAAGGCGCAGGGATCGGGCTTCATCCAGTACAAATGGCAATCCTATGATAACCAGAATCTCATCCTGCCGAAAATTTCCTATGTGAAAGGGTTCTATGCCCTGGGGCTGGATCATCGGCACCGGCATCTACATAGAAGACATAAAAGCCGAAATTGCAGAGATAACCAGCCAGATCATCAAATTCTCCGTAGTCATTCTCCTGATCATATCGCTCCTGCTGAGCAGCATTATCAGCATCAGCTATAAAACGCACAAACAGCAGCGCGCAGCCGAGGAAGAGCTCAAAAAAACAAGGGAAAATCTGACGCTGACGGAAAAAATGGCCTCCCTCGGGACGGCTGTCGGCGATGGTGGCCCATGAAATCAACAACCCCCTGTCGGGCATTCTTTCCTATGCCAAGCTTTCCTCCAAATACCTCGGGCAGGAGCCCCTGCAGCCCGAAACGGTTGCGGAAACACGGGAAAACCTCACGCTCATAGCCAATGAGGCCAAGCGGTGCGGCGATATCGTCAAAAACCTGCTGCTGTTCGCCAAGCGCACCATGGGCGAGGTCAAAGAGGTGCACCTCAATGAAATCATCGACGTGAGCATAAAAGTAATCGACCACAGCGCCAGAATGAAGAGCCTTGAGCTGGCTGCAGAGCTCGATACGGGCGACGATCTCATTCAGTGCGATACGGGAGCGATTCAGCAGATACTTGTGTCCATGATCGTCAACGCCATCGAAGCCTCGCGCCGAACAACAAAATAATTATCCGTACCGATTACCGGGACAAAACAGCCGTAAAAATCAAGCTCATCGATTTCGGCACGGGCATCCCTGCGGATGTTCTGCCCCATATATTCGATCCTTTTTTCTCCACCAAGGAATCAAACAAAAGCCTGGGGCTGGGCCTCTCTGCCGTCTACGGCATCGTGCAGCGCCACGGCGGAACCATCAGCGTCGAGTCCAGCATGGGCAGGGGCACTGAATTCACGATCAAGCTGCCGCGGGTCCAGAACCAGCAGTATATGGAAAAACATTAGACAGGAGTTGTAACGCATGAATCCCTCAGATATTGGCATACTGGTTGTTGATGATGAAACGTCCGTGCGCGACGCGCTGAGCAAGTGGTTTAAGTTCGACGGCTACCGGGTCGATACCGCCGAAGACGCCAACGCGGCTCTGCAGAAGCTCCAGGACAGCGCCTGGGACATCGTGCTGCTGGACATTAAAATGCCGGGCATCGACGGCGTGGAGCTGCAGCGAAGAATCAAGCAGATCGACAAAAACATCATCACCATCATGATTACGGCCTTCGCCTCCGTCGAGACGAGCATTCAGGCGCTCAAGGAGGGCGCTTTCGACTATATCGTCAAGCCCGTCGACCCCGATGAAATGGGGCATCTGATCAGGAATGCCGTTGAGCAGCGCAGGCTTTTGTCGGAAAACATGCAGCTGCGGCGGCAGATCGAGGAAATCTCCTACCACGATGAAATAGTGGGCTCCAGCCCGGCCCTGAAAAAGGTCATGGATAAAGTCGCAACGGTCGCCAAAACAGACTCCACCGTCATGATCCGGGGCGACAGCGGAACGGGCAAGGAGCTCATCGCCCGGGCGATCCACAGCAACAGCAACCGCCGCTATTTCCCCATCATCACCATCAACTGCGGCGCCTACACCGAAGGGCTGCTGGAGAGCGAGCTGTTCGGCCACGAGAAAGGCTCCTTTACCGGCGCGCTGTACCGCCGCCGGGGCAAGCTGGAAATGGCTGACAAGGGGACCGTTTTTCTTGATGAGATAGGCAATATCGGCATGAAGATGCAGATGGACCTGCTGCGCGTCATAGAAACAAGGCAGTTCATGCGCCTCGGGGGCGACAAGCTGCTGAATGTGGATTTTCGCATCATTTGCGCAACCAACAAAGACCTGGAAAACGCCGTGCGCGAAGGCACCTTCCGCGAGGACCTCTATTACCGGCTCAATGTTTTTGCCATCGTGCTGCCGCCGCTGCGCGAAAGAAAAGCCGACATCCCCCTGCTGGCGCGGTATTTTGTCAAAAAATACGCAGAGTCCATGAATAAAAATGTTACGGATTTGACCCCGGAAACCCTGGAGATGCTCTCGCACTATGAGTGGCCGGGCAATGTGCGCGAGCTGCGCAATGTTATCGAGCGCGCCATGGTCGGCGCCAAAGGCACGCTGATTCAGCCGGCCGACCTGTCATTCCCTTTTTTACTGGGGCCTGCGCGGTCAACCGATGAGGACTCGATGGAGGACATTGAAAAAACCCATATACAAAAAATACTCGACCGCACCGGCGGCAATATTGCTCAGGCGGCAGGCATTTTAAAAATCAGCCGCCTGACCCTGTACAACAAGATACAAAAATACAACCTGAAAAAATGATCGGTGGGCGGGCCTGCTGCGCATGTCCTGTATTTATATAGCTCCCATCCAGACAGGCTCCCGCTTCTGGCTGAAACCGCTTGAGGCGGGCATTCACACAGCCTTCGGCTGCCGCACGCGCTGCGTCGATTTGCCCTTTGACCTTGCAGGCATCTTCGACCCCAACCGCCGGCAGTACAACTCCTCAAAAATACTGCTGCAAATCATCGCGGCTCCGCCGCCCGGCGCCAGCCGGGTTCTGGCTGTTGCCGATGTCGATCTGTTCATACCGATTCTCACCTTTGTGTTCGGCGAAGCGCAGCTCGACGGCATTGCGGCGGCCGTCTCCCTGCACCGGCTGAACAGCAAATTTTACGGCCTGCCCGAAAACCAGACTGTGCTGACCGAGCGGCTGGTGAAGGAGTCGATTCACGAGCTCGGGCATACCTTCGGCCTGCTGCACTGCAGGCAGCCGGGCTGCGTTATGGTCAATTCGACATATGTGGAGGATATTGATCAGAAATCAGTGGATATGTGCGGCCGCTGCAGGGAGCAGCTGCGGGTCACGCAGCATCTTCAGGCCGGAAAAGAACATCCATAATCCGCTCGTACTGCTCGGGGCTGAGCATATCGGCAAGGCTCGCGAGCAATTCCCCCCCGTCCTGCAGAGTGGGCCCGAGCTCCGGCTCATGCCGGCTGAGCATGCCAACCCGCGCCGTGGCAAACTCATGCTCTTTTTTCTCATACCACTCCATGGCTTTTCTGCCGAACATGAGCGCCTTCAAATCATGCTCCAGATTGTCGGGCCTGATCGTCACGAGCCATCCCCTGCCCCAGGGCTCGGCGGCAAGGGTATGAGGTGCTGCTTTCAGGCCCTGGTTGACGGACAGGATCGTTCCGGTCAGGGGAGAGACCAGCTCAACGATATGCTTTTCCTGAATAATATGGGCAAAGCTTTGACCCTGCACCACGGCGTCGCCAATCTGGGGAAGAACCACCGTCCTGACCGGTGAGACCATCTGGGCAAGGATGCCGTCTATGCCGATGCGCACCTGGTCGGCATCCTCGACCTTGGCCCAGCAGTGGCCGCTGTGATAGAAAAGAGCGGCATGTTCCTGCAGGGAATCGGCAGTTGAATAATGAGGCTGCAGCAGACAGCCCGTCGCCGTGGCCGGCGACGGCGTCAACTGCAGCCTCGTTGCGTATAACCTGATCGAAAATACACTCTTCGCAGCGATAATCACGGGTGCAGAGCTTGTAGGAGATGAGCCCGCTGGTCATCCAGACGCACTGTTTTTCCTCTTCAGGAATCATATGACAGATTTTTTTCTTCATGCCGCCGCTCCGCATTTCGCTACCGTGACCTCTGCTCCGAACCTTACTTTTTCTCTTCTTCTTTTTTAACCTTTTCACCGCCGTCAGCCATGGTGTATCCAAGGCCGGGCTGAAACACAGCGCCTTCGGGCGCAGACCTGAGGAGCTGCTGCGGTCTTCGGGCGCTTTCAGCATAAGCGCAAGCACCATACCTGCGGTGAGCATGGTGGCTGCGATAAGCAGCGACGAGGTATAGCTGCCCGTTGTTGCGTACAGGGTCTGCTGAACCCGGCTCATGACAAAGCCGCCGACGCCCCAGGCGGTAAACAATATGCCGTAGTTGACGCCGAAGGATTTAAGGCCCCAGCGGTCCTTGGCGAAGGACGGGAACAGGGACAGGTTTGCGCCATAATTAAAGCCGATAAACGTGGCAAGCAGCACGATCAGCAGAGCGCTGGTTTCCTGTGAGCTGACCAGGGGGATTGCAGCAATCATTAAGAGCGCCTGAAAAATCAGAACGCCGGCAAGCGTGGCATTGCGGCCGAACTTGTCGGATGCCATGCCGGCCAGAACGCGGCCGCCCGCATTGCCGATAGCCATAATCGCCACAGCAACAAAAGCCGCTGAGCCCATGCTCTTCTTGGCCATGCCCGCGACGCTGCCGATAACCATCAATCCGGCGCCTGCGCCGATGAAATAAATTGCCCACAGCATCCAGAAATCAAGGCTTTTCATAACTTTGGAAGGAGGCACATCATTGGCAGCCGCGGCTTTCTTCTTCTGTGCAGCAGCACCGCCCGGAACATAGCCTGCCGGAGGATTCACCAGAAAGGTTGAAAGTCCGCACACAATAACAATAAAAGAAACAGCATAGACGAGCATCGCCTTGCTGATACCAAATCCATTTATTAAATATTCAGACAGGGGTGCAATATAGACAGGAGCCAGGCCAAAGCCTGCGACAACGAGCCCTGCGATCAGACCTGTTTTTGCCGAAGGGAACCATTTGAGCGCCGGCGGCGTTGCAGAAGAATAACCGAAACCGATGCCGGTGCCGGCAAGAACGCCAAAACCAAGCACCCAGCTGATATAGCTCGATGACTGCGATATCCACAGCAGCCCCAGGCCGACCATAATCCCGCCCAGAAAAGCCGTGATCCTTGGCCCGAATTTGTCCTGACACTTTCCGGCAAGAATCATTGAAAAAGCAAAAACAAGGCAGCATACTGAATAGGGGTCATTCAGCTGAGACATATCCCAGGTAAACGCGCCTTCACCGCCTGCTTTTATGGATTTCTCTATGGCGCCTTTAAACATACTCCAGGCATAGAGTATTCCAAGGGCAAGATTAATGCCCAGCCCGCCGCATGTCACCGACCAACCTTTGTTTTTAACAACTTCCGACATTGTTTCCTCCTTCTGCTCTCTCTTTAATGGTTTTAAATATAAATAAACTATAACGTATTAGTTCATTCATCTCTGCTCTCACCTATATATATACAATAATTATACCAAGACCGGATTTATGTCAAAATTTTACTCAAAATTTTAATAAAAATATAAAAAAATATTAAATTTTATCAATAAAATGTTCATAAAATAAACAAATCCACGATCATAGGAAGACGTATTTGTTTAAATTTTTTACACCTAAACAACGAATCAAGAGGCGTTTTGACAAAAACATGGAAAATCAACATATTGGAAGTATTGGACTCTGTTCACATTATAAACATAAAAGTGTTAGTTTTTTATGTTTGAAGGGCATATCGTTAGGAATTGGCGAAAAAAAATCAGAGGGGCTGTAAAATAATCTGTATATCTTCAAAGCTGATGCAATCGCGAAAATTCCAGCGACTATCATTGCAGGGTGTCCGCCGTGGCAATCCTGGTTTTTCGCAGGGGATCGAAATTTTGACCCCCTGCTTGTAGACAGAGATTACTTTCCGCCGCGGAGTATGGACCCGGCTCGAATACTAGTGGATCATCACATTTGAAATTATCAGTTGCGATCACCCTCCACTTAATCCCCTCCCATCAGCGGCTGTGACGCAATTGATTTATTAATGTCATTTCGAATCCGCCGCAGGCGGTGAGAAATCTTAAGCCCTTGATTTTACTTATTACAAAGATCTCTCCCTTCGGTCGAGATGACAGCCTCCTGATGGGAGAGGGTTGGGGTGAGGGGGCCTACAAAATCAAATGTGAAGGCTCACAAGCAGGGTTTGAATTAAATTTTCCCCAGGAGCCGCAGAAGGCCGTCAAGAATGGTCAGGGGATGTGGCGGGCAGCCGGGCACATATAAATCAACCGGCAGAACCTGATCAGCGCCGTTTTTGACTTCCGGATGGTCCCGATACATGCCGCCGGAAAGGGCGCAGGCCCCGACGGCGATCACCAGCTTGGGCCAGGAGGCAGCATCATAGGTTTTTTTAAGCGCTGAAAACATATTGCCTGAAACAGGCCCGGTAACAAGCAAACCGTCTGCATGACGGGGCGAGGCAACAAACTGTATGCCGAACCTGCCCAGGTCCCAGCCGACGGTATTCAAAACATTCGTATCCGCTTCGCAGGCATTACATCCCCCCGCGCTTACCTGCCGCAGCTTTAAGGAACGGCCGAACAGGGCTTTGCTTTTTTTATCCAGCGCCCCGGCCAGCTTCAACGCATTTTTGTCCAGAACCAGGTCTTCGCGTTTTCGAACGCTCAGGCGATAGTCCTGCGAAAAGCTGATTGCCCCCGCCGGGCAGGCCCGGCTGCAGGTGCCGCAAAACAGGCAGCGGCCGAGATCAATTTTCAGGCCTTCGCAGAGCGCATCAGTCGGGCAGGCATCTCTACACAATCTGCAGTCCGCAGGGCAGCGAGACCTGTCGAGCACGGGAAGGCCCCGGAACCGGTCCGGAAGAACCGGCTCGATTTCGGGATAGGCAGTCGTTTGATGCCCCTGCTGCAAAGAGGCACGCAGTACTTTCAGCATAATATCAGCTCACAAATCATGGCCGCAGTAGGAAAGATTAAAGCTTTTATTGCACAGCGGGAAATCAGATATCTGCTGATTTCTCATGGCAATGGCAAGCCCCATCCAGTTATGAAAAGACGGATCGACAATTTTATACCGGCTGAAGCCGCCCTGCCCGCCGGTTATGGCGACATGGCAGATTTCACCGCGCCAGCCCTCGACCAGAGAAACGGCAAGGCTGTTCGGGGCAGGCTTTTGGGGAGCTGCCATGATCTCACCCGCAGGCAGCATTTCAAGCTGACCCAGTATGAATGCCAGCGAGCGCTGCAGTTCAAGCCAGCGCACATAGGCGCGGCCGAAAACATCACCCGTGCCCCAGGTTGATACGGGAACCTGGGCAAAGCGGTATATCCCCGATGGGAAATCATAGCGAATGTCGCGCTCTACGCCAGAGGCGCGCGCAGCCGGGCCGACCAGGCCAAGTTCTGCTGCGGCATCGGGCGGCAGCACGCCTGTCTGTTCAAAGCGCGCCATGACCGAAGGCGTTTCCCACAGCAGATTGACAGCGCCGGCAACATCTCTCTGCGCCTGCAGCAGCCTGTCTTTCAGCCGGGCCGCACGCTCTGCGTCAATATCATACAGCACGCCCCCGGGGCTCACCAGTCCTCTGCCGAAGCGGCTGCCGCACAGCAGCGCCGTCAGATTAAGAAAATCTCCGCGTATGCGGCCGCAATAAGAAGCAGTGGGCAGATACCCGATATCGCCTGCCAGGGCGCCCAGATCGCCGGTATGATTGGCTGCCCGCTCAAGCTCAAGGGCTATGCCGCGCAGGGCCTGGGCCCGCGGCGGGGCCATGCAGCCGGCAAGCGCTTCCATGGCCTGAGCATAGGCTGTTGCATGGCCGATGGTCGTATCGCCGGCAAGGGTTTCCATATAGTGAGGCAGCCGCTTGCCCGGCCCCCGGATCAGCGCCGGCTCAATGCCGCGATGCTGATAGCCAAGGGATATTTCAAGATGGTACACATCCTCGCCATGGCACTGAAAGCGGAAATGGCCGGGCTCGATAATGCCGGCATGCACGGGCCCCACGGCTACTTCATGAACCTCAGCCCCTTCAAGATGAAAAAAATCTGCTATGCCAATAACCGGCTTCAGGCCGGAGTGGCCGTCTGCATAGCGTGCCTGAAAGCGGACGGGCTTGAGCCAGGGGTGTCCTTCGGGCACGATGCCCCACTGCTCATAGAGCTCACGCTCAAACAGATGCGCCTGGGGGCAATCGGGGGTAAGGGACGGATAGGCTCCCTCGACCAGCGTTGAGGCAATAGCCAGCCGCGCATTTTCATCATCGGCCAGAACGGCAAATAACCGGAGCAGGGTGTCCGCCTGATCCGGCACGCCGAAAAGGGCGCTTATCCTCGCGCCGTCGGCAATGCCGCGAAGAACAGCATCCCGGAAAACAGGCGCCGGCGCCAGCGGCACTGTGCTGAGCGGTATGGCCGTGCTGTTCTGCATCGTCAGGAAAGGAGCCGTCGTCATGGCATATATCCTGAAAGGCCCGCTGCCTGAGCCGGGAGGGTTGACTGCAGAATGCCTGCCGCGCTGTTCAGCACGGCAATAAGCGGCCCGGGAAGCCATATCCCCAGCGCCAGAAGAGCCGCAAGCGGAAGCACGACCAGCAGCGCCTCAAGGCCCTTTAACCGCAGGGCTTTGGCAGCGCCCTGCGGCGTTCCCCAGGCAAGGGGGATGGCATGCTGCAGGGCGCCGATAAACACAATAGATGACCCCGCAAGAAACAGAACAAGGGCTGTGACGGAGCCGCTGTCAAGGGCTGCCTTGACAAGCTGCAGTTCGCTCATGAACAGGGCAAACGGCGCAAGCCCGATCAGCGCAAGAATGCTGCAGAACATGCCCGCGCCCCAGAGGGGCGACACCCTGAAACTGCCGGAGAGCTTCTCCATATCATACGTGCCGCACATCTGGCCGAGCCGGCCGGCGGCAAAAAACGACAGGCTTTTGCACAGTGAATGATTGAGGGTGTGAAAAAGCGCCGCAAAGGTCCCGAGGCCGCCAAGCCCCAGCCCGAGGGCTATGATGCCCAGGTGCTCCACGCTGTGATAGGCAAGCAGGCGCTTCACATCTTTCTGAAAAAGAATAAAAATCGCGGCAATGATAATCGAGATAAGCCCAAGGCCGGCCAGCAGGTTCAGGGGCCAGCCCGAACCTCCCGTGGCGGTTTGCGTAATGGGTATATAGCGCATGATGCAGTACAGAGCCGCATTGAGCATAAAACCGGAAAACATCGCCGAGACCGGCGCGGGCGCCTTGCTGTGGGCATCGGGCAGCCAGCTGTGCATGGGCGCCAGTCCCGCCTTGGTGCCGTAGCCGACAAGCAGAAAAATAAAAGCGGCCTTCATAAGCCTTGGGTCAAGGGCTGCTGCATTATCCCGCAGGACGGTCCACAGAAGGGCATCCTGAGCGACGGCGCCCCGGGCTGCGGCGGCGGCAAGCAGCGTCCCCATGAAAGCAAAGGCTATCCCCACCGACGAGATAACGATATATTTCCACATGGCCTCCATTGATTCACGGGACACATGGATGCAGATGAGAAAAGCGGTGATAAGCGTCGTTGCTTCAACACCCACCCACATGATCCCCAGATTGTTTGAAAAAAGAACCAGGGTCATGGCTGACAGGGAAAAGCACCACAGGCCGGAAAACAGCCGCGCCTGCTTGCGGATAAGCTGCCCCTTGTCGAGCTCTTCGCCGAAGTACACCCAGGCATAGGCAGAGCTCAGGCAGTAAATTACAAGCATCACGCCGTAGTGATAGGCGGAAAGCCCGTCCAGAAAAAGCCACTTCGACGCGGCATAGACAGGCCCGTGCTGAAACACCTGGAGCAGTACGGGAAAACCCGCAATGGCCGTGGCAAGCACGCAGCAGCACATGGCCGCAAAAGCGCTTCGCGCCGTGGGCAGGACCGTGCAGATGAACCCGGCGGCAAACGGGATCAGCAGCGGAAGCCAGAGCGCTGTTTCATGAAGCATGAGTGCGCAAAACCTTTATCCCTTCAGGCTGTCCAGCTGATCCGTATCAATATGATCAAACTGGCGGTTGATATGAAAAATCGCCACGCCCATAACCAGCACCGCAACGGATACATCCAGCAGGATGCCAAGCTCCACCAGGGCGGGAACATGCACCACCGACATGATGCCGATGACATAGATGCCGTTTTCCATAATGATATAGCCGAGGCATTGCGTTATGGCTTTTTTGCGCGCCACGATCAGGAACAGGCCGGTAAAAAAAGTCGTCAGGGCCGCCGGCACGACAACATTCCCGCCCGCCGGCGCGGCAAGCGGCAGCTGGCCGCTCAGCCAGACCGACGCCCCCAGCATGCCTATGCCGGCCAGTATCGACAGGCTGAAGCCGACATAGGGCTCAAGCTCGGCATGCACATCGGCCTCCCGGATGCTGCGGCGAAGAAGCCACGGGAAGACAAAGCCCTTCAGGGCAAAGCTCGCCAGCCCGATGATGATAATGCGGGGCGCCAGGGCGTGCAGGTGGGCCAGGATGGTGAACGCGCCCAGCAGCATGCCCTGGAATGCCGAAACGGCAATGCAGGGCCGCAGGCGGCTCAGGCCCAGCAGGGCCATATCCGTGAGTATGAGCAGCATCATGGCTGTTTCGACAAGGGATGCCATCCGGGCTACCTCAAAACCAGTATAAAAGCAAAGGCCGACAGAACACCCGCCGCTATCAGCAGCTGCGGCACTCTGAGCAGCCGCAGCCGCGCCATAACCGATTCGACAGTGCCCACTGAAACCGCCAGCACGAACATGCCGGCCAGAAACGCTGCGCCATGTATGAACCAGGAATGTTCACCCGCCCCGGACAGCACGAGGCCCACGATAACCGACCCGAGCACCCACATCTTCAGTGCTGCCCCGCATTCAATAAAAGCAAAATCCGGCCCGCTGTGATCAAGAGCCATGACCTCATGAATCATGGTCAGCTCAAGATGCGTGCTCGGGTCATCAAAGGGGATGCGGGCGTTTTCGCATAAAAAAATGATGCACAAGGCAGCAAGCACGAGCACCAGCTCGGGTGAGGTGGCCGAGGTTGCGGCAAGCATCCCGGAGAGCTCCAGGGTGCCTGTTTTGCGCGCAACCGCGGCCAGGCCCAGCAGCAGCGCAGGCTCGGCAAGGGCCGAGAAAAACACTTCGCGGCTGGCACCCATGCCCTCAAAGCTTGAGCCCGTATCAAGGGCCGCCAGAACAGTGAAAAACCGCATGATCCCCAGCAGATACGCAAACAGGAGCAAATCGCCGGTGAATGCCAGGGGCGCGGCGCAGCCGACTGCGGGCACTATGGCCAGCGCTGTCAGCGCAGCCGCCAGCCCCACGACCGGGCCCGCGCGAAACAGCCATGACGTGGTCGTGCTGTAGACCGCGCCCTTGCGGAAATTTTTATAGATATCAAAGTACAGCTGCAGCAGGGGCTGGCCCGTGCGGCCGGCGACAAGGGCCTTTACCCTGCTGATTATGCCCGCCAGAAGCGGCGCACACGCAATGCCCAGAATAATATTCATGAATGCTTCAGCATGCATACCCTACCCCAATTGCCAGACAAGCAGCACCACGAGCGTTGCCACGATAGACAGCACATACAGGTGCATGCGGCCATGCTGCAGAACAAGGAAGCGCTCGCAGAACTGCTTCACCGCCGTAAAAACAGGCCGGTAGAGTTTTTCATAGCCCATATCCTGCGTGTGCGTTGCAAATTCCGCCGCGCCGGGGAAATACTGCCCGCCGATCTGCAGGTGCTTTTTTGTGCCCAGTAAAGAACCGAAAAAATGGGTGACGGGCTGGGCAAAAGACGAGGCCGTATACTGCATGCGCGGGGTCGGCGCTGTGTAGCCGCAGTCCCAGGTAACGGCGCTGCCGACCTCCCTGCCCGACAGCAGCAGGCGGCGGAGCCAGGCGAAGCAGGCCACCAGCAGCAGCAGCGCTATCGATGCGGCCGTAATAGAGCCAAGACAGCCTCCCGCTATCTTCAGCTCGGGGCCGGCATCAAAGCCAAGTATGCCTGAAACGACCCCGGACATGGCCGGCACGATGCAGAAGCCGAGGAATCCCACAGCAACGCAGGCTGCGGCAAGCAGCACCATCGGCGCCACCATCAGAGGCCCGGACTCACGGGCATCGGCAGCAGGCTTCGAGCGCGGCTCACCGAGAAAAACTATGCCGAAGGCCTTGGTGAAACAGGCCGCCGCAAGCCCGCCGATGAGGGCCAGCCCCGCAACAGCACCGATAAGCGGCACGGCAACATCTGCGCTCATGGAAATCGCGCCGCGCAGCGAGCCGAGAAAGATTAAAAATTCACTTAAAAAACCATTCAGGGGCGGCAAGCCCGAAATGGCGACTGCTCCGACGAGAAAGCAGGCGCCGGTACAGGGCATTTTTTTGATAAGGCCGCCAAGATGGTCGATCTCCCTGGTATGCGCGGCCTGATACACGGAGCCGGCCCCCAGAAAGAGCAGGCCCTTGAACAGCGCATGATTGACTACATGAAAAAGCCCGCCTGCCATACCCAGTATGGCAACAGAGGGAACAGCTGCGCTCCAGCCGATAAGGCCGACTCCCAGCCCCATCATGATAATGCCGATATTCTCAACGCTGTGGTAGGCAAGAAGGCCTTTAAGATCATGCTGCGCCAGGGCAAACAGCACGCCGAGCACGCCGGAAATAATGCCGATGGCAAGCACCAGCCAGCCCCACCACAAGGGCGGCACATCAAAAAAGGTCAGCATGCGGACTATGCCGTAAATGCCGGTTTTAATCATTATGCCCGACATGAGGGCAGATACATGGCTTGGGGCTGCAGGATGGGCCTCGGGGAGCCACACATGAAAGGGGATGATGCCGGCCTTTGTGCCGAACCCGATAAGCGCAAGGATAAAACAGATGCTTGCCAAAGGCTGCGGCAGGCTGTGAGCAAACCGGTCAAAGTCAAGGGATCCGGCAGAGGCGCCGAAGATGAGAAACATCGGCAGCAGGCAGGCCGTGCCCAGATGGGTGGCAACCATATATATCCATGAAGACCTGCGCACCTGCGGCTTTTCATTTTCGAAGGCCACAAGAAAAAAAGACGCAAGCGCCATTATTTCCCAGGCTATGAGAAACAGGACCGCGTTGCGCGCCAGGCACACCAGTGCCATGCTGGCAACAAGGAGGGTATAAAAAAACCATGCGAGCCCGAGCTTGTTTGTATCTTTATATTTCATCAGATACTGCCCGCCATAGACGGCGGCAAGGGCTGAGAGCAGAAACACCGGCAGAAGGAAAAAAGCGGACAAGGCTGTCAAGCTGTATAAAAAAAGACCCGTACGGCATGCTCCAGGCACAGCGCAGCGACCGGGTGGCGCCTCCCAGGAGCACCTCCAGCGCGGGGATGATGCCCACAGCGCAGCCAAGCACCGTGCCGCCGGCGCCGATGCAGCTGCTGAGCACGGGCTTGTTCCAAACTGTCAGAGCAGCGCAACCGCTTATAACAATGATTCCCAGGGCCAGAAGAAGCAGCAGCACCGTTACAGACCTCCTGCCCCGTCGGAGGCTAATGCTGCTTCCAGATCATGGACTTTTTGCAGTATCTCTTCCCGGGAGCGCTGCTCTTTAATCATTTGCTTAAATTCAGGATCCCGCAGCACAAAGGAAAGCCGTGACAGCAGAAACAGATGCGTGCGCACTGTCGGCGCAACAAGCGTGAACAGGCAGTTGACCGGCTGCCCGTCAAGAGACGAAAAATGTATCGGCTTTTCAAGGAAGCAGAGCGTTATCATGGGCTGCGGCACATGCAGCACTATGGGATTGCGCACATGGGGTATTGCGATGCCGTCGCCAATGCCGGTCGATGACATTGCCTCCCGGGCAAGAAGAAACTGCAGCAGATAGCCCCGGTCGGCATCATCGGGAAGCCTCAATACCTCGACAATAGCCTTCAGCGCTGATTCTTTATCCGAGCCGCTTATGCGATAAAAAACACCGCCTGCGGTGAGCGCATCCGTCAGGCTCATCACCTGTTCTGATTCAGGCTCCTGAAATATTTCCACCGGCGCATTCAAGCGCCGTGAGGTTGACCATTCAAGAATTTCCGTGCGGTTGAAGCGATACTGTCCATTGATTTTATAGGCAGGTATGCTCCCCTCTTTTATCCAGCGACGAATCGTCTTTTCCGTGACGTTTAAAAGCTCGGATAAATCTTTTATAGTGAGTCTCATTTTGCCTTATTTATTCTTTATGTTAAACCATATTGCCCAAAACTGGACATTAAAAGACAAAATATCTTGTTGCTTGAATTTTGTCAAGAGCTAAAGAAATGTATAAAAAAAGAAGAAATAGCATCTAACTGTGTTGCGGCAATTTATTTAATGGTACCATAAAAAGCAGGGGCGCAAAATTTTGAGCCTCTGCGAACTAAGCTATCTGAAAATTTTCTAAAATATCCCGGCCCAGGCACACCTCGGAAAAAATCCCCAGCACCTTCTCGCGGGTCATGCGCTCATAGTCTTCACGGCGCGGCAGCACCAGCAGCCCGCCCACATCAACAGCCCCCGGGCTCACAACCATATAGTCGCCGTCCTGGCTGAAATAGCAGGCAGGCCGGTGCGCTTTGCGCGGCAGAAGAATGCCGATAAGGTCGGGGCCGTCTGCGGCAATTAAAATATTTACAAGGGGCTCATCCTGCGCACGGGTCACCTTCTTCAGGTGGCTGACTGCGCGAATCAGGCTAGCTTCAAGCACAGCAGGATCCGGGCTGCGGCAGATAAAAACGCCGCGGCAATCGATCTCTCCTTCAAAGCAGGCGCCCTGCCCGTGCAGAGCATCGATCTGAGAGAACCCCATCCCTGCAGCAAGTAAAAGCTGAACCTGCGGCACAAGCGGTATGCCCTCCCCTGCCGGATATGCCTGAAAGTGCAGATGGTCGGGGGCAGATGCGCCGCAGGCCGGGCCGTTATAGAATGTTTCGAATCCGCCGTGCAGATCAACGACAAATGAAATCATCGCACCAAGGCAGGAAACTATCTCCTGCAGCCTGTGCTCCTTATGTGAAATGACCAGGTGGTCGGCAAAGATGGGATAGGGATTGCACAGTATGAGCCACTCATCGCGATAGCCAAGCGCCCGCTGATGAGGATAGAGATTGTCCGGACAGAGAAAGCACGGCCGCTTTTCTATGGACTGCCTGTCTACTTTTGCCGAAGAGCTTTTCATGCGGAAGGGGTTATGCTGGAGCCTGACTTCCAGATCGGCAAGAAATAGACTTTTATACAGGCTCTGCCGCAGCCCCTCATGGGCATCCCGCAGCTCGGGCCAGGTTGCAAGCTGCTGTCGTATGAATGCGGACAGACGCCCGGCGAGTGATGGCAATGCTGCAGTCTCAGCATATGGCGCAAGGAGCTTGTCGCCGGCAAGGATATGAGATATCGGTTTCATTGGTTCAATGAGTGCAAGCGGTTACATTGGTTGCATTAGTTTGATTGGTAAGTTCGGCTGCATTGATTACCTTTTATAACATGACTTTGAGATATCAGACAATGCTATATTACAAGGCAAGTCTATAATGACTGCATGCTGGCTGGCAATTGTGCTTGCAACAGGTACTATGAATAATAAAAAAAAGCCTGACAACTGCAGAGTGCTGTCAGGCTTTTTGCTGTATCACAGGATCAACTGGTTAACACGGCACGTATTGTTTGAGCATACCCATGTTCTACGATTTATCTACTGCAGCGTACACACCTCCTCACACACGGGCTGTCCGCAGCCGCCGCAGCCGGGCGTTGTATCGCATGCATCACCTGCGCCGTCACCATCAGCATCAAGCTGCTGCACGTTGCACATAGAGGGGCAGCTGTCAACGGCATCAGCCCAGCCGTCTCCGTCTGTATCCACCTGGCCCTCACAGAGCGACTGGCCGCGGCCGCCACAACCGGGTGACAGGTCACACACGTCGCCGTTGCCGTCGCCATCGGCATCAAGCTGCCGGGGGTTGGCTATGTCCGGGCAGTTGTCAAGGCTGTTAAAAATATCATCATTGTCTAAATCGCATGTCTGTTCGCAGTCAGGCTGCCCTTCGCCGCCGCAGCCGGGCGTCTGGTCACACACATCTCCTGTCCCGTCGCCATCAGCATCAAGCTGAAGGCCATTGCAGATATTCCGGCAGTTGTCAACGACATCACTCCAGCCGTCATGGTCCGCATCAACCTGCAGCTCACACACAGGCTGTCCGCAACCGCCGCCGCAGCCGGGGGTCTGGTCACACACATCTCCTGTCTCATCACCGTCGGCATCAAGCTGCCGGGGGTTGGCAATAGCCGGGCAATTATCTGCGGCATCAATAATACTGTCATTGTCAGAATCGCACTGTCCCTGCAGCTCACACACAGGCTGTCCGCAGCCGCCGCAGCCGGGCGTCTGGTCACACACATCACCGATGCCGTCGCCATTGGCATCAAGCTG
The DNA here is from genome assembly GCA_963804955.1 of uncultured delta proteobacterium. Taxonomy (GTDB): domain Bacteria; phylum Desulfobacterota; class WTBG01; order CAIYCZ01; family CAIRTM01; genus CAIWCT01. The sequence goes on along the minus strand of CAWDSQ010000030.1, from coordinate 116,728 downwards.
CTCAGGGTTGCAGCTGTTCGGACAGTTATCAGCTGCATCAAGAATGCCGTCATGATCATTGTCAGCATCAACCGGTCCGCCATCAATTGTTGTTGTCGTTGTAGATACGATCGTGGATGTCGTCGTGACACATGCCTCCTCATCAACCTGCCCGTCGCAGTTGTCATCGATGCTGTTGCAGGTCTCAGGTACAGGCGTTCCCGTCTGGCAGGCGGTTTCAATACCGGCTGTACAGCTTGACGCCACATTCCCGCTTGCGCAGGCACCCGGCAGGAAGCAGCTCGTTACTGCCACATAGCCTTCATCGGTCGCGCCATTGCAGTTATTGTCTATCCCGTCGCAGCTGTCATCAGCAGCCGCTGGAGTGCCTGTCTGGCAACCCGTCTCGACTCCCGCCACGCAGGTCGATGCTACATTACCCGCTGCGCACGCGCCCGGCAGAAAGCAGCTCGTTACTGCCACATAGCCTTCATCAACTGCACCATTGCAATTATTATCTATCCCGTCGCAACTGTCATCACTTGCCGCAGGCGTTCCCGTCTGGCACGCGGTCTCAATTCCTGCTGTACAGCTTGATGCTACATTCCCTGCCGCGCAGGCGCCCGGCAGGAAGCAGTTCGTTACTGCCACATAGCCTTCGTCGGCTGCGCCATTACAGTTATTGTCGATTCCGTCGCAGGTATCGTCACTTGCCGCAGGAGTGCCTGTCTGGCAACCCGTCTCAATTCCTGCTGTACAGCTTGATGCCTACATTCCCTGCCGCGCAGGCACCCGGCAGGAAGCAGTTAGTTACTGCCACATAGCCTTCATCGGTCGCGCCATTGCAGTTATTGTCTATGCCGTCGCAGCTGTCATCACTTGCCGCAGGCGTTCCTGTCTGACACGCGGTCTCAATTCCTGCTGTGCAGCTTGACGCCACATTCCCGCTTGCGCAGGCACCCGGCAGGAAGCAGCTCGTTACTGCCACATAGCCTTCATCGGTCGCGCCATTGCAGTTATTGTCTATCCCGTCGCAGCTGTCATCAGCAGCCGCTGGAGTGCCTGTCTGGCAACCCGTCTCGACTCCCGCCACGCAGGTCGATGCTACATTACCCGCTGCGCACGCGCCCGGCAGAAAGCAGCTCGTTACTGCCACATAGCCTTCATCAACTGCACCATTGCAATTATTATCTATCCCGTCGCAGGTATCGTCACTTGCCGCAGGCGTTCCCGTCTGGCACGCGGTCTCAATTCCTGCTGTACAGCTTGATGCTACATTCCCTGCCGCGCAGGCGCCCGGCAGGAAGCAGTTCGTTACTGCCACATAGCCTTCGTCGGCTCGCGCCATTGCAGTTATTGTCTATCCCGTCGCAGGTGTCGTCAGCATGCCGCAGGAGTGCCTGTCTGGCAGGCGGTCTCAACTCCTGCTGTGCAGCTTGATGCCTCATTCCCGCCGCGCAGGCGCCCGGCAGGAAGCAGCTCGTTACTGCCACATAGCCTTCATCGGCTCGCGCCATTGCAGTTATTGTCTATCCCGTCGCAGGTATCGTCAGCTTGCCGCTGGCGTTCCTGTCTGGCAACGCCGTCTCAATTCCTGCTGTACAGCTTGACGCCTACATTACCCGCTGCGCAGGCGCCCGGCAGGAAGCAGCTCGTTACTGCCACATAGCCTTCGTCGGTCGCGCCATTGCAGTTATTGTCTATCCCGTCGCAGCTGTCGTCAGCAGCCGCAGGAGTGCCTGTCTGGCATGCGGTCTCAATTCCTGCCTCGCAGGTCGATGCCTACATTACCCGCTGCGCAGGCGCCCGGCAGAAAGCAGTTCGTTACTGCCACATAGCCTTCGTCAGCTGCGCCATTGCAGTTATTGTCTATCCCGTCGCAGGTATCATCAGCATGCCGCTGGAGTGCCCGTCTGGCACGCGGTCTCAATTCCTGCTGTACAGCTTGATGCCACATTACCTGCCGCGCAGGCGCCCGGCAGGAAGCAGTTCACATATCCTTCATCAACTGCGCCATTGCAGTTATTGTCTATCCCGTCGCAGGTATCGTCACTTGCCGCAGGAGTGCCTGTCTGGCAACCCGTCTCAACTCCCGCCACGCAGGTTGATGCCTGGTTGCCTGCCGCGCAGGCACCCGGCAGAAAGCAACTGCTTACTGCCACATAGCCTTCGTCCGTCTGACCATTGCAGTTGTCGTCTATGCCATTACAATTGGCATCCGTGGCACCGGGATAGATCGCTGCATTACTGTCATTGCAGTCCGCGCTGTTGCTAACATACCCGGCAGGAGGTGTACCCGAGCAGGTCTGCGTAAATTGCGCCGCATTGCCGTAGTTATCGCCATCGGCATCACGGTAATACGAATTGAGCGGCAGATACTCATCTGTCTGTCCGTCGCAGTTATTATCGATGCCGTCGCATATTTCAGTTACGCCCGGCTTGATAGCTGCACTGGCATCATTACAGTCAAGATTATTTGCGACATATCCAGCGGGCGCCGAACATGCCTGTACTGCATCAGAAGGATCGCCGAAGGTGTCGCCATCGGCATCATGGTAAAATATGTTTTGGGTAAGCCCTTCATCAATCGTGCCGTCGCAGTCATTATCAATGCCGTCGCATATTTCAGTCGACGGATTACTGCAGGTCAGGCAGGTATTGGTGGTTGGGCTGCAGTACGGTGTCGGAGCCGAGCAATCAGAATTCATCAGGCACTGAACGCACGACTTGGGAGATGCCCCTGTATTGCATATTGACTCGGGTGAGGAACAATTGGCATTGGTAACGCATTCATCGACAATGACTTCCGTCGGCGGCTCGCCGGCCCCGCCGCCATTGCCGTCGGTTGGGGTCTGATCCTGCGGCGCACCAAGCTCGCCGCTTGCTCCAATGGAAGCCTGGATATCCAAAATTCCGGAAAATCCGGGCATTACCTGCACGCGGAAACGCACGACAGCGGTATCGCCAATGGCCATGCGGCCGCCCTGCGTGCCGGTGGCGCCGGTACCAAGATTAAAGTATATCGTACGCGTTGCTGAGTCGTATTGGCCCTGATCAGTGTCGATTGCATCCGTCTTTGCTCCGGCATTGGCGCCTGACACGATCTGAAGACTGTCCGGGACATCGTTGACCATGGCAGGCAGGGGGACGAGCAGCACTGTACTGAGAGAGGCGTCATTGCCGTTATTGACAATAGTGCCGGTGTATTCGAGTATATCGCCTGCCAGCAGAGGGGGGCCATTCACGTCAACAGCGGTTAATGCTGAACTTGCAAAATTCGGCCTATAGGTTGCTATGGATGTAACAAAACATCCAAGCCAAAAACGATCCTGGGTGCTTGCGGCCTGAATCTGGGCGGAAGTCTGGCCTGCAGTAAGATACGGCTTAATATCAACAAGGTCGAAGTCCATTCCGGACTGGCTGTTTATGGCTCCGGTAAGCCGTGGCAGGTCACCTGTCACCTGCACAGCAGAGCCGAAATAGGAGCGAGTGGAATTAAAAAAATTGTCAGACGGATTTAAATTATTGCTCAGCGTATGACCTCCGAATGAAAGACTATCGCCGGTGATGTGGTTGTCACCCTCATACGTCACAACTCCCAGTTTGCCGTCGAATCCGGCGTTCGGGACCTCAAAACCGGCTAAATTCGCTGTCGCCGGGGTATTGTCAACATCAACCATATCAAGTCCGTCAAACACAACGAGATTACGTAGCGGTTCGGTGGCAAGCTCGTAAAAAACAACCAGCCACCAGCCGGAAACGTTGTTTTTTTGGCTTTGATTAGCGGGGAAATTATAAACAGCGAAATTGCCTGCACGATATGCGCCGGCACCATAATCCCGCACATTGTTAGCGAGTATAGTAGTCACATCGGCCACAGCCTGGTAGAAATAGACACCGGAAAGATTCGATTTCCAATACTGACTGGCCGTTACATTTGCCGTAAACGCGCCCGTGCCTGTGCGGGAGATGGTTGCTGTATTGTCGTAGAACCCGTCGTTTTGGGCGGTTCCACCCCAGTAGAGATATGCTTTATTGACGACGGCTCCCGCAGGGAGGGTAAGTTTTAAAGTGGTATTCGCCTGGGCTATGGAATAGGAGTTTCTCGTTCTGGGAGGAGTGACATCCGAGCGCCAGAAGTTATTGGCAGAACCGGCCGCTGCATCAGTTCCGCCGCAATCTGAAACAGTGCCAGTGGCTGGAGCGACGGCGCTGCAGTCATGAGCAGTTGGCCCGCCTATCATCACGAAATCGCCATGAATGTCGGCCTGGTAGCGCAAGCTCGGGGCTGCTGCGGCCGCAAACGGCCAGAGCGCGCAAAAAAACAGCACTGTTGCGATATATCGTTTCATCATGGGAAACCTCCCTGTACTATTCGTATTTCCAAAACCAGGCAACCTGCCTGTACGGTCAATGCTCTCGATATATATGGGCACCGCAATCTGCGGCCAGAATACAAAGCTTTCCGTAAACATTGCGTACAAGTTTTTAATTACTTGTTCAACCAGCATATATACCTTCATGTTCATACACATTGGATGCACCTTTCCGACAAAAAAATCTTTCGCATTCTATCCAATACACGGGTCATGCCAAATTCCAACCAGAATCAAATTTATGGTAAAAAAATTATAAAAATAATTATACTATGATCACTTTTATTTGTTTTATAATACTATTGCAAACAAAATCCAGGCTGTTTTTCATAAAAAACCAACTGCTTTTTTAATAAAAATTTATCTTTGCGCTCTTTAAACCCTAAAGACATGTACCGTCATACACTTTTGGAGCATGCATTTGTGCTCCAATACACTCGCCTGCAAAAAACCGTGATACTCTAGCGGGGTAAACTGCAGGCGATTTGGCGGAATGGATGATATATCTGATATTGAAAAAATAAAAAAACCAGAATCCCCGGAACCCTGAAATTGAATCAGGTTGTAAAATTCAAATATGTATTGTCATTGTCTTCAGAAAGCCATCTCCTATGGCGATGTGTTTCCTGAAGAATGCAACTCAAACACTGCATGTTTTGATATGAAAACTCAAAATTCCATTGACAGACATTTCGCTGCTTCTTATAGTTGTTTGACTTACTATTAGAACATGGAGGAAGTCCGGCATGCCGGGGAAACGGGAAACGCAGAAAGCAAACCGGCGCGGTGAAATTTTGCGCGCGGCCATGGATCTCTTTTCAAAAAAAGGATTCGAGTTGACCACAGTTGAAGACATCACCCGGGCGGCGCATGTTGCCAAGGGGACTTTTTATAACTTTTTTCCTAAAAAAGAGGATGTGCTCCTCTATTTTCTCGATACGGAATTTGCAAAAAGCATTGATGAAATTCAGCGGAAAATGCCCCTGCTGTCAACCATATCTGAAAAAATCGAGCTGCTGATCGCGACCTATATTAAATATATATTCCCCAATAAAGAGTTTTCATCGGTGCTCATCAAAGAGCGGGTCATGAATCTCGGCACGGGCAGCAACAGAAATGAGCTGAACCTGATGCGGCAGCTTGCCGGGCTTTTTGACGAGGCCAAGCAGCGGGGCGAAATCCGCGACGATATCGATTCGGGCCATCTGGCGGAAATGGTTTTTGCGATCTACACCATGTATGTCATCTACTGGACCAACGGCTTCATAAAAACGAAAAAGCAGTGCGTTGAGCGCATTCGCGAGGTCAGCCTGCTTATGCTCCAGGGCGTTGCCCGGGACCACCGCTAAGCCGGCCGCCCCCCCCCCGCCTTCTTCTTGATTCCCCATGCATAGCTCCCGCCATGCGCCGGACCGGCAGCACGCACATTTTTATAAAAAAATATGACTGTGGTCATAAAAATGTTGACCACGGTCATTTAGTATGTCACCATACACATAGAGCGGGCCCTCCGCCACAGGCAAACTACGCGCTACAGACACCATCTAGAGGAGGCAAGCATGTCCATTAAAAACGACCTCACGGCCATTGTCGGCCCCGACAGCGTGCTGGATGACGAGCAGAGCCTCAGCCGCTATGCCTCAGACCAGAGCTTTGTCTCGCCCCGCATGCCTGATCTTGTGGCTTTTGCCCATTCAGTCGAGCAGGTTCAGTCGATTGTCAAATACGCCAATAAAACCAGAGTGCCCCTGGTGCCGTTCAGCTCGGGCCTCAATCTCCAGGGCGGGACAGTCCCCCGCGAGGGCGGCATAGTTCTCAACCTGTCGCGGATGAATAAAATACTTGCCGTGGACGTTGACAACTGGTCCTGCGTGATTGAGCCGGGAGTTACCGCAAGCGCCCTGCAGGACGAGCTTGAGCGCCACGGGCTCAGGGCGATGCTCCCTCTTGGCATCCACCCGAACCGCTCCGCCCTGACGAGCTTTCTTGAGCGCGACCCCGCCCTTGCCGCCGCAAGCTTTGAATACGGCAATGAGCTGATCATGGACACCGAAATAGTGCTGCCCTCGGGCGACCTCTTTCGCACGGGGCTGTGGGCATCCGGCGTCAAGCCAGGCTCGCCCATGGGGCCCGTGCGGGCCATGCTGAACAGACTCTGGACAGGCGCTCAGGGCACCCTTGGCATTATGACGAAAATGAACATCAAGGTTGAATATCTGCCACGGTCGCGAAATCTTTTTATGGTTCCTTTTGATTCATTCCCCGAAGCCATGGAGCCCCTGCGCATGCTGCAGAGAAAGGAAATCGGGCTTGAGTGCTTCATGCTGAATGCCTTCAATGCCGCAGCGCTGCTGTGTTCCGACTGGGCGGTGCCGCAGGATTTTCCCGCCCCCATGAAGCCGTCGCAGGAGTTTGAGTCTTTAAGGGCAAGCCTGCCGCCGTGGCTGCTTGCCGTGTGCATCAGCGGCGGTCCGCGCATGCCAGAGGGGAAAACAGCCTATGAGGCAGAGGCGCTTGAGTCCGTCTGCGCCGCGGCACATCTTCCCTTCTATGAAGACGGCCGCCTGCGCGACTGTTTGCTTGCCGAGCTTCTCCGGCCCTGGGGCATCCTTAAAAAATTCTGCTACCGCGGCTCTGTTCACAATCTTTCATTTAAAACAACCCTGCGCCGCTTCCCGGATTTTCAGAAAACGGTCATGGAATTTATCAACACCTATAATTATCCGCTTCAGGATGTGGGCGTCTATGTACTGCCCCTTGAGCGGGGCCGGGCCTATCATTGCGAGGCTGATTTTCACTGCAATCCCCGGGACGGCCGTGAAACCGAGCGGGTGAAAGCGCTGTGGCGCGACGTGAGCGAGCGCTTGATCGACGAAGGCGCCTTTTTCGACAGGCCCTATGGCGCATGGGCAGACATGGTGTACCGCAGGGCGGGCTCCTACACCAAGAAGCTTCAGGAGATTAAGCGCGAAATTGATCCGTGCAATATCATGAACCCGGGCCAGCTCTGTTTTTAACTCGAGGCGCCCATAACGGGCAAAGGAGGCTGTATCAATGCCATATTACGACATAAAGCCGGAGAAGAAGTTTTTTGAAAAAGAGCTTGCCGACTACCGCGACTCCATCTGGGGCTGCGCCCGGTGCAACTGGTGCCAGAACCACTGGGGCTGGAATGTCAAGAGCGCTGAGTATTCCGAGGTGTGCCCCGCTTTTCACGAATACCGCATTTTCCCCTATTCGGGCATGGGCAAGATGCACATTGCCCGGGCGCTGCTTGAAGGGGATTTCGACTATGAGGACGCCCCGGAGGTGGTCAAGTTCCTCTACACCTGCACGACCTGCGGGGCCTGCGAAATGAACTGCCAGCGGCTGCAGGACAAGGAGCCCCTGCAGGTCAATGAAACCCTGCGGGCCCAGTTTGTGCGCGACGGCGTGGGCCCCATGCCCGAGCACAAGGCCCTCATAAAAAGCGTCAAGAACTATGACAACCCGTGGATGCAGCCCCGCACGCAGCGCGACCGGTGGGCCAGGAAGCTCCCCATAAAAGATGCGGGCAAAGACCGGGCAGAGGTCCTCTTTTTCGTGGGCTGCACCTCGGCCTTCGACAATACGCTGTGGCATGTTGCGCAGAGTACGGCCCGTATTCTGCTGCACGCGAATGTCGACATCGGGATACTCGGCAAGGAGGAGCTCTGCTGCGGCAGCCCCGTGGCCCGCATCGGCGACCGCGACACGTTCATGAGCCTTGCAAAGCGCAACATCGAGCGTCTGAACGATGCCGGCGCGCGTGAGATCGTCACCTTTTGCCCCGGCTGCTACCGGGCTCTGACGCATGACTATCCCCAGATCCCGAATGCTCCTGCGCTGCAGGCAAAGGTGTATCACTCTTCGCAGTATTTCGACCGGCTGGTAGAAGAAAAAAGGCTGGTGTTCACCAACAGCGAGCCCCTGCGCGCCACCTGGCATGACCCCTGCCATCTCGGGCGCCACTGCGGCATTTATGAAGAGCCGCGCAGGCTGCTGCGGGCCATGCCGGGCATGGAGCTTGTGGAAATGGAGCGCATCAAGGACCAGTCATGGTGCTGCGGCGGGGGCGGCGGCGCGCGCACGGCATTCCGCGACTTTGCCCTTAAGACAGCGGTCAAGCGCATCGGCGAAGCTAAAAAAACCGGCGCAAGCGCCATTGTGACAGCCTGCCCCTTCTGCGAGCAGAACCTTGGCGAGGCTATCGACAAAATGAGCGACGGCATGAAGCTCTATGACCTGACGCAGCTTATGGTCCGGTCGCTGGGCATCGGGTGAGTAATTTTTCCGCACAGTGCAAGGAGGCGACAGATAATGAGTGACACGAAAAAGAAGGTTCTTCAGAAAAAGCTGGCCCGGCCCGTCTATGCGGCGCTGAAAAATGTGGTCGGCGAACAGTGGATATATGAGCAGCGCTCCGTTGTCGAGACCTACAGCAAAATGTCCATCGAGGGCGCAAGCTTTCTGAAAAAGCATGAAAAAGACCCCCATGTGCTGCCCGCCTGCGCCGTGCTGCCGGGCACGATCGATGAGGTTCAGGCAATTGTGAAAATCTGCAACCGCTACGCTGTCCCTTTTATTCCCTTCACCAATGGCCAGGTCTTCTGCAACCCCACCAACCAGGAGCCGACCCTCATTATCCACCTGTCGCGCATGAACCGGGTCGTGAGCATCGACACGCAGAACATGAGCGCCACCCTTGAGCCGTATGTGGATTATGCCCAGCTGCAGGCCGAGGCCATGAAGCGGGGCCTGTGGAACGGCGGCACGCCCCTTGCCACAACGCTGTGCAAGCTCTCCTCGCAGTTCGCGTTTGCAGGGCTGTGGCAGACGGACCTGAAGTACGGGCTGTTCAACCGCAACATCGTGAGCGTCAAGATGGTGCTCCCCGATGGCGATATCCTCGAGACAGGGTCGCGCTGCATGCCCCGGGCAGGGGACTTCTGGGAATACGGTCCCGGCCCGGACCTAATGGGGCTGCAGCGCTCCGGGATCGGCACGAACGGCATTGTCGTTGAGATAACGGTAAAGCTCCATGCCTGGACGGGCGGAGAATCATTTCCCGAGCTTCCCGCAGGCAGGCCGAGCCTTATCGACGTGCATGATGAAAAATACGACAACCCCCCCGAGCCCCTGAAAAACCACAAGCTCCTCTGGGCGGAGTTCCGGGATTTTGAAAGCCAGCTCCGGGCCATGCGCGAGATTTGCCACTCGGGCGTTGCCATCGGCCTGAACGCCACCGGCGTCTATTCGGCCTTTTACTGCTCACCCACGCAGGACGTAACGATCAAGCGCTGCAAAGAGCACTTTTTCCCCGACTGGAACTGCTATGTGATTCTTGTCAACACGACCTCGGACAAACAGATTGCCTATGAGGAGCAGGTCGTGCGGCAGATTATTGAAGAGGCGGGCGGGACCCTGCTGTCACCCGAGCATAAGCCCGAGGTTCTTGAGGCCCTGCAGCCATGGAATTATGACTGTATCCGGCACTGCCACGGCTACCGCATGAACCGCAAATTTTACGCAAACGCGTGGCTGCCCGTGGGGCCTCTGGACAGCGCGCTTACGGTTTCGCGGGAGTGGAAAAAGGCACTTGATATGTTCGGCGAGCTCGACATTACCGACCGGGGCGGCGCTGATGACACTCCTTTTGTTTATGCGCTGCAGCGCGGGCACTTCTGCCTGTTTGAGACCGACAATTATCCCGACCCGGTCCTGCCCGATGAAATCCGCAAGGCCATGGGATTCGGCATCTACGGCGCTGCCGTGGTCGCGAAAAACAATCTGGGGCCCCAGCTGATGGCCTTCGTGAATGTGGAGCCCTTCACGACCATGTTCCCCGAAGCAGGCCCGAACGCCCATCTTTTCATGCGAAAAATCAGAAAGGTGTTTGATCCCAACAACGTGGCCTCTCCGGGGCGTCAGGTGTTCACCGAAGATGAATGGCAGCAGTTCCCCGGTGAGGTAAAGGCAGCGGTCAATAAAATGCGCGAGCTCAACGGCATGCAGCCAGTTATGTAACGACAGGGCACGGGAAGCTCAGAAAACCGCATACGAAGGCTTGATTTCTCGCCCTGAGAAGGACATAATCAAAAAAACTTGAGATACGAGACTTGGGTGTGAAGTTTAACAAACAATTGGAATTAATTAAAAAGTGCATTATAGTATGACGCAATGTGGAGTTTTAAGAAAAAAGGCCTCACCACTATATGTTGCGGTGAGGCCTTTTGGTATTTCACAAAATGTAACCGGCTAACCTCTATTACGGCGCACAAACCGTTTCACAGGCAACCTGCCCGCAGCCGCCGCAACCGGGCGTGGTATCGCATACATCCCCTACCCCGTCATTGTCAGCATCAAGCTGCTGAGAATTGCAAAGGTTCTGACAGGTATCTACTACATCAGCAATCCCGTCATTGTCTGAATCGGTTTGCAGCGGCTCACAGGCACCCTGCCCGCAGCCACCACAACCGGGTGTTGTGTCGCACACATCCCCTGATCCGTCACTGTCGGCATCAAGCTGCTGGAGATTGTAAACGTTCGGGCAGTTATCAGCGGCATCCGCAATGCTGTCTCGATCTGCATCAACGCAGGCCGTGTGGCACGAATAACAGGAGTTAGCACCGGTTTTGGGATGATTTGCCTGAACGCTATTAATTATCTGACAGTTTCCAGGATTAGCAGCAGGATGACATGCTGCACATGTAGATGACGTTACGTTTTTAGCATGTACGCCGTTGAGATGACATGGGGCGCAATCAAAATTTAAGGCTGTCCAATGCGTATTATGAGCAGGCCCCCCTCCCCCAAATGCATGACACTGCAGGCAGCCGCCGTTTGGTGTTGATGTAAAATCCTGATACGCAAAACCCTTCTGCGCCCCGGCTAAAAGTATTGTCGTGAACAAAAACATGACTGTGAAGGCAAACTTTTTCATACCTTTCTCCTCGCTTAAATTATTATAAATTTGAAACTAGTACTTTGATAGATTATATCAATATTCTTGTTCTGTCAAGAAATTTATTTCAATTATTTAACTATTGAACAGCCGTTCTTTTTTCGACGAGCATCAAAACGTTCAATCGAATAAGGGCAGCAAGAATATCGATTTCCAACATTGATGCCGCCGTAAAAGTCCCAGCGGTTGTCATTTCTGAGCGGAGCGAAGAATCTCGTTTTTTGAGCATGCTAAGAGACCCTTCACTTCGTTCACGGTGACAGTTTCTGACTTTTTACGAAACCATAAAATTAAATAAATGGAGAATTTAAGTGCTGACTGCTCAAACTACTTGAACCAATCTAACGACGCATAGAACGGTTCCTTAAACGCTTCTCCTGCATCTCCTGCGTGCGCAGGCGGCCCTTCTATTCCGCATAGCGGACTTCCTGCTCAATTGAAAGCTGTGCATCAGCATTGTTCGCCCGGCGGAGGCAGAGATAGACGGGCTCATAAATTCTGCCGACCATGTAATTCCCTCGATATCTGCAGCTATACCGGTTAGTCTTTGCTGTACATCCCCGTGAAACGGCAAAGCGACTTAGAAGGTTGCCGCCCTGTGACAAATAGCAGAAAAAAGTAAATATATGCTATGCTTATTAGCTAAAAAAGAGCAAGGGTTGCCAAAATATGAAGGCATTCTGTTCATGAAGCTGTTGACGCGGTATCGAATTCATAATAATGGTTATCGCGAACCTGTCGCGCTGCGGCAAAGGCAGCCGGTGAAACAAAAAAAATATTTAACAAAAGCATTGCAGCAAAGGACTTGAGCCATGGAAAAAATAGATATATCGCTGTCGAATTTAAATTCCATTTTCCCGGATGAGTTTACGGAAGAGCAGAAAGCCAAAGCAAAGACAATATTTCTTAAGGAACTGTCATATACCGCACACAAGTTTTACGGCGGAAAGACCATGACAATGCCGAAAGCCGGCATATACGGCTTCAACTGGTTCAATGTATGGTACACGCCGGGCGTATCCGCAGTGTCAACCAGCATTCGCGACAATAATGAGCTTTCTTTTGATCTTTCAAACAGGAGCAATCTTGTTGCCGTAGTCTCCGACTCAACAAGAGTTCTCGGCGACGGAGACTGTACGCCGGCGGGCGGGCTCGGGGTCATGGAAGGAAAAGCCTTTCTGATGAAATACCTCGGCGGCGTTGACGCTGTCGCACTGTGCATGAACAGCTATAACGACAAAGGCAGGCATGATCCGGATAAAATTATCGATTTCGTAAAAATGGCGGAGCCGAGTTTCGGCGCCGTAAACCTCGAAGATATTTCGCAGCCCAACTGCTTCAAGGTACTGGATACCCTGCGTGAGGCATGTGATATTCCCGTATGGCATGATGACGCGCAGGGTACCGGCTGCGTTACCGTAGCAGGGCTGATCAATGCACTCAAGGTGGCAGGAAAAGATATTGATAAAGTTAAAATAGTTATGATGGGAGCGGGCGCATCCAATACAACAATCGCGCGGCTGATTCTCCAGGCAGGCGCTGATCCGGGAAAAATGTCAGTGTTTGACTCAAAGGGGGGCCTCCATACCGGGAGGGAGGACATTAAAGCCGACACAGCCTTTTACCGGAAATGGGAGCTGTGTGAAGCTACTAATCCGGATAAATATACAGCCATAGAAGAAGCAATGAAGGGAGCCGATGTACTCATAGCACTCAGCCACCCCGGGCCGGATGCGGTTAAACAGGACTGGATCAGAAGCATGAATACTCAAGGGGATAGTGTTCTGCTGCTCAAATCCGGTGCCGGAAATTTATCCGTATGCGGCAAAGGAGGCAGGCGCCTGCATTGTCGCAACGGGCAGGGGTGATTTCCCGAACCAGGTCAACAACTCCGTCGGGTTCCCGGGAATCCTCAAAGGCGCTCTTCTCGTCCGGTCTAAAAAGATAACGGATGAAATGGCCCTCGCCGCCGCATATTCCATTGCAAAGTTCGCGGAGAGAAAAGGCATTCATCCGGACAGGATAATGCCCTCAATGGACGAAACAGAGCTGTTTGCCGAAGAGGCTGCGGCTGTCGCAATGGAGGCGATTAAGAACGGCGTCGCAAGGATAATCCTCACAAGAGATGAAGTGTACAACAGGACCCTTGCCGATATCAGAGAAGCGCGAGCGGTAATGGATCTTCTTATGGAGAAAAATTTCATTAAAAAGCCTGATACCAAATTAATTGAGGACGCCGCGAAAAAGGCTGTGGACGCGGTCAGGAAATAGGAGCCGGTCATGAGAGAAATAGCAATCAGTGAAATAATCCCGGTTGTGCGGGATCTGTGCATGAGCGCAAATTATAATCTGGGGCAGGATGTTCTGAGCGCATTTGACAAGGCTATTGCCTCGGACGAATCTCCTGTAGCACGGGAGGTGCTTCAAGAGCTGAAGGAAAACGCGAGAATTGCACGGCATGAAGAGGTGCCGCTGTGCCAGGATTGCGGCCTTGCGGTTCTGTTCGTTGAGATAGGCCAGGACGTGCATGTCACGGGCGGAGACCTGAAAGCCGCAATCAGCCAGGGCGTACAGCAGGGCTATGCGGATGGCTATTTGCGGAAGTCTGCGTGCCATCCGTTCACGCGCAAGAATACCGGCGATAATCTTCCGGCTATAATTCATGTGGATATTGTTCCGGGAGATACAATTAAAATCACCATGGCCCCGAAGGGCGGCGGCAGTGAAAACATGAGCCGCGTAACCATGCTCACCCCGGCAGCCGGCTATGCGGGCGTCAAGGATTTCGTCGTCAACCGTCTGCGCGAAGCGGGCAGCAATCCCTGTCCCCCGACTATTGTCGGCATCGGCATCGGCGGCACGTTCGAACGCTCCGCCCTGCTTGCAAAGAAGGCCTTGCTGCGCGAGATCGGGACGAGGAACCCTGATCCCGAACTGGCTGAAATGGAGCTGGAAATTCTTAACGAGATAAACAAACTTGGTATCGGCCCCATGGGATACGGCGGAAATACGACCAGCCTCGATGTCTTTATGGAAATTGAGCCGTGCCATATTGCAAGCCTGCCTGTGGCTGTGAATATCAACTGCCATTCTGCGCGCCATAAAGAAGCTGTCATTTAATATGAAGCAGGAGCAGGAACATGAGTAACCCGATACGCCTTCGTACTCCGCTTACGGTGAAAGACCTTGAGCCGCTGAACATAGGGGATAAGGTCTTACTTACCGGCATCATCTATACGGGCAGAGACGCGGCCCATAAAAGACTGCTCGATCTTATTGAGCAGGGCAAGCAACTGCCCCTGGACATTAAAGGGCAGCTTATTTATTTTGTAGGGCCTTCTCCGGCAAAACCGGGCCAGGCTATTGGGTCGGCAGGGCCCACGACAAGCTACCGGATGGACAGTTTTTCACCCAAGCTGATAGAGCTCGGCCTTAAGGGTATGATAGGCAAGGGCAACAGGGCGGAGGCTGTAATAGATGCCATGAAGAAATACAAGGCTGTCTACTTCGGTGCAACCGGCGGTGCCGGCGCTCTTTTAGCCAAAGCAATTAAAAAGGCAGAGATTGTGGCTTATGAAGATCTGGGGCCTGAGGCGATCAGAAGGCTGGAGGTAGTGGATTTTCCGGTCGTTGTTATTAACGACGTGCGGGGGAATGACCTTTATGCTGAAGGCGCTATGAAATACAAAAAATGCTAGGCGCAAGCCGCCAATCAATTATTTCTTTCAGAAATCTGCAGTGCAACGCGCAACAGGATTTTGTTCTGCAAAATCAGCATAGTTTTTTTTATCTGGTTATCTCCAAAGCTGAACTAACCCCTTATTCTGGACACGAGCGTATACCTTGGTCGTAATTGCTCTTGCTGTCATTTCGAATCCCGCTGAAAGCGGGATGAGAAATCCTAACGCCATAATTTCACTTCAGTCTAAGATTGATGCGAGTACGCAACCTGCGGACTCCCTGCGGTCGAAATGGACAAAATTGTGCGATGATAGTAACGACCATACACAGGTTCAGCTTTGGAGATAACCATATTTTTTTACTATTAATTTTTTCATAATTTGAAATATTTATTGACATTTACTACTCGGAATCCTATCTTCTGCCCAGCCAGAACAAGCTTTTTACCTCCGCCACTGCTTCTGGCGCACTGCTCTGATACGGTTACTGATGTTCAGATATTATTTTTGAAGAGGGCTGTTATAAACAAATTTAAATGACATGGAGGGCAGCATGGACATCATCGGAACGAAAAACCTCAGGGACGTTTTAGAGTTCAAATGCAGGGAGTTTGCTTCAAAGGAAGCCATCGTTTTCGAAGACCGCGACGGCAATGTCATACGCTATACCTACAGGGAGCTTGATGATCTTGTCAACAAGTACGCCAATATTATTTTAAGCAAGGGCATTAAGAAAGGCGACAAGGTGACGGTGCACCTTGTGAACTCGCCGGAATATCTTTTTGCATGGTTTGCCCTGGCGAAAATCGGCGCGGTGATGATTCCCACCAATGTCCTGGCGGGTGCTTTCGAACTTGAATATTATCTTGAGTTCTCGGAATCCGTAGCGGTCATCACGGAGCCTGCCTATTTTGAGCTTTTCAACGGCCTTGCGGAAAAGTGTCCGAAGATAGGCCACCTCTTCCTCACAAGAACTTCCCCCCGCTATCCCGGCCCGCGTATTGTCGAGCTCTACCGCAGGGAGATGCCTGAAGCTGTCCGCGCGCGGGTTGAGCATGTTCTGATCCCTGACCTTCTGAAAGACGCGCCGGCTGAGCTTGCGCCGGTCGCGATGCATAATGAAGAAGACCTGATGTGGCTGTTTACATCAGGAACGACATCACGGCCGAAGGCTGTGCAGCTCACCCATGCCAATGCGGTTTTTTCAGGTATTTTCGGAGCCCAGGCCTGGAAGGTTGTTCCTGCCGACCGGCATTTTATCGTGCTGCCCCTGTTCCACGTGAACGGCCAGTTCATATCCGTCATGCCCACGCTCACCGCAGGGGCCACGCTTGTTATGGCAGAGGTGTTCAGCGCATCAAAGTATATGGAGCAGGCGCGCCGGCATGGAGCAACGACGTCTAGCCTCGTCGCGGCAACGGTAAAGATGATATTAAATCAGCCCGCAGCCGGGCTCGACGGCCGGAACGATTTCAGGATGATTATGTATGCCATTGCGATCCCCGAAGAAAAATGGATCGAGTTCGAAACGCGCTTCAATGTTCCCCTGTGCGATCTGTGGGGCATGACTGAAACGCTCGGCGCAACGACCATCAATCCTGTCGACGGCGTACTGAAGCGAAACTGCATCGGCATGCCGCGCATGGAAAATGCGGCGAAGGTCATCGATGAGCACGGCAATGAAGTTCCGCCGGGCACTGTCGGGGAGCTCGTCGTCAAGGGCGTGCCGGGCAGAACGCTCATGAAGGGCTATTACAATAACCCCCAGGCCACAGCCGAAACGATCATAGACGGGTGGCTGTATACGGGCGACAATGCCCATATGGATGAAGACGGCTACTTCCATTTCATGGACAGAAAGAAGGACATGATCAAGCGGTCTGGCGAAAACGTGGCGACCTCGGAAGTGGAGTATGTCATCAGCCTCCATCCCAAGGTGCGGGAGGTGGCGGTTATCGGCGTGCCCGATGTCATACGGGATGAGGCGGTCATGGCATGCGTTATCCTGATCCCCGGCGAAACATGCTCGGAGCAGGAAATCATCGACTGGTGCGCCGAACGGGTGGCAAAGTTCAAGGTGCCGGGCTTTGTAAAATTCAGAGACGATTTCCCCCGGACTTCCATCGGGAAGGTGCAGAAAAACATTATCAAAAAGGAAGAACTGGAGGCCATGAAGGCAGGGAAGTAACAACTGAAGGCAGCGCCGCCCGGATGGCTGTTTCTTTCAGTTTTGCTGCTCATGCTAATAACTCAACTTGACTGACTTTTTAAGCTGGCGCCGGCCTGCTCAGTGGCACGCCGCTTGCGTCGGGCTACGTGCTCATAAAACCGGTTTTTTGTGTGATACGGCACATTCATTCGCACCGCCCTTGCGACGCTTTGTGCCCCTGAACAGGCTGGCCGGGGCACTAATAATAAATACAAGGATTTTCCATGATTCTGTTAAAAGCCAGTCAAGTTGAGTAATAAGAATAAATGTTTTATTAAAATTCATTTTTTGCTATGTGCTATGTAAAAGATATGCTCTGGATTTTCTAAATCTGTTCTTTCATTGCCGCGATGCTAAAGGTTGGCTGGCGGTACGGCATATGAACCCTGGTAAGGTAGTGCATGAAAGTTCATGAGTATCAAGCCAAAAAAATCTTGAGCGATTATGGCATCCCGGTACCCAACGGCACCGTAGCCGTTACTGCCGAGCAGGTGCGGATATTTGCTGAAAGCACTGCCGGCGTGGTGGTGGTGAAAGCGCAGATTCACGCCGGAGGCCGCGGCAAAGGCGGCGGCGTTAGGCTGGCGAAAAATCCTGATGATGCCCATGCAGCTGCCAGAGATATTCTGGGCATGAACCTGGTTACGCACCAGACCGGCCCCGAGGGCAGGAAGGTACAGAAGGTGCTTGTGGAGCAGGGCCTTGACGTGGCACAGGAGCTTTACCTGGGCATCGTTGTTGACCGTGCCCTTGCCATGCCGGTCATCATGGCTTCTGCCTCCGGCGGCATCGATATTGAAGAGGTTGCCGCAAAGGCCCCTGAAAAAATTATCCGCATTGCTGTTGATCCCGCCACAGGTCTTTCGGGCATGCACGCCAGAAAGCTCGCATTCGGTCTGAACCTTGGCGCCGACCTTGCAAAGCCTGCCGCAGATATCGTTGCCCGCCTCTATAAAATGTTTATCGAAAAAGACTGCTCCCTTATTGAAATCAATCCCCTGGTCATAACAAAAGACCGGACTATGATCGCCCTTGACGCCAAGGCCGCCTTTGACGACGATGCCCTGTTCCGGCATACGGACATCATGGAGCTGTTCGACCCTGATGAGCAGGACCCCATCGAGATCGAAGCGATCCGGCACAGGCTCAGCTATATCAAGCTCGACGGAAACGTAGGCTGCATGGTCAACGGCGCAGGCCTTGCCATGGCGACGATGGACATTATCAAAGTTGCCGGGGCCGAGCCCGCCAATTTTCTGGATGTGGGCGGCGGGGCCTCTGCCGAGCAGGTGGAGCAGGCGCTCAGGATACTGCTCTCGGATACACATGTGAAAGCCGTGCTCATAAATATTTTCGGCGGTATTTTGCGCTGCGACCGGGTGGCAGCCGGCATCATAGCCGCGGCGGAGAAAATCAAGTTTACCGTGCCGCTGGTCATACGGTTCGCGGGAACCAATGCCGAGCAGGGAAAAGAGCTGCTGCGGCAGTCGGGACTCAATTTTCATGTGGCTTTGTCATTTGGGGATGCCGCTCAAAAAGTGGCCCGGTGCGCAGGGGCATAACCTTTTATCACGGAACTATCTTGAGCATTCTTGTGAACAGTCAAACGCGCGTTATCGTGCAGGGAATTACCGGCAGGGAAGGCGGCTTCCATGCCGGCCAGTGCATGGCCTATGGCACGCAGATAGTTGCCGGGGTAACCCCGGGCAAGGGCGGCCAGCTTTTTGAAGAGAAAGTGCCGGTCTATAACCGGGTTATCGATGCAAAGGAAAAGGAAGGGGCAAATGCCTCGTGTATTTTCGTGCCGCCTTCTGTGGCGGCCGATGCAATCATGGAGGCAGTTGACGCCGGGCTCGACCTCGTGGTCTGCATCACGGAGGGCATACCGGTCCTGGATATGGTCAAAATAAAAAAATTCATGTGCGGCCGGAAAACGGTTCTCATCGGGCCCAACTGCCCGGGCGTGATATCGCCGGGAGCCTGCAAAATAGGCATCATGCCGGGCTATATCCACAAAAAGGGCCCGGTGGGCGTCATCTCCCGAAGCGGAACGCTTACCTATGAAGCGGTCTATCAGCTGACACAGCTGGATATCGGCCAGTCGACCTGTATCGGCATCGGCGGTGATCCGATCGTTGGCTCCTCGTTTACCGATTTGCTGAGGCTGTTCAACACAGATGAGCAGACGCTGGCAGTGGTCTTGATCGGCGAGATCGGGGGCACGGCTGAAGAGGAAGCTGCAGCCTATATAAAGAGCCATTTCACCAAGCCGGTCATTGGATTTATCGCAGGGCAGACCGCCCCTCCGGGAAGGCGCATGGGCCATGCCGGAGCTATTATAGCCGGCGGCAGAGGCACCGCAGCTGAAAAAATGAGCGCCTGGGTGGATGCCGGGATAAACGTGCTGAAAAACCCTGCAAAATTCGGCACGGAGATAGCGGCGGCGCTTGGGGTTGAAGCCCTGCGGCTGCATAGTGCGCGGAAGGCATAAACACATATAGGATACTGTCAACTGCTCACAAGCATGCTGCGGAGACCAGTACATGTTTTTACTGTCTTCAGGGAGCCATCGCAACAGGCGATATTTTCGTGAAGAAGGCAGCTCCAGCACTTAGTGTTTTTTTGATTACGCCTTTCCAGGACGGAATCAATCCACACGCTATGCGGGGGATGCCGGCTGTTGACAGGTATTTACCACAATAAACCCTTAGAGGAGGTCATGCGATGAGTATCAAATCTTTCAAAGGACAAAGGCTGTTCAAAGGGTTGAGCAAGGATTTTTTAGCCCAGCTGGAGGCGATTGCGGTTCTGGAGTCGAAAGAGAAAGGTGCTATTCTCATCAAGAATGGCGACCCGGCCAAAAACTTCTACCTTTTGGAAGAAGGAAGAATCTGCATTCGCGCTGAGCGGAACAAAAACAGCGTCTCCTTTCTGCATACCCCCGGAGACTTTTTCGGCTGGTCATGCCTGCTTGACCGGCCGGCCTATTCCGCCTCGGCAGAGTGCGTGCTTCCGAGCAGGGTTGTCAGGATCGAAAAAAAGAAGCTGGATGCCCTTCTCAAAAAGGATTGCCTGAACGGTTTGACTTTTATAAAAAACTTTGCTGATATTGTCGGCGGGCGTTTTCTCGACACACACAGCGCCCATGACTGGTTCCCGGCGATTGAAACGTGATCACACGTTACCTGTCCGGTCACAGCAGCACTGCAGCTGCCGGCATAGGCAGGATTCAGAATTGAAGTGTGCGGAGCAGCCTGCAATCTTCCGCTTTCGAATCTCTTTGTGGAGGGTGTTATATGTTTGTCTGGGTGTTTCACCGGGTCAGCGGTTTGTTGCTCATTCTGCTCATCGGGTTTAAAATTTATTCTGGCTTCGGCGTGGTGGGCAGATTCGGCCAGGATGTGGTCCCGTACTGGACAAAGCTGCATGGCCTTGTGGCAGTTGACCTTGTGGTCATTCTGTTCTTTATCTACCACAGCCTCTATGGCCTTCGGACCTGCCTTGTCGACTGGGGCGTAAAGAAGGAGAAGGAGCTTTTCTGGGGGCTATCGGCGTTCGGGCTTGTGCTGTACGTTTTTGTCTGCTTCAACTGGGTACTTAAATAATCTTGAACGGTCACAAAAAAGGCATCGGTCTGCATGGTTAAACACGATGTACTGGTCATAGGCGCCGGGCTTGCAGGCCTGCGGGCGGCAATCGGCGCCTGCGGCGCATATGATACCGCAGTGCTATCCAAGGTGCATCCCGTGCGCTCCCACTCCGTGGCGGCACAAGGCGGCATGAACGCTGCCCTTGCAAACGTGGACGGCTCAAAAGACGACACCACGGAGAAGCACGCCTTCGACACCATCAAGGGCAGCGATTACCTTGCCGACCAGCAGGCCGTTCGCATTATGTGCGAGCAGGCGCCCCTGCTGGTCTATGAGCTCGAGCACTGGGGCTGCCCCTGGAGCAGAATCGAGAACGGCCGCATCGCCCAGCGGCCCTTCGGCGGCGCAGGCTATCCGCGCTGCTGTTACGCCTCGGACCGCACGGGTCATATGACCCTGCACACCATGTACGAGCGCTCCGTGCAGCTGGGCGTTAAGTGCTACGAGGAGTGGCTTGCCCTTTCCCTTGCCGTGCAGGGCGGCAGGGTCCATGGCGTCATCGCCATGGAGATGGCCACAGGCCGCCTGGAAATGTTTGCCGCCAGGGCCGTGGTGCTTGCCACCGGCGGGTACGGCCGGATATTTGCCCGCAGCAGCAATGCCCTTATCAACACCGGCTCCGGCGTTGCCCTTGCCTACTATGCCGGCGTGCCCATCGAGGACATGGAGTTCGTTCAGTTCCACCCCACCACCATCTGCGGCACCAACATCCTCATAAGCGAGGGCGCCCGCGGCGAGGGCGGCTACCTGGTAAACAGCAAGGGCGAGAGGTTCATGGAAAAGTACGCCCCGACTGTCTGGGAGCTTGCGCCCCGCGACATCGTCGCCCGCAGCATACAGACCGAGATAAACGAAGGGCGGGGCTTCAACGACGAGTACGTGCACCTTGACCTGCGGCACCTGGGGCGTGAAAAAATCCTCGAACGCCTGCCGGGCATACGGGAGATCGCCATGGACTTCGGCGGTATCGACCCCATCGACGAGCCCATTCCGGTGCAGCCCGGCCAGCACTACTCCATGGGCGGCATTGCCACCGATGCGCATGGCGCCACAAACCTCACGGGCCTCTATGCCGCGGGCGAGTGCGCGTGCGTGTCCGTGCACGGCGCAAACCGTCTGGGAGGAAACTCGCTGCTGGACACGACGGTCTTCGGCAAGCTCTCCGGCGAGGCAATCTGCCGGTATCTTTCTTCGGCGCCGCCGCAGCCCGAAGCCGCGGTGCTGCAGGATGAGCTGAATAAACAGGAGGCGCGCATTCAGACGATCCTGTCGCGGCAGCGCGGCGCCGACACTGTGGGCACCATCGTCAGCGAGATGCGCGAAACCCTCTTCAATAAATGCGGCGTCTTCAGGCAGCGCCCGGCGCTTGTCGAGTGTTTGGCCAAAGTTAAAGAGCTGCAGGAGCGCTACAAGCGCATGAGCCTTCGCAGCCCCGGCACCCGGCGGTACAACCCGGGCCTCATGAACGCCCTTGAGCTGCAGGGCATGCTCGACCTTGCCGAGGTTACTGTCGCTGGCGCCATCCCCCGCGAGGAGTGCCGCGGCTCGCACTGGCGCACCGACTTTCCCGGACGTGACGACAAGCAGTGGCTGAAACACACCATGGCCGCTTACCGCCCCGAGGGGCCGGACTTGAGCTATACTGACGTGGAGATAACCGATTATGAGCCCACAGAACGCAAATACTGATATTCAGTATACGTTCAAGATATTTCGCTTCGATCCCGACGTGGACTCAGCGCCGCGCTATGATACCTTTGTCAAAACCTACCCCCGGGGCCGCACGGTTCTGGAGGCGCTTTTAAATATCCACGAGACCGAGGACGACAGCATAGCAGTCCGCTACTCCTGCCGCAGCGCCGTGTGCGGCTCCTGCGGTATGCTGGTAAACGGCGCTCCCGTGCTCGCCTGCCGAACCCAGCTCACGAGCCTCATAGGCAGCCAGGTTCTCATTGAGCCCCTCCCGAACATGGAGATAATCCGCGACATGGTCGTTGACATGAAGCCATTCTGGGAAGCCTACCGCCGCGTGGAGCCCTGGCTTCATGTCAACGGCGACAGGCCGGAAAAAGAGCGGCTCCAGTCCCATGATGCGGTAGTCAGCCTTGACCCCTATGTCAACTGCATACTGTGCGCCTGCTGCTACGGCTCCTGCCCGGTGGTGCGGTTCGACGAAAAGTATCTCGGCCCGGCGGCCATCGCCAAGCTTTTCCGCTTTATGCAGGACTCGCGCGACCAGCGTGGCCCGCAGTTTCTTGAACGGGTCAATAACGCCCAGGGCCTGTGGGCATGCCACACCATATTCCGCTGCGTCGACGCCTGCCCGAAAGATATCAGGCCCACGGACACTATCGAGGCCCTGCGGCGCAAGCTGGTGGCGTACAAATTTAAAAAACTATTTCGGTTACTTTAATAGGTTGTTTAAAAAGTCTATGAATACAGGCTGTTCAAAAATGTTCAGATGCAAGGCGTGTGAAATCATGCGAATGAGGCGTACTTGTTCGTACGCCGCAGTGAAGCATGATGAACGCAACGCAGCAAATGGGCGTTTTTCAACAGCCTGCTAAAAAAGGCTTGGCATGAAACTTAGAGAATCAATCCTTTCGCGACGTCAGCTCATAACGGGGTTCATCA
This sequence comes from uncultured delta proteobacterium, assembly GCA_963804955.1. Lineage (GTDB taxonomy): Bacteria > Desulfobacterota > WTBG01 > CAIYCZ01 > CAIRTM01 > CAIWCT01. Next base: position 93,218 of record CAWDSQ010000030.1, on the reverse strand, counting down.
CCGGCAGCCTTGCTTCGCTTGCGGCATACGCCCTTTATCCGGTTGCAGGGTTCCTGTTTTTCAAAAAGAAAATACCCCTGCCCAAGGCTGTGACCGTGCCGCTGGCCGACGTTGAGAAGCTTGCGCCGAACTCGGCTGTGTATTTCAAATACGGCCGCCTGCCCGGCGTGCTCCTTAAGACCGCATCAGGCGAGCTGCGGGCCTTTTCGGCCAAGTGCACGCACCTGGACTGCACTGTGCAGTACAGGCCTGACACGAAGCAGTTTTTCTGCGCCTGCCATGAGGGCTATTTCGACGACGCGGGCATCAATGTGGCAGGCCCTCCGCCGCGGCCCCTTGACGTATTTGAGCTGACACAAGAAGGGGGCAGGCTGGTGCTGTCGCTCCGGGAGCACAATGATGAAAAGGCATAGTATAAAAAGGCTGAAGGATGTTCGACGTTAAAAAAGAAATCAATGAGCGCATCGGGCTTGATGCCATCATCAGCCTTGCCCGCAAAAAAATGGTGCCCATGCACCGGCACTCGGTCTGGTACTACATGGGCGGCCTGCTGCTCTTCCTCTTCATGATCCAGGGGCTCACCGGCATCATGCTCCTTTTTTACTATAAGCCCTCGGCGGAAACCGCCTACCAGAGCATAGCCGAGATCATGGTGAATGTTCCCTACGGCTGGCTCATCCGCTCTGTACACCACTGGGCCAGCAACCTGATGATCGTGGTGGCCTTCGTGCACTTCTTCTCCACGTTCTTTGTGAAGGCGTACCGCAGGCCCCGGGAGATCACCTGGCTTACGGGCATGGCGCTGCTGGTGGTGGTCATGTTCCTTGGCTACAGCGGCTACACCCTGCCCTTTGACGAGCGCGCATTCTTTGCCCTGAACGTGGGAACCGACATGCCCGGCGCCATACCGGTGGTGGGCACATACATTCTTGAATTCCTGAGGGGCGGCGAAAATGTCGGGCCCCAGACCCTGAACCGGTTCTTTGCCCTGCATGTAGGCGTGCTGCCGGCGGCGCTCCTGCTCATAGTGGGCGTGCATCTGCTGCTCGTGCAGTTGCTGGGCATGAGCGTACCCGTCTCCATTCTGAAAAAAGCTGCGGCGGAAAAAAAGACGCTGCCGGCCAAGCCCATGTTTCCGCACCTGCTCTGGCACGATATTGTCAATTGCCTGCTGCTGCTGGGCCTTGTAGCGACCCTTGCCGTCATCATGCCCTCTGAGCTCGGGCAGGAAATAGATTATTTGAAGCCCGCACCTGAAGGGGTCAAGCCAGACTGGTTCTTCCTCTGGGTCTATCAGATACTGAAATGGCTGCCCACATTCATTGCGGGCATCGAGGGAGAAGTCGTGGGCATTGTGGGCCTTGCCGCTGCGGCCCTCTGCATAACGTGTGCACCGTTTATCGACCGCAGGTCGCAGCGCGGAGAGCTGAGCCCTGTATTTACTATAATCGGCGTCATGAGCCTGCTGGTGTTCGTGATCTGTACTCTTATCGGTTATTTTTCCTGAGAGGTGGCAGGGGTATGAAGAAGATCTGCTTACTGGTTTTCATCGGCATGCTGCTGTGGAGCGGCCTGCCTGCGCGCAATGCCTGTGCGGCAGAGCCTGCAGACTCCTGCTGCCAGCAGGACCATTGCGACCGAAGAGGTCCAGGATGCCGCCACCGAGGCACAGCTCCGGAAAGTGTCGCTTGACCAGGTGGAGAAATCACGCGCTGTAACCGGCGACAGGCTCTACGGCCTTGCGGGCTTGTGGCTGCTCATAGGCCTGGCCATCGTCCTGATCCGCTATCAGGTGCGGGACGATGAAAAGCTCTATGATGAAGGATACTACGACAAGAACGTTGAATAGGGATTACCGTTCAACGATTCTGCAACTGCCGCTCGTTCATTTCCCGGGTGCGCAGGCTGTCCTTATACTCCGCATAGCGCACTTCCTGCTCGTTTGAGAGCTGCGCGTCCGTATTGTCCTCCCACCGCCGGCAGAGATAAACGGGCTCATAGATCCTGCCGACCGTATAGTCCCGTGATATCCGCAGCGACACGGCATAGTCCTCGCCATAGCTTACGTTCGGGAACGGGAACCGGCGCAGAAGGCTTGCGGCAAAGGCGCGGGGCGCGCCGATGCCGTTCACCCGCAAAAGATTATTGCGGCCGTTATCGTCGCTCCACTCGCGATGGTCGATAATGCCGGGCGGCAGTTCTTCGAGGTTGAAATTCACGAGACGGTAAGCGCCAACAACCATGCCGTGGCGGCTCTCACGAAGCATACCGATAACTTTTGCCAGCGTATGCCCATCAGTATAAAGATCATCTGAATCAAGCTGGCAGACAAAACGCCCGCACCGGGCCGACTGCACGGCTTCATTCCAGCAGCCGCCGATGCCCAGATCCGTGCGCTGCGGAATAATATGCACAACGCGGCTGTCGCGGGCCGCCAGTTCATCGAGTATCGCACCGGTGCGGTCAGTGGAATGGTTCTGCACGACAAGTACATTAAACGCGAACTCAGCTTTCTGCGAAAGAGCGCTGCCCACGGCATCGGCAATCGTGCGCTCCCGGTTGCGCACCGGGATGACAATGCTTGCCTCAACGGGATAGGCTGCGCCATCATCGGGAGGGGGCAGCGGTTCATGGCTGCAGTAGGCGCCGATGCGTTTGAGATGCTCTGTTGCCACTGCCTCCATCTCTTTTTGATAGGCAACCTGCCGCGGATCGACATAGGCAAACTGTGATTTTTTCAGGTCTCCGCCCCCGGCTAGCAGCGCGCACGGCTCAGCCAGATGCACGACCGGCGCTGCGCACGACACCTTGAGCCGCAGTTCATAGAGCCCAGCCCATTGTGTATCAGAGAGAGCACCGTATTTTTCAAATGCCTGCCGCACCGCCTGCATGCTGTACAGCTGCACCGGGCCGAAGGAAAAATCATCGCGAATGCTGCCGGCCTGGTATCCGGCAAGTTTTACAACCGAGGCATCTGTCCGCGACCCCGCGAAGTAATTGGCATACAGAAGGCCTGCCTGCCGCTCTGCCGCTGCGGCGCACAGCCGGCGCAGATCAGCATCAGACAGCGCAAGGCCTTCTGAGGCGGGGACTATGAGCGCATAGCCTGCATCACCTGCCTTTTCAAGCGCGCGGCTGACAGCCGCACCTCCCGGCCCGTCGCAGTAAAGCGTTGCAGCAATGAGCGGATGACGCCGAAAGCACGGAAAGCAATCGGGGATTGTGCTTGTCGAACAGTATGGCGGATAGTTTCATGCAATGCGATTTCCTTCGTAGGGGCGCACCTGTGTGTGCGCCCTTGTTATGGGCAGACAAGCAGGCCTGCCCCTGCTCTGGCCCCGGTTCGCACCGGATTCACGACTTACTATATCTTCATCAATGAATAATTTTTTCTTCCCGCAATGTTTGCACTTCCGCATCGCTCATACCCAGGCCTTTCAATACTTCTTCGGTATGCTCCCCAGCGTCGGAGGGGCAGAGGGGCTGAGCCCCGGCGTTTCAGAAAATTTAATGGGAAAGCCGAGCATATTGATTGTGCCATAGGCCGGGTGGCTCACCTGCGACACCATGTCGCGCGCCAGCACCTGCGGATCGGTCACCACCTGGTCAACGGTATAAATGGGCCCGCAGGGTATGCCTGCCTTATCGAAAAGCTCCAGCCAGTGCGCGATGACGGCTGTGCCTTGAATATGGGCTCAAGTATGTCCAGCAAGTCATGACGATTTTCTACCCGTGAGGGATTCGTCGCAAACCGCGGATCATCTTTGAGCCAGCGGTCAAGCCCCATGACTTCTAGTAAACATTGCCAAAGATTTTCATTGCCCACGGCAATATTGATGAAGCCGTCGGCAGTTTCAACCGACTGGTGGGGAACGATCAGCCCCTGCCCTGCACCGGACCGTGCGGGTATTTCGCCGCTTGCCCAGTACCTCTGCGCCTGATACGTGAGCCAGGAGACCTGGCCGTCGAGCATGGCGGCATCGATATACTGGCCCCGGCCGCTCTGCTGCCGGTGATACAGGGCAGTGACTATGCCGATCACGGCAAACATGCCCGTCGTAAGATCAGTAATCGACAGGCCGACTTTCATGGGCCTGCCGTCAGGTTCGCCGGTCAGCCCCATAATGCCGCCATAGCCCTGCAGCACCTGATCGTAGCCGGCCTTTTCAGCATACGGGCCTGTCTGGCCGAAAGCCGAAATAGAACAGTAAATAAGCGCTGGCTGCTGCTTGCATACACGTTCATAATCAAGCCCGAGGCGCTTCATGACGCCGGGCCGGCTGCCCTCGACAACAATATCAGCCGAGCCGATGAGCCGCAGCGCTATATCGCGGGCTGCCGCCTGCTTGAGGTCAAGGGTGATGCTTTTCTTGTTGCGGTTGATGCTGAGGAAAAAGGCCGACTCCGAGCCGACAAACGGCGGGCCCCAGCCGCGGGAATCATCGCCCGCGCCGGGCATTTCCACCTTGATCACCTCGGCGCCCATGTCGGCAAGCAGCATGGTGCAGTAGGGGCCTGCAAGCGCCCGCGTGAAGTCAATTATGCGTATGCCGGTGAGTGCCGGTTTCATAGTTGCGATCCCGCCTGAAGTGTACCGAAGAACATTGCGTGAATATATGCAGGCCGGCATATCTTGTCAACCTGTCTTTTGAAAATTGCTGTTGCACGCGTTCAGATCCTGTATTAGATTCGTACTGGATTTTAAAACAGGACATATGATGGCTGGCATACCCGTATTCCCGCAATTCAAACAGCTTGAACTCGAAGACCGCGAAAGCATCAGCGAACTGCTCCGGGCCTATCAGCCCGAGACCTCTGAGCTTACCTTCACCAACCTCTTCATCTGGCGCAGGCACTACGCTACGCAGTGGTCGCTGTGGCGTAACACGCTGCTGTTTCTCTGCAGTACTGCAGACGGCAGTCTTTTCTGCCTCCCGCCGGTTGGGCCTTCCGTACGCATAGAAGCGGTACATCTGCTGCTGGCATGGCTTCAGGAAGAAAAAAAACAACCACAGCCCTGCATCGTCCGGGCTGACGGCCGGCTCGCCGCAGAGCTTGCCGCGCAATCCGGCTTTACCATTGAGCCCCAGCGTGAACACTTTGACTATGTGTATGCTACCGGCGATCTTGTCCAGCTTGCCGGCCGCAAGTATCACGGCAAAAAAAACCATGTAAACAAATTCCGCTCAGCCTATGGCTTTGCCTATGAGCCCCTGACAGCAGGGCATATTGAGGCATGCCTGAGGCTTCAGGACGCCTGGTGCGGCTGCAACCGGTGCAGCGAGGATATGAACCTCATGGGCGAATGGGATGCAATCAGGGAACTCCTTGGCTCCTGTGACCGGCTGGCGGTGCAGGGCGGGGTGATCGTCATCAACGGCGCGGTGGAGGCATTTACGCTTGGAGAGCTTTTAAATAAAGACACTGCCGTTGTGCACATAGAGAAAGCTAATGCCCAAATACCCGGCCTCTATGCTGTCATGAACCAGCAGTTCTGCGAGCATGCCTGGAGCGGCGTTCCGTTTGTCAACCGCGAGCAGGACCTTGGTGATGACGGCCTGCGGCAGGCAAAGCTTTCCTACCATCCCGTGCGGCTGGTGGAAAAGTTCACGATACGGCTTGCTGCACACTGAAACACCCGCACGGATCAAGTGACCTGGCCTGCAATCAAAGCAGACTGGAGCCATTCATCTGCCAGGAGCTGTTTTATGATCGATGACTTGAAGGCGGCCCAAGAGAGCTCTACTGCCAGGCGCTCTTCCACAGGCCATGAACATTGCAGTATGCCCGCGCTCCGAGCACCTTGCCGTGGACATCAAATTCGGCCAGTGGCTTTTTGCCCGGATCCAGGAATGCACGGTAAACGCGCGCCTCAGTCACAAGCTCAATAAATTCGATATAATGCTTTTCCTCCATGGGGTGCGCTACGCTGCCGACCTGAACCGTATAGGTGCTGCCCTTGTGTTCTATGAGCGGCACATGCTTTTCCTGTGCAGCCTCTACGGAGTTTTCCTTAAGGAGTATCATCTCCTTGCCGCAACACACAAGTTCCCCGTCGCTGCCGTGCAGCACCACAACAATGTTGCCGCATAGTTCACACCTGTAGATTTCATTTCTCTGTGCCATCGTCATTTCCTCCTGGGCTTTTAGTTAAAATAGCATACGACCATGGCAGGCTCTTTCGTGCCTGCACTTTGCACAAATCCCGAAAAAGGCACAAAAATGAAAAGAGGTGGGGGTGACCTTGTGCATATCAGGGCCCGCACCTCTTGTCCGGAGCAACAAACCTTGAAGCAGACCCGACTGTCTCTGTCAGACGGGGGAGCGCATCAGCAGGCTCTTGGGCTGCTTATCATGCTTTTGTTTTTCCTTTTGGTCATGCTTCATTGACTTCTGTTTCTGGCTTTTGTTCTTGTCTTTTTTTCCGCCTTTATCTCCCATGGTAAAGCTCCTTTCAGTTTTACATATGCTGTTTCTTCGTGAGGGGTGCCGCCGTATCGCCTATGCGGGCAGCGCCTGTCCTCACTTGCCAAAGGCCACGCCGGGCTGCCCTGCCCGGAGGATCATAGATTTAAATATAGCATACAACCCGGGATAATTCACGTGGCAGGCGCTTATTATTTGCGTAATAAGAGAATCACGGGGTCTCTTGGCCAGGTGCAATTTGATTGCACGACAGTACTGATTAAAGCAGCAAACACCCAGAAGGCGCACTGCAACATCATGCGCCGACATTTGCCTTGACACACAATCGCCGTAATTTTATATTTAGCAAAAAACCCACAAACAACATCATATAAATCTATAACAAGCCCTTATAAAAAAGACTCCTCACCCCAACCGCCAAGGAACAGAAACCATGATCACAAAAAACGATATTTTCATCAAAGCCAGAATTCTGTCCGAGGGTGTTCGCTTTGAAACAAAGGAGCCTCTCAGCCAGTCGCATTCATTTGACACCATCGAGCTCGATAAAAGCGGCCTGCCGGTTCAGTGCATGATGAACCCGTACTCGCGTTTAAGGGTAGTTTTCAAGGGCGACCGGGCATCCATCTATGACGAGGCCACGCTTCTTGAAACCGCGCACCTTATCAAAAGGCCTGCGTGGCGCAATATAAAGCTCAGCAATGGCCAGGCCATAGACAACTTCCTCACCTACTTCACCGTCAAGCTCATGAACGTGGTAATCCATTATTACTGCGATAACTGCCACCGGGGCGAGGGATGCCACTATTGCGGCTTTTACACGCATAACCCGACGGACATGGAGCACCTCGCGCCGGAAACCTTCAAGGACCTGGCGGCCTGCAATGCCGAAATCATAAAAATCGCCACCGACGCCGGCTGGCGGGGAACGGTAGCGCTCAACGGCGGCGCATTCCCGCATGATAAATGGCATACCCTGACCGACCGGCTGGCAACCTTCATCACCCCTATCCGCGAAGCGCTCAGCCCGGACGTGTTCTCGCAGCTCCATGTTGTCGCCAATGTCTATCCGCCTGAAAATTTTTCAGAAATGCTGAAATGGAAGGACCTCGGGTTTCACGGCACGCAGTTTGACCTTGAAACCGCGGATTCGAACTATTTTGCGGCTATCTGCCCCGGCAAAAACAGCTTCCGGCCCCATGCATACTGGAAAGATGCCCAGATTGCCTCGCGGGATATTTTCGGTCCCGGCCGCGGCACGGTGAGCTTTCTGCTCATGGGGCTCGAGCCCATGGAATCGCTGCTGGAAGGGCTGGAAGAGCGGCTGTCAAAAGGCATTGCGCCGCTGCCCATCACCCGGGTACAGCTGACAGGTTCCAAAATGGAGCGCTTTCCGCCGCCGGAAGCCGACTGGCTTGTGGAGGCCGGCGAAAAAATGGCCGAGCTTTTTATTCGCTATGCGGATAAAACGGACGGCGCACTGGTCAGCGATATGCGGCCGGGATTGACTCAGGCCAAGAGCCCCTGGAACCTTGCGCTGGTGAATGAGGAAATTATGCGCCTGCAGCAGCCGGCGGAGCAGACGCAGAACGACCAGCCGACCCTGATGACCGGCATGCTCCAGTTCGGGCGCGGCGCCCAGTGGCTCACCAAAGAGCCTCCGCAGCAGGAACGCGGGCCTGTCTGGCAGGGAAACTCCGAAAAGATGCTTGACCTTCTGGTGCAAAGCAGCCCCCTTGGCTTCAGATCCCGCGTGCGGGAGAAGCTGGTACGCTCGATTAAAGAGCTTGCCGTGAACAATATAATTGATGAGGATACGGTAGTGCAGGCTGCCAAAATCGTGACGCCAAAGCCGTTTCTGGCCATCGCCATGCGCAATATAAAGCCCTTCTTAAAGGACCAGTAGCCGTCACGTGTAACGGTTGCATGAACACCACAGCGCGGCAGTCACGGCTTGAAGCGCAGCTGCAAAAACACCATGTCCATAAGAGTGCTTCCGTGCGCAGCCTCTGCCAATCAGGCATCACCACAGTGCTGTTGACAAGCGTCCCCGCGTCGGCTATCGTCATGCCATGTTGAATCTGAACCACGAACTGACATCTCTGGAGCAGGCGGGGCTGTACCGCAGAATGGTAAGCTGTGCGTCTGCCTCGGGCCCGCATGTCACCATCGACGGCAGGCAGGTTCTGCTGCTTGCCTCAAACGACTACCTTGGCCTTGCAGCGCATCCGCGCATGAAGGCCCGGGCGCAGGAGGCGATCGAGCGCTGGGGCACGGGGTCGGGGGCTTCCCGTTTAATCACCGGCAACACGACACTTTTTGATGAGCTTGAGGCGGCCCTTGCCCGGTTCAAAAAAACCGAAGCTGCCCTTGTATTCAATACCGGGTATATGGCAAATACGGGCCTTTTGCAGGCTCTGGCCGGGCCCGAGGATGTCATCTTCAGCGATGAGCTGAACCATGCAAGCATTATAGACGGCTGCCGCCTGAGCCATGCCTGCATCAAGGTCTATCCCCATCGCGACATGCAGGCCCTTGAAGGGCTTCTGAAAAAATTCGGTCACGCACGCAGGCGCATCATCGTTACCGACGGCGTCTTCAGCATGGACGGCGATCTTGCGCCCCTGCCCGAACTTGCGGCACTCAGCAGCAGGTATGACGGAGCCCTCATCGTTGATGACGCCCACGGCACGGGCGCCCTCGGCCCGACGGGCCGCGGCACGCTTGAGCATTTCGGCCTTGCGGGCCGGCCCGATATCATCGTCATGGCCACCCTTGGCAAAGCACTGGGCAGCTTCGGCGCCTGCATTGCTGGCTCCCGCGATCTGCGGGAATACCTGATCAACCGGGCACGAAGCTTCATCTTTACCACTGCCCTGCCGCCGGCTGCTGCGGCTGCAGCCCTGGAGGCGCTGCTGATTCTTGAGGAGGAGCCTGAACTGCGCAACAGGCTTGCAGACAATGCCGATTTCATGCGCGAAGGACTCAGTGCCCGTGGATTCAACACCCTTGACAGCTCCACGCAGATCATCCCCCTGCTGATCGGAGAGCCGGAAAAGGCAGTTGCCATGGCGCGCCGCCTTTTTGAAGAGGGCATTTTCATTCAGGCGATCAGGCCGCCCACAGTGCCGCAGGGCTCATCGCGCCTGCGCATCACGGTAATGGCCAGCCATACCCGGCAGGACCTGGCCCGGGCGCTCGAAGCAATTGAGAAAACAGGTAGAGAACTAAATATCATATAGGCTTTACAGCCGGCAGTTTTGCAGGCCGGTACGAACTCCTTATGGATACAGCAGCAACACCACTCCACTATCAAATATCCGGCCAGGGGGCTCCCCTTCTTCTCGTGCATGGCTGGGCCATGAACGGCGGCGCCTTTACGGAACTGGCGGAAGAATTATCCGGAACACATCAGATCATTACAGTCGACCTGCGCGGCCACGGCGCATCGCAGCCCGCCCCCGGCGCCAGCACCTTCGATGCGTGTGCCCGTGATATAATCGATCTGCTGCACAGCCTCTCTCCCGGCCCGGTCGCCGCCGCCGGCTGGTCCATGGGAGTCTCAATTCTGCTAAAAGCCTTTGAAATGGCGCCCCGGCTTTTTGACAGCCTGATTTTCATAAGCGGCAATCCATCCCTGGTGAGCAGGCCTGACTATCCCTGCGGCATCCCCGAGATAACCGTGCGGCGCCTGTATCGGCAGGTTGAGCGCTCATACCCCGAAGGATTGAAAAATTTTTACAGCCTGCTGCTGACACCCGGCGAGCAGGAATTATTCGGCGCACATATGCGCTACGCAGCCATGACCGACACCTCCCGTGCACCGGCCAAAGATGCCGCCCTTGAGTTGCTCGCCTGCCTCATGCAGGAGGACCTGCGGCCAGCCCTTTCGCGCATCTGTGTGCCAACGCTCATACTGCATGGTGAGGAGGACGGCATCTGCAACCCCGCAGGGGCGGCCTTCATGCACAGCCATATCCCCGGCTCGGAGCTTGTGCTGTTTCAGCAAACCGGTCATGTGCCGTTTCTTACCCGCAGCAGAGAGGTTATCAGCCGCTTGCGCCTTTTTCTGAAAAGAAAACTATGACGATCATTGACAAGCCCTTTGTAAAAAAATCATTCAATGCAAGCGCCTGCACCTATGACCACTATGCAGGCCTGCAGGAGTCCATGGGAGCGCGGCTGCTGGAGCTTGCCGATCTGCCGGCTGAGACAGCTGCGCGCATGCTCGATATAGGCATGGGCACCGGCAACCTGACGGCACAGCTCATGGCGGCATACCCGTCGGCACAGGTTCACGGCTGCGATATCGCCTTCAATATGATAGCCCATGCCAGGGGCAAGCTTTCGCAGGCGCCCCTGCTCTTTCCTGTTGCCGATGCCGAACAGCTGCCCTATGCAAATTCGGTATTTGATCTTGTGGCTTCCAATTTTGCCTATCAGTGGTTTGAGCAGTGGCGCGATGCGCTGGATGAGGTCATGCGCGTGCTGCGGCCGGGGGGGCTTTTTATCTTTTCGGCTTTCGGCACCAATACCTTTTGCGAACTGCGGCAGGCATTCACCCGGGCAAGCCGGGAAACAGGCTACGGACTGGGAGAGGCTCTTGCCCTTCCCATCACTGAAAAGCGCATGCGCTGCGACATGGCAGATGCCGGCTTTACACATGTCTCGGGCATAACCTATAGCGTTACGGCAGTCTATGCATCGGTCAACGAGCTTGTGCGGGCCATCAAGGGAATGGGCGCGCGCAATGCGTCAACCCACCGCAACCGCAGCACCGGCGTGCGCAGGGTGTGGCGCCGCATGATAGAGCTCTACGAGCAGGAATTCGGCGCCCCGGAGGGCGTTCCTGCCACTTTTGAAATCATCATGGCCAGGGGGCAAAAAGCTGCTGGCTCCCTTCCCGAAACCGCGGAAGCAAAGAACGCATAAGATACCCAGTGGCATAATGTATGCATATGCGCCACCGGCTGAACTTAAAAAATATTCTCGGCCCTGTTGTAAATCTCTATTTATGAGTTATATAGAAGATAGAGGGAAGGAGGTGGGTTAAGCTCAGCAAACTTGAGCAATCAACAGCAACGATGTTCAGTCGCAGTTGCTGCGACAGACCCACCAACTAGAGGTAAAACGTAATCGATAGTTAACCTTAACGAGAAGTGAGTGTTTTAAGTCTAACAAACCATACGGACTTACACCCCTCCTCCTTCCTTCTTTTAAAAAAGACGGCTCTCTGTCTGAGGTGTTCGATAAGCGTTAACATGCGCAAAATCCTTTGTTAATACAAATACCCTTTGGTCATGATGACCTTTATAGGGTGAAGCTTTCGGGCTACTATGAGTAACGGGTTTTTTGCCAAATAACGCACCGGCACCATCAGACTTTCGACAAACGCCTGCCATTATTATATGGCAGGCGTTTGTTTGTTTTTACACCTGCATACCGCTTATGCTGTTTCTGCCTGAAGCACCATATCTTTCAGTCCATGGGGTGTGGCGCCCACCATTTTAATCGGTGGGCATAGCACGCCCTACAAGCTGGAAAAAAGTGGTTTTGACCGTGTATTACAGGAAGGCGATCTGTGAGCAAGCTGCTGTAGTTTAAGGGAGTGATTTTTGCCAAAGCTCCCTTGACTTTATAAAAACCATACCTATACTATAATTAAATAGCGGTGAGTTAAAAGGTTACTTGCTCCGCTTTATAAATGTGCTAAAGGCCGGTTAAAAGCGTAGTTAGCCCGTGCCCTAAAGCACGGGTTTTTTTGTTTTAGAATACAATTGTTTTACGGCGGGTCGATTTACGGCAACTTGCAGCCGCCTTACCAAAGTGCTAAACAGCCAGGAAACCTCGTGGGCTGTTCCAGCTCTCGGGGTTTTTTGTTGTAAAAAAGGAGGCAAAAAAAACAAAATATCTTGATCTCAATATTGTTATCCGGGTCACCGTATGTTGAGTTTAAGCACGAACGGGTATGAAAAGTCATTTAATGTCATCCTGAACGAAGTGAAGGATCTCTGAATTCATTAAAACGACGAGATTCTTCGCTGCGCTCAGAATGACAAAACGAAGGTGCTTTGGCTTTTCGTACAGACTCTAAGATAAAAAATTTGGTTTTGTCCTTATATGACAAAACCAACCGCTATACTTTATTCAGAACATAGAAAATCACAGGGAAAGACAAGAGACAATAAACCACGTTTTACAAAGGAGAATGCCATGAAAAATGAAAAAAACGATTACACGCACATAACCGTTATCCTTGACAGGACCGGTTCCATGGAAAGCATACGCGATGACATTATCGGCGGCTTCAACGCATTTTTGGATGAGCAGCAAAAGTTGCCCGGGAAGGCCACAATGACACTCGTTCAGTTTGACTCCCAGGACCCCTATGAGGTTATTTGCCGCTTTGCCCCTGTTGCTGAAGTCCCTAAACTGGACCGAAATGTATATGTCCCGCGGGCCTCCACGCCGCTGCTGGACGCGATCGGAAGAGGCATAAACGACCTGGAAGCCTCTCTTGGCAAGCATTGATGAAAAATCACAGCCTTCAAAAGTCGTGCTGGCCATCGTCACTGACGGGCAGGAGAACGCCAGCCGCGAGTTCAACAGAGCTCAGATCGTGAAAATGATAGACGAAAAAACAAAAAAGAACGACTGGCAGTTTGTTTTTCTCAGCTCTGATTTAGATGCGATTCGGGACGCAGAGTCATACGGCATAGACAAGCAGGCAAACCTTGCATATGTCAAGGACGCTAAAGGTACACGAGATGCTTTTGCTAGTCCTCTCGTGCAACACCACTGATTATCGAAGTAACAAAAAAAAGAAGATGGATTTTGATCTCAATGACAGGAAAGATCACAAGCTTCACTGACGGTATTGAGATGAGCATGCTTACCAGTCAGATGTTTGCAGATATGCTGATTGCGCCTTTTGATGATGCAATGAGCAACATAATAAATTTTTAGTTTAGGACGGAGTGAATAAATGATAGGTGCAATAGCAGGTGACATCATCGGTTCGGTGTACGAGTGGGACAACATCAAGACCAAACAGTTTGAGTTGTTCTCTAAAAAATGTCATTTCACAGACGACTCGGTTCTGACAATCGCACTGGCCGATACTATTTTGACCGGAACGCCATATATCGACAATCTCAAGAAATTCTACTGCTGGTATCCGCACAGAGGGTATGGCGGCAACTTTGATGAATGGGCGCAAAGCACGTCATCAGAACCCTACAACAGCTGGGGCAATGGCGCTGCCATGCGCATCAGCCCTGTGGGGTATGCTTTTGATGATCTGGACACGGTACTGCAAAAGGCAAAGGAGTATACCGAGATTACCCATAATCATCCTGAAGGAATCAAGGGAGGGCAAGCAACCGCTGTCTGCGATATTCCTTGCCCGGACAGGGAAGTCAAAGGCTGAGATCAAAAACACGATTGAAGCATGGTTCGGCTATGATCTGAGCAAACACGTGGACGAGATCCGGCCGACATACAGTTTCGATGTTTCGTCCCAGGGCACTGTTCCGCAGGCAATACGGGCATTCATTGATTCCAGCGATTTTGAAGATGCCATAAGAACGGCAGTATCGCTGGGTGGAGACACCGATACGCTCACCTGTATTACTGGCGGCATAGCGCAGGCTTTCTACAAAGGCGTTCCGGCCTTAATTCAGGAAAAAGTCTACGAAGTACTGGACGCCCGGCTTGGAGATATCACGAAGGCATTCACGGAAAAATATTGTAAGAACAAATGACCGGCTAAACCAGTATACTGCCATTAAAGGCTTATAATTGGATAGAAGGGGGGCTACATGAAAGAAGATATATTGATTGGTCTTGCAGGTTTCGGTATTGCTCTTGCCGCACTGGGGGTTCTTCTGTTTCTATAACCACTATAACGATATAAAGGAGTGTATATGCCAAAAGATCAGATCTCCTCAAGATGTCGAAGAATCCGATCAGGATGAACTTGATGAACCGATACAACACCAAAATCCTGTAGCACCGCCATCGGGCCGATTAATTGTGAAGCGTGGCGGTCACAGCATTACACGGCAAATTCCCAAGCCTGTTGTTTTGGTCGATACCCGTGAAAAACTCCCTCTTGATTTCAGCAGGTTTCCCAACTGGATTGCCGGCGAAAGAAGGCAGAAGCTTGACGTTGGTGATTACAGCATAGAAGGCATGGAAGACTTGCTCGTAATTGAGCGCAAAACACTTTCCGACCTCATAACAACCTTGATACAGCAGCGGTCACGCTTTTTCAAAATGTGCGAAAAATTGGCTCAGTACCGGTGGCGTGCTTTACTGGTAGAGGCGAGCTATGAAGATATAAAGTCGCCATATGATGATGAATGCACAGAGGCACACCCCAATGCTGTTTCGGGAACACTTGATGCTTTGGAAGCACGCTTTTGCATACCGGTTATTTACACGTCTCGTTATCGGCCACTGGCTGAAGAAAAAGCTGCAAGCTGGCTGTCTAAACACTTTACCTATTGGTATCTGGAGAAAAATGGTCTTGGTCGGGTATTACAGGAAGGCGATTTGTAAGATGAGTCTATGTTTTACCGACAATAATCAACGGGTTCCTTTATTAATTTTTCTCTCAAACGTATAAATGGAATACTATAAGACAATTCTCGAAGATATCCGCCGTGGAGAAATCCCAGCACAGTTTCCGGAAAAATTACAGCCGCGGAAGGATGGTTTGGTTTTCCTGGGCGGCAAAATAACTGTTAACACCGTAGTTGAAGCTTACACAAGGGGGATATTCCCCTGGTCCGGACTGGATCCTATTCCCTGGTATTCTCCGAATCCACGCCTGGTTTTGTATCCATCCGAGTTGCATCTCTCCCGGAGCCTGCGCAGTTTTATCCGGAATACCAGCCTGACAGTCAGCTTTGATAGAAATTTTACCAGGGTTATGGAACAATGCGCTCGGGTGGAAAGGACGTTTCAGACTGCCCCCTGGATAAATGGCGATATGCCGGCTGTCTATACCAAACTGCACCATCTGCACATAGCGCACAGCGTTGAGGTTTACGATGGAGACGAGCTTTGCGGTGGCCTCTACGGGCTCACATTTGGAAGAGCTTTTTTCGGTGAATCCATGTTTCACCAGCGGCCGAATGCTTCAAAGCTCGCGTTTTTTGCCCTGTGCCGTGTACTGCTGCAGCTTGAGTTTGATTTTATCGATTGCCAGGCCGTAACTGACCATATGTTGAGTCTCGGAGGAAAGTCGATACCACGAAAGAAGTATCTAAAAATATTAGCGGAAACACTAAATAAAGACTCGCTGCATACCAGTTGGCAGGATTTTGGGAAGTTGTTGTAACGGACAGATTTCTATTGGTATTTGGGAAAAATGGCCTTGGCCGGGCAGCGGCTATTGACTTGTTTGAAAGAATGACTATGTTATTACAAAGCGGTGATTTAGTTTGGTTACTTGCTCCGCTATATAAATGTGCTAAAGGCCGGTTAAAAGTGTATTTAACCCCGCGCCCCAAAGCACGGGGTTTTTTTATTTTAAAATACAATTGTTTTACGGCGGGCCGATTTAGGGTTACTTGCAACCGCCTTACCAAGGTGCTAAACAGCCAAAAAACCTCGTGGGCTGTTCCAGCTCCCGAGGTTTTTTGTTTTGAGAAAGGAGATTAATCTGCCATGAAATGCCCACTAAATAACTTATTGTCAGTAGAAAAAAACGGCCTTTTCTTTTACGACCCTTCAAGACGATATGAGCATTATCCGCCGTGGTTTGGTGATTGTCCGTCCTTCGAACAGTTACAGAAGACTAAGACAAAAAAGATGTTTAAAATGACTATCGACGGTGAGAGCTGGCAAAGGATTCCTCTGGATGTTACCTGGGAACTTGCTGAAGACGATGCAAACTATCCTTGCTCTGATCCCTCGGCGAGTCCTAATCCAACTCCGCGGCACATTCACTGCAATTTTAAGTTCCTAAAGAAAACTATACACATCGACTTCGTTCGGTTCATAAGCTGGGGACCGTTATCGGGTTTTGAAGAGTTCCAGTTTTTCCTGAATGGTAAATTTCACTCGCGAGGAGGCTACTTCATGCGTTATGGAATGGTTCCGAAAGCAATGCCTGCCTGCTTACGAACCCGCACATTTGCAATCATTGCCCACGGAGGATTTTCTGGTGCGGTGCTCCCACCGTTTAAGGGACTATCGGCGTGGCTCATCGAGCCCAAGAACTAAGCTATAGATGCTGTCATCGAGAAATTGATTTTCTCGTATGTGCATATCTGTTCGATTATAATGGAGGAGGCATCAGAAAATGGGACATCAAGTTAAAGCCAAATGCCGCAAATGCGGTAACACTTTCACTGTTGACCACGGTGGGGGGTTTTACTTTCACCTCGTTCGCTGTGAGAATTGTGGAAAGACGAAGTCTATAGGTTTTGATGAACTTGGAGAGTTGCATTTGCGCTACTTAAAAGGACTGCCGGGACCGTATTGTGTTGCAAGTGCGGAACATGATAAGGCTATACGAGAGACTACAAAAGTTGAGCCTATATCCGAAGATGAATATCACAAAGGAATCGAATTTATTGCTGGAACATGCAGGTGTGGCGGGAGGTATTGCCTCGACGCTCCCCCTCGTTGTCCTAAATGCCGTTCGGAGCAAATTGACGAAGGCGAGATTACCGTCATGTATGACTGAAGGATAACCAAACCAGTGTGTGCAGGAGACCATCACGATGAAAAAATCAATGCCCTGTTGAATCAATTTAAAAAATCTTGCGGCGGGTTGGCACCCGCCCTTCTATGAGGACCGTTGTCAAGCCTCGGGTTAATTTTTTTTGTTTTTTTCTTTCTTTATCTTTTGATACTCATTCCGTTTTGGCCGGTTGGGCTTGTCGTTTTCCGGGAACCTTGCCCGGAACCACCTTCTATCCGTGCCGGTATTATAACCGTGCATCCACATACTGCGTGCGCCAATTGGCGTCAGTCCAACCAGTTTAAGAAGCCTTCAATCTACAAAGACGGTGCTTTTAGACCCAGGGCGGGTACGAAGGGCTTCACCAACTGGAATGCCTATCAAATCCTTTTCCTCCTGTTGTATGTCCTTTATGCCATCTTTAGTATCGCGCCTTCCGGCACGATGTCGTGATCAACATACTTCCACAGCGCTATGAGCAGTTTTCTGGCCAGCGCCACGATCCCTATTCGCCTCATTCGTTTGTTGCCCCCTCCAAAGCGCTCATGAAACCACGTGCTTAGCTTACTGCCAGGCTGCCATCTCAGCCATCCCCAGGCTAACTCTATCAGCAAAGCTCGGATCCGCCGATTGCCCGCTTTGCTTATCCCTTGCTCAATCTGCATATCCCCGCTGCTGTAGGGCATTGGCGCAAGACCTGCTGCACCTCCCACCTGCTTCACATTCTTGAATTCCCGCCAGCCAAAAAACTCATAGATCAAATCCCATGAACTGATCGGCCCAATTGCCCGTATCCGGGCAAGCTTGCTTACCTTGCGCATTTGTTCAGGACTTGCCGCAAGCTGCCGCTTCTTCTCTTCATTGATCTGCTTCAACTGCAGGTCCAGCACCCCTATCCGTTCATACTCCCGCTTCATCTCCTGCACGATATACTCTGGCAGTTTGCTGCCATCCCAGGCTCGCACTTCCTCAAGCAGCTTCAGAAATTTACTGCCTACCTTTGCATGTATCCCATACAATATCAGTAGCGACTTTATCCGGCTTACATGTGCTCCCCGTTCCTTTAACAGCCGATCCCTCTCTCGGTTGAGTCGCCGTTCATCTTCCTGTTCCTGTGTCGGAACCCGTACCACACTCCAGACTTTCTGCTCTCCTCCCAAGTGCCGTATCAGCATGGTTAACAACTTTAACCCATCTACCCGGTCCGTCTTGGCCCGCCGATGCCGCCGGTTCACTTCGATACTGGCCGAGTCCACCACGATATTCTTTATCCCTATGCTCTCCAAATACCGATGTATCCAAAACCCGTCTCGTCCCGATTCATAACAGCTGTATATGGCGCAATCTTCATCCAGTCTAAAATGCTTCCGGGCCTTGACCAGCTCTTCCTTAAACTCTTCAAGATCTGCTGATGTTATTGTTCGCTCCCTCCTGCGTTGCCCGTCCCCAAACGTCAGTTTCCATTTCTTGTTGGACAGTTCAAGGGATATGTACAAAACCTGCTTACCTGTGCTATTCTTTGCCTCGGTTTGGATCATTTGATTGTTCGCCATGTTTGTCTCCTTTATGCTGAAAGTTATTGACGTGACTTTTTTAGCATATCCGAGACGTGACGCCTGTCAAATGATCCTTTCCTTCATAGTATCTACGATCTAAGAATCATTCTCCTATGTTTTACTGAGAGCCTCTACGGAAAGTTTAAATTGTGACCTGAACGAAGTGAAGGGGCTCGTAATTTTTTGTCACTGCATGGAATCTTCGCTACGCTCAGCATGACAAATCAAAAACACCCGCAGTGTTTAAGTTGATTGTTCTTACATGCTCTGACAAAGCCTCACGCTTTCATGCCCTGCTTGCGTGCATAGATAAAAAACTCCCGGTTACCCTTTGCTCCGCTTATGGGAGATTCAACAATACCGCTCACAAAAAGCCCTGCGCTGCGCATGGCCAGTGCGACGCTGCGCAGCGCTTCCTGATAATGCTTTTCATCCCGCACAATGCCTCCCTGTCGCAGCCGCCCCGCGCCGGGCTTCAAACTGCGGCTTCACCAGACAGAGCAGTTCTCCTGCCGGCACGAGCAGCCTGAGCACGGGCTGAAGCAGATGCCGCAGGGAGGTAAACGATGCATCAATGACGGCCAGATCGCCAGGAGGGTCAATATCCGCGGGCTGCAGCTTTGTTATATTGGTGCGGTCAAACCGCACCACGCGGCTGTCCTGCTGGAGCTGCCAGGCAAGCTGGCCATAGCCGACGTCAACGGCATACACCCGGGCAGCGCCGTGCTGCAGCAGGCAGTCGGTAAAGCCTCCGGTCGAGGCGCCCACATCAAGGCACACCTTTCCCGCTACAGGCACCTGAAAGATATCAAGAGGTTTTTCCAGTTTAAGTCCGCCCCGGCTCACATAGGGGCATGATTCATCGCGAAGGCGGATACAGGCATCAGGGGATATAAGGAGGCCGGGTTTATCAGCCAGGTGATCATCGACAATCACCAGGCCTGCCATGATGAGGCTGCGCGCCCTGTCAAGCCCGGCGGCAAGGCCGCGGGCAAGAACGAGGCTGTCAAGGCGCTCTTTTTTATGGCCGGCCATCTGCAAGCGTTCTTTTCACCGTAGCGGCAATACCCTGGGCATCGAGGCTGTATTTGGCACGAAGCTGCTTTTGCGAGCCCTGCTCGACAAACCGGTCGGGAATGCCGATGCGGCATACGCGAGCCGCGCAGCCCTGCTCCTGGAGGGCCTCAAGCACTGCCGAGCCGAAACCGCCCTGCAGGGCGTTCTCCTCGACTGTTACGAGCACCTTAACGGATTTGGCAAAAGTTTGCAGCATGTCGACATCAAGGGGCTTGATGAAGCGGGCATTCACCACGGCGCAGGAAATGCCCTCCTGCTGCAGCATCCCTGCCGCTTCGAGAGCCGGGTGGACGGTGCTGCCGATGGCAAACACCGCGGCATCGGTGCCGTCCTTGAGCACCTGCGCCTTCCCGAGCGGCAAGCACTGCAGCTCGGGGTCCAGGGGCACCCCTGCGCCGGCGCCGCGCGGATAGCGTATGGCAACGGGGCAGTCAAGGCCCAAAGCGGTATAGAGCATATGCTGCAGCTCGTTCTCATCTGCTGGGGCCATGAAGACCATGTTCGGCAGCAAGCGCAGGTAGGAGATATCAAAAAGGCCGTGATGTGTGGGCCCGTCTTCGCCTACGACCCCTGCCCGGTCGAGCATGAACACGACCGGCAGCTTCTGCATGCAGACATCGTGCAGCACCTGATCGTAGCATCGCTGCAGAAAGGTGGAGTAGATGGCGGCCACGGGCCGCAGCCCCTGGGCTGCCATGCCGGCGGCGAACGTGATGGCATGCTGCTCGGCTATGCCCACATCGTAAAAGCGGTCGGGAAACTGCTGCTGAAATTTCTCAAGGCCCGTGCCGCTGGTCATGCCCGCGGTGATTGCCACGACCTGCGGATTGTCTGCTGCTATGCGGGCTATCGCATCACCAAACACTTTTGTGTAGGACGGCGCCCCGCTGCCCTTCAGCGGCTTGCCGGTTTCCCGGTCAAACGCGCCGATGCCGTGAAAAGCCGTCGGGTCGTCCTCGGCGGGCTTGTAGCCCTTGCCTTTGCGCGTAATCACATGCAGCAGTATCGGGCCCTTAAGATTTTTAATATTGCGCAAATCGTCAACAAGCAGATCGATGCGGTGCCCGAGAACCGGGCCGATATAGACAAAGCCCAGCTCCTCAAAAATCTGGCCCGGCACAAAAATACTCTTGAAAAACCCTTCCGACTGGCGGGCAATGCGCGTCACCGACTCGCCGATACCCGGGATCTTTTCAAGCATGGCATTAACCTTATCGCGAAACCGGTTATACGCCTGGCCCGAAATGATGCGCGACAGCGATGATGAAAGCGCTCCGACATTGGGAGATATGGACATTTCGTTGTCGTTCAGGATAACGATCAGATCGCGCTTGATATGGCCGGCATGGTTGAGCGCTTCAAAGGCCATGCCTGCCGCCAGAGCGCCGTCGCCGATGACGGCTATGGCCTTGCAGTCCTCGCCCTTGAGCCTGCACGACTCGGCCATCCCGAGGGCTGCCGAGATGGAGGTGCTGCTGTGCCCCACGTTGAAGGCATCATACGGGCTCTCTTCGCGCTTGGGGAATCCGCACAGGCCCCCCATCTGCCGCAGCGACGGAAAAGCGTCGCGGCGGCCGGTGAGTATCTTGTGGGCATAGGCCTGATGCCCGACATCCCAAACGATCTTGTCGCGGGGCGTATTGAAGACATAATGCAGCGCGATGGTGAGCTCCACAACGCCAAGGCTTGGCGCCAGATGGCCGCCGGTTTTTGAAACGGTATCGATAATGAGCTCGCGTATTTCTGTAGCCAGGCCGGGAAGCTCCTTGAGGCTCAGCCTGCGCAGGTCCTCAGGGCTGTTGATCTTTGGTAGAAGTCTTTCCATATGCAGTTTTTCCGTTTTCAGTTCTGCCGCTCCACGATGACGCGCGCCAGCTGCCGCAGAGGTTCGGCCGTATCGTCAAAAGGTGCAAGCGCCTCTATCGAGGCGGCATAATAGTGCTGCTGCATGCGCCGCGCCTCAGCCATGCCCAGCAGGCCCGGATACGTGGCCTTTCCGGCGCGGGCATCCTTGCCAACGGTCTTGCCGAGCTGCTCGGTCGTGCTGACGACATCAAGAATATCATCGGTAATCTGAAATGCAAGGCCGATCGACTCACCGTAGCGGCCGCAAGCCTTGAGCTGTTCACCGGCAGCGCCGCCGAGAATCGCCCCCAGCAGCACCGATGACTTGATAAGTGCGCCGGTCTTATGCCGGTGAATATAGTCAAGCGTTTCCCTGAGCACGGGCTTTCCTTCCGACTCTATATCGACAACCTGGCCGCCGATGACGCCGCGAGAGCCGCAGGCGCAGGCGAGCAGCCGCACGGCCTCAACAATCCGGTCGGCCGTATGACGGCCTGACCCCGCGGCGGCAAGAAGCTCGAAGGCCGCGGTCTGCAGAGCATCACCTGCCAGAATAGCCACAGCCTCTCCGAACACCTTATGGCTCGTGGGCTTGCCGCGCCGGAAATCATCATTGTCCATGGCGGGCAGATCATCATGAATCAGCGTATAGGTATGTATAAGCTCAAGGCTGCATGCCTCGTCAAGCACTGTTGCGGGTTTGGCTCCAACTGCTTCAGCAGCGGCCATGGCAAGAATGGGCCGCAGGCGCTTGCCGCCGGCAAAAATGCTGTAGCGCATGGCCTTGTGCAGAGCGGGAGGCAGTGCGTCTTCAGGCGGCAGCAGCCTTTCAAGGGCCGCGTCAACAAGACGCCTGCGCTCCTCAAGATAGGTCTTGATGTCGCACGCGCTCACTGCTCCGTCGCCTCGTCAAAAGGCCGGGTGACAAGATTACCCTGCTCATCCTTCAGAAGGACATCGACGCGTTTTTCAACCTCGTCGAGCTTCTGAGAGCAGAAGCGCGAGAGCTTGATGCCGTCCTCAAACAGGGCAACAGCCTCTTCAAGGGGCACGTCGGGGTCTTCGAGGCGCTGCACAATTTTTTCAAGCTCACCCAGTGTGTCTTCAAATCTTTTCCTGGCCATACCATTTCCTCACACCTGATTGAAGTATTACTTTACTATCTTTTCAACGATGCAGTCAACAACTCCCTTGCCCAGGGTCAGGCGCACGGCTGCGCCGGGCGCCAGATCGACTGAGCCGCGTACAATCCCCAGCGAAGGCAGCAGCCGCGTAATGCTGTAGCCGCGGGCAAGAATGGCGGCAGGGTTGAAAGCGCTCAGCTGGGCGACCAGGGTCTGCAGGGCTGCGCTTTTGCGCTGCACCACAGCAGCCATGCCTGCAGCGAGCCGCTGCTCGAAAAAAGACGCCCTGAGCCTGTCTGCTGTAATACGATTGGCCGGCGATTGGGCGGCAATAATCCGGCAGGCGCTGGATATCGCAAAACGGCGGCGGGTTATAAGGCGGGGCACAGCTGTCGCCATGCGGCCCTGCAGATCATCAAGGCGCAGCTGCAGATCGGCAATACGCCGCGCCGGATGCCGCAGCCGCGAGCAGGCATGTTCAATGCGCGACCGGATTCGCTCGCGCTGTTTGCCCCAGCCCTCCTTAAGCCGAAGTTCATGCTGCGCCAGCAGCTGAACGAGCTCGCGCTTCTCCCGCATGACAAGTTCAGCCGCTGCCGAAGGCGTAGGCGCCCGCAGGTCTGCAACACAATCGGCTATGGTCACGTCTATTTCATGGCCTACGGCAGACACAACGGGAATAGCTGACGCGGCAATCGACCGTGCAACGGTTTCGGTATTAAAAGCCCAGAGATCTTCAAGAGAGCCGCCGCCGCGGCCGACGATAATGACATCGGCAAGATTGTGCTGATTGACCGTATCTACCGCCATGGCTATTTCACGAGGGGCCTCATCGCCCTGCACCTTCACGGGCACGACAAGAATGGCCACATTCGGGAACCGTCGATGCATGACGCGTATGATATCGCGAACGGCAGCTCCTGTGGCAGAGGTTATGACGGCAACCCGGGCAGGCAGAAAGGGCAGCGGCTTTTTGCGATTGGCATCAAACAGGCCCTCCTGCTGAAGCTTCTGCTTCAGCTGCTCAAAGGCAAGCTGCAGGTCCCCGACACCTTTTGGCTCCAGCATCTCGGCAATAAGCTGGTAGTCGCCCCTTTGCTCATACACATTGATCCGGCCGCGGCAGATGACTTTCAGGCCGTCCTCAGGCACGAAGCGCAGCAGCCGCGCCTGCATGCGGAACATGACCGCCCGCAGCTGAGCGCCCTCATCTTTAAGTGTAAAGTAGCAATGGCCAGAAGACGGAACCCGGAGGTTGGAAATCTCGCCCTCGACCCACACGTCAGGGTAGGCGCTTTCAAGGGTTTCGCGGATATGACGGGTCAGCTCGGTAATGGTAAAGACGAATCGGTTGGCCATATTTTTTGTTTTATACCAGTTTCTGTAAGTGTTTCTAATAGTCTTTATGTATGTTGATGGTTCTTTAGAAAAGAAGTCAGAATTCAGTAGTCAGAATCCAGAATAGAAGACGCATGGGCTCCGAACTCCGGGCAGGTTTAAAACCTGCCTCTACATGCATTTTTTCAATTATGCATTTCCTGACTCCGAACTCATGACTCCGAACTTCTTTCCGCACCTGCTGACTCCTTGATTCTGTCTCCTGTTTTCAAGTACCATGCCTGCGGCCCCGCAGCAAACAAAAATTGTTAAACGGCCGCTGGCAGGGTATACTGTCCTTCATACGTATATGCATTATTTTAAGGGATAGGCCGTCATGAAAAAGGAACTGCCGTTTGATTTTGTTTCAATCAGACAAGGGTACGATCTTCGGCAGCATGCGGGAGCAGCGCAGACCATACTGGTCATTGCTCCACATCCGGACGACGAAGTTATCGGCATGGGTGGAACCATGCGGCTGCTTGCAGATGAAGGCAAAAAAGTTTTTACCGTCTATGTTACCCACGGCGGTTCGGCTTCCGTGCGCCGCAGAGAGGCGCTTGCGGCCTTGAAAATTGTCAGGGCCACCGGCGCTTTTTTTCTCAGCCATGCGAGCAGCGGACTTGCAGGCTGCGGTGCGGCAAAGGTTGCCCGGCAGCTCCGCAGAATTATTAGCCTGCTGAATCCCGTTGAAATATATATGCCGTCGCCTTTTGAGCGCCACCCGACCCACCGCCGGGTTACCCGGATCACGCTGCAGGCTCTCAAAAATCAGGCCTCCCTTGCCCCGCGAGCCTGGGGCTATTCGGTTTGGGGCGGCATCTACGGCCTGCCAGGCACAAGGGTTGTGGATATTTCCCGGGCCGTGCTCGCTAAAAGAAAAGCCATACGGCAGCATGCAAGCCAGACAGCAGGCAACCCCTATGACACCGGAATACTGGGCAGAAATGCCTATGAAGGTATTTTTGCGCAAACCCATGAAAAAAACCATGCGGCCTGGGCTGAGACATTTATCGATATGGCTCTGGTGCAGGCATGGGCTGGAACGGACATCCTTGTCCGGGCCATCGCCGGACATCGGGCATCCTGCCGCTAAGTAGATTCCGTAGAAGACGGGACAAAAAACCCTGTAGCAAAGGTGGTTAGGGGGTGTCAGGCTGCAAAAAATTTCCCTGCATCTCCCTTTTCGAAGGGGGATTAAACAGAGCTGCTTCTCCCTGACAAATTAACAGTGCACTCTTGTTGTACCGGGGTACTGCAGGAAAGGCATCTATCTGTCTGAAACATGAACTGCCTTTCTGCATGTAAAAAGCCAGTTATAATGTTCAAAGCGTTGTTGACGATCAAAACGGTCTTATCGTGCATGCCGAAGCCGTTAGTGATGCAACTGATCAAAATCAGTTTGCCCGGCAAATTCAAAAGGCTAATGACGTGCTTGCCAAACCCTGTGAGGTTGCCTGTGCTGATGCGGGATATGCTGACACCAGCGAGCTGGAAAAAATTGATGGCGACAACATAAAAGTCATTGTTCCCTCGCAACGCCAGGCGCTACACGGGCAACAGGACCCCTTTGATAAGCAGCACTTCACCTACGATCGGGAAAAGGATTGCTATTATTGCCCGGAGGGCCACTGTCTGAAACATGTGGCAACAGAGAAGGCAACCTGCATAAAGCGCTATCAAATAACGGATAGACAGTTGTGTTTTGACTGCAAGAATTGGGGACAGTGCACAACAAGCACAAATTGTGGTCGCAGAGTTCTGCGGCTGCCAAATGAAGACACCAAGGAACGGCTGGAACAACAGTATAACCAAGAGCAATCACAGGAAATCTATGCTCGACGAAAAATCATTTTTTTTTGCAGGTTGGGTTAAGCCCGGAATAAACCGTTGGGTTTCGTACCTCCACCCAACTTACGGAAAAATAGATGCTTGCGAAAAAGAACATGCCTAAGGGCGAACCCAACAAATTTATGGTGAAAGGTTTTCGTTCAGCCCGGCTGACCATGGCATGGCTACGACTGATCCTCTTTAGAATTCAACCTTTCTTTACTGCGGTCTTTCAGTTTGGTAAGCTCGACCTTGTGGCAGTCGGGGCACAGGCCATGAGTAAAGTCAACATCCCAGTGATCCTTAAAATAACTTTCCAGCCGCTGCCAGGATTCCGTATCATCGCGCACTTTCTTGCACACGGAACAAATGGGAATCAATCGCCGAAGCTCGGCTATTTCACTTATGTCCTCCACCACTAATAAAACCAGAGCCTTCTCCTGATAAATAAAGGGGTAGCGCTTATAAGCGCGTATATTTCAATCGCAGCGCCGTTGCTCATGATCTCCAGCCGTGTGCGGCTCCGCACAACGCGGTTTCCCCGGAATGCCTCCGCAACGGCATTTCTGATAACACAATCCCGGCAGAACTCGGCTCGTCCGCACCCTTCCGGAACATCCGCGGCGTGCAGGCAGTGCAGAACCTGGCCCGCTCGTTTTCGCAGAACAGTTGCGCTCTTTGCTCCCAGCAGATTTTCTGCCGCAGCATTGCATTCATAGATCCTCACATCGTCATCGACGATAAAGATCAGCGAAGGCAGCGCGTCAAACACCGCCCGGTACATATTAAGACCCCGTTTCTCGTCCATAATTATCCCTGTATTTCAAAATTGACGGATGCCGCCGTAAAACTTATCGCTGCACTAAGAGTTATGGCTTCGGCAGCGCAGGCAGTGCGGCAGAGGCCGCATCCATAACATTTTTCTCTGTCAATGGCTGCACGAAAGTTTCCGGCATCCTGCGTATCGGTGATTGCGTCAAACTGGCACTTTTCACGGCACAGCCCGCACCCGGTGCAGGCCTTTTCATCAACCGCGGCGACAAACTCGGCCCGGGCCATCGTATCGACTTTGATGCCGGAAAGCGTTTTCATGGCAATGCAGTCCTGCAGGGTGCAATTGCAGATGGCCCCGATAAACGGGGTCATCATGGTCCAGATGGTGTGGACCGCGCCCTTTTCCTCCAGATGCTCCATCTGGCCAATCGCTTCTTCCCGCGCAACGGTTTCAAGCCCTTCATCAGAGGCTTTTCCGAAATAGCTCATGTCGAGGTCTTTATACCAGGCATCAGGAGAAAAGCTCACGCCGTAGCAGCACCGCGCTTCGGTGCGGCTGATCGTCCACCGGCAGGCGCAGGGCATGCGCACAATCGTGGCAGCCTTCATCACCAGCTCGCGGATTTCCTCAATGGGCAGAACCTGGCCGTAGTGCTCGCGCTTTGCCTGCTCTTCCATGCCTTTTTTGATGGCATCAGGAAGCCTGCCCCGACGCTGAAAAAGCGTTTCGAGCCTGCCGAGCGTGGCAAACCCTTCTTTGATTGTCGTATCAAGAAACTGCTCAATATATTTTCGGCGCTGAATATCAGAGGCCAGATCCTGCGAATAGTTTTTCGCATTCTTGTACCAGACCTTGCCGTCGCCATGCTGTGAGCAAAATTCGCACATAGAGTATCCTTTCAAATTACACGCAAAACCGTATCATTAATCACTTTATCTAGTATCATAAAAAACACGTATTATAAAGTGCCCCTTTTTCTCCTTTTAAAATTGATCCATGAAATGTCAATGAACACCCGCATAGCGGGTGGCTTGGTTTCGCCATGAAGGGCATAAGCAAATACGCAGCGTTTGTGATGCCTTTTTCGGGAACCCCAGCCACAGGCGATGGTTCCTGAAGACAATAAAAGGTTAACCCTGAAACAGAGAGTACACCCACCATCCCGTCAGCCCTTTGGTGATAACAACAACAAAACAAGCACCCAACCTCCGGCCGGGTGGAAAATCATATCGTAAAGAAACACTTGAAAGGATACTTCAAGGGAAGTATAGTTATATAATTTACTTATGGCATTTCACGGCACACTATGAGTGACAAAAATCCATGAGCGATAAAATAAGCATCCGCGGCGCATGCCAGAACAATCTGAAAAACCTCGATCTGGATATTGAGCTGGGGAAAATCACGGTCGTGACGGGCGTGTCGGGCTCGGGCAAATCAAGCCTGGCCTTCGACACGGTCTATGCCGAAGGCCAGCGCCGGTATATCGAAAGCTTTTCAGCCTATGCCCGCCAGTTCATGGACCGCATGGACAAGCCGGCCGTCGACTCGATCGAGGGCATTCTTCCGGCCATTGCCATCAACCAGACCAACACTATTAAAACCTCCCGCTCGACGCTGGGGACGCTCACCGAAATCACCGACTATTTGAAGCTGCTTTTTCCCAGGCTTGCGCGCCTGTGCTGCCGGGGCTGCGGCCGGGTTGTTGAAAAAGACTCAGCAGAGTCGATCTGCCGGGTGCTTCTGGCAGACCATGAGGGTCTGGGCTGCACCATCGCCTTTCCCTTTACGGTTCCCCCGGCATCGGTTGTGCCTCTGCAGGAGGTTGAGGCAGGGCTCCGGGCCCAGGGGTTTTACCGGATTTTTGAAGCCGGTACGGCGCAGGAAATAACGGCTGAACTGCTGGCGCATCATGCAGAAGGAACTGTCAATATCCTTGCAGACAGGGTGACGATTGCACAGCGCAATAAAAAGCGCCTTGCCGATTCTCTTGAAACCACGTTGAAATTCGGCAAGGGGCAGGCCTCTGTCTTTCTTGCGGAGGCTGAGGCTCTACCGCTGAAATTCAGCACCGACCTTCACTGCCCCCACTGCGACATACACTACCGCATACCGACCCCCGGCCTTTTTTCTTTCAACAGCCCTCTGGGGGCCTGCGACCTGTGCAGGGGATTCGGCCGCACAATCGAGGTTGATCTTGATGCGGTGGTGCCCGACACGTCTTTGTCCCTCAAGGATGATGCGATCAAGCCCTGGTCAACGCCATCATACCGCGAGGCCTATCATGATCTTTTGCGCTTCTGCCGCAGGCAGGGCATTCCCGCAGACCTGCCGTACCGCGAGCTTACCGACGAGCAGCGCTCAACCATTGTCACAGGCAGCGACGATTTCTACGGCATCATGGGCTTTTTCAAGTGGCTTGAAACGCGGACCTATAAAATGCACATACGGGTGCTGCTTTCAAAATACCGCGCCTACACCCTGTGCTCAGCCTGCGGCGGCACGCGCTTCAAGAACGAGACCCTGCTGTATAAAATCGGCGGCGCCTCCATTGCCGATATCTGCAGCATGCCCATCTCTGACTGTCTCCACTATTTCCGCGCGCTCCAGGCCCGCCCCGGTGAGGATACGACCGTCACGGTGCTGCTGCAGGAAATAGCCTCGCGCCTCTCCTATCTTGAGCGCGTGGGGCTGGGGTATCTCACCCTTGACCGCCAGTCGCGCACCCTCTCGGGCGGCGAAGTGGAGCGGGCCAGCCTCACAACGGCCCTGGGTTCATGCCTTGTCAATACGCTCTATGTGCTGGATGAGCCCAGCATTGGACTCCACCCGCGCGACACGCGCATGCTGATCGAAATCCTGAAGGGCCTGAGGGACATGGGCAATACGCTGATGATCGTTGAGCATGATCACGATATTATCTCCAATAGCGATACGGTCATCGACATGGGGCCGGCCTCGGGGGAACGGGGCGGCAGTATCGTTTTTACGGGAACGCCGGCCGGGCTTCTAAAAAGCACGGCATCACTTACCGGAAAATATATGTCAGGGGCTCTTGCCATAAGGCCTCCCCGGCTGCGGCGCAGGCCCTCATCCGACTGCCGCCTGCAGGTTCGCGGCGCAGCCGCTCATAATCTAAAATCACTCGATATCACCATCCCCCTTGGCCTGCTTGTCTGCATAACCGGAGTTTCGGGCTCAGGCAAATCAACCCTTCTCGAGGACGTGCTGTACAAAACCCTGTCGCAGCGCGATAAAAAATCAGGCCTCTGCTTCTTTGAGGGGAAAAACGCTCCCGAGACCGTGATTCTTATGGATCAGGGGCCCATCGGCAGAACCCCGCGCTCAAACCCGGTCACCTACATGAAGGCTTTTGAGGCCATACGGGCCCTGTTTGCCCAGACCGATGCCGCGCGCGAGCGGGGCTATACGGCTTCAACATTTTCTTTCAACAGCCAGGGAGGCCGGTGCCAGCAGTGCCAGGGCGACGGCTATGAAATGGTTGAGATGCAGTTTCTGGCGGATGTGTATGTGACCTGCCCGGCATGCCGCGGCAGGCGCTACAGCCCTGAAGTGCTCGAAGTAACCTGGCAGGGCAAAAACATCCATGATGTGCTGGAGATGTCCGTTGCCGAAGGCTGCGCTTTTTTCGCCGATACGCCCAAAATCACCTCCCCCCTGCGCATTCTCGACATGGTGGGCCTGGGGTATCTGCGGCTCGGGCAGCCGGCCAATACGCTCTCGGGCGGGGAGTCGCAGCGGCTGAAACTGGCATCATTTATCAGGCAGGGCAGCCAGGGTCGAACTCTCTTTCTTTTTGACGAGCCCACGACAGGGCTGCACTATGACGATATTGCAAAACTCCTGCAGGCCTTTGACTACCTTGTGCGTCAGGGCCATTCCATTATCGTCGTTGAGCATAATCTGGATATAATAAAATGCGCAGATCACCTGCTTGACCTCGGCCCGGAAGGCGGCCATGCCGGCGGCAGCCTGGTGGCGCAGGGTCCGCCTGATGAAATCATGGCGGCAGAGGGTTCCTACACGGGCCTTTTTTTAAAGGAATACACCCACCCGGCAGCAGCTGTCCAGCGCGGCAGTAAAAAGCAGGCTCCGCAGAATGGCGGAAACTGCATTTCCATCGAAGGAGCACGCGAACACAATCTCAAAAACCTGTCACTCAAGCTGCCGCTCGGGCAGATGGTCGTGATCACAGGACTTTCGGGCTCGGGCAAATCCACCCTGGCATTTGACATTCTGTTTGCCGAAGGCCAGCGCCGATTTCTTGAAACGCTGTCGCCCTATGCCCGCCAGTATATCACCCAGCTCGCGCGACCCGATGTGGATGCCATCAGGGGACTGCCGCCAACGGTGGCCATAGAGCAGATGCTCTCGCGCGGCGGCCGCAACTCCACCGTCGCCACCGCCACGGAAATCTATCACTATCTGCGGCTGCTGTTTGCCAAGGCGGGTCAGCAGCACTGCCCCGGCTGCGGCAGGCCCCTTGCAGCGCAAAACCCCCAGGACATCTGCCGCGATATTGCCCGCAGCTTCGGCAGCCGCCAGGTGCTGCTGCTTGCCCCGCAGGTGCGCGGCCGCAAGGGATTCCATAAAGACGTCATACAGCGGGCCCGCCTTGAAGGCTGCAGCCGCATCCGCATAGACGGCGCAGTTGTTGAGGTCGGCAATATTTTCGCCATCAAGCGCTATCACGAGCACAAAATCGATTTCATCACCTCTGAATGTGCGCCCGCAGCACTCAGCGCACCGCGCCTTCAGGATATGGTCAACCGCGCCCTCGGGCTGGGCAGAGGGGAAATGATGGTGCTGTCGCCACCGGACGATGAAAAATTCTACAGCATCAAAGCATCATGCCCGGAATGCCGCATCAGCATGGAAGAGCCCGACCCCCGCCTGTTCTCGTTCAATAGCCCTTCAGGCGCCTGCCGCCGCTGCGAAGGGCTGGGCTCGGTTGCAGCGCTGTCGGCGGAGCTGATGATAGCCGACCGCCACAAGTCGATTCAAGACGGGGCCATACCCGCTCTTATCGCTCAGCAGGTGCCCCAGGCGCTCAAAAAACGCATCATCGGCCGCATTGAGCGCAGCCTCGGCATAGCACCGGATGAGCCGCTTGCCCGTCTGACGCCGGCAAAGCACAAGGCGCTGCTGCATGGCTCAAAATCATTCCCCGGCCTTGCAGCACTTTTCGAATCGCCGCAAGCCGATGACGAGTCGCAGATGCAGGAGTATCTGGCCCAGTTTCATATTGAGTCGCGCTGCCCGGACTGCAATGGGACGCGCCTGAACCAGGCCGCCCGCTCCGTGCTCATCACGGACAAATCGATAGCCGAGCTTGCTTCCATGACAGCCCCGGGCCTGCTCGCATTTCTGAAAACAATTTCTTTTTCGGGCAAGCACCGGGCGATCGCCAGGCCAATACTGCAGGAGCTCATCCCGAAGCTTCAGCTGCTGGACAAGGCAGGGCTCTCCTATCTCAGCCTTGACCGCAGCGCCGACACGCTTTCGGGCGGTGAAGCACAGCGCATGCGCCTTGCGGCGCAGGTGGCATCAAACCTGCGGGGCGTTGCC
This sequence comes from uncultured delta proteobacterium, assembly GCA_963804955.1. GTDB lineage: Bacteria > Desulfobacterota > WTBG01 > CAIYCZ01 > CAIRTM01 > CAIWCT01. The sequence goes on along the minus strand of CAWDSQ010000030.1, from coordinate 60,923 downwards.
TATGTGCTGGACGAGCCCACCATCGGCCTGCACCCCCATGACAGCAAAAAGCTCATCTCCATCATTCGGGAGCTTCAGCAGAAGGGCAACAGCGTCATCATCGTTGAGCATGATGAAGAGACGATACGCAGCGCCGACTATATTGTCGATCTCGGGCCCGGCGGCGGCATGCATGGCGGCACGGTGGTGGCTGCGGGAACACTTGCCGAAATACTGAAAAACCCGGCTTCAATCACCGGGGCCTGGCTTTCCGAAACAGCCCGGCGCTCGGACGGCCGCATATCACGGCCGCTTGCGGGCTGCAGCCATATCACACTGGTTGGCGCCCGGGAGCACAATCTGCAGGAGCTTACGGTGTCTATCCCGCTGGGACGGCTTACGGTGGTAACCGGCATTTCCGGGTCGGGCAAAACGACCCTTGTGCGCGAGACCCTCTACAAGGGCCTGCGCAAAAAGCTCGGCCAGTATTTCGGGTCTACCGGCAGCCACCGGGATATTGCAGGCGCCGAGCAGGTCAGGCGCGTCATTGAAATCGACCAGTCGCCCATCGGCAAAACACCCCGCTCGGTGCCGGCGACCTATGTAGGATTCTACGATGACATCCGCAAGCTCTACGCTCTCGTGCCCGATGCGCGCATGCGCGGCTACGCTGCAAGCAGGTTTTCCTTCAATGTCAGCGGTGGGCGGTGCGAAAAATGCTCGGGACAGGGCAAGCTCCGGATTGCCATGAACTTTCTGCCTGACATGTATGTCGCTTGCGACGAGTGCCGCGGCAACCGCTTCAACGATGAAACGCTTCAAATTCTTCTCAAAGAAAAAAATATCTCGCAGGTTCTGTCCATGACCGTCGAGGAAGGCTGCGATTTTTTCACCGGATTCTCAGCTATCCACCGGCCGCTGGACATCCTGCAGCGCATGGGCCTTGGGTATCTGCAGCTCGGGCAGCCAAGTCCAACGCTCTCCGGCGGCGAGGCGCAGCGCATCAAGATAGCGGCGGAGCTGTGTAAAAACGACCAGGGGGCAACGCTCTATATTCTTGATGAACCCACCACGGGCCTGCACCCTGCCGATATTGAAAAGCTCATGAACGTGCTGCAGGAACTGGTCGAGCTCGGAAACACCATGGTCATCATTGAGCACAACCTCGAGGTGATTGGTCAGGCCGACACCATCATCGACCTTGGCCCGGGAGGCGGCGCAGACGGTGGGAGAATAGTCGCCGCAGGCCCGCCACATGAGGTTGCCGGCGGAAATTTCCGGGAATCGCTCACGGCTCAGTATCTGCGCGAGCATCGCAGGCACCGCGCATGCTCTGAACGGGTTGCCCTGCTCCCGCCTCGAACATAGATATACTCCCCGGCTTCGCGCTCTGCAAATCCTGCCCACCCCACGGGCTGTCGCAGGTTCATTATCCCTCAATCAAAATGCCTTTTTATAAAACTTTCAGCACCCACTGTTACCGCCGCATTCCTGATGCCGGTCTGCTATTGCATTTACAATTTTAACGTGCAATAAATAAATTATGAAAACTCTGTAAAACAATCATGTATTAGCAATCCAATTATTGTTTTAAATTAGCCCTTAAACGATGTCCACGATCGCATATGGTGGATTCATACAGATGCCCCTGAAACAATAAAAATCATTACGGCAACCCGTTCCGGCCAGGTGCTATCAGCGCGCTCTGTCCGTGCCTGGAGTGCAAGAGATTCTTACTTCCTGCTCTCCGTTCTCGTCTACATCGTCATTTTCATTATCCTGTACAAATGGAAAAATTTCGGCATGGGCGGCGATTGCGCCTTCATACCGGTTATCACTGCGGCATGGCTGTATGGAGCCGCAGCCGGATCTGCTGCCGGGTTGCTGTCGCTTGCGGCCAACTATTGTCATCTGCCAGATCATGGGCATTGACTGGTACGTGAGAATAATTAAATCCGGAGCAGGCCTTGCAGAGCACAATTACTTTTATCATTATCGGATTTATTATCGGCCGTATCAGCGATTTAAGCCGCAGACTCAAAAAAGAGCTTGCTCACAAAGAACAGATCGAGCGCGAACTTGATCTTCACCGGCAGCTCGCTTGAAAAACTGGTTGAGGGAAAGACCGTCGAACTGTCGGCTGCCCTGCAGCAACTGACGGCAAGCAACAAAGAGCTTGCGTCAAGTGAAAAGCGGCTGCGCGCTGTTTTTGAAACCGCAATTGACGCCATAGTCACAACAGACTGCACGGGAGAGATTATCAGCTGGAACAAGGCCGCTGAAAGCATGTATGGCTACAGCGCCGCCGAGGCGCTCGGCCGGCATGTCAATATGCTTATTCCCGAACGGCTTTATGACTCGAACAACAAAGGCATGAGCGCCGCGCTGCAGCAGGGTAAAGATCGTACTGTCTATAATCGCATTGAGGGAGTCGGCCTGAGGAAAGACGGCTCCGAATTTCCGACCGAGGTATCCCAGTCCGTGTGGAAATCCGGCGATGAAGTATTCGCTACGGGGATTATTCGCGACATTACGGAGCGCAAGAGCGCTGAAACATCTGTGCGTGCGAGCGAAGTGCGGCTCCGCGCCGTATTTGACGGCGCAGTGGACGCCGTCGTGACAACCGACATCGAGCGGACAGATCGTTGACTGGAATAAAGCTGCTGCAGGACATGTTCGGCTATACCGCCGGAAGAGATACTCGGCCGGCCGATCAATGTGCTTGTACCCGAACGCGTAAAGTTCCCTGACAGCACGCGCTTGGCGTCGAGGCTCTGATTCAGGCAGATGAACGTTCATGACCTTTAATCGCCGAGAAGGCCGTGGCACCAGGAAAAGACGGTTCTGAGTTCCCTGACCGAAGTGTCGCAGTCTTTATGGAAATCCGGGGATGAGGTATTCGCGACGGGCTATTATTCGCGATATTACTGAAAGAAAAAATTCGGAAAAAGCTCTTCTGGAGCGCGAAGCGCGGCTCCGCTCCGTTGTCGAAACCGCGGTAGACGCCATAATTACCGTCAACAGCGCAGGCTTGATCATTGAGTGGAACCAGGCTGCTGAAAAAATTTATGGCTATACAGCCGCAGAAATAATCGGAAAACCTGCCAATACGATTCTTCCGGAACGTCTTCATGCCCGTGACAGCAAACAAATGAACGAGGCTGTTGCAGCAGGGAAAAGAACGCATTGTCTTTAACCGCAGAGAGGGCGTCGGCGTCAGAAAAGACGGCTCCGAGTTCCCGACCGAAGTGTCACAGTCAATATGGAAATCAGGGGATGAAGTTTTCGCTACGGGCATTGTGCGTGACATTACAGAACGCAAGAAAGCTGAAAAAGCTTTGCGCGAGAGGGAGGAGCGCCTGCGAGCTATTCTTGAAACAGCGGTTGACGGCATCATAACTGCTGACAGCACAGGGACGATTGTCTTCTGGAACAATGCTGCTGAAAAAATCTTTGGCTATACCGAGCAGGAAATAGTCGGCAAAAAAGCCATCATGCTTCTTCCGGAACGCTTGCACGGTGATCTGGATGCACTGCGTGATGCCTTCCTGCAGCATGGTGTTCAGACAAGCAGCGAAAGCATCGGCCTGAAAAAAAACGGGACGGAATTCCCGATAGAAGTTACCCGTGCTGTTTGGAGCTCGGAAGGCGCAACATTTGCTACTGCAATTGTCAGGGACATAACCGAGCGGAAAAACGCAGAGCGCGACCGCATGCTTTTAGGCTCGGTCATTGAGCAGGCGCATGAAAACATCCTGATTATGGATGCCCTGGGTACTATATTGTACGTAAACCCGGCCGTCGTGAGCCAGATGAACAGGCCGATTGATGAAATACTCGGCAAAAACGGTTTTCAGGCTACCGGCAGCATCTATGATCCGAAGTTTTTCAAGGCCATTTATGAGCAACTGCAGGGCGGCAGCGCCTGGACCGGAGTGCTGAACTATAAAATCGGGGAGGGGAAAACAGCAAGCGTCGAACAGACGCTGTCTCCGGTTCTGGATGCAGAGGGCCGGCTCATTAATATACTGAGCATATCGACGGGATATCTCCCGCGAAAAATATCTTGAAGAGCAGCTGCGCCAGTCACAGAAAATGGAGGCTATCGGCACGCTCGCAGGGGGCATAGCGCATGATTTCAACAATATCCTGGCCGCGATTCTCGGCTATACCGAGCTTGCCATGATGGATGTGCCCAAAGACAGTATAACCACTGAGCGGCTGCACCATGTCATCAGTTCATGCGACCGGGCGCGCTCGCTGGTCAAACAGATTCTGACCTTCAGCAGGAAAAGCCCGCGTGAGGCAAGTCCTTTCAGAGTAAGCAGCATCATCAAGGAAGTGATAAAGCTGCTGCGCGCCTCCCTTCCAAGCACCATCGAAATACGGCAAAATATCATCGACGCAGATGCTGTTGTCAGGGCTGACCCCACTCAGCTCCACCAGCTCATCATCAACCTGTGCACCAATGCCGCACAGGCCATGGAGGAGACGGGGGGCATACTTACTATCTCCCAGGAGACCTGCATCAGGACAGCGGAAGATATGGCCGGATGTTATGATCTGGCTCCGGGGGCCTATGTGCGGCTGACCGTGAGGGATACGGGGCACGGCATCGCGCCTGACATCAAAGAAAGGATTTTCGAACCGTTTTTTACGACAAAAGCCGTCGGCAAGGGTACGGGCATGGGCCTTGCCGTCGCGCACGGTATTGTAAAAAGCTATGGCGGCTGCATTCATGTCGACAGCGAGCCGGGGGCGGGGGCCGCGTTTCAGGTCCTGCTGCCGCGCATCGATGAGGAACCGCAGGAGGCTGCTGCGCAGCAGCCCGCCTCAATCCCACGGGGCAGCGGCACCATTCTGTTTGTCGATGACGAAGAGGCAGTCATGCAGATCGGCCGCACCATGCTGGAATCTCTCGGGTATACCGTTTTCAGCACTTCCAGCAGCGCGAAGGCCATTGAGATGTTCAGCACCGACCCCGGCCGGTTTGACTGTATCATCACCGACATGACCATGCCCCATATCAGGGGAGATGAGCTGGCAGGCATGCTGCTTGCAATCCGGCCTGACCTGCCCATTATTCTCTGTACCGGCTTCAGTGAAAAGATTTCCGAGGAACAGGCGCTAAAAATGGGCATACGGGCTTTTCTTTTAAAGCCCTTTTCCATGCAGAATCTGGGTCTGGCAGTGCAAAAAGCGCTTGAAGGCCGGTAGCCTGGCGCTGGCTGTGCCTGCCCGTAAGATTCAAACAATGCCAGGGCAGCCCATGCGCGGCTTGCATCCCGGGCATTTACTGTTTTTCAAGATACGATTCAAGTTTTTTGTGCCCGTCAAATACGGCGCCGGTATGGCCATCAGCGATAGTTGAAAAGGGCAACTTCAAAAGTGCTGTCAGCGTTTTTTTGCTCTGTTCAGGGTCATCGCTGGAAAAAAAAGGCGGGGGCATAACACCATCTTCCCTGCCCATAAGAGCATCGCCGGAAAACAGAATATCGCCCAACAGATACGCCACACTGCCCGGGGAATGGCCCTGGAGGCGGATAATGCCGAAGGTCAGACCGTCAACAAGGATGGACTCCTTGTCCGGAAGAGCCTCGAGATTTTTCGGCGGCGTCCTGCCTGAAGAAATTTTGCCAAAAATGCTGCCCACAATGCCCTCCCGCTTCTTCTCTCCGCGTATAAAGGGAATATCGTTTTTATCTGCAAACACACGGGCATTGGGAAAAGCTCCGGCCCCGCCGAAATGATCGCCGTGGCCATGCGTAATGAGAACAGCTTGAACCGATTCAGGCCCCAGGCCCTTACACTTGAGCGCGGCAATGATATCCGGCGCTTTTTCATCAAGGCCAGCGTCGATAAGAACAGCCCCTCCCTGACTCGGTATGATCCAGCTATAGGAAAACCGGCACAGAACGCCCTGCACACCGCCGGGCAACTCAACCAGAGCCGGCCCTTTCTTCGGCATTTTTGAAAGCAAAAGCCCTATGCCCAGTGCCAAAAGAAGCAGAAAGACCGCAATTCCTGACAGTGTTTTTTTCATATACATCCCCCCTTTGAATCGTTAAAAAAAACCTGCACCGCCGACATATAAAGCCCGTGGCAGGCCCGGACTTGTTCACCTCATCTCCCTTCCCCGGGCAGAGGCTGTGCCATACTCGCCGCCGTCGAGAAAACAACCTTCCAGTATGACGCCACGAGCACAGAAGAATAACGGCTCCGTATAAAGCCTCACCGTGCCCGAGGCATACCTACCCGCCAGAGCGAGGTGTGCTTCTTTTCGCCCGGGGGTTTTCATGCTGAGAGGCCATTCCATTAGAGTCCTGGTATCGCTTTTTCAGGCGCCGTGCTCACGGGTAGAAACCGGTTGAAGATGGATCATTTTTTTGTTCGCACGTCATGGAATGAGTTCAACTTCAAACACGAATAAGATAAACTCTTAAAACATCAGCTTCACAACTGCGGCTGCGATGAGGATACCCAGTCCATCGGCAATAAGGCAGACGGGCACGATATAGCCCGTGCGGCGAATATTGACGGCGCCCAGATACACGGCAAGCACGTAGAGGCTCGTTTCTGCGCTGCCGACAATGACGCCCGAGAGCCTGCCGGCAAGGCTGTCGGGTCCGGAGGTTTTCACGACGTCGATAAAAAAAGCGGTTGAGGCGCTGCCTGAGAGAGGTTTGATAAGCGCGACAGAGAGAACTTCGGGGGGTATGCCAAGGGCCAGGCACGGGCCGGACAGTGCCTGCTTTAATACATCAAAAATACCCGATGCCTGGAATGCCTTCACTGCTATGAAAATGGCCAGCAGGTACGGGAAAATATTCATAATGACCTGCAGGCCTTCCTTTGCCCCGGACACGAAAGAATCATACACGCGCACCTTGCGGCAGGCGCCGTACAGAACGGCAAAAAGGATAAAGGCCGGTATGGCAAGCTGGGAGATGAAGGCAATGGTTTTCATTTCTTCAGCCTCCTGAAAAGCCATAGCACGCCAAGGGCGACACAGGCGGATATAACCGTTGAGCAGATAGTGGGCAGCACGATGCCCGAGGGGCTTGTCGAGCCGGAGTCGGAAAGTATCCCCACGACCGTGAATGGTATGAGCTGTATGCTTGCCGTATTCAGGACGATGAAAAGCATCATCTCGAAGGTTATGGTGTCTTTGTCGGAATTGAGCGACTGAAGATCCTGCATGGCCTTGATGCCAAGGGGAGTGGCTGCATTGCCAAGGCCGAAAAAATTTGCCAGCATGTTAAGCGTAATGGAGGTAATGGCAGGGTGGTCGGGCGGAACCGTTTTAAACAGCCGCGTAACCAGAGGTTTAAACATATGGGCAATCCGGTGTATGAGCCCCGAATCCTCAATGATTTTTGTAATGCCCAGCCAGAGCGAGACGATGCCAAGCAGAAACAGCGAAATCTCGACGGCCGCTTTGGCGCCGTCGAACATGGCGCGGGTGAGGGCTTCGAGCCTGCCTGTGCAGGCCGCAGCGACGATGCTGACTGAAAGAAGGATGATCCAGATGATGTTCATTACAGTCTGCGGTTTACACTCATGTGAAACGGAGCCGGCAATGGATAATCCATAGCTATGCTCCCCGCCACACGGCGGGGCTTGCGCGGCACATTCCGGTCATCGGGCTTGCACCAGTGACTCATCGCCTGAAAAGAAGCTGTCATACCCCCTGTTTACCTGGCCATATGCGCCGGTAATTTCCCGATCTCGAGCAGCAGGTCGTCGACCGTCGTAACGATAGCGTCGCAGGCACAGTCGATCATAAGGTTCACGCAGGCATTGGCCGTGTCACCCGCTTTTCTGAAGTCGGTTCGAATGCCGATGATGGGCATGCCGGGCCTGCGGCGGGCATAAAAATAGCCGATCTCCCAGGCCGTACCGTCGTCGACCTGCGTGCCGTCAAGCAGCGCCACAACAGCGTCGGCCCTGTCGAGATGCTCGCGACAGCGGTCAAATATCTCATGCTTGGCTCTGTCGCCCCAGCCTGCTATTTCCTGATCGGAGAACAGATCATGGGGCCAGCAAACCTCAACCGGCGCGGGCGATGCGCGGGTGATAATCTGTGCCTTGAGCCTGCGAAGCCAGTCCTGCTCAGCCTGCGTGAACAGCGGTCCGGCAAGATAGATCTTCATGGCGTGCTGTTTGACAGAAGCGTTTTCAAGTCGCTGACCACGGATTCAAGCCCTGCAATCCGCTTATCGGCAAGACGGATGCGCTCCAGAATCTGATTCTGGTAATGCATGTAGCTCTCGGTCTGGGAAAGCAGCAGCTCCTTGATTTCCTTAACGTCGCTCAGCTCCTGGCTGCTTTTCTCGTGGCCTTCATATTCAAGATAGGCCTTGCGATTGACGCGCTGGTCCCTGCGGTAGGTATCCAGATATTTTATTTCACCGCTTTCAAAATACTCTCGTGCTATGCCTTCCTTTTTGCCGTCGCGAAAGCTCCACTCGCCCTTAATCACGCCGCTCTCATAATATTCCCGATACAGGCCTTCACGCTGGCCGCTGATGCAGTTGCCAACGGCACGGATCTGGCCATTTTCAAAGTACTCCTTTGTCTGGCCTTCGGGCTTGCCGTCGACATTTTCCCACTCCTCTTTCAAGGCGCCGTTTTCATAATATTCCCGGGAATTGCCTTCCAGTTTGCCCCCGAGAGCATTCCATTCGACCTTGAGCGCGCCGCTCTCATAAAACTCGCAGCTTCGTCCGTCCAGCTTGCCGTTTCTAAAGCTGGTGGCTTTGAACAGTTTGCCGTCGGGATAAAACTCCTTGCTGAGGCCCTCGGCCTTGTCATCCTTAAAAGGAATCTCTATCCACAGCGGGCCGTCTTCCCGGTAGATGCGCGTCAGCCCTTCGCGGCGATTATTCTTATAGATCGCCTCAGTGAACAGGGTGCCGCTATCGTAGTACTGCTTGACCATGCCGTCGGGGATGGCGCCCTGGAGATTAATGATCTCATAATTCCTGTCGACAATCGTGCGGGCAACCTCGACAGTGCCCTGGTAAAAAACCAGCGTAAGCGTGCCGTCGGCATTGTCGACTTTTTTCCTGATAACATCACTGCTGTCCATAAAGCCTCCACCAGATGAATAACCCACCCCTGCACATTACCCGTATGCTGCCTGCCGCCCCGCAGCAATTGTATCAGCAAATCAAATCTTGGCAAGCAAACTTTTGAGCAGTTCAACCTCGGCAGGGAAATGCTGGAATATAAAACGTGCGCCGCGGGAGCCGGCGGCGAAAAAGCGCTCGCATGCGGGTCGCATAGCCGGCTCAAGCAGCAGGCAGCCGGTTATTTCAGAGCAGACAAGAGCGTGCGGAAGCTCGATGGGCATGCCGGCGATCTTCAGCGCCGTCATCGCCGCCCAGGCATCTTCCGCCTCTTTGGGCTCAAGATAAATGGCGCGTATGGAAAGCGATTTACCCTCATGCCTGATGACCAGCTGCCCCGCCGCCTCCCTGCCGGAAATCGCCGCCACGGCGCTTAAAAGCACCGGCACATCAGTTCCCTTGCGGCACAGGCCGGTGCGCTCTGCCTGCTGTATGCGGTCATAGCGGGCGTGGGTATAAATGCTGGTCAGCCTGCAGCGCCTGCGGTCATTGCCGATAGCAACAACAGTCGCGCTGATCATTTCAGCGGCCGCCTTATGCAGGCTATCCGCAAAACCCGGTTCCTGCGCGAGATAGCCACGCAAAAATCGCAGCCGGTCCTTGAGGGCAATTTCAGCCCCTACGCGGCCAAGACGCGCCAGCACATTGATTTTCTGCTCACGTGTTACTGCGCCTTTGAGGCGGACCCGCTCAAAATCTATAAAATAAAGCCCGAACCCGTCTGCCTCGCGCCGGATTAGAAAATTATTCAGGGCAAAATCATACTGAAAAACGCCTTTCTGAAAAATGGCTGCTGTCAGACGCCCGAACTGCTCTGCCACATGCCGGCGCTCGACGGGCAGTATCGAGCGGTCATAAAAAAAGAACTCCCGCAACTCCTGCGCGCCCTCTATAAATTCAAGCACAACCGCGCTGGCGCTGACCATCCCCAGGGTCTTTTTTTCAGCCAGTATAAGCGGCGCAGCCGTTAGTATTCCCTGCCCGCGAATGTAGGCTGCAGCGGTAAACTCCTGCCGGGCGCGCGAGGAAACAGCAGCAGACTTCAGCAGCCCCAACAGCCCTTTATTTTTATATGTTTTGATGATGCAGGAATTTTTGCCGAACTCGGAGCGGTATATGGTTTTATAGCTGCCCCTTTTTATAAGCTGATCTGCAGGCGGCTCGTCAAAAAGAGCGCGGCAGAAATCATTGAGATCATCCACCGGGCAGGCAGCGGCAATATCCTTGCGGACAAGTGCATGTACGGAGTTGAAACTTTTTTTAACGTAGCCTTCCATATTTTTCAACCGCAAGGCATGCAGAGTATCTCTTTTATCTTCAGGCTGAACATGTTTGCTGCATAGGCCGGCTTCATAAGAACCGCCGTGTCAGCACCCTCGCCGCTGCCCCCCAGCGCCACGACATCCTCGGCCGGCGAAATATGGCCGGCCTCGGCAGCCATAATGGAGACCTCGACACAGACCTTCATGCCCTGCGAAAACATCCGCAGCGTGTCCGACACGAGATTCAGCGGCAGAAAGCCTGTTTTGTATTTATTTTCAAACGTGCGCTCTGCCCCGCTCAGGGCATGCACCCCCCGCACAATGGAAACACCTGCGTGCACCAGCGCCTCGCGGTTTTTGTTGAACTGCTCCACCTCTTCAGTAAACCTGGTCCCTGCACCATAGGTCACGGCGATCACGTCAATACCGGCGCCTGCCTTCTGCTTCAGCTTCAGCGCTGTCGCGCCGGTAGAGGAGGCAAGCACGATTTTTTTCAAGCCGCTGGCCCGGCAATACGCAACCGCCGCATCAAGCGCAGCATCCGTATTATGCTCGCCCGGGCTGTCAAAATACATTATTTTCTTCTCAATTTGACTGCTCATACAATCCTCCGTGCATATTGCAACTCCGTCATTCCGGTCCGCCGCGGCGGAGAATCCAGGTTTTTTGTTCCGCAGGGCGGTTCACAAAACGCCTCTGCAAAAAAAATTATTCTTTCATTTCATTGTCAGGTTTCATTCCTTAACTCAACCTGCGGCTGGCCTGTCTTGCTCACAACCGAAAAGCTACCACAGAACAGCGGCCTTTGCAATTTCTCGCGCTCTAGAAACAGAACCGGCAGGACATGCCGCCATGCCCTGCCGCCTGAAAACCTCTGTCGCAGCGCCAGTCATGCCGGCCTATGAATCGGCACTGAAATATTTTTTTGCCTGCTGAAGCAGTTTAAGTACAAATCGTATGAGCGGATGAAGGTGCATATCGACCGCGGTTATTTTCACAATAACCACGGTAATATTGTCCTCGCCGCCGCGCTCATTGGCAATATCCACCAGGGCTTTGCAGGCTTGCTGCGGGAGATTCTCCGTCACAATGCGCGCGATTTCATCCATCGTGACTTTATTGCTCAGGCCGTCGGTGCACAGCACGAACACATCGTCCTTGAAGCACTGGATTTCGCATACATCTGGCAGCACGTCATCGGCCGTTCCCATGGCGCGCGTAAGCATGTTCAGAAGGCGCTCATCGATCATATGAGCCTGCCCTGGCTGCGTGGCGGAAATTTCGGCCGCAACGGTATGCATCACCGATATGAGCTCCGCCGTTCCATCACGCACAAGATAAATGGGACTGTCTCCCACATTGGCGGCTATCATCGTTCCGTCGGTGCAGTACAAAGCAGCAAGGGTCGAGCCCATGCCGCTGCATTCAGCGCTTGCCAGCGCCCGGCTGCGCACGACCCTGTTTGCCTCGCGTATGCCCCGCACAAGCTGATTGGCATCGGCAGAACGTGCGTCATCGCCGATGGCGACGGAAGCCGCGTCGCCATTGCCGAATAACCGCTGCAGCGTCTCCACAACAAGTCCGCTTGCCACTTCCCCGGACAGGTGCCCGCCCATACCGTCGGCAACCACGTATAACTGGCGGGCATCATCAATGAAAAAGGCATCCTCATTGCCGTCGCGCTTTTTGCCTACATCAGTCGAACCAGCTGCCTGGACATGTATCATAATCCCCCTTTGCCCCGTATGTCCGGAAAACAATGTTCAATAGCAACAAAAGGCTGTATTGAAAAAAAACGAACTGCATTATCAAAAAATCTTTTGCAAAAAAACATTTGGCAGGCTGAAAAAAATGGCGCCGGTGCTTCTGAGTTACAACAATCATCGTTCGATGAGCCGCAGAAAAAAATCCACCAGCATGGGGTTAAACAGCGTCCCCCGTGATGCAAGCATGATTTTCACGATTTCCGGCATCGGCATTGCATCGCGGTACGGACGCCGGCTGCGCATGGCATCAAACACATCCCCGACGGTGATCAGCTGGCAGACGATATGCGGGCGCCATTTGCCGGGAATTGATGGATAGCCCGTGCCGTCAAACTTGATATGGTGTTCCAGCGCCGCCAGAAGCGCAAGGCTGGGAATCTCTTTCTGCGACAAGAGATACTGCGCGCCCAGTGTGGCATGCTGCTCCATGACCTCACGCTCCTCGTTGGTCAAAGAGGCGGGTTTGGCGACAATGGTATCAGGGATAATGAGCTTGCCCACATCATGCAATAATGCCGCAACGCCGATATCATGCAGATTGGACCCGCTGAAGCCGAGTGCTTCGGCCTGGCACATGGCCAGCAGCGCTACATTGGTTACATGCACGAATGTATACTCGTCATGGTTCTTTATCTGCCCCAGCAGGCTCAGCGGGTTCATCTCCCGGCGGAAGCGCCGCACGAATTCGCCCACTATGGAATGTATGACCTTAACGTCCATGCGCTCGCCCTGTTTGATGGCATTGTACATATCGCGCATGCTCGACAGGCCGTGTTCCCGGTAGTCGATAAACTCTCTGATCTCTTCATCCAGGGTTTTTTTTCTGAGGGCCTCATCCTCCTCATCTGCCCTCATCATCTTTGGCTGCTCCTCCTGCGACCTCGACTTTTCCGAGCTTTATGCAGCTCGTCGAGTGCAGGGCTTTTGCGTCAGTAGAGGCAAGCCCCTGTATCAGGCTCTCAAGATGTGAACGCGGCAGTCCGGTAATGAAAGAAATGCTCTCGACACCCTTTTTTTTAAGTATCTTCACAAACACCTGAGCGGCTGATCCGGGCAATACAATCTTGCGATTGCTGCTGACCAGCTCATCGTCAATCAGCAGGATCATCACCTGAGTGGTTATCTCAAGCATCTCCGTTAAACTTTCATGCGTCCTGTCGATATACGGGGCGACCCGTGGATGCGTGGGGGGATAAAGGGACACATTGGTAATTGCCGCCGTAAGCTGCGAAACGGCCTGGGACAGTTTATCAAAATAGCCCTGCTGATCCATGGCAAGCCCTGCTCCTACGTGTTCGACGAACTGCTGCGGCAGATTTTCCGTATCCGCTCATCTCCAGAGCGCAGCCCGATATCCAGAAGTTCTCTGACAGCTGCCTGCGGATATGACTGCAATGATTCAAATAAAGCTCTTTTTGTTTTGCGCAAATTGCCCGGGAAACAGAGTCAGGCGTGCCTGCGCGATCTTCTGCAGAGGCTGCAGCATGGCCGGATCGCCCACTTCGCCCAGCGCGTGCAGGACCAGACAGTTCAGCGCCGTATCTGATTCAAAGGGCATGAAGATTTTTATAAGGCGCAGCAGTTCACTGCCAAGGCCCGGTACACGGTATTCATGGATCAACCGCACCGCCTGCAATATCTCAACCGCACTTTGCGAGCGGATCTGCTGCCGCAAAGCTGCAGCAGCGCTTTGATCCTTGAATGTCAGCAGCACCTCCAGTGCCTCATAACGCAGATCCCGGTCACTGTGCTTCAGCAGGGGCCGCACATGCGGAGCAACCGACGCATCTCCAGCAGCCTTGATAAATCGCAGAAGATTCCGCACATACGAAAAACTTCTGTTGTACAGACGCGTCAGAGCCACCTCAACAACCGGGCTGCCGAATGAGCAGAGCAGCTCAAACAGCCGGCGGCTGCCCTCGGAGGACTGGTTGTTGGCATACAGATCGAGCAGCTCCGGGATGGCCTGCTGGCCGGTTTCACGAAGCATGTCCAGAAGATCGCCGCTGGCATCATCTCCGGCCTCGGCAAGCTGGGCCACCATCTGCATGACGAATGCAGGCTCGAAAAAAATCTGAAGCGCCATTTTTGCAAGTGCGCGTATGTCGGCCTGCTCTTTCGTGGCGATGTGCTGACGAAGCGTGGAAAAAATGACGAACATGGGCCGAAAGCTGCCGGCATCGAGCAGCTCGGGCACCAGCTCAATGACCTTTTGCGTAAAATCATGATAGGCTGAAGGCTCGATATCCTGATCCATAAGGGCAATCAGCACCCGGCCGATATGCATATCCAGACTTTGCTTGCCCAGGCTCGCAAGATGTTCATCAAGGGAAAATTCCGGCGGCGGCTTTATGTCCTGAGTATCCTGGCCCATAGTATCGAGCTGCTGGACATAGTCGGCTGTCATATGCTTTTCGTAATTTTCGCGCTTGGGAAGTATCTTGAGGGCATCCATAAACGGCAGCTCAGCGCTTGATGGCGGGGCAGAGGCCATGGCCTCCTGTTCAGTCATACCGTCCTGCACCGCGGAAAATTTTTGCATAAGCTTTTGCAGCGACGGCGACAAACTTTGTCCCTCGTGATCCGCAACCCCCATCATCTCTGCTGCCAAATCGGCGGGAAAGCACTTGAGCAATTCTTCCATAGCATCCTGGCCCGGACAGCATTGAAATGTGCTTAAACGCCGCTTTGAGAAACCGGTTGCGAATGCCCCCTTTCAAGTTATGCAGGATAATGTTCATCCGGTCGAAAAACCGCAGCGCTTCCTTGCCCAGCATATTGCGCTGAAATCCCATGCCGGCAAACTGCGCCAGCACATCAGCATAGCTTTGAACCGCCTGCTCAACCGGCAGCGTTCCGTCATTGAGCATCCTCACGATCATGCCGGGCGAAAGCTCCTCATCCAAGGCCCCTTCGTTAAGCTCGGTTCCTGTTTCCAAAACTCCATCGCCGCCGCCCTGGCCGCCCAAAACAGTGCCGCTGTCAATCGGCCCCACGCCCTACCCCGGAAGAAAGTCCGCCAGCGCCTTCTCCGGCACGGGCTGCGGGTGCAGGGCCACCGCCACCTTTCGCCTGTTTGCGCCGAGGCCCTTGATGAATTGATCCCAGATGTCAGCACCGAACTTAAGCTGTTCTGCAGGCTTTTGTTCAGAAGGCCCTTTGATGACATCCTCTTCCGAAGAGCGGAACATGCTGTAATCAACAAGCTTGATTTTCACATTGAGCAGTTGAGCAGCCTCGGCCAGCGACGCAATATCGCCCTGGGCCCGCACATCCTCGGGCCGCATGCTCAAAAGCCGCTGCAGGCGCAGAAGCTCTTCCTGGCCCAGTCCCCTGGCAAGGGATAGAGAATTAATACCCAAACGGGTTAAGGACAAGGCAAAATCCCGAAATACGGTGCTTTTCCCCTCAATGCGCCTGCCGCCCACATACAGGCTGTCTTTTACTGCGCCGATAGTAACTACCGGGCTCACCAGAAAACATTTTTCAAGAGCCTCAATAGCAGCACCGGTGCTCTGCGCAATAAGGTGGTGTCCGGCCGGATAGATGGCAAGATTTTTCTTGAGAATATTAAGAAGAATAACAAGATCTGCAAGCTGCTTGATCTCTGGAGGGATCGGCGCTTTGCCCTGCTGTGGGGGCTGAGCTTTAGGAAAATTCACCGTCTTTTCATCATGCGTGGGCATACAACCCCTCGACTCGGCAATTATGCAGGGGCGGCTGCCAGCCGCATCTCACTCCCCCCTGCTTCTTTTTTTACACTATAAGGGAAGCACCCCTCCATGTCAACCGCAAGATAGGCAGAGAAGGGGCGGCACGAGAGCATTTTTCTAAATACTGTAGCCTTCATAAAAACCACCTGTCAAATGCAAGCTCTATCCGTTCGCCCTGCATCGAGCCTGTCGAAATCGAAGGGCCGAATGGTCGAAGGTCGACTTTCCGTTCATGGTTCGACCCTTCGTCAAGCTCAGGGCTCACCACGAACGGACTTGCCATGCATGGAGAAAGCGGCTGCAAAATAAAGAAAACGCTCTGGAGCCCCGCCATAACAAAAGGCGCCCGAAACATTTCGAGCGCCTTTGCCTGACAAACAGAACCGGCTTTTACTTCATGCTTTCATCCAGTATTTTGACGGAATATTTTTTCTTAAGACCTTCCAGATACGTCTCCATAGCCGCTTTCTGTTTTTCGGTCTTGAGCGTGCGCTCGATGCGCTGCTTTACCTCTTCGAATGTTTCCTGCTCCTGCGGCTTTTTTTCCATCACTTTTATGATATAGTAGCCATCCTTGCCCTGAAATACGTCGCTGACGGTGTTAACGGGAAGAGAGAAGGCCTTCTGCTCAAATGCCTCACCATACAGATCAACGCGTTTTCCGCGGGCAAAAAGACCGGCATTGCCGCCCCGGTTCTTGGTGCGCATGTCCTGCGAAACCTCCTTTGCCACCGCTTCAAAATCTTCACCTTTCTTGATGCGCTCCAGCGCCTGGTCAGCCAGATTCTTTTTCTGGTCCTTCACCTGCTGTGTGGCATTGTCCTTCACGTCAAACATGATCAGGTCGACCCGCACTTTCTCTTCTTTCGCAAAGCTCGCCTTGTTTTGATTATAATACTGGAGCATCTCGGCATCCGTCAGGGTAATCTTGTCCATGACTTCCTGCTTGGTCAGTTCCTGCACGATGAACTGATCGGCCATTTCCTTGATGCGCCGCGCGATATCTTCTTTCTTGTCGATATTGAGCTTGCGGGCTTCCTGCGAAAGCAGGCTCATCTGTACGGCGCGCTCAAAAAGTTTCTTTTTCCCATCAGGCGTTTCATACCGGGAGCGAAACTGCGGCGGCATCATGGCAAGCGGGGCGAAAACACTGTCCTCGGTTATCTTGTCCTTGCCGACGGTGGCAAGGACCTTGTCCTTGGCCGGTGCCGGTGCAGCTTTAGCAGAGGCCCTGCTGGGCCTGGGATGCAACGGGTCCCGCGAGCAGTGCCGCGGCAAAAACCATCATAATCATGCGTCCTGTTTTTTGCATTGCCTTCATCCTCTCTGTCCTTTCCATCAATGTATTAATGCATACTGTTTCAGTATGCCCCTCAGTTTCGCATTAAGCTCATCGGGCATGGAACACAGCGGCAGCCGCACATCGCCCGACACAAGACCCATCATGCCGATGGCGGTCTTGACCGGAATGGGATTGGTCTGCAGGAACATGGCGCTGTGCAGCGGCAGCAGATGGTGATGTATCCTGCGGGCCTCCGTCCAGTCGCCGGCCTGAGCAGCCCGAATCATGGACGCGCAAAGACGGGGAGCAATATTTGCCGTGACCGAAATTGCTCCTGCGCCGCCCACCGCCATCATGGGAAGCGTATTGGCATCATCACCGGAAATAACATCAAAATCCTCTCCGCAGCGATTTATGATCTGGCTGACCTGCTCAAGAGATCCTGATGCTTCCTTTATCCCCACGATAGTGGGTATCTTTGCCAGGCGCTCTATCGTCTCGGGCAGCATGTTCACACCCGTCCTGCCCGGTACATTATAGAGAACAACAGGGATGTCAACCGCCCCGGCAACCTTTTGAAAATGCAGATACAGGCCTTCCTGAGTGGGCCGGTTGTAATACGGCGTGATGAGCAGACAGCCCGCAGCGCCGGCTTTTTTTGCATGCCTGCTCAGGCGGATGGCTTCTTCGGTGTTATTTGATCCCGTGCCTGCCATAACGGGCACGCGGCCTGCAGCAGCCTGGATAGTAACCTGTATCACCCGCTCATGCTCCTCAAGAGACAGCGTTGCAGACTCACCCGTCGTGCCGCAGGGGCACAGCACATCCGTGCCGTTTGAGATTTGAAACTCAACGAGTTTTCTCAGGCCTTCGTCGTCGACCGTGCCGTTTTTGAACGGCGTGACCAAAGCCACCATGGAACCTCTAAACATATGCATGACCTCCGAGTTGTTTGTTGCCTTCAGTATCTTCTCTGCCGCGGGCCTGCCGTCTAACCTGCATACGCTTCAGGACAAATCTCACCGGTATAGATAAGGCTTGCCCCGCCCTCAAGATAGGCCTCGGCAAAAGGCGGCTCCTGGGGCTCGGCATACACTTTCAGCATATCACCCCCGCGTGTTTTCACAAGCGCAGGCGATGCCGCCCTGCCCATGGCAATACACACAAGAGCTGCCGCAACCGAGCCGGTGCCGCAGGCAAGCGTTTCATCCTCAACACCGCGCTCATAGGTGCGAATACTGATGCTGCCGTCGGCTCCGATGCTGATAAAATTCACATTGGTGCCTGCAGGCTGAAAATGACTATGAAAACGAATCTTTGCCCCAAGCTCTTTAATGGGCACGCCCTCAAGATCATCAACAAAGAGAACCGCATGGGGCACGCCGGTATTAATGCTGTGTACGGTGAGGTGGACACCATCGACAGCAAGCTCCAGGTTCATCTGCAGGTTCCGCGGACTGGACAGCTGCGTTTTGACAATAGCGCCGTTTACCTCGGCATGAATGATGCCTGCCAGGGTTTCAAACGACAGGCTCGATCCGGCAATGGCGTTCAAACAAGCAAAGCGGGCCGCGCACCGCGCCCCATTCCCGCACATCTCAGCCTCGCTGCCGTCGGAATTAAAAAAACGCCACTTGAAATCCGACAAATCCGACTTTTCTATAAATATCAGCCCGTCGGCGCCCACCGACAGCTTTTCCCGGCACACGGCCTTGACAAAGCCCGGATTCTTTATCCCGTCCCAGGCGCCGCTGCGGTTGTCGATAATGATAAAATCATTGCCGCAGCCGCTCATCTTACAAAAAGGAATGTTCTTCATATACCTGTTTCACCGTCTCAAAAAAAATATCATAGTAAGCAGTCGGGTATGCTTTCCAGCCGCACCATATCCTCGCGGGTTTCACGCTGCCGGATCACGCTGAAGGAGTCGCCGCTCACAAGCACCTCTGCCGCGCGCGGCCGGGAGTTGTAATTTGACGACATGCTGAATCCGTAGGCCCCGGCGCTCATGACGGCTATGAGCTCGCCCTGGGCAAGGTCGGCAATCTGGCGGCTGCGGGCCAGAAAATCGCCCGATTCGCAAATGGGCCCGACGATATCGGCAGCAATCTCGGGCGCCCCGGTTATCAGCACAGGCCGTATCTCATGAAAGGCATCATACAGGCTCGGGCGAACAAGATCGTTCATGGCGGCATCCACCACGATGAAATTTTTCGCCTCGGATTTCTTTGTGTACAGCACGCGGGCAACGAGCGCTCCGGCATTGCCGACGATGACGCGGCCGGGCTCGAGAATCAGCGTGCAGTTCAGGCCCTGCATTTCACTGATCACCGCCCGGGCATATTCCGAAGGGTGAGGAGGCGTTTCTTCATTATAAGTAATGCCGAGCCCGCCGCCAATATCAAGATAGGCAACGGTAATGCCCCTGGCTGCCAGGGCCTGAACAAAGGCCTTGACCCGCTTGAGCGCATCGACAAACGGGCTCACCTCGGTTATCTGCGAGCCGATGTGACAGGCAATACCCGTCACCTGTATGCCGGGCAGCCCGGCGGCTTTCATGTACTCATCAAGGGCCGCCTCTATTTTGATGCCGAACTTATTCTTTTTAAGCCCCGTGGAAATATAGGGATGCGTCTTCGGGTCAACATCAGGATTGATGCGCAGGGCAATGCGAGCCTTCTTCCCACAAGCTTCCGCCACCTGGCTGATAAGCTCCAGCTCCTGTGCCGACTCGACATTGAACTGCAGTATGTCGCACTGCAGGGCGTACTCGATCTCGGCGCGCTGCTTGCCGACCCCCGAATACACGATCTTGCCTGCCGGCACGCCGGCCTTCAGAGCCCTGAAAATTTCACCCCCAGACACCACGTCAACACCTGCGCCAAGGCGCGCAAAAAGCCTCAGAAGCGCGATATTGGAGCAGGCCTTGACCGAATAACAGGTCAGGTGGGGCACCGCACTGAACGCCCCGTCAAAAACGCTGAAGTGCCGCTCAAGCGTTGCCCGGCTGTACAGATACAGGGGCGTGCCCGCCTCTGCAGCAATACGCTCAACGGGCACATCTTCGCAATACAGGCTCTTACCCTTGTAGACAAAATCGTGCATGCCGATACTCTCTCCTATTGCAAAGTAAAGGTAACGGAAGCAGGCTCAGACATGGGGCTTTCATTAGCCTTCGCCGAAGTATCAACCGATGTTACCCCGTAGACATAGCTCTTTCCCTCCTGTGCGCTTGTATCGATCCAGGAAGTTTCCGTGATGCGATTACTGTTCAGCCGCACAAAGCCTGCGCCGCCTTCTCTGCGGTAGATATTATAGCCGGTGATATCTTTCTGGAGCGCGCCGATCCACTTGAGCTCAACACCACCATGCCGTGGGATGGCAATAAGGCCCGTCGGCACGCCGGGCGGCGTCATGTCCATATAGGCAACCTGCAGCTCGCTTGACGGCCCGCTTTCCACCATGGTTTCTTTCACCAGGCATGCGGCGCGCACCGTATAAAAATAGGTTTCATCTATTTTTTCAGGTACATCCTCATAAACAGGCTCCTGAACAGGCTCGCTGTTAACCGGCCCCTCTTCATAGATACCCTGACGCCTGGTCCGGTAAATATTATAGCCGGCAAAACCATCCAGCGGGCTGCCGTCCTGAAGCGCCGTTACCGGCTGCCAGGAAAGCCGCAGGGCCTTGTATTTGCGTTCAACCTTGAAACCCAGAGGGGCTGCCGGCGGCTGATCCCAGAATATGATCAGGGGCTTTGTCGCTTTTCCGTCCTTATCGCGATCATTGTAGGCCATCATCTGGTAGAAATACACCATGCCGTATTCAAGTGCCGTGTCCTGATAATAATACTGCTGCTTGTCCGGCACCTTGCCCCGGTCGCCCTTATACGGGATATCGGCAAGCCGGCTTACGTTTTTGGGGCATTTCGGGCAGAAGGCATCTATAGGCTCATTGGCGCGCATAATCTTGAAACCTGCAAGGTCAACAAGGGGGGTATCATTGACATTTTGCTCGGGCGCGCGCCAGAGAATAAAAACACCCTCTGACCGTGCAACAGTCTGAAACCGCGACGGCGCATCCGGCACAATCGGCATGGGCAGGCCAGGATCAGCCTTCTTGCCGCAGGCGCAGCACATCAGAGCCAATATCATACATCCAGACAATAATCGTTTCATAATGTTTCAGCTCGTTTCTAGTATAAGGTAGGGTGCGCTGCGCGCACCGTTTCTATGACAAACGGCACAGTTTGCACGTTCATAGCTTCTTGCGTTTTTTTAACCCTGCCCGGGCAGCAGCCAGAGCTTTCTTCACCGCAGCCGTACCCGTGCCGCCGGTGCATTTTCTGCTGTTCACCGAAGCCTCGATCGTGAGCCAGTTCATCACATCGGCCTTGAAGACCGGGCTGAACCGCTGCAGCTCTGAAAGCTTCAGATCCCACAGGCTCCTGCAGGTTTTCACGCAGGAGGCTACAACTTTGCCCGCAACCTCATGGGCCGTGCGAAAGGGCACTTTTTTGCTCACCAGATAATCGGCCAAATCAGTCGCCGTGAGAAACCCGCTCTGTGTTGCGGCGAGCATCCTGTCCTTATTGACCTGTATCTCCGGCAGCATAAGCGCTATTATATTCAAGCAGCTTTTTACGGTCTCAACCGTATCGAACAGCGAAATCTTATCTTCCTGCAGATCGCGGTTATAGGCAAGGGGCAGCGATTTCAGCAGCGTCAGCAGCGACATAAGGTTGCCATAGACCCTGCCCGTCTTGCCGCGCACGAGCTCTGCCACATCAGGGTTCTTCTTCTGCGGCATGATGCTGCTGCCCGTGCAGAAAGCATCGGCTATATCTATGAAATGAAACTCCGGGGACATCCAGATAATCAGCTCCTCACACAGCCTGCTCAGATGCATCATGATAATCGCGGCGCAAGAGCAGTATTCTATCTGTGTATCACGGTCAGACACGGTATCCATGCTGTTGCGTGTCACCTCGGGATATCCGAGCAATTTCGCCACATACGCGCGGTCAATAGGATGCGGCGTGCCGGCCAGAGCACCCGCGCCCAGGGGCATGCGGTTAACGCGTACAAAACACCCTTCGAGCCGGTCGCGGTCGCGCCCCAGCATCTCGAAGTAGGCCATCAGATGATGGGCCAGCAGAACGGGCTGGGCATGCTGCATGTGGGTAAATCCCGGCAGCACAACATCGATATTTTTCTCAGCAAGGCCGAGCAGCGCTTGCTGCGCAGCAGTCTACAAGCACGATAGTGTCGGACACCGCATCGCGCAGGTAGAGGCTCACGTCAAGGGCTATCTGGTCATTGCGGCTGCGGGCCGTGTGCAGCTTGCCGCCTGCCGGGCCGACCTTCTCTATTAAACGCGACTCAATGAGCATATGTATGTCTTCAAACTCGGGCCGCAGGGCAAGCTTGCCCTGATCAAGCTCGCGGCCGATCTGCTGCAGCGCGGCAATAATCTTTTTCGCCTCAACGGGGGAAATGATCTTCTGCCTGCCGAGCATGCGGCAGTGGGCGATGCTGCCCTGAATATCATATGTATAGAGCTTGTGATCAAAGTGCAGCGAAACAGTGAACTCCTCCACCGCCTTGTGCGTACCCTGCGAAAACCGGCCTGCCCAGAGCTTCTTACCCGCCATGCTGCTTCCTCTTGGCTGCTGCCTGAACCCGCAGGCGCAGTGAGTTAAGGCGGATGAACCCGGTGGCGTCAGCCTGCTGATACACCGAATCCGTCTCAAATGTTGCAATATCCTCGCGATACAGACTGTAGGGCGACTTCCGGCCCACAACCGAGCAGGTGCCTTTATAGAGCTTCACGCGCGCCGTGCCGGTCGCATACTTCTGGCTATCATCAATAGCTGTCTGCATCATCTCACGCTCAGGGGCAAACCAGTAGCCGTTGTACACAAGCTCGGCATACTTGGGCATCATGCTGTCCTTGAAATGCATGACCTCGCGGTCGACGGTGAGGGATTCCACGGCGCGGTGCGCAGCGTGAAGAATCGTGCCGCCCGGCGTCTCATACACGCCGCGCGATTTCATGCCCACATAGCGGTTCTCGACAATATCCACCCGGCCGACGCCGTTTGCGCCGCCAAGCTTGTTCAGATGCGCCAGCAGGTCAGCCGGGCTCATTTTTTTGCCGTCGACGGCAACGGGATTACCCTGCTCATAGTCGATTTCAACATAGGTGGGCTTATCAGGCGCCTTCTCCGGCGATACGCTCAAAAGAAACATATCATCCAGGGGCTCATTCCACGGGTCCTCAAGAATGCCGCCCTCGAAGCTTATATGCAGCAGATTGCGGTCGCTGCTGTAGGGCTTGGCAGCCGTCACCGGCACGTCGATGCCGTGCTTTGCAGCATAATCGAGCATTGCGGTGCGGGAGGTGAGCTCCCAGTTTGACTGGCGCCAGGGAGCGATGATCTTGATATCGGGCTTGATCGCATAGGCCGTCAGCTCGAAGCGCACCTGGTCATTGCCCTTGCCCGTGGCGCCGTGGGCAATCGCGTCGGCGCCTTCGGCAATGGCGATCTCGACCTGCTTTTTGGCGATCAAAGGCCGGGCAATCGAGGTGCCCAGCATATACGTGCCCTCGTAAATCGCATTTGCCCGCAGCATGGGAAATATATAGTCCCGAACGAATTCCTCGCGCAGGTCCTCGATATAAATTTTGCTTGCGCCGGTCTTCATTGCTTTCTCGCGCACAGGGTCAAGCTCTTCGCCCTGCCCCACATCAGCTGCAAAGGCTATCACCTCGCACTGATACTGCTCCTGCAGCCACTTCAAAATAACCGACGTATCAAGCCCGCCTGAATAGGCAAGCACAACCTTTTTATACTCACTCATACCGCATCTCCTGTATCAATAATTCAGATTTTAGATTGTTGTTTTGGGTTGAACACAATGCTATCAGCGCCGTAACAGAGCCTATTTTTGCAGGTCGTAAGCCAGAAGAAACTTGGCTGCACTAACCCAGCCAAACAAATGCTACAAATCGCGCATCAGGGCGAAGCCACTTATGCTCACTTCGTTATCCACATCAGCATAGTTTCCAGAATCGCCTTCTGCACATGCAGCCGGTTTTCAGCCTCGTCAAACACCACCGAATGAGGGCCGTCCATAACCTCGTCGGTTATCTCCTCGCCCCGGTGGGCGGGCAGGCAGTGCATCACCAGCACATCCTTTGTGGCCCGCTCCAAAAGCTTTTCATTCACCTGATAGCCCTGAAATGCCTTGATGCGCTCGCGGTATTCCTTCTCCTGGCCCATGCTCACCCAGGTATCGGTGATAATCACATCAGCGCCGCTCACAGCCTCAACAGGGTCCTGCATCATAAGGATTTTCGAAGTTGCCTCCCTGCGTGCGCGCTCGAGGAGGGCCGAATCGGGCTCATGGCCCTTCGGGCAGGCAAGGGTAAGATCGAAGTTCAGGCGCAGGGCGGCGCTGATCCAGGAATGGGCTATATTGTTGCCATCGCCTATATAGACCGCCTTAAGCCCGTCATAGGAGCCCCTCTTTTCAATCACCGTGAACAGGTCGGCCAGGATCTGGCAGGGATGGCACAGGTCGGTAAGCCCGTTAATGACCGGTATATCGGCATGGCGGGCCAGCTCATCAAGCGTTGACTGCGCAAAGGTTCGGATCATAATGCCGTCAAGATAGCGCGAAAGAACGCGGGCCGTATCGGCTATCGACTCGCCCCTCCCGAGCTGCATATCCGTCCAGCGAAGGTAAATGGCATGGCCGCCGAGCTGAAACATGCCCACCTGAAATGACACGCGCGTGCGGGTGGAGGCCTTCTCGAAAATCATCCCGAGGGTCTTGCCCTTGAGGGGCTCATAGGTCGTGCCGTTTTTCTTCTTTTTCTTGAGATCGGCAGTACGCTCAAAAATGCTGTCCATGTCCGCACGGGACAGGTCGTATATGCGCAAAAGGTCCTTTTGCATTTGAAATTCCTTTACTTCTTCATAATTCCGCATCAAAACTTCAACATTAGCAGAAAAATCCTTCTTGTCAATTGAATATCACCACATGGCGGCATAACCCGGCATATGGCCCGCTTCAGTCGTAAAGCCTTGAGCATCATGCTGATTTTTGATAAGGTACGGTTTTGCGGATGTGCACCGCCAACTTTTTGCAGAGGACACCATGGCACCCCTGGTCAGCGTTATCATCCCCACCTACAACCGCGAAAAAATTATCACCAGGGCCATTGATTCGGTCTTTGCCCAGACATACCAGGATTTTGAGATTATCGTACTCGACGACGGCTCACAGGACAACACGAAAGCCGTGGTCGAGGCGGGCTATGGTACGAAGGTGCATTATTTCTATCAGAACAATAAAGGCATTGCCGGCGCACGCAATGCAGGCATGCACCAGGCTGCGGGCGACTATCTCGCCTTTCTTGATTCCGACGACTACTGGCTGCCCGGCAAGCTTGAACGGCAAATGGCATTGTTCAGCGAGCATCCCGAATACGGCATGGCCGCATGCCAGTGCGGTTCCGTGCAGATTGACGGCACCTACCGCGAAAAAAACCGGCCCGGCAAATCAGGCTGGATACTCTATGACCTTTTCAATAAAAACTTCATCCGTACATCCTCCGCCGTCATCACGCGCACATGCCTTGAAAAGGTCGGGGGCTTTGATGAGGCGCTGCGCGAAGGCGAGGAATACGACTACTGGCTCCGGATTGCCGCCGAGTTTGCCGTCGGCTTCATCAATGAGCCCCTCACCGTTTATGTCGACAACACCGACGGCATGAGCACCGACAGCCTCACGGGCCGCCTCCACCGCCTCAAAGTGCTTGAAAAGAACTATTTGAAAAAGAAAATCCCTCTGCACATGTACCGGCGCCGCATTGCCGACACCTGCCACTATATCGGCCGCCACTATATCGAAAAAGGCAATCGACCGGAGGGACTTGCCTATCTCAAAAAAGCTCAAAAGCTGCACCCGGCCTATCTGAAGAATCTGGTATATCTGGCTTTGAACCTGATAAAAATCGTCTAGCCCGGTTTATGAGCCGGCGATAAAACCCCGGCCGGGGCATACAGCACACGGCAACAAGCGAGAGGCTCCAATCGATTTTGGATTGAGGATTGTGTCATACAGCCGCATTAAAAAATCCATATTCCGCATTCCAAAGTCAACAGCCACCCGCTATGCATGTTTGAGATGCCTTCTTCAGATAAGCCATCGTCAGAAGCTATGGTTTTCTGAAGACACTACAATGGCTGCCTGATCCGGTCGGCTTGTGAAATATCTTTGATACATAATCAGTGCTAAAGGGTTTAAATAGTATATGGATCCCTTGAAGGGCTTGACCTGTAAGGATTCTGCATCTATACTGTGCATCTACAACATGCTTACCCGTGCTGGAGGAAAAGTGCGGGGGGATAATCGTAATTTTATAAGTGAGAGGACTCTATGAAACGCAGTTCTTCTATAACGCTTATTTTTATTGCCCATCTTGCCATGATGGGGATGTTCATGGCTGCGCCGGCTTCAGTCATGGGTCAGACCATTACGACCATTGAGCAGCTGCAGGAAATCGGCAACAACGCAAGCTACCCGCTCAACGGATACTATGAGCTGGGTGGCGACATCGATGCCTCGGCAACGCGCAGCTGGAACAGCGGTGCGGGTTTTGAGCCTATTGGCACCGACAGCAGTCCTTTTTCAGGCTCCTTTGACGGTAAGGGCTTCGCTATACGCAACCTTTTCATAAATCGTGGGGATGCTGACTATGTCGGCCTGTTCGGGTATGTCGATGGCGAGCTTGCAACACTAGCAAATCTGGCCCTTGATAATGCTACAGTAACAGGGAGGAATTATACCGGCGCGCTGATGGGATATAATTACAACTGCACCATCAAACAATGTTCCACCACAGGCTCGGTGAGCGCGAACTCATATGTCGGCGGTCTGGTGGGGCGGAGCCAGGCCCTGTTTCCTATTTCTATCTCCAACTGCTACAGCACAAGCTCAGTGAGCGGCAACGGGGGTGTCGGCGGACTGGTGGGCTATAATGTCAATACCCCCATCAGCACCTGCTTCAGCGCGGGCAAAGTAACCGGCAGCGAGAGCTGGACCGGCGGGCTGATCGGCTACAACACGAATGCGACAATATCAAACTGCTTCTGGGACATCAGCACCTCGGGCCAGAGCAGCTCCGCAGGCGGCACTGGCAAGACGACGGCCGACATGAAAAAGCGCGCCACCTTTACCGCTGCGGGATGGGATTTCACAACCGTGTGGGGAATTTTCGATGGCTCTACCTACCCCTTTTTACGCGGCGCAAACGACCTCCCGCAGGCTCAACCGGACTCCTACACCGTCGGCATAAAGTCTGTATTTACCGCCGCCGCTCCGGGGGTTCTTTACAATGACAGCGATCCCGACGGCGATCCGCTGACCGCCAAGCTGGTAACGGGCCCGTCCCACGGAACGCTTTCTTTAAAAAGCGACGGCTCTTTTACCTATACCCTACCTGAGGACGATTTCAACGAAACCGACAGTTTCACGTACAAGGCGCTTGCCGGCGGCGACAACACAACCGCTGTGACCGTCACGCTGACTATGGGCAACACCGCTCCGGTTGCAGTTTCCGACAACTACAGCACCAACCGGTATCTGCCCCTTTATATCCCTGAGCCGGGCGTTCTTGCCAATGACACCGACCCCAGCGGCGATCCGCTCACGGCGTTGCTTGTCACCGGCCCGTTTCACGGCGAGCTTGTCCTGAGAGAAAACGGCTCATTCAGATACAAGCCGGACAAGGGCTTTAATGGAACGGATAACTTTACTTCGGATAACTTTACCTACATTGCAAACGACGGCGAGCTGGGCAGCCCTCCTGCCACTGTTATCATACAGTTCATTCCGCTCTGCGCCGTGGACTCTCTTTTCCCTGATACTGCTTCAGAGATCATAACACTGCGCCGGTACCGCGACGAGGTTCTTGCACGGTCTGCTTCGGGCAGGGCATTTATCAATTTCTATTACCGCCTGTCGCCGCTGGCAGTTGATATTCTGAAAAACAGCGCCCTCTTGCAGCGGATGACCCGGAAAATCGTCAGCAGCTCCCTGCCCTGGGTGCAGGAACGCCTGCCTGCGAATGAGGAGCTCTAGCACCTGCAGAGTACAGCTCCCCTCAAAAAAAGGGGTAATATTTTATACGAAAAAATAAGCCTGTGTAATCCCCCTTTGCTAAAAAGGGGAAATTTTCTCGCTCCCTCTTTTCTGTAAATTTGTACTGAACCGGCGATGCGCGGCACACGCCGATTTTAAAAATGGGAAAATGAAGAATAGCCCTGATTTCTGCTGATTCATCAGAGGGAGGAATCCGCATGAAAGTCATCTTCAACGAAGACTTCTACCGCGAATACACCTCAGACCCCGCGGCAGAGCCGGGCCGCCTGGAAGCCATTGTCTCCGCCATACAGGGTAAGGTTGATTTCATCACTGCCGAACAGGCAACCCTTGACCAAATACGCGGAGCCCACAGCATCGACCATATCGAATCGGTAAAGCTCGAACGCGTCTACGACATCGCAGCCCTTGCCGCGGGCGGCGCCATACAGGCCGGCCGCATTGGCCTTACCGAGCCGGCATTTGCCCTCATCCGGCCCCCGGGTCATCATGCCTCGGCCAGCTCCTGCTGGGGCTTCTGCTATTTCAACAACATGGCCGTGGCGCTTACCGCCCTGAAAAACGAAAAGCTCATAAAGACCGCATTTGTGCTCGATTTTGATCTGCACAATGGCGATGGAACCATAAACATACTGGGCTCTACAGACTGGGTTCAGATTTTGAACCCGGCCAACCGAACCCGTGCAGGCTATATCAAGGAAATCGAGGAAAAACTCTGTGGTCTGAAGGTCGATATCATCGGCATATCGGCGGGCTTTGACCATCACGAGGATGACTGGGGCGGGCTTCTGAAAACGCAGGACTATGAAACCATGGGCCGTATGGTGCGCGATGCGGCACGGGCCTGCAACGGCGGCTGCTTTGCCATACTTGAAGGCGGTTACAACCACAGCGTGCTCGGGAAAAACGTGCTGGCCCTTCTGCGGGGCCTTGAGCCGGGATTGTAAGAAAACCTACCCGGCCCCTCCTGATCAGGAAGGGAAATACCTGTTGGACGGACACAAAAGTTTTTAAACACAGGGCCTGCAGAATCATCAAACAAAATGAAAAGCTTCTATGATACCCCTTGAAACGCTTATACCCTATTTAGCCGCCTCGACGCTGCTTGCTCTTGCGCCGGGCCCCGATAATATATTCGTGCTGACGCAGTCCGCCCTGAGGGGAAGAAATGCCGGCCTGATTGTCATGCTCGGGCTCTGCACGGGGCTCATCGTCCACAGCATGGCTGTTGCCCTGGGCGTGGCCGTCATTTTTCAAACCTCGGCAGTAGCCTTCTCCGCCCTCAAATTCATCGGCGCAGGCTATCTTGCCTGGCTGGCCTGGCAGGCTTTTCATGCCTCTGCTGAAAAAATTCAGGCCGGCGCAGGCGGTGAAACAAAGCACTGGCATCTCTATCGACGCGGCATCATCATGAACATCACCAATCCTAAAGTATCCATCTTCTTTCTGGCATTCCTGCCTCAGTTTGCCGATCCGGCCCGGGGCGCCCTGTCGCTGCAGCTCCTGCTGCTGGGCGGCCTGTTCATACTCGCCACACTGGTTGTTTTCGGAGGCATAGCTGTTCTGGCCGGCTCGCTTGGCCAGTGGTTGAACCGGTCAGCGCGCGCCCAGACTTTCATGCATAAAATAGCAGGCGCTGTCTTTCTCGGCCTTGCGCTGAAACTTGCGCTGTCGAATCGGTAGCTTGCCGGCTGCGCTCTATGCACATACCCTCTTAAAACTGGGGATGGGGTGGAAACCTATTGTTTGAAGCAGGAGGGACGAACCATTGAAACAGATATCCCGATCCCCCCAAAAAAGCTCTTGATTTCCGTGCAGGCCGTCAAGCGGGAATGACAAGAAATGAAGTCATACAGCTAACGCATTCAACTGTTTTCTGATTTTCAGCTATGAGATTTAATTAAATGCTCTAATGAAGACGAGCTATGAAAAAAATGCTTTTTGATATCGCTCTTGCCTGCCTGATTTTTTATACCGGCATGCTCCTGCTTGTGTACTTTCTGCAGGACCGGCTGCTCTATTTTCCGTTAAAAGACATTGACGTAACCCCTGCCGCCCTACAGCTGGCCTTCGAGGAGGTGCATCTGACAACACGACGACGACAAACCTGGCTGCCTGGTGGATACCGGCCGAAAACGAGCGCGGCGTGCTGCTTTTCTGCCACGGCAATGGCGGCAATATTTCCTACCGCCTCGATTCCATAGATATCTTCAACAGGCTGGACCTGAGCGTGCTGATTTTTGACTACCGCGGCTATGGCGGCAGCACGGGCCAACCCTCCGAAAAAGGGACCTACCGCGATGCGGAATCTGCCTGGCGCTATCTGGTTGAACTGAAGAAAAAAAAGCCGGAAAAAATCATTCTTTTCGGCGAATCGCTTGGCGGCGCCGTGGCAGCTGAAATCGCTTCGCGGCACAGTGCCGGCGGGCTTATCCTCATGTCGAGCTTCACCTCCATACCCGAGCTTGGAGGCAGGCTCTACCCCTTTCTGCCGGTTAAATTGCTTTCAAAATTCAGCTATGCCACCATCGACAGAATACCCGCAATCACAGCTCCCAAGCTTATCATCCACAGCCCCGATGACGAAATAATTCCCTTTGACATGGGCCTCACGCTTTATGAAAAAGCAGCCGAGCCAAAGCAGTTCCTTCAGATCAGGGGCGATCACAACGAGGGGATTCTGGTGTCAGGCGAGCTCTGCGTGCAGGGGTTTAAAGACTTTCTGGACAGGTATTTCCCCGAAACGGAAAAGCACTGAAAACCTCCTTTCAATATCGGCGAAATGGAATTTGTGGCGCAACGGCTTTTAGCCGTACAATCCCCCTTTAGAGCATTTAACTAAATCTTGTAACCGAAAATCGAAAAAGAGTTGCATGCGTTAGCTGTATGACATTATTCTTGTCATTCCCGCTTGACGGGAATCCCTTTTGGTGTGCAGAAAAATGATTCCGGCAAGCCGGAATGACCGAGGTCTGTGTTTCTCGTCAACTCATGAACAATGGTTATAGTAATTTGTTAAATGCTTTAGCAAAGGGGGCGGGGGGATTTGGTGGCCTGTAAAAATCCCCCTGTATCCCCCTTTTTGTAAAGGGGGAAGAAGACCGCAGAATGCGCAGCGCACACCAAAGAAATCGAATATCCAGCCAATGCGAATATCAAAATATACGCTTGTCGAACTAACTAACTGGTGCTATTCTGCATTCCTGCAACCCGGGGTAAAGACAAAATAATCAGCCATTTTAGAGAAACAGCCATGTTATACGGATATCCATATAACATCCTGTAATAGATAAAAATCTTTTAATAAGACGATCTATTTGCCAATTTTACTAAGCACAAAGGTACGTGCTCAGGGCTATTTTCCGGAAAATACGGATATCCATATAAATTTATGTTGGGCAGAATAAAACCATGAACTGGCCAGGCGAAAACCTATTGATCAAACTTTGGGAAACTCTCGCAGAACAGGGTGTTGGCAATTTGCTGCGTCCTTGGCAGGTGAGGCGAGAGGGGAAAGCTCAAGTCGACGTCCGTCGTTATGAACTTCTCGCGCTAGCGGAAGCAGAACGTGAAGCCGAGGAGGTTAGGTCAGGCAGACGAAAGCTAAGCGATGGAAAATATGCCATTTCACTGACAGCAGCATTGCCAAAAGATGAGTCCCCAACCGCAGACACGCGACCCGAAAAGCCTCCTCTTCAGATTGCTGCTGCATCAGCTGTTGCAGACTCGCTACGCAAAGAAGTGAATGTTGCCAAAGCGGTAATTCATGCGGAAGACGACTTGAAGAATGATGAATCGGCCCCATCTACTAAAAAAATCGAGCCAGACTGGTTATATCGCTGGAGAGATTACGCCGGAGACGTATCAACAAATGAGCTGCAAGCTATATGGGGCCGTATTCTTGCTGGCGAATTGAAGGACCCCGGAAGCTATTCATATAGGCTACTGGAGTTTGTCAGAAACTTAAGCAAAGAAGAGGCTCAGACCATCGAAAAGATATCAACACTCACATTTGTTGATTTTATTGCGAGAGAGCCCAAGGAAGCACTGGAAGCGGAAAGAATCTCATTCAGTTTTCTGCTTGAACTTCAAGAACTCGGGGTGGTTACAGGTGTAGATTCATTAGGTCTTCAAAGGACTATTAATTCAACCGTCAAAGATAAATTTACATGTGCCTTGCTTTGCCATAGAAAAGGACTGTTGATCGAGCATGCTGATCCAGCTAAAAAGCTGGCGATTGCAGCATATGTTGTGACGAATCTAGGCCAACAGGTTATGGCTCTAGGTAAGTTTGTGCCGAATGAAACTTATATTAGGGCCGTCGGTCAACATATCAAGAAATCCGGATTTGATGTAAGTCTGATCGACTATGTCCCGATTGGAAACGGGATGGTCAAATACTTTAACAAACAAGAAATAAAATAAACCCAACAAAGCGATGGAGACGATTCCGTTAGCCTGTAGGGTGACCTTATCGTTGGCCGAGAGGATGAAATATGCCGAGAAGACCAAGACCGCCGGAGGCAACACGAAGCGAGCACTGGCTACGCTTGATCGTGCGCGAGTATCCCGATGTGCTGGGTACAGCTATCGCCGAAGCCTTCGGTTGGCGAAAGGCTGTGTTAGACTGGCGGTCGCCGCTTCAGGACGATGACTACGCGGAATACTACGATCAGGCATTCCTCGACCGTCTGGGTGTTGACGAACTGACTATGCCACTTGAGGTATTTTGGCCCAAGAGTGGGCCGCGCTGGGACGGTCTGGCCCGCACAACGGACGGCAAACTGATCCTCATTGAAGCCAAGGCCCACATTGACGAGGCCGTCGATTTTCGGAGCAAGGCATCGCCCGATGCGCTCCGTAGAATCGAGAATCGCTTGGACGAGGCCAAGTCAGCATTCCATGCGAGCAAAGACGCGTGCTGGTACGCGCCGCTCTACCAGATGGCCAATCGCCTAGCCCATCTCTACTTTCTGGCCGGGATCAACGAAAAGGATGCCTACCTCGTATTCATCGACTTCGCGAACGCGCCGGATGTTCCTGAACCAGCCTCTCGGGAAGAATGGCAAGGTGCTACTCGTCTTGCCCACAAGTGCCTCGGACTGAAGGACAGCAAACTGGCGAGGCGAGTGGCAACAGTGATCGTGGACCTGAAGAATGGTAACGGCCAACCATCGGCTGGTGCGTACGCGCTACCGCGCGCCGCACAGCCGTGACGTTCGACAACAGGATAAAAAAATGAATAAACAGCAAATTCTTGATGAAATTCATCGCCTTACAAAGGCCGCTGGTGGAATCGCGCCCGGCAGAAGAGCATTCGAAACGGAAACTGGCATTCGAGAAAGTGACTGGAGTGGCAAATATTGGGTACGATGGAGTGATGCCGTAATAGAAGCTGGCTGCATGCCCAACCAAAAGCGGGAGGCATACTCAGACGCCTTCTTGCTCGAACGGCTTGCTACACTCGTCAGGAAACTCGGTCATTATCCCGTCGAAGCTGAGTTAAGAATGAAAGCTCGATCTGACACCACCTTCCCAAACTCAAAGACACTCCGTCGCTTTGGATCGAAACGTCAGACTGTTGACAAGGTGCGCGAGTTTTGTTTAGCCAATAAAGCATTTGCTGACGTTGTGCCGATGTGTCCTGTATTATCCGCAGGACGGACAACAGAACCTTACTCTGGTAGTTGTGCAAAACAAGACCTTGGATTTGTCTACCTCATCAAGCACGGCACTCGACGCGAATATAAGATAGGCCGTACGAATAATATGCTCCGTAGAGAGGGAGAGATTGGCATTGAACTTCCAGGAAAAATAGAGCCAATTCACGTCATACAGACAGATGATCCAGCAGGGATTGAGGCATACTGGCATCGCAGGTTTTCAGATAAACGACTCAGGAATGAATGGTTTTTGCTAACAGCCGATGACGTGAAGGCGTTCAAGCGTTGGAGAAAAATTTCTTAAAAATTGCCGAACAAGAAACAAATATGAACTAGATGAATAAAGTCGAACAAGGGCGCTGCACTTGATGTGGTTCCGCTGCGCTCCACCACGCCAGCCTGTAGCCGGAATTTATTTTAATGGGGAACAACTAGGGAACAACTAGGGGACGTTGTTGACTTTGTTGATTTAGCTCATAAGTTGAGTTGAGAGAAAAAAATGCGGCTGATTTATTTTCCGGAGTATGCACGGTGCACGATAAAAAAAATGGTGCGCGAAGCGCACCCTGCGTGCTACGTGCTCAACCATCTTTGCAAAGGAAGTAATTCGGATTGATGAAGGTATTTGACTGGCAGGTCGTTATTCCGGGCATCAGCACGGGCGGGATGACCTCACATCTTCGATTTTCTGAACAACGTGCATTTTCATGCCTTCAATTTTGAATTTTGAATTTGAAATCTTGATCTTACCCAAACTCCGAACTCATGACTCCGAACTTGCGGGCGCGGGCACCGCGCCCCTACGACTCCGGACCACCAAGCGCGGCATTGACAGAAAAACCTGTTTGTGCTACATTGTCTTACTATGAATACAATAACCATACGCCTGCCGGATGACCTGCGTTCCGACCTTCAGCAGATCAGCCAAAAGCAGCACAAGCCAGTCAGTGATGTGGTGCGGGAGTCGATACGCCGCTATGTGGCAATTGAGAAATTTCGGGCACTGCGCAAGCAGGTGCTGCCTTTTGCCGAAGCGCAGGGTTTTATGACAGATGAGGATGTGTTCAAGGCGATCTCATGAAGATCGTGCTGGATTCGTCCGTTATCATCGCCGCATTTGCCGCCCATGGTCTGTGCGAAGCTGTTTTTGAACTTTGTCTCGACAGCCATCAAGTACTTATCAGCGCCGATTTGATCGACGAGGTGCGGACCGCCTTCAGTAAAAAATTAAAACTGCCTGCTGAAACAATCGAAAGCATCACAGCGCTTATTCATGAAAATGCAACAATGGTTGTACCAGCACGTATCCCAATTGATTCCTGCCGCGACCAGAACGATCTCCACATTCTCGGGCTTGCAGCAGCAGGCGAGGC
The DNA here is from genome assembly GCA_963804955.1 of uncultured delta proteobacterium. GTDB lineage: Bacteria > Desulfobacterota > WTBG01 > CAIYCZ01 > CAIRTM01 > CAIWCT01. The sequence goes on along the minus strand of CAWDSQ010000030.1, from coordinate 25,580 downwards.
CGAGTATCTTATTACGGGCGACAATGACTTGCTGATTCTAAAAAAATTCCGCGGATGCCGCATCCTTTCCCCCCGAGAATTTTCTACCCGTATTCATGCGAAATAACGGTTGTAGTACTACGGCTGTGCAAAGGAAGTAATTCGGATTGATGAAGGTATTGACGGGCAGGTCGTTATTCCGGGCAACAGCACGGGCGGGATGACCCCGACCCTGCTTGTATGATTCCGGCGGGTTGGCACCCGCCCTTCTATGAGGACCGTTGTCAAGCCTCGGGTTAATTTTTTTTGTTTTTTTCTTTCTTTATCTTTTGATACTCATTCCGTTTTGGCCGGTTGGGCTTGTCGTTTTCCGGGAACCTTGCCCGGAACCACCTTCTATCCGTGCCGGTATTATAACCGTGCATCCACATACTGCGTGCGCCAATTGGCGTCAGTCCAACCAGTTTAAGAAGCCTTCAATCTACAAAGACGGTGCTTTTAGACCCAGGGCGGGTACGAAGGGCTTCACCAACTGGAATGCCTATCAAATCCTTTTCCTCCGGTTGTATGTCCTTTATGCCATCTTTAGTATCGCGCCTTCCGGCACGATGTCGTGATCAACATACTTCCACAGCGCTATGAGCAGTTTTCTGGCCAGCGCCACGATCCCTATTCGCCTCATCCGCTTGTTGCCCCCTCCAAAGCGCTCATGAAACCACGTGCTTAGCTTACTGCCAGGCTGCCATCTCAGCCATCCCCAGGCTAGCTCTATCAGCAAAGCTCGTATCCGCCGATTGCCCGCTTTGCTTATTCCTTGCTCGATCTGCATATCCCCGCTGCTGTAGGGCATTGGCGCAAGACCCGCTGCACCTCCCACCTGCTTCACATTCTTGAATTCCCGCCAGCCAAAAAACTCATAGATCAAATCCCATGAACTGATCGGCCCAATTGCCCGTATCCGGGCAAGCTTGCTTACCTTGCGCATTTGTTCAGGACTTGCCGCAAGCTGCCGCTTCTTCTCTTCATTGATCTGCTTCAACTGCAGGTCCAGCACCCCTATCCGTTCATACTCCCGCTTCATCTCCTGCACGATATGCTCTGGCAGTTTGCTGCCATCCCAGGCTCGCACTTCCTCAAGCAGCTTCAGGAATTTACTGCCTACCTCTGCATGTATCCCATACAATATCAGTAGCGACTTTATCCGGCTTACATGTGCTCCCCGTTCCTTTAACAGCCGATCCCTCTCTCGGTTGAGTCGCCGTTCATCTTCCTGTTCCTGTGTCGGAACCCGTACCACACTCCAGACTTTCTGCTCTCCTCCCAAGTGCCGTATCAGCATGGTTAACAACTTTAACCCATCTACCCGGTCCGTCTTGGCCCGCCGATGCCTCCGGTTCGACTTCAATGCTGGCCGAGTCCACCACGATATTCTTTATCCCTATGCTCTCCAAATACCGGTGTATCCAAAACCCGTCTCGTCCCGATTCATAACAGCTGTATATGGCGCAATCTTCATCCAGTCTAAAATGCTTCCGGGCCTTGACCAGCTCTTCCTTAAACTCTTCAAGATCTGCTGATGTTATTGTTCGCTCCCTCCTGCGTTGCCCGTCCCCAAACGTCAGTTTCCATTTCTTGTTGGACAGTTCAAGGGATATGTACAAAACCTGCTTACCTGTGCTATTCTTTGCCTCGGTTTGGATCATTTGATTGTTCGCCATGTTTGTCTCCTTTATGCTGAAAGTTATTGACGTGACTTTTTTAGCATATCCGAGACGTGACGCCTGTCAAATGATCCTTTCCTTCATAGTATCTACGTTCTGTGTTTTGCATTATGTGGTGGATTCGCTGCGCTTAATCCACCCTACGGCTTCTGCACTCCCAACTCCGAACTCATGACTCCGAACTTGCGGCGCGGGCACCGCGCCCCTACACCCCTGCCCTATCTTGGCATCTGCCGTTTGCGCAGCCGGATGGACTTGGGGGTTATCTCAACCAGCTCGTCGTCATTGATCCAGGCAAGGCAGTCCTCAAGGCTCATTTTGAGCGGCGGGGTGAGAACGACGTTTTCATCGGAGCCTGCGGCGCGCATATTGGTAAGCTTTTTGCCGCGGGCGGGATTGACGATCATATCGTCGTCACGGGCATTCTCGCCGACGATCTGGCCCAAATACACGGGAAGGCCCGGCCCGACAAAAAGCCTGCCGCGCTCCTGCAGGTTGAACAGCGAATAGGCTACTGTGGTGCAGGGTGCTTTCACGACCAGCGCGCCGTTTTTGCGGTTGCGCATCTCTCCGGCATGGGGGCCATAGTGGCTGAACACATAGTTCATAACGCCCATGCCCTTGGTGATGGTCATAAACTCGGAGCGAAAGCCCAGCAGCCCGCGGGTGGGAATTGCATATAAAAGCCGCGTCATGCCCTGGCCCTGCTTCATCTCCCGGATCTGGCCCCTGCGCATGCCGAGGCGCTCAATGACCGCGCCCATATACAGCTCGTCGACATCAATGGTCAGCTCCTCATAGGGCTCGAGCAGCTCGCCGTTCTTCTCCTGCATGATAACCTGCGGACGGGTTGCCTGAAACTCATAGCCCTCGCGGCGCATGCGCTCAATCAGGATCGAGAGATGCAGCTCCCCCCGGCCGGAAACCGCAAAGCCCACGCGGTCCTCAAGCGGCTTGACCACGAGCGCCACATCGGAAAAAGTCTCCCGCTCCAGCCGCTCGTCGAGCTGGCGGGAGGTGACAAACTGGCCTTCAAGGCCGGCAAAAGGAGAATCATTGGGGATAAAGTTCATCGACACCGTCGGCGGATCAATCACCGTGGGAGGCAGAGGAATGGGGTTGTCGGGATCGGTGAAGGTGACGCCTACGGTCACATCCTCCATGCCGGCAATGGCCACGATTTCGCCGATGCCCGCCGTGTCGGTCGGCACCTTCTGATTGCTTTCAAACCGGTACACCTTGGTGATGCGGGCAGGGGCAAGCGTGCCGTCGCGCCGGGCCATCACGATGTCTTTATTGACATTGAGCGTACCTGATGTGACTTTGCCGATGCCCAGCCGGCCGAGATAGGGCGAATAGTCAATGGAGCTCACCAGCAGCTGCAAGGGGCCTTCCGGGTCGCCGGCAGGAGCGGGTATGTGAATAATAACCTTCTGCAGCAGCGGCTCCATGGATGATGGCTCGTCGCCGAGCTCATTGATGGCATAGCCGTCGCGGGAAGAGGCGTAGACGATGGGGAAGTCAAGAATCTCCTCGGGCGCATTAAGCTTCACAAACAAATCAAATACCTGATCCACGGCCCAGTCGCACCGTGCAGCAGGCTTGTCGATTTTGTTGATGACGACGATAATGGGCAAACCAATGGCAAGGGCCTTTTTCAAGACGAAATAGGTCTGCGGCATGGGGCCTTCCTGCGCATCCACCAGCAGCACGGCGCCGTCGGCCATTTTGAGCACCCGCTCGACCTGGCCCGCCGAAATCGGCATGGCCGGGCGTATCGATGATATTGATGAGAAAGTCCTGGTATTTGAACGAGCCGTTCTTGGAGGCGATGGTTATGCCGCGCTCGCGCTCCAGATCAATCGAGTCCATGAGCCTTTCGGCCACATTCTGGTTATCTCTGAACATGCCGCTCTGCTTAAAAAGCTGATCGACAAGCGTCGTCTTGCCATGGTCGACATGCGCTATAATAGCGATGTTTCTTATTTTGTGCTGCTTGATCATTGCTGGAGGGGTATCCTGATTTTCTATGGGTTACGTTGTGCGGGCCAACAGCCACCCGCTTAACGGGTGACATGATTTCGCCCTGAAAGGGCGCAATCAAAAAACACGAAGTGTTTCAGTTGCCTTCTTCAGGGAAACTTCGCCACAGGCTATGGTTTTCCTGAAGACAATAAAAAAGACGGCATCTGCCGCCATGCGATATTCAAGGAATTTATTATTATCCACAAAAAACAAAAAAAAGCAAGGGTAAGTTTGGACAATCTAAGAAAATCTACGGTAATTCAACTAGTTATTTTGCAACCGTCGGCCTGTCATAAACGTTTAAAGGGTAGGTTTCCAAAAATAAAAAAATAATGTCACTACATATTGACTTTATTTAGATATAGACTACAATATATAGTAGAAAGCATAAAAAAGGAGATGCACATGAAAAAGCTGCTTATGGCAACACTCTTGCTTTTTTTAGCAGCCCTCACGGAAACACCTGATGATTATATTTTAGGCGGCAGGAGCGATACCTCCCAGGTGGATGCCTATTTATCTGTCTGGGCAAATGCCGAAGCTGAAGGCGTTATAGCAGAAGATATGGACAGCACTGAACCCTTCGAGTGAAGTGGCGAACTGATCAGGTGGACATTCGACAGGGATGCGAATATAGCAATCTGATTTACTGGTAGTTAAAAAAATTTAAACAGCGGAAATGCCTAAACGGGTGTTTCCGCTGTTTTTATTTTGCTTCGCTCAGGAGCGCACGTCATTACCTATGGAATGAGGCGTATAAAATGGAACGCCGGGAAATCTCTTAGTACAGCCCCACACAATAAAGGGGGCGAAAAATTCCCCTGTACCCCCTTTTTCAAAGGGGGATTAAAAAGGCGTGTTTTTTTATAAATAAAATATTGCCCCTCTTTTCTAGGAACGTCTACTGAGGAGCTGAACGGAAACCCTGTTTTTATATCCATGTCATCTCGACCCCTTCGACTTCGCTCAGAGCAGACTGCGGGAGAGATCTTTGCATGTGCTTAAGATTTCTCAGTCGCTCCACTCCTTCGAAATGACAGTTTTCGCTGACAGTGGGGTTTTCGTTCAGGCACTACTTAGTAGAGACGCACCGGTGTGTGCGCCCTGCAACGTAACAGACACGCAGGTCTGACCCTACCATGCCCCCCTGCTTCCCGCCACCCGGCTGCAGTTTTTTTCACAGTTCTCAATTGACAACCCCCTTTTTTACTGCTAATATACTATATAGCTAAATAGCTATATATATTTTATGGAGCTGTGCATGAGAGAACTTTTAAAAGTATTAAAAGCCGCAGGCGACAAGAACCGCCTGCGCATACTGAAGATGCTCGAGCAGAAAAACATGTGCGTATGCGAGCTGTCGGCAGCCCTGGGCATAACGCAGCCCAGCGTGTCAAAGCATCTGAGCCTTCTCAAAGAGGCCGGCCTGGTTACCGATGAACGCGAAGGCCAGTGGATTGATTACAGGCTTTGCCGGGAACAGGTAAACCAGTATGCCCCGCTGATACTCAAGCAGCTTAAAGCCTGGGTTAATGATGACCCCTGTGTGAAACACGATAGAAAAACAGCGGCTACGCTGTGCAGACAGGAAATTTGTAAAAAATAATTGAAGGAGGAATGAATCATGACTGAAAGCCTGACAAAAAAACTATCGTTTCTTGACCGCTATCTGACGCTCTGGATATTTCTTGCCATGTTTGTCGGTGTCGGCTGGGGATATCTCTTTCCGGGGATTGGTGGATTCTGGAAGCAGTTCGAGTCCGGCACCACCAATATTCCCATCGCCATCGGGCTTATTCTCATGATGTACCCGCCTCTTGCCAAGGTGAAATATGAAGAAATGGGCGAGGTGTTTCACAATTTTAAAGTGCTCGGGCTGTCGCTGGTGCAGAACTGGATCATCGGGCCTATCCTTATGTTCGTGCTGGCCATTGTTTTTCTGCGCGACTATCCCGAATACATGGTCGGGCTTATCATGATCGGTCTTGCCCGCTGCATTGCCATGGTCATTGTCTGGAATGATCTGGCCAAAGGCGATACTGAATACTGCGCCGGGCTTGTGGCTTTCAATTCAGTCTTTCAGGTGCTGTTCTTTTCCCTGTATGCCTGGATTTTCATTACCGTGCTGCCGCCCATGATCGGGCTGAAGGGCGTTGTGGTCGATATCACCATCGGCCAGATCGCTGAAAGCGTTTTTATATATCTTGGCATCCCGTTTATCGCAGGCATCATCACGCGCTTCACGCTCATAAATATAAAAGATAAGAAATGGTATCAGGAAAAATTCATCCCCAAAATCAGCCCGATAACGCTGATCGCCCTGCTGTTCACCATTCTTGTCATGTTCTCCCTTAAGGGTGAACTCATTGTAAAAATCCCCTTCGATGTTGTGCGCATCGCCATACCGCTGCTTATTTATTTTGTCATCATGTTCTTCGTGTCATTTTTTATGAGCAAAAAGGTGGGCGCCCCTTACGGCCAGAGCGCAACGCTGTCATTTACCGCGGCGTCCAATAACTTCGAGCTTGCCATCGCTGTCGCAGTTGCCGTGTTCGGCATCAACTCGGGCGTTGCCTTTGCCGCCGTCATCGGCCCCCTTGTCGAGGTGCCGGTGCTTATCAGCCTTGTCAATGTATCGCTCTATTTCAGGAAGAAGTATTTTAACATTCCTAACGGAACTGTTTGATACCCTTTTACGAGGCAGCCACTCATGGACGACAAAGACAAAATCAAAGACATCGTTAAAGAAAAATACGCAGAGATTGCAAAGAAATCGCCCGCGGCTGCTTCCTGTTCCTGCTGCTGCCCGGGCAGTGCGGATGCGGAAATCTACACAACCTTCAGCCCGGACTATTCAAAGAAAGACGGCTATGTCAAGGAGGCCGACCTGGGCCTGGGCTGCGGCATACCGACAGAGGCAGTGGATCTAAAGCCGGGAGAAACTGTTATTGATCTTGGATCAGGCGCGGGGAATGATGTCTTTATTGCCAGAAGAATTGTCGGCGAAAAAGGCAAGGTCATCGGCATCGACATGACGCAGGCCATGATTGAGCGGGCACAGAAAAATGCCGAAAGCTTGGCTGTGAAAATGTCGAATTCAGGCTTGGGGATATAGAGCACATGCCGGTTGATGACAACACTGCTGATGTCGTTGTGAGCAACTGCGTCATAAACCTTGTGCCTGATAAACTCAAAGCATTTCAGGAAATTTACCGCGTACTGAAGCCCGGCGGCACGATTCGGTATTTCAGATATAGTCGTTAACGGAAAGCTGCCCCAAAAATACAATCTGCCGCTGAAATGTATGCAGGCTGTGTGGCCGGCGCGCTTAACTAAGGACGCGTATCTGGGTATTGTTGCCGAAGCGGGATTTGCCAATATTTCAATAAAAAAAGAAAAGGTGTATGCCATACCCGATTCCATTCTTTTGCAGTATTTATCGCAGCAGGAGCTTGATGAATTTAAAAATTCCGGCGCTCAAATCCTATCCATCACTGTCTATGGCGAAAAGCCGGAAGGGAAATATGCCATGAAAAAAAAAATACTCTTTCTTTGCACCGGCAATTCTGCCCGCAGCCAGCTTGCCGAAGGGCTCATGCGGCACTTGCGCGGTGATGAATTTGAAGTTTTTTCCGCGGGCACTGAGCCAAAGGGCGTGCACCCGAAAACCATAGAGGTGCTGCGTGAAATCGGCATTGATGCCATCAGGCCAGACATCAAAGCATATTGACGACCTGCCCATAAGAAGAATTTGATTATATCATTACCCTCTGCGGCAGCGCGGCACAGAACTGCCCGGTGTTTTTCGGAAAAGGTGTAAAAACGCATCATGGTTTTGACGACCCTGCGGCAGTTACGGGAAGCGATCAGGAAGTTCTTGAATCATTTAGAAAAGTGCGGGATGAGATCCGGGAGTTTGTGGGAAATTTCAAAGATTGAAAGGGCTTGCTTTTACAGCTTATAATTTAAGATTTGTCCTTGCGGTCCGAAATGGGTTTTAGGACGGAGATTTCTTCCTTCGGTCGAAATGACACTATTTTTTATTACTCTGAGCAGGGCTGTCATCTCGACCGATCCATTCGTCATCTCGACCGACCCTTTTGTCATCTCGACCGACCCTTTTGTCATCTCGACCGAAGGGAGAGATCTGGTTTTTAAGGATTGCCGAGCTTGGCGCAACAACGGACTCGCTATACGTTTGAATTTTTGAGATTTCTCCCTTCGGTCGAAATGACACTATTTTTTATTACTCTGAGCAGGGCTGTCATCTCGACCGGTCCATTCGTCATCTCGACCGACCCTTTTGTCATCTCGACCGAAGGGAGAGATCTGGTTTTTAAGGATTGCCGAGCTTGGCGCAACAACGGACTCGCTATACGTTTGAATTTTTGAGATTTCTCCCTTCGGTCGAAATGACACTATTTTTTATTACTCTGAGCAGGGCTGTCATCTCGACCGGTCCATTCGTCATCTCGACCAGAGGGAGAGATCTCGAAGTGCAACTAGTTTTGAAATGATTTCAAGGACAAGTCTTTGAACGATAAACTGTTTTTCGTCTACATTCTGACAAATTCGAACAACAAGGTCATGTACATCGGCATGACAAATGATCTGCAACGGCGAATACTGGAGCATAAAACTAAGATGATTAAAGGCTTCACCTCGAAATATAATGTTAACAAGCTTGTTTACTTTGAAACAACTGAAGACCCGGTTGCTGCAATTTCCAGAGAAAAAGAGATAAAGAAATGGCGGCGAGAAAAAAAGAATCGACTGGTTATTGAGAATAATCCGAAGTGGGAGGATTTAAGTTTAAAATTTTAAATTTTTCCCCCGAAAAAGATTTCTCGCTTCGCTTCGAAATGACATCTTAGGAAGGAGATTTCTCCCTTCGGTCGAAATGACACTATTTTTTATTACTCTGAGCAGGGCTGTCATCTCGACCGGTCCATTCGTCATCTCGACCGACCCTTTTGTCATCTCGACCGAAGGGAGAGATCTGGTTTTTAAGGATTGCCGAGCTTGGCGCAACAACGGACTCGCTATACGTTTGAATTTTTGAGATTTCTCTCTTCGGTCGAAATGACATTGTTTTTTATTACTCTCAACAGTGCTGTCATCTTCAACCGACCCTTTCAGTCATCTCGACCGGAGGGAGAGATCTGGAGTTTGTGTTTATAAATGAATTTTTTTGAGAAATCGAACCATGGACTGGAAAACTGAATGGAAGCCTCTTGCCGTCATCATCGCGGCCTTTCTTGCCTGCTTTTATCTGCCGGTTGGCGTGCCGCGGTTTGATAATGCGGTAACGGAATCGTTCCAGCTGGTCAAGTGGTATGCCCGCGAGCATGTGCTGCTGTGCCTTATTCCGGCCTTTTTCATAGCAGGCGCCATTTCCGTGTTTGTCAGCCAGGCATCAGTCATGAAATACCTCGGTGCACGGGCAAACAGGGTGCTTGCCTACGGCGTGGCGTCAGTATCGGGCTCCGTGCTTGCCGTCTGTTCCTGCACGGTCCTGCCGCTTTTCGGTGGAATTTATAAAATGGGCGCAGGCCTGGGGCCTGCAAGCGCATTTCTGTATTCCGGCCCGGCAATCAATGTGCTTGCCATGATTCTTTCCGCGCGCATTCTGGGGCTTGATATCGGTGTTGCCCGCGCCGCAGGCGCTGTTGTTTTCAGCGTTATTATCGGGCTGCTCATGCATTTGATATTTCGCAAGGAGGAAATCGCCAAGGCTAGCGGTCAAATGGCCATGCCCGAGCCGGAGGTGAAACGACCGCTCTGGCAAACACACTTTATTTCGCCCTCATGGTTGCAATTCTTGTTTTTGCAAACTGGGGCAAACCCGATTCCAATGAAGGATTCTTCTCTGCAATCTACTCCATCAAATGGTATCTGACCGGTCTTTCAGCAGCTTGCTTTTGCCGTCATTCTTGTGCTCTGGTTTGGCATGGCATGGGCGAAGCTGCTCTGGGACGCCGTGCCGACAGCCGTGCTTGCCTTCCTGTTTCCCCATGAGCCGCTTATCGCCTTCGGCGCTGGGGTTATCGGGCTTTCCATAATCACAAGCCGTGATCAGGGGGAACTCGGGTGAATGGTTCAGCGCAAGCTGGGGCTTTGCCAAGCAGATCACTCCGCTGCTGCTGGGCGGCGTGCTCGTATCCGGCCTTCTGCTGGGGCGTCCGGGCAATGAAGGGCTGATTCCCAACGCATGGGTAACAAATCTCGTGGGCGGCAATTCCCTGGGGGCGAACTTTTTTGCCTCCGTTGTCGGCGCTTTTATGTATTTTGCAACACTTACCGAAGTGCCGATCGTGCAGGGCCTGCTTGGCAGCGGCATGGGCAAAGGCCCGGCACTTGCCCTGCTTCTTGCCGGCCCGGCGCTTTCACTTCCCAGCATGCTCGTGTTGGTCAGTATCATGGGTACGAAAAAAACCGTCGTGTATTGCTCACTGGTAGTTGTCATGGCGACGTTTACCGGCATGCTGTTCGGTACGTTTTTTTAGGTAAAGTTTCTTTAAATACATACGTGAAGGAAAAAATATGACTGCAAAAAATATGGTGAAAATTAGAATTTTTGATCTGCCTGGTATAAACAAGGGATGCGCTTGCTGCACACCGACAACCTGCGGGCCTGAATATGCTTCGGTGAAAAACAAAGCCGAAGAATTGAAGGCTGCATTGGAAGCGGCGTATCCGGGAAGGACCGCTACAGAATATGTCGATCTGCTCATGGCGCCACAGGAAAAGGAATCTACGTTTGGACAACTTCTGGCTACTAAAGAAGAGCCTTCGCCGCTTGTGATTATTGACGGCGAGATGAAATCTGCAGGCATGGTTCAGGTGCCGGTTATTGTCAAGGAAGTCGGCAAAATATTGAACGGCTGATCACTCGCCGTACAGGAGAAGCATTATGCTGGAAATTACAAAAAAGACAGTCTCTCTTGAACCGCAGGAGGTAATGGAACTGGACCGCATTATGATTGATGAAGATCAGGCGGGTGCCTACAGTGATCCTTTGAACGAAAAAGGGGAAACTGTGAAGGAGCCTGCATATAAAAAGGCTTAACTATAAGGATGACATTCTGGAGGGTTTACAGGAAAAGCGCAAATAGAAACCTTTATTTTTGACATCGGAGCGAGGATGCTGTGTCTTAAAAAAATATTTTCAGTGTTTGATGCGATTATAAAACGGTTTTTCTTTTGCGAGTGCAGTACCAAAGCCAGAAGCAAAATTCTACTAACATCACGGAAACCGGATGCATGGTATGGCAACAAAAAAATCGATAAAAAATAATGCTGCAATAATCATATGGATCAAATAATGATAAAGCCCAAACACAACTTTATTCTTGATGCCCTCATGTTTCTTTGCATGGCGCTGGTGGCCGGGATCGGTTTCCTTATGAAATATATGCTTGTTCCCGGCAGCAAGCGGTGGATCAAGTATGGTAGCAATGTAGACCTTTCTTTTTTTGGCATGGACAGACATGAATGGGGAACGATTCATCTTGTGATCGCATGCATTGGTCTTGGTTTGCTTGTTCTGCATATACTGTTTCACGCAAAGTGGATACTTGCCACCTGTAAAACAATGGCCGCAGGTAAATAAAGAAATGCCCTGGCTGCAATACCTTACGTGTTGCTATGCCTGTTTCTAATGGTATTCCCCTTTTTCATGAACAAAAAAAGTGATAGATACAGGGGAAGGTCGAGGTGGCTTTGGAGTGGACTTCCAAGGATTTGAAAAACAATAAATGATGTTAAAAAATATTTTTTCAATGAAAGGAGAAACAAATCAATGAAAATTGAAATTCTGGGCACTGGCTGTCCCAAATGCAAAAAGCTGTTTGAAAATGCTCTTGGGGCTGTGGGTGAATTGAAAATTGATGCTGAGGTTACCAAGGTTGAGGATATACAGAAGATCATGAATGCCGGAGTCATGATTACCCCTGCCCTTGCAGTTGATGGAGAGGTAAAATCAGCCGGGAAAGTGCTGAGCGTTGATGAAATCAAGAAAATGATTACAAAGTAGCGGTTTATCGGTTTCACTTAGGCCGCCGACGCGGATTGGTTTGATTGATTGCTTAGTACAAAGCCCCGCAAAAGAGGGGGCGAAAAATCCCCCTTTAGCAAAGGGGGTTAGGGGGATTTATCAGACTACAAAAAATCCCCCTGTATCCCCCTTTTTTCAAAGGGGGATAAAAAGGGCATATTTTTTTTGTATACATAAATATTGCCCCCTTGTTTTCGGGGCTTTGTACTTAAATACATGTTACATATAGGGAGAAACATCATGGCAAACGAATGTTGTTCGGGCAAGACTACAGTACTATTTACCTGCTCAGGGGCTGCAAATGTTGGGCAGATAGCAAATCAGGCCGCTGTTGATCTGCAGCAGGAGGGCATTGCAAAAATGCTTTGCCTCGCCGGCATCGGCAGCCATAATTCCGGCATGATAGCATCGGGCAGAGGCGCCGACCGGGTTATTGGCATTGACGGCTGCCCGGTTGCCTGCACGAAAAAGGCTCTGGAACATGCCGAAGTGCCCATGACCGACTATGTGGTGGTAACCGAGTTGGGATTTAAGAAGCAGCCCCATGATGGCGTGCTTGATACGGATGCGGTTGCAAGGGTCAAGGATGCGGTAAAAAGGCGGCTTGCCGATAATGCATCATGCGGTCGTTTCCTGAAGCTGAAACTGCATCAGGCGGTCAGCCTGATTAGTTAGATATGATGCCGAAAAGTCCAGCGGTTGACATTACATGAGAGAGCCACGCTGCAATCTTGATATTCCGTGTCGCTCAAAATTTTGAGCCCCTACGACAAGGCAGAGATTGCTCACTGGAATGACACTATATTCTCATAAAGGATAAAAATAGAACAATTTCAGGAATAATGTCTGCTCAATTACTGACTGCTTATTGCAGTTGTTTTTTGCTTATACACTGCGTCGCATGCTGACAATGCCACAGCAAAAAAGGCGCCGGCAGCACAATCAAAGTCATTTATCGCCGCTTATTATTTCCACGGCAATTTTCGCTGCGCGACCTGCAAAAAAATCGAGCAGTATTCACGGGAGGCCATCGAGCTCAATTTTGCGCAGCAGCTGAAAAGCGGGGCGCTGGTGTTTCAGCCGATAAATATCGACGAGCCTGAAAACCAGCATTTTGTGCAGGATTATCAGCTCGTGACCCGGTCGCTGGTGCTGGTGAAATATGAAAACGGCAAGCAGACGGCCTGGAAAAATTTACCTGCCGTATGGCAGAACGTAGGAGATCAGACGGCCTTTTTTAGCTATGTGAAAAAAGAAGTCGAAGCATACCTGTAGGCACGCAGCATGGACGAGCAAACACTGCCCATTCTGTCGGCCTTGTGGCTGGGGATTCTCACCTCGGTGAGCCCCTGCCCTTTGGCTTCCAATATTGCTGCCGTATCCTTCATCAGCCGGGATATCAAAAAAAAGTCCACCGTCCTGTGGTCGGGTTCAAGCTATATCTTTGGCAGAATACTCTGCTATACAGCGCTCGGAGCATGCATCAGCGCGTCCCTGGTCAATGTGCCCCTGGTGTCGTACTACCTGCAGATGTATATGCCCAAAGTAATCGGACCGCTGCTGGTTCTCACCGGCGTTGTGCTGCTTGATCTGATAGCTTTGCCTTTTTCGGGTTTTGTTATTTCGCAGGCGCGGGTGCAAAGCCTGAAAAGCCGTGGGGCATGGGGAGCGCTGCTGCTGGGCATCATATTTGCCCTTGCCTTCTGCCCGGTATCTGCGGCGCTTTTTTTCGGCAGCCTGATCCCCCTTGCCGTCAGCAGCAAGTCTCCGCTCCTGTTTCCCTTCGTCTACGGCCTTGGCACCGGCCTGCCGGTCATCGTATTTGCCGTGGCAATTGTTTTCGGTGTTCACTGGGTGAGCGGTTTGTTTAAAAAGATTACTGCTGCAGAACGCATTGTGCGCATAGCTAACCGGTGCTGTTTTAATTTTGATCGGATTGTATTACATAGCAAAATATATTTTTTATTTTGATCTGTTTTGATGTAAACAAAAGGCATGTCTCACATCGCTCATGCATCGGCCTATCAGCAGCTGGTGGAAAGGCTCAACCGCTTTCCGCAGGGCGCGCCGCCGTCAGAGCTGCTTTTTAAAATCCTGAAAGTGCTGTTTTCCGAACAGGATGCCCGCCTGATGTCGCTTACGCCGATCAGGCCGTTTACCGTAAAAAAAATCGCCGGAATCTGGAAAATGTCTGCAAAAGACGCTCGCCTGAAGCTTGATGATCTGGCGGACCGGGGCTTGCTGGTTGACCTTGAAAGCGACGGCGAGCCGCTGTATGTTCTGCCCCCGCCCATGGCGGGCTTTATAGAATTTTCACTCATGCGCGTGCGCACCGATATTGACCAGAAAAACCTCTCAGAGCTTCTCCACCAGTATCTGAATGTGGAAGATGAGTTTATAAAGAATCTTTTCACTACCGGAGAGACCCAGCTTGGCAGAATTTTTGTGCATGAGCCCGCGCTGCCGGAAGGCACTGCTGTCAGGGTCCTGGATTATGAACGGGCTTCGCACGCTATTGAAACGGCCCGGCACATCGGCATCGGCCTGTGCTACTGCCGCCATAAAATGCAGCATCTGGGAAAGGCCTGCGCAGCGCCGCAGGAAATCTGCATGTCTTTTAACAGCGCGGCCTATTCGCTGACAAAGCATGGTATGGCCAGAAAAGCCGGGAAATCAGAATGCCTTGAACTTTTACACCAGGCCTATGAAAACAATCTGGTACAGTTCGGGGAAAATGTCCGCGAAAGGCCGGCCTTTATCTGCAACTGCTGCGGCTGCTGCTGCGAGGCGCTGCTGGCATCAAAGCGGTTTGCAGCGCTTCATCCCGTGCATACGACCAATTTTATTCCACGCATAAAGGATGCTGTCTGTACCGGCTGCGGCAAGTGTATAGCGGTTTGTCCGGTCAATGCTTTGGAGCTGGTGGCGGGTAACGCGGCAAACAAGAAAAAAGCCCTGCTGAATCCCGATATCTGCCTTGGCTGCGGCGTATGCGTGCGCAGCTGCCCGGCAGCCTCAATAGAGCTGCTGCCGCGGGCGGAGCGGGTCATCACCCCGGTCAATTCCGCGCATCGCATTGTCCTGATGGCAATAGAGCGGGGCACCCTTCATCATCTGGTTTTTGATAATCAGGCGCATCTCAATCACCGGGTCATGGCTGCCATACTGGGCGTCATTCTAAAACTGCCTCCGGTCAAGCAGCTTATGGCAAGCAGCCAGATGAAATCCCGGTACCTGGAAAATCTTCTCGCACGGCAAACAATCTAGGTGTTTTTGGGATGGACGCAACAGCTAGTGGCCATCGCTCTGCGGCTGTGGTGGGAAAATGTCGGCGCTGGACTTCAGCTGCGCATCCCCTTTCAACAGCGGGTTGAAATCGCGCTCTTCGCGGGAAAGGATAAGCGACTGCAGGTGGGGATGTCCCGTAAAACCAGCACCAAAAAAATCATGGGCCTCACGCTCATGCCATGCCGCACCCTGAAAAATGTTTGCAATAGATGGCACGGCCTTTTCGGCGCCGGCGGAAACCCGCACCATAATCATGCAGGGTTTCTCAAAATGGCCGAACTGGTAGACCACCTCGCAGTCAGGCCTCACATGCACGACGGTAAGAAAGCTTAAATAAAACTCATGCGCCAGCAGCAGTTCCGCGCACTCAAGCAAACGGTCTGCCTGCAGGCGCACGTTCATATGCCAGCCACGGGTTGCCTGTTCATCCAGGTCGACTGTCTCGGAAAGGGCCTTAAGCTCATCTGTGAATTTCACCTGGTCGAGCATGTGCTTTCCCCTGTTTTGTGCCTGTTTTGCGGAAACGGATGCCGCTTGCCCGTAATCTTTTCCTGCAGCTTCAGTATGGCCTCAAGGAGCCCTTCGGGCCGCGGCGGACAGCCCGGCACATACACATCCACAGGAACAAGCCTGTCAACACCTTCAATCACGTAGTAATTGTCATCACCGGCAAACGGTCCGCCGGAGATGGCGCAGTTGCCAAGGGCAATAACCCACTTGGGAGAGGGCATTTGCTCGTACAGCGTCACCAGGATTTCGGCCATCTTCTTATTGACGGTTCCCGCTACGATCATGAGGTCGGCCTGGCGCGGCGAAGGCCTGAAAACCTCCGAGCCGTAGCGCGATATGTCAAAGCGGGCCATGCCGGCGCTCATCATTTCGATGGCGCAGCATGACAGGCCGAACGTAAGCGGCCACAGGGAGTTGGCCCGGCAGGCATCAAGTATCTTTTCAACGATAGGTATGCGGGCAAGGGGCGCTGCCTCGTACACAGCAGCCTCGTCCGCCCGGCGGCGCAGCTTTGCCGCATACTCATTGAGATTTAATATATCTTTTTTTCGCTCGTCCATAAAAAGACCCCTTTTCGCCACGCATAAACAAGCCCAAGGGCAAGTATGCCGAGAAATATGAAAAACATGCCGATGCCGCGAAGCGCGGGCACCTTATGAAAGACCGTCGCAACGGGATAGAGATAGAGAACATCGACCTCGAAGGCAAGAAAGATGAGAGCGTAGCTGTAAAAGCCTATGCCATGCCGGAAATCCCAGGACTGGCCGAAGGGTATATTGCCGCACTCATAGGTCTGAAGCGTTGCCTTTGCAATTTTCAGGCGGGGCTGCACCAGATGCGATATAAGAATCGGAGCGCCTGCTGCAGCGATGCCGCACAGAAAGAACAGGCCTATATACATATAATCAATCAGATCTTTTTCGTTCATAGAATCCTGCCATCGCTTGATTGAAGGATAAAATCATGCTGAGCAAAACGTCAGCTAATCACTGAACACACAGGTTTAAAACCTGCCTCTGCAAAAATCAATTTCCTGTCACTGATGCCCCGAAATTTATATCAATATTTGAACTATAATATATTTTAAATTACTTTGACAAGGAGTATGTCATGGAAAATGTGCACAATGAAGACCAGGAAGAAGCCTATGACCGAAGGCTTGAGAAGGATTTTGTCGAGCAGCTGAAGGTGAGCACGGCCTGAAAAAAAAGGCCGGAATCACTCACTGGTGATCCCGGCCTTGCACGATAGGCGCGACACTGCAAAAAATGCGGGTCAAGCCTTGAGCCTTCGCTGGCTTTTCTGCTTTATCAGCCTTCTTTTCCTTTTTTTCCTTCTTTGCTTCCTTCACGGGAGCTGCCGGCGCCTTTTTCTTCTTGGGGCCTTCAGCCGCAGCCTTTGCCGCATTGTCGATTTTCTTTTGATGTGCGTCGTCAACAGTTTTCCTCATTTTGTCGATTGAAGCAACGGCCCTGGCGGTCCGCTTTATCTCAGCCTTCAGATGCAGAAGGACCTTGTCCTTCTTCTGCTGGGCATCGGTTGTGAGCCCCTGCTTTACAAGTTCAGCCTTGCGTGCGGCAAGCCGAGCATCAAGCTTCTGCTTCTGCATCTCACGTATTTCTTTAGTATTTGATCCCATTGCTACTCCTTCACTTAAATGCTGTTATATAAACATCGTTATTATTATAAAGCCTTTTGAATGCCCAAACACACGGGTTTAGCGAGCCCCCCTTTTGGCAAGTTATGGATTTATAGCATAATTTGTGCTAATCACAAATACAATCTTACAGGCTGCATACGGGAGATGCTCCGAATGCCTTACTGCCATAGCTGCAAAAAACCAATCGAAACAGGCGATCGGATAGGGCGCACCGATACCTGCCCGCACTGCAACGCTGATCTGCACTGCTGCCTGAACTGCCGTTTTTATGATTCAGGCTCGCATAATAAATGCCGGGAATCACAGGCTGAGCGCGTCGTTGATAAAGAAAACTCGAATTTCTGCGACTACTTTTCATTCGCAGAACGTGACGCGGCAGGAAATGCTGCAGGACGTTGCTGCAAAGCATAATCCTCTTGACGGGCTTTTTAAAAAATGACCGCAGTATCCCCAACCATGCAATGGCAAAATGCACATTGTGCACAGTGGCCTACTCTGCTGCGCTTTCCTTCTGACGGCTGCATGCGCAGGATGCGGCGGAGGGTTTGTCTATCGCCCCGATCCCGAGCCGCGGCAGGAATTCCCGGTTGACATATCAGTAGAGCAGAAAATATATGCAGCCACCGCAAAGCAGCCCCAAAAGGCCGAGCCCGCTGCTGAGCCCGCACAAACACAAAAGGCAATCCCGTCAGCACCCGCCGAAGCGGCGGATCATTTCTACAGCGTGCATCTCTTTTCATTTAAGCGGCCTGATTTTGCCCAGCAGCGCAGCGCAGAAACATTGCAGCGCAAACGGGCCAGCCGGTCTTTATCAGGGAAACCGACCTGCCCGGCAGCGGAACCTGGCAGCGGGTGTATGTCGGCATGTTTCCATCGGAGGCTGCAGCAAAAGCATTTGGCGGGAAAATGAAGTCGGATGCCGTCTCGGACTATTTCTGCGTTTACAGGCTTACCGCGCCACTTGCCGCAGAATCGCAACCGTAAATCCATAAACAAAAAAAAGGGCCCGCAACCGCGAGCCCGCCCACCAACTGACAGCAAAGAAAGGATTCCGCTTGATCCAGTTTCCATCAGGCATTTTTATTGTCTTAAGAGCATTTTTCTTTCTACAAACGCTTTTTCACCTCGGCTTCAACCTCGCGCCGGATAGCTTCCAGCCGCTCGGGCGTGTCCGCCTCAAACCGCAGCACCAGCACCGGCTGCGTGTTTGAGGCCCGCACCAGACCCCAGCCGCCCGGCATGAGTATGCGGGCGCCGTCGATATCAATAACATCATACTTCTTCCTGAAGATATCTCTGACAGCTTCAATGAGCGGAAATTTTTTCTCATCCGGGCAATCAACCCGTATTTCAGGGGTCGTGTATGTCTTCGGCACATCGTGCAAGAAGGCTGCTTGCCGGAGCAGAGGTTTTTGAAAGTATCTCAAGAAGGCGGCAGGCCGCGTACACGGCATCGTCAAAGCCGAAATAGCGGTGCTCAAAAAACATATGGCCGCTCATCTCGCCGGCAAGCACCGCGTTCTCTTCCTTCATCTTGGCCTTGATGAGCGAATGGCCCGTCTTCCACATGATGGCCCTGCCGCCGCGTGCGGTGATATCATTGTACAGGCTCTGCGACGCCTTTACCTCGGAGATGATCGTGGCGCCGGGCAGTTCTTTTAAAATTTCGCGGGCGTAAATGATAAGGAGCTGGTCACCCCAGATGATGGCGCCCTGCTCGTCAACCGCTCCGATGCGGTCGCCGTCGCCGTCAAAGGCTATGCCGATATCGGCCTTCTCCGACTTCACCGTCTCGATGAGCGTCTGCATAAAGGCCGGCACCGTCGGGTCGGGGTGATGGTTGGGGAAGTTGCCGTCCATATCGCAAAAAAGCTCGATAACCTCGCAGCCCATACGCTTGAACAGCGGCACCGCCTGCCATGCCGCCGGTGCCGTTGCCCGCATCGACCACGACCTTGAGCGGCCGGGCTATGCCCACATCGCGCGGCGATCCGCTCCCAGTAGGCCGCAAGCACTGACTCATGCCGCAGCCTGCCTTCACCCTTTTCAAAGTCTCGGGCAAGGATAAGATTCTTCAGCTCCTGAATCTCGGCCCCGTGAATGGTTGATTTGCCCCGGCACACCTTGAACCCGTTGCACTCGGGCGGATTATGGCTGCCCGTTATCATAACGCCGCCGTTCAGCGCCAGGTGAAAAAGCGAAAAATACACAAGAGGCGTATGGCAGACGCCGATATCAACAACATTGATGCCCGTTGCAAGCAGGCCCCGCACGAGGCTGTCGCGCAGGCTGTCCGACGACAGGCGGCAGTCGCGGCCAAGCACCAGCTCTGAGGCGCCGCTGCGCAACAGATGCGTGCCCACGGCCCTGCCGAGATTCTCAACGGTCTCGGGCACAAGATCAGTTGCCACTACTCCTCGAATGTCATACTCTCTAAATATCTGCTCGTTCATGAAAAATCCTTTCAGGTTATACGGTGAGAATTGCCTGTACCCGCTCAGAAACCTCTTTCAAATCGCGCTCGTCCGGCCGTCCGTTTATGTCGCCGAAACGGCCGCCGGTATTATGCTTTTTAAATTCATCGGTCTTGAAATCGCCGATGAAATACCACTCATCAAGCACCGTTATGCCCAGATGATCAAACAGCTGGCCGCAGAACTTTACCGCCGGCACTGCCTCATTGATACCCGTATGCACGCCGCCATAGGTGCAGTAGATGACCGCGTGCTTGCCCGCAAGGCGCGGGGAGCAGGGGCGGATAAGGCCTGCCTGCGAGTAGCGCTGCCGGGTAGCGCGCAGAAAATCGAGCATGGGCTTGCCGGGCAGCCACTGGTAGACGCCTGAGCCCGACAAAGAAAAAATCATATGCCAGCACATCAGACCTCAAGCTCTTTTGCCGCCTGCAGCGTGTCGACGCTGTGGCCGTGCGTCTTTGCTGCAGTCTCAGCAATACGCAGGGCTATCTTTTGCGTATTGCCGGTCTGGCTGTGGTAGAGATTAAGAATGCGCATAGCAATTGTTCCTAAGTAGGGCGACCGGCCGGTCGCCCCTGGATTAATCGCCATCATGCATTATTGCTGATTTATAAGGCTTGCCATATAGCCTGCGCCGAAGCCGTTGTCGATGTTCACCACGGCAAGGCCTGAGGCGCAGGAGTTGAGCATGCCCAGCAGCGCCGCCACGCCGCCGAAGCTTGCACCGTAACCGGTGCTGGTCGGCACGGCAATGACGGGCCGCGAGACAAGGCCGCCAACCACACTGGGCAATGCCCCCTCCATGCCCGCTGCAACGACTATGACATTTGCCGACAGAAGCTTCTCTTTCTCATTCATCAGGCGGTGTATGCCTGCGACGCCCACGTCATACACATGATCGACCACATTGCCCATGATCCGGGCAGTCACAATCGCTTCTTCCGCAACGGGTATATCGGAGGTGCCTGCCGACACGACAAGTATGGAGCCGCGGCCGCGCTGCTCAATGGGGCCGCTTGCCAGTGTCAGCGCCCGGGAGGACGGGTGGTAGACAGCCTTCGGGAACGTTTTTTTTATCAGCTTTGCTTTTTTTTCATCTATGCGCGTGGCAAGCACATGGGATTTATGCACTGCCATCTTTTTCATGATCCCGATAATATGCCCGGCTGTTTTGCCTTCACCGAAAATCACCTCGGGAAACCCTTTCCGCATGGCGCGGTGATGGTCGATAGTGGCAAAGCCTATGTCTTCAAAAGGCAGCGTCTTGAGGTTCTGTACCGCAGACTCAACCGAGAGGGCCCCTTTCTGAACTTGCTTGAGAAGCTTTTCAATGTCCTTTTCGTTCATGGCGTCTCTTTCGTTGTAAAGCCGGGCGTTAGTCCTTCAGTTCAGTCTCGATTCGACTTCGCCTCGTCAGCTCGGACAGCCTATAGTCTACAGCCTGATTCTTTGCCTGTCTTAAAAATGCCGAAAGCCTGTCGGAAGAGGCCTGACCCTTTTGCCGTGCCGGTCAGCAACTACAAGCCCCCTGCGCTTATCAGTTATCTCACCGATGCAGGTCATGGGCAAGGCAAGCTTTTCAGCAAGCAGCCGCACCCGCTTTTCATTGCGCCGCGGCACCGTGAACAGCAATTCATAATCCTCGCCTCCACAAAGTGCCGGCGTATAAAAATTCCGTACAAGCGCCGGGCACTGTCTCCTGTATGCCGCAGACAGCGGCAAACGGTCAAGAAAAATCCGCGCGCCCACCCTGCTCTGCTTCATAATATGCCGAAGGTCGCCGGCCAGCCCGTCGCTTATGTCCATCATGGCGCTTGCAACCCGGCTGCAAGCTAAAGCCTGCCCTGCCTCAATGCGCGGCTGCGGGTCGCTATGCCGTTTCACAAGCCCGTTGTGCGCCGGGACCCCGCCTTTTTCAAGCAGCATAAGCCCCAGCGCTGAATCGCCCAGCGTGCCGGTCACAAAAATCAGATCGCCGGGGCCGGCGCCATGGCGATACAGCACATGGCTTTTTGCCGCCTTGCCCAGAAGGGTTATGCTCACCACAAGCGAATCCTGCGAGGCCGTCGTGTCGCCGCCCAGAAGCTGAACGCCGAAGCGCCGCGCCTGAGCTTGCATCCCCCGGTACAGCTCCCGGATGAAGCCATACTGCGTGTCCGGCGGAATTGCTATGGAAACAAAGTAGTACTGAGGCATTCCGCCCATGGCGGCTATGTCGCTTAAATTTACGGCAAGGCACTTTTTGCCCAGAACAAACGGGCTTGAATATTCTTTTTTGAAGTGTATGCCTTCTTTCAGAATATCGGTGGTGACAAGCAGGCAGGCGGTACTGTTGAGAGAAACGACCGCCGCATCGTCTCCGATGGCTTTCACCACCTGCGGGTCCGATACGGCGGCACTGCGGGCAATCTTTTCGATCAGGCCGAATTCGCCGAGCTTTTTAATCTGCACGTTTCTTCTTTTTAGTGCGCTGTGTGGTCGCGGCAGCGGCTTTCTTCGGGCTTTTCTTTTTCAGCGCCTGTGCGACAGGGCCTTTTTTCAAAACTTTTTTTACCAGCGCAACATCAAGAACATCATCAACGGTGTTGACGCAAATAAACTCCATCTTGTTTTTGATGGTCTCGGGCATATCTTCAAGGTCCTTGCGGTTGCGCTCGGGAATGATGACTTTGGTGATATTGTGCCGCAGCGCCGCAAGGGCCTTTTCCTTGAGCCCGCCGATGGGCAGCACGCGGCCGCGCAGGGTGATCTCCCCTGTCATGGCAATGTCCTTGCTGGTCGGGACCCGGGTGATGGCCGAGATAAGCGCCGTTGCCATGGTAATGCCTGCCGAGGGGCCGTCCTTGGGGATGGCGCCTGCCGGCACATGGATATGGATATCGTGCTTTTCAAAAAGCGTCGGGCTGATACCAAGCGCATCGGCCCGCGCGCGGATATAGGAAAGGGCTGCCTGAGCAGATTCTTTCATGACATCACCCAGCGATCCCGTAAGCACCAGGTTGCCTTTGCCCTTCATGAGCATGGCCTCTATATACAGCAGCTCGCCGCCCACCTGCGTCCAGGCAAGGCCGGTGGCGATGCCTATTTCATTGACCTCCCGGTCCTCTTCAGGCAGGCGCTTGGGAACGCCGAGGTATTTGTTTATATTGCTCTTGGTTATTTTATGCTCGGCCTTATTGCCTTCGGCCACTGCGCGGGCCACCTTGCGGCAGACCGTGCCGATTTCACGCTCCAGGTTGCGCAGCCCGGCTTCGGCCGTATATTGATGCACAACAGCAAGAATGGCCTCATCGGAAATCTTTATATACTCCTCCGATATGCCGTTTTCCTCCAGCTGCCGTGGGATGAGAAACTGCCGGGTTATTTTGAGCTTTTCCTCGTCGGTGTACCCGGAAAGCTCGATAATCTCCATGCGGTCCTTGAGCGCCGACATGATGGGCTCCACCATATTGGCCGTGGTGATGAACATGACATTTGACAGATCAAAATTAATGTTCAGATAATGATCGCTGAAGGCATAGTTCTGCTCGGGGTCGAGCACTTCAAGCAGCGCCGCCGACGGATCGCCGCGAAAGTCGGCGCCGACTTTATCGATCTCGTCCATCATGAAAATGGGGTTGTTGGTGCCGGCCTGCTTCAGGCCCTGAATGATGCGGCCCGGCAGCGCGCCGATATAGGTTCTGCGGTGCCCGCGAATTTCCGCCTCGTCGCGGATGCCGCCAAGAGAGATGCGCACGAACTTTCTGCCCGAGCGCCCGCGCGATCGATTTCCCCAGAGATGTTTTCCCCACGCCCGGAGGGCCGGCAAAGCAGATAATCGGGCCCTTCATTTTTTTCTTCAGCTTGCGCACCGAAAGGTACTCAAGAATGCGCTCCTTGACCTTTTCAAGATCATAGTGGTCCTCGTCGAGCACTTTTTTGGCCTTGGCAATGTCAAGGCAGTCTTTTGTCGATTTGTTCCACGGCAGATCAACCATCCAGTCGAGATAGGTCCGCACGATAGAGGCCTCGGCCGAATCGGGGTGCATCTGCTCAAGGCGGGTCAGCTGCTTGCGGGCTTCCTTCTCCGCATCGGGAGGCATTTTGGCCTTTTTGATTTTTTCCGAAAACTCATTCACCTCCTGCGCCTTTTCATCAAGGTCGCCAAGCTCGCCCTTGATGGCCCGGAGCTGCTCGCGCAGAAAATATTCGCGCTGCGTCTTGGACATCTCCTCCTTTGCCTGCGTCTGGATCTTTGCCTGCACGGTGGACAGCTCAAGCTCCTTTGACAGGTGTTCGTTGACCTTGTTGAGGCGCTCCACCGGGTCATGTATTTCAAGCACCTTCTGCGACTCTTCAATATTGAGGCGCAGATTTGAGGCAACCAGGTCTGCCAGCCTGCCCGGATCGTTTACATTTTCCAGCACCTCCATAATTTCGGGGGAGACGAGGCCTTTGAGGGACAGGATCTTTTCGCAGTGCTCCTTCACATTGCGCATGAGCGCTTCGATTTCAACGCTGAGATCCGTAAGAATAATCTCCTCGATCTTTTCAATCTCAACCAGAAAGGAGGGGTCCTCCTGGGCATAGCTCTTGATGCGGGCCTTGGCAATTCCCTGCACCAGTATTTTGATCCGGTTATCGGGCAGCTTCAGCTTTTTCATCACCATGGCCACGGTGCCGACCGGATAGATGTCCTCGGGGCCGGGCTTGTCATTGGCTGGGTCTTTCTGGGTAACCAGCAGAATAAGCCTGTCCTTTTCCATGGCTGATTCGACCGCCTTTATGGAGGATTCACGGCCCACGAACAGGGGAAGAAACATATAGGGGAAAATCACAATGTCGCGCACCGGAAGCATGGGCAGTGCATCGGGGATCTCAACTGGCTCTTTGTCATTTTGATACATAATAATAGGCCACCTTTACATTAAATAGATTCAAAAACACTCTGTTACGTTTAGATATACCATTTTACAACCCCGGTCAAGCAGGCAAAACTCTGTACGCCGTACTCTAAACTTTGCCCTTTAACTTAAGCACTCAACTGTGCTTAGTCAAAGGGTTATTGCAAAAAAGCATCAATTATTTACAGCCATGCCCAAATCCCGCTTGAAATTTTTTGCGGTTTAGGGTAAAAATAGCAGGATTTTACCTAAGAATACTCATGGAGACAGGCAATGAAAGTCACCGATGGCGTCTATGCATATCCATGGACGAACATGATGGAAAACAACTGCAACACCTATGTGCTGCAGGGCGACGGCCTCATTCTTATCGACCCGGGCCTCAAGCGCTATGTGCCGGGCATTCTGGATCAGATGAAGCGCGATGGCCTTGACCCCGGGGACATCAAGCTTGTCCTGACCACGCATGCCCATCCCGATCATCTTGACGGGGTCGCCCACTTCATGGACAGCGCCGTTCAAATGACCATGCATAAAGACGAGGAAAAATTTCTCGAAACCATCGGCAAAGAGTTTTTCAGAATGTTCGGGCTTGAGCAGCCGAAGTACCGCATCGATTTCTATGCAGAGGAAGGCGATCTGAGCGCGGCGGGTATTAATCTCAAAATCATTCTTGCTCCGGGCCATTCTCCTGGCTCCATCTGCATCTACTGGCCGGAAAAAGAAACGCTCATAACCGGCGATGTGGTCTTCTGCGGCAGCATCGGCCGAACCGATTTCCCCGGCGGCAGCAGCGCAACGCTAAAAAAGAGCATCGAGGCTATTTCGCAGCTTGATGCCGCCTATCTGCTGCCCGGCCACAACGAGATTATCGAAGGCAAAAAAGAAATAAAAAGCAATTTCGACTTCATCAAGCGTTCATTCTTTTCATTCCTGTAACCGGCAAACCGCCAGCGTAGCTCAGTGGTAGAGCAGCTGATTCGT
>CAWDSQ010000029.1:0-35443 GCA_963804955.1 uncultured delta proteobacterium | reverse complement strand
GTGGGCCTTCACATTTGAATTTAAGCTGTTTTCAAAATCTTTCTCAATGCTATGATACCCAAATCAGGGACAACGTTAATTGAAAAATTAAATTCCAGCGTCATTTCGGCTGTCCGGAATTCTTCCGCCGTGGCGGAAAAGACTTCCGGACAGCCGGAATTACAGGCTGGGGTTATGTACGGGAGATTGTATCTCATCTAACAAAATCAAATGTGAAGGCCCACTAGTCAGACAGCTCCCGCGGTCCATCCGGCCGAATGATTTTTAATTTCGCCAGCAGCTTTTCTATAAACGGCGTTTTTTCCCACTCAAGCCTGTGCTTGATGATGGTCAGCTGGAAGTCCGCGTCCAGAAGCCCGAAGCCTTTCCATGCACCCTCCAGGCCATAGTAGGACGTATGGCTGTCGCTGCAGGAAAACCATTTGTGATGATGGCCGAACAGCCACAGCTTCGGCTGGAAATGCGCAGCCAGCTCCTGGCTCGCGGGGAAAACCGGTAGCGCCGAAATGGTCCAGGCCGGGCGTGCTGGGCACGCCGATACCGGTCGGGCAGTCATGGGTCAAAATAATATCGACCTCTGCCCGGGCAAAGGCCAGGCAGGCATTAATCTGCTGATCGGTTATGATCGCACCCTGTTCGGTCAGCATGGAGTCCATGTAGGCCGCTCCGCCCAGAGCCAGAAAACGGTAGCCCTCTATGCAGTGAACCGTGCCGCGGGGCAGATAGGTGAAAAAGGCCTGATACTTTTTGGTCAGCTTCTCAAGAGCATTGAAATCCTCATGGTTGCCGTCGATGAAATACAGGGGCCGCCTAAAGCGCTGCCCTTTTTTTATGAAAAAATCGTGCAAATGGGATCTGTAGATGCCGAAGTCCCCCAGGTGAATGATGCAGGAGACCGTCATGGCCGAGCACGTTTTCGGCATAGTCAAGCTGCTGGTTGATGGTGTCGTAGTAGCAATGGGTATCGCAGATTACCAGAATCACTGGACGCCTCCGAGCTGGCCGGTGAAATCATAGCTCAGCTTTGCCTGGAAGTTTTTTATCTGGGAGAAAATTTCCTTGAGAAGCTTCTGCTCGATAGAGGTCAGGTTTTTCGGGGTCACATAATTGTCGGGCTTTCGCTTTCCCGGACCCTATTGCCGCAGCCTGAACCTGCAGCCGTATCTGCATGAGATAGCTGTACGCCTGCACCATTTCCTGGTAATTCTGCAGCGTCAGTACGCTCGCGCTCATGCAGCCCCAGCAGCCGCTCCAGCGTGTTGGTGGCGCGGTACGCCGTGCTTGAGGGCATAGATGCGGGCATAGTCGACAATAGGCATCATGGCGCTTTTAATGTCAAAGGCCTTGCGGTGCTCGTCCACCGACTCGACGACAAATTTTCCGAACAGCCCGATGGGCGGGCTGAGCGGCAGAACATTGCGGGCCAGCAGCTGAAAAAATCTCGGGTTGCCGGCAACCATGGCAGCAAGAAAATCCCGCAGCTCTCCCGCGAGGCCGCCGTCTCCGATAGGCGCAGCGAAAGTCGAAAAATATTTTTGTTTTCAGGAGGTCTTCAGCCGAAGCCGCATGAATCCACTGGCTGAAATACCGCTTCCATACGGTAAGGGGCTGGCACCACTGGGGGTTTTGCGCCATGTTGTTGCCATCGCAGTAGTGATACCCGGCATGGTTCAGCCATCTGCAGACCATGGCGCCCAGTTTGAGGAAATATGCCTGTACAACCGATGACTCCAGGTCGGCGGCTGGTATCCTCGAAAATAATCGCATTGTCCTGGTCGGTCATGAGGGTCTGTTCCTGCCGGCCCTCGCTGCCGAACACCAGAAAAGCAAACCGCACCGGGGGCGGGCCCAGCTCCCGGATGGCAAATTCCATGAGCTTCTGCAGAATCGTGTCGATCACGATGGTGGTCAGATGGTTTATGCTTTGAGGTTTCGCGCCGCTTTTGATAAGGGTTGTTATGAGATAGGGGAGGACCTCATTATGCCTGATCACCTCGTCGGGTGATGTGTCATTGCGTATTTCCCAGAGCAGCACCGCCGGCGAATACTTCTGAATGGCGGCGATATCCTTGCTGTTGATCAAGCCGATGATGGCGCCATCGGTATCGGTGACGAAAAGATGGGCAATGCCCTTATTCTGCATAAGCCACCAGGACTCGAATACCGATGCATTGCCCGGCAGTGAAATAACGGGAGACGACATGATCTCGGATACCGGGCGATCCTCATGCTCGTGCAGGAGCATCACGGCCTTTCTCAGATCATGGTCGGTGATGACGCCGCAGTCCCTGCCCTCTGCATCGCGCACCAGCAGGACCTCGTTGCGCTGCTGCTCCAGCAAGCGCACCGCTTCCCCGATCGGCATGCCGGGATGGCATAGTGTCGGCTGGCGACAGGGCAGGCCGCCAAGGGGCTGATTGTAAAACAGCAGCACCGACTGCGTTTCGTCAAGGAGTTTTTCCCCTTCCTCCTCCCGCATATGCAGCTCGGTAATATCTTCCATGATGCCGTCGCAGTATCGCGGCACGCCGTCTTCGTCTTCGACCATGACGCCCCAGATGGAGGCTATAAATACGGAGCCGTCTTGTTTCTTGAGCCTGACGATCTCCCTTTTCAATTCCTCGGCAGATGCTTTCGGCTCCAGGGTTTTGCGGTCTTCGGGGTTGCAGTACAGGCTTATGACCGGGGTCGCCAGCAGGTCCTCCTTGCTTGCGTAGCCCAGCAGTTTTACCAGTTCAGGATTTGCCTCGATAAATTTCGGGTTCGGGCCGAGGGTCCGCCGGAAAATGCCCACGTTGAGATTGTTGGCAAGTGTTCTGAATTTTTCTTCGCTGCGGCCCAGGGCATCCTCTGCCTGCTTGCGCTTGGTAATATCGGTGACCACGGCCATGAAGCCGGTTTTGCCGCCGACCTCAATAGGGGATGCCGACAGAATAACATCCCGGGTTGCGCCCGACTTTGTTTTGAGCCGCGCTTCAAAGGTTGCAGGAACCGATTTGCCGGCCAGCAGCTCCTCAAGGAGCAGGCTGCTCTGCGGGCCGTTTGATTCTGCCAGTACCGTGCGCACCGGCATGCCGGCAAACTCGCTTTTGTCGTATTCCAGCATGGCAGCTATTGTCTGGTTGGCATGCATATAGGTGCCTTCAAGGGCCATGAGCATGCCTTCGCCTGCCGATTCGACAAGGGTGCGGTATTTTTCTTCGGAATCGCGCAGGGCCTGCTCCGCGAGCTGCTGCTGCCGGAGCGTGGCGTAGCTTTGCCTGATGATGCTCGCCAGCAGCAGCGAGATGATCAGCAGGATGAAAAGGGAAATTTCAAAAAGGTTGCGCGTGATTTCCCTGATTTCCACCTGGACATCGTCGATATAAATGCCGGTTCCGATGACCCAGCCCCAGGGCTGGAACCCTTTGACATAGGAGAGCTTCGGCAGGATGCGGTCCTCTCTATCCTTCCACTGCCACATGTACTGCATATAGCCGGCGCCCTGCCGCTTCACCAGGTCGACAAAATCCACAAAAACCCGCTTGCCTTCGGGGTCGGTGTAATCGGACAGGTCTTTGCCGTTGAGATCGGTCCGGTAGGGGTGGATAACCATGCGCGGGTGCATGTCGTTTATCCAGAAATAGTCTTTCATCTCCTGGCCGTAGTGCAGGTTTTTAATCTGCTCGATGGCCTGGCTTTGGGCCTGCGGCCGCGTGAGCAGTCCCTGCTTTTCATCATGCTCGAGCTTCGCGAGAATATTCCAGGCCGAGTTGGTCAGCTCGCGGATCATTTCCCGCTTGCGGTCCATGCTGTTTTTTTCAATGGCGGGGATAATAACGGAAAAGAAGGCGATGACAAACAGCGCTATGGTGACAGCCGTCGGGAAAACGAACCGTACCGCAAAGGACTTCCACTGAGTTGATATGTGCGGGGCAAACATCGCTTAACCTTTATTTGTTTGCTGAATCCTTACCCGGGCTGCCGTGTGTCTGACAGAATACACGGCGGACTGCATTCCTGTCAAGAAGCACAGGCAAACAATCCTTCCCCGGCCTGTGCGAAAGGCCGGTAAAAAAACGGGGGAGAACACCCCACAAGCTGTTCTCCCCCGTCACGGTATGCATCATGGCGCAACCTTCCTGTCCGTTCAGGCGGCGGCTTTTTTCTGCGTAAACAGCGATACGACAATAAGCGTCAGATAGCCCAGGGGTATTGAAATGATGCCCGGGTTGTCAAGGGGTATCGGCGCTGAGGCTTTGGGCAGGCCGTACAGGTCGACATAGGTGCTGGGCGACAGCAGAATGATGCCCAGCGCCGTGACCATGCCGACCACGATGGATGCCGCGATGCCCTTGGAGGTCGTCTTTTTCCAGAACAGCAGCATGGTGATGGCCGGCAGGTTTGCCGAGGCGGCAACTGCAAATGCAAGGCCGACCAAGAAATGAAACATTCATGCCCTTGCATAAAATGCCCAGGATAATGGCGATGATGCCGACAACAACCGCTGATATTTTGCCTGCCTTCACCTGCCCCTTGTCCGTCATCTCGATGCCCAGAAATCCCGTCATCAGATCATGGGCCACCGCGCCTGAGGCCGCAACGATGAGCCCGCTCACCGTTCCGAGAACCGTTGCGAAGGCGATGGCGCAGATGCAGGAGAAGATCGTGACGCCGAAGTATTTCGCCAGCAGCGGCGCCGACATGTTGCTGCTCTCCATGTCAAGAACGCCGCGTCATCATGGCGCCAAGGCCCATGAACAGGGTCAGAATGTAGAAAAAGCCGATGGAGCCGATGGCCACGATGGTTGACTTGCGGGCATCCTTGGGGCTCGGGACGGTGTAGTAGCGGATGAGAATATGGGGCAGGGCCGAGGTGCCGAAGAACAGGGCGATCATGAGCGAAATGAAATTCAGGCGCGACATGAAGTCGGCTCCCTTGTCGACCTTGAACTTGAGGCCCGGCCGCATGATGTCTGCAGCCCGAGGTGGGGTTCTGCCTCCAGACGGTGACCTTGTCGCTTCCGTCCTTGACGGCTGCCTTGGCAAAGCGGACCACTTCGGATGATCAATGGTGGCCAAGAATTCAAAGGGCCCGAGGGCGCCGGTTTTCTCCACTTCCTTGCCGTCCACGATGATCTTGCTGGCATGGCCGACCTGGAAGAATTTCTTGGCCTCCTTCGGCTCGCCGTTATACAGGATCTTCCCGTCGGCGGTCTTTGTCATGGACAGGGCTTCCTTCAGCACTGTTCCGCCGTCTTTGGCGCTCACACTGCCACCAGGAGGCAACGCCGTCCTGTCTGAGTTTGGCAAAGAGGTTCTTGCCGTCCTTGAAGGTGCCGGCGACGGTGTAGGCCGGATCCGCCACCGCGGTAACGGCGTCGTTTGTCAGGGTGGCTTCGATGGTTTTGAAACTTGTGATAGTTTGCATACGGGGGGGTGTTAATGCCGTTCTTGAGGATGGCGATGGTCAGGATCGTTGAAAAGACGATCAGCAGTCCGCCCTTGATGAACTGCACATAGGTGGTTGAGGTCATGCCCGCGGTGGCCACGATGAAGATAACGATGACGCCGACGAGGATGACGCCCGCGTAATGGGGAAGCCCCAGAAGCGGGGTGACCAGGTCGCCGGCGCCGACCATCTGGGGGATGAGGTAGCATACCGACACCACCAGGGTGCTGATGGCTGCGGTGAACATGATTCCCTTGGAGCTGAACTTGTAGTTGAGCGCATCGGTGAAGGTGTATTTCCCGAAGCGCTTCAGGGGCTCGGCCACCACGAACAGGGCCACCACCCAGCCGGCGAGATAGCCGATGGAGTAAAGAAAGCCGTCATAGCCGTCAAAGGCGATCATGCCGCAGATCCCGAGAAAGGAGGCGGCTGAAAGATAGTCTCCGGCGAAGGCGATGCCGTTCACGGCCCAGTGGATGGTTCCGCCGGCGGCGTAATACCCTTTGGAAGACTGGGTTTTTTTAGCGAAGTAGGACGACAGGCCCAACACGCCCAGCACGAAAGCGACGAATATACCGATGGCAAATGGTGATGCGATGTAAGTCATTGCAGTTCCTCGTCGTCCTTTGTATTTATTTGTTGAGTTCGTTTTCTTTCTGGGTGCACATGTGGTTGTAGATAAGCCCCATGACGATGGCCAGAAGAATCAGGCCAAACCCGTAGACGACGGCGAGGTTGAGCCCTGCGAAGAGGATTGTCCCCATGGATTTCGGGCTGGTGAGGTTGATGACGATGAAGCCGGCATAAACGATGACGTAGAATGATAAACATGTATACCCCAAGCCTGGCCTTGTAATCGGACGCCTTGTCTTCTCCCCATTGTGTTGCTGGTCCGTGTCCCATTTTTTTTCTCCTTGTTAAGTGAATAGGTAAAGAAAATGAACAAACTGACTGTTATATATTTCACAATTTAAACACTGTCAAGTGGAAAAATGAAAATACGTAAAAAAAATATACATACACATGTTCTCTTTATGAACAAGATTCTAAAAAAATATTTGCCGGACTGCCTTTACTTTTATATGCCGTAGGGGGATATGCTATTTAAGGGGCACCGTATTATGCCGAAAGAGGTTTTTAAATATGCTATTTATGTTATTTAAAATTTTTAGTGATGTGTTTGAAGTGGCGGGAGCGGATAAGAAAAAAAGCCTGGAGAAACTAACCGGCTATTTGTGTATACTTATTGACCAAATCCTTGGATTATTGTGTTCACAATGTATGCATTGTATTTTAACTCCCCCGTTTTTACTCTTGTAAGCCTTTACATTTGAAATAATCAGTTGCTATCACCCTCCCCTTAATCCCTCCCATCAAGGGAGGGTAAAATTGTTGGCTCCCGCTCCCCTGGTTGGAGAGGGTTGGGGTGAGGGGGCCTGCAGAATCAAATGTGAAGGCCCACCAGTCCCAAGTGGGCCCTGTTGCAGTCGGTAGCTTCAATTGATAAAATTTTAAAAAGCCGTCACCCGTTGAAAAACGGGGTCCAGAAAACACCTGATTTTTAATACTCTGGATGCCGACTTTCGTCGGCATGACGATCGGGTTGAATTACCTCAAAGAAACCGTTGGGTTTCGTACCTCAACCCAACCTATGCAAAAACAATTGCTTACGAAGAAGTACAGGCATAAGGGCGAACCCAACACATGTATGGTTCGGGGTTTTCATTCAGAATCGGTAGGGTGGGTGCAACCCACCATTAACGGGCATGAATACATGTGGTGGGTTTCGCTTTGCTGCACCCGCCCTACAGCCGCAAAACGTAACGGATTTTGTTTTTCACCGTTTGCGAATAGGCCCCTTTGAGGGGCCAGCAAACGGCAGGCCTCCGGCTCTGCCGGAGGTAGCTGACTAAAATAAATGTCATTCTGAGGAGCCGCAGGCGACGAAGAATCTGGTTGCTTGATGATATATGAGAAAGGGCGAATGGCCATTCGCCCCTACTTGGGCCTTCACCTTTGAAATTAACTGTTTTAGTCACCCTTTTCTTAATGCCACTCTATGAAAATCAGGGGCATAGGTTCATTGAAAAAATAAAATCCCAGCGTCCTGCTGTTCAGATCAAAGTTTGTATCTCATCCAACAAATTCAAATGTGAAGGCCCACGACGCAACGCCAGAGATCCTTCGTTTCACTCAGGATGACCGCACTATTTAATTGCTACACAGTCGGGGGGGGGGGCCCAGGCGGTCTTGCGGTGTATTGAATGTTGCCAAAACCCTTGCCCGGCTGCGCTGCGCGTGGTAGTATACCTGTTTTACCGGAGCAGCTATAATGATCCATATTACCAATATCAGCAAGCAGCACGGCTCGCAGATCCTCTTCAAGAATGCGAGCCTTCAGATCCTGCCCGGCACGCGCACGGGCCTGGTGGGGCCAAACGGCGCGGGCAAGACCACCATCTTCCGCCTCATTACCGGTCAGGAAGAGGCTGACACTGGCGATATATCGGTCCCGAAGCGCACGAAAATCGGCTATTTCTCCCAGGATGTGGGCGATATGGCCGGCCGGACCGCCCTTGGCGAGGTCATGTCGGCCGTAGGGGATGTGATGAGCCTGGGGGAGGAGATACGCCGGATGGAGCAGGCCATGGCCCTGCCCATGGCTGATGAGGAAATGGCGAGCTGCTTGAGCGCTACGGCAATGCCGTGGAGCAGTTCGAGCACAGCGGCGGCTATGACCTTGAGTCTCGCGCGCAGACCGTGCTGACCGGCCTTGGCATTGGCCCCGATGATTATGACCGGCCCGTTGAGTCCTTCAGCGGCGGCTGGAAAATGCGCATCGAGCTGGCGAAAATACTTACCATCAACCCCGATGTGCTGCTGCTTGACGAGCCGACCAACCATCTTGACCTTGAGTCCATCGTCTGGCTCGAAGACTGGATTGTCACGCAGTTTAAGGGCGCGCTTCTCATGACCTGCCATGATCACGATTTCATGAACCGCATCGTGTCGCGCATTATCGAGGTTGCCAACCAGAGCCTCACCACCTATTCGGGCAATTACGACTTTTACCTGCGCGAGCGCGAGATCAGGCGCGAGCAGCTGCTGGCCAGCTATCGCCGGCAGCAGGAAATGCTTGCCAAGGAAGAGGACTTCATCGCGC
Organism: uncultured delta proteobacterium; assembly: GCA_963804955.1. Classification (GTDB taxonomy): domain Bacteria; phylum Desulfobacterota; class WTBG01; order CAIYCZ01; family CAIRTM01; genus CAIWCT01. The sequence continues at coordinate 26,849 of CAWDSQ010000029.1, read as the reverse complement.
GCTTTGCCGCCCGGGCCTCCCATGCCTCGCAGGTGCAGTCGCGGGTGAAGAAGATAGATAAAATCGAGCGCATCGAGCTGCCGCCCGAGCAGAGGGTCGTATCCTTTGAGTTTGCCGAGCCGCCGCGCTCGGGCGATGATGTGGCCCGCATTGTGAATCTCGGCAAGGTGTGGCAGCATGACGACGGCACAGAGAAATCGGTCTTCGGCGGCGTATCGGGCACCATCCGGCGGCAGGACAAGATCGCCGTGGTTGGCGTCAACGGCGCGGGCAAGTCGACCTTTCTGAAAGTGCTGGCCGGCCAGACCGAACCCACAACCGGCAGCCTTGCCATCGGCGCAAACGTTATGCCCGGCTATTTCAGCCAGCATGCCATGGACCTGCTCGATCCCGACAAAACCGTGTACGAAACTGTGCAGGATGCCATACCCATGGCAAATATCGGCGTGGTCAGAAATCTCTGCGCGGCATTTCTGTTTCAGGGCGATGCTGTTGAGAAGCGCATCAAGCTGCTCTCCGGCGGCGAGAAAAGCAGGGTGCTGCTGGCAACGCTGCTTGCCCGGCCCTTAAATCTGCTGATACTGGATGAGCCCACCAATCATCTCGATTTCCAGTCGCGCCAGATACTGCTGCAGGCCCTTGCCAAGTTTACCGGCACGGTGGTGCTGGTCAGCCACGACCGCTATTTCCTCCGCTGCCTCGTGGGCCGCGTGTTTGAGATCGACCACGGCGAGATGATCATCTATGAAGGCAGCTACGAATACTATGTCAGCAAAACCCAGCGCACTGTTCAGGCGGCGTGACGTCAGAAGCCGGAATTCAGAAGTCGGAATCCAGAATTAAGATTCAGAATTTTTTACACCGCACACCGGGCGTTTAGAGCTTTTAATAAATTACTATAACCGGTATTCATGTGGTATCGAGGAACACACCCAGTCATTCCGGCTTGTCCGGAATCATTTTTCTGCGTGCCAAAAGGGATTCCCGTCAAGCGGAAATGGCACGCAATGAAGCACTACTGCTGACACGTTCAACTATGCTTTGATTGTAGTCTACACGATTTAGTTAATTGCTCCAGCCGAACGCCCCTGCGAACATAGTGCCGCATGCCTGTTGCAAATAAACGCATTTAGTTATATGTACAAACACATATGATGCACGACGCATATCCGTACGGTTGACACATGCCCACGAGCGCTTTAAACCATCTTTCGGAAATACTTTTGACGCTCAAAGAAAGCGGTGTGGATTTTATTGTCTGCGGCGGGGTCGCCCTCGTTGTTCAGGGTGTCGAGCGCCTTACCATGGATATTGATCTGTCTGTGGATTTACGCCGGGCAAATCTTAAAAGATTTCTCGGCGCAATGCACAAGCTGCGCCTCAAACCTCGTGCTCCTGTGCCTGCCGAATCGCTGCTTGACCCTGCAACAAGAAAAATGTTTGTCGAAGAAAAGCACGCTCTTGTTTTTACTTTTGTTGATCCTGACAAGCCATTCCGGCAGGTTGATCTTTTTATAGCAGACAGCCTTTCCTACAACGAACTTAAAGATGACAGTGAATTGATCGATATTGAAAACCAATCCATACGGGTGCTTTCCCGGCAGAAGCTTCTGGCCCTTAAACAAGCCATTGATCCGCCGCGGGAAAAAGATTTGTTCGATATCCGGATGCTGAAAAAACTTTTAAGCTCTCCTGAGGAGGAAGCGTGAAGACACAGCGCTCACCCGGTGCAGCAAAACGGGATTCAAAGGGCATGAAGGCCAATGTGCGGGCTCTGCCCGATGAGCTTTTTGACGGGCATACGGAGTTTAGCGTTTTAAAGCCCGAACAGAAGCTTCAATGGCTTTCGCAGTGCGTCCGGTTTGCCTGGGAAACACGAAAAGAAAAGAGCCCTGCATCAAAAGCATAGGGGGTTACATCCTGTCCGCCGCGGCGGCCCCTTACGTTTTATTGGGCGTCCCGCCGGATGCCACTCCGAACTCCTAACTCCTAACTGTCCCCACTGCCTGCCGCCTACAGCCTTTCTTGTTCCGCCTTCTGACTCCTGGCTTCTGACTTCTGCCCCCTGATCCCTGAACCCCGCCCCCTGAACCCTTCTGTCTCACTACCGCCTAAAAGCCTACAGCCTTTTTTTATTTTTCTTCATTTATTCATTGACACATAGAATTATTTTTAATATGTCTATTTAATATTAAATATCTTTCGCTTAATTAAACTTACAGCAGGCTAAAAAAAAGCGGATTACTATTTTTTGCTTTAACATTTATACGAAAGTCGCAACATTTTTATATAAGCAGGTTGCGATTGTATGACAGTCTCCAGGCTTGCCGCTCTACCGGCTTTATTGATTGAATCTGCATAAAACTTATCGGTCCTTATAAAACTAGATGAGGCGGGTACATGGATGATTTAAGAAAAACAGCGCGCATATCGATCAATCTGAAGCTTCTGTCATGTGATACCGGAAATGGCCGGGATGCTTATGTCATGAATATGAGCAGCTCCGGCATGTTTATTAAAACCAGTCACCTTCTGCCAATCGATGCTGAATTTTCTTTAAATCTTCAGCTGCCCGGCGATCCTGAAATTATGGCCATTGACGGACGCGTCGTCTGGACGAAATCTGTTTCCAACGCGTCTCCTGCCGGTATGGGCATACAGTTTATTCACATTCTGCCCGATCATCAAAAGAAAATAGCCGATTTTGTTGAGCAGAATTGTAATCCGGACAGCAGCGCTGAGCCGGTCAAATTATATTTGTAAGAATGCCGGAGACTAAACGGGGGCAGGGGGCTTCATGGGGCTTCACAGCAGCCTGTTCCGGTTGAACTGGTTAAGAATAAAATGTACCTCATCCGCGGGCATAAGGTCATGCTCTACAAGAGATCCTGCACTTCTCTCCGTACCGGGCCCGGCGATCATAATGGCCCCGATTAATCACGGCTTCCATCTACCGGTTTCTGATCTTTCTCCCTCTCCGCCATTGTTGTATGGGGGAGAGGGTCGGGCTGAGGTGGCTGGATGTTTTTGTACTACACGGCTCCAACTGCTGCAATGACAGCTTTTTTTCTGACCTCAGTTCCTTGGCCTCTGTCCTTCGCTCTTCGCTCTTCGCTCTCCGAACTCCCAACTCCGAACTCTGAACTCCGAACTCATGACTCTGAACTGTAGAGCGCGAGCATCGCGCTCTTACTGGCTTCTGAATTATTTTTTATATAATTATTATTTTAATTGACACAGAAATCATTTTTTAATAGGTTTATAAAAATTAAGCTTCTTTTTGCCTTTAAAAACACCAGCACGCAAAAAGAACGCGTCATAAAAGATTCGGAAGTCAGTGCATGCAAGAAGGCGGGGATCATGGGGGATTCAAAGCAGCCTGTTCCGGTTGAACTCAACGTAGCCAACAACCATCTGCACAGCAGGGGGCTTGCTTTCGCCCTAAAAGGGCGGAAAGCAAAAAATACGAAGTGTTTAAGTTGCCTCCTTCTGAAAAACATCGCCATAGGCGATAATTTTCCTGAAGACAATAAAACCTACCTGATCCGCGGGCAGAAGGTAATGCTCGACCGCGATCTGGCAGCTCTCTACGCTGTAGATACAAAAGTCCTAAAACAGGCGGTTAAACGAAATAGCAGCCGTTTCCCTCAAGATTTCATGTTTCAGCTAACCCGGAAAGAAAAAAATGAACTGGTCACAAACTGTGACCGGTTCAGCATGTAGTTCTTTTTTATTCTGACTACGGGCTTTTGGATTCTGATTAGCCCTGCTGAATTCTGGCTTCTGAATTCTAACTTCTGTTTGTATAACGCACGGCGTATGCGGTGCAATAAAAAGGGTTGGACAAAATGCAGGATTCTCAACAGTTGGCATCTTGAGTCTGCCTGAAAGGCGCTCACTCCATACGCCTACTGTATAAAAAACCAGGGCGAGGCTGATAATGAACATTGAAAAGTTGTCCATGGCGCATATGCTCAGTTAGGCAAGCCGTCAGCAGCATTCCGGTAGAGGGATGCATGCCGGCCAAGCATTTTCAGAAGGCAGATCGGTTGTCTGTCATATTATATATTTGTCGATACCTGCCTGATAGGGTGCGGCTGTTGCCGTACCTGCCGCGCTTTATACAATAGCCGTTTTAAAGATGCAATTGGATAATACGGAAGAAGCCGAAGAGGGAAAAAGGGGGGGGCGTTATGAATCTTGCCCGTTTTGGCGGACACTGGAAAAATATGCAGCAGAAGACGTGGAAGGCACTTCTCCCCAAACGCTAAAAAAGGGTGTTGTTGCTCCATTTTTTTTGGAAATAAAAGGGGGCGTCCAAATTCTTGGGCGTTGTTGACAAATCACACAAACTAAAGCGCACCCACACTCTGCAATCCAAAAAAATTCAGGACGCCCATTTCAACGTGAGCTTTTTGCCTGATCGGGTGCAGTCTTGAAGATAGAGGTTAATCAGATTCTGATACGGCACGCCTGTCTCCGCCGCCAGCGATTTAAAATATGCGACGACATCGGTGCCCAGCCGCAGCGTTACCTGTTTTTTAAGGTGCTTTGCATAAGGGTTTTTTACTGATTTTGAAAAGTCGTACTGTTTTCTCATATAAAACCTCTGTACTGTTTGGTTTCTTGTTTATTTGCTTTTCGAGATGAAATGATTCGTATTTCCTGATCATTACTTCTATAGGCGTGGCAGACAACAAGCAAACGAATGACTGAACACAATCCAAGAAGAATAAAACGGTCTTCATCACCGGAATGATCCGGGTCATGCAAAAGTCTGGCATGTTCATCCATAAATACGGTGGCAGCTTCTTCGAATGAAACGCCGTGCTTGCGCAGATTTTCGGTTGCTTTACGATCATCCCAGGTAAATATTATTTTATCCATATTGCTATAATAATTCTTATATAATTATATGCAAGGATTATTTTGAGGCATTAAGGGGGCGTTGTTGGCTTTGTTGACTTGCAATGATACAGGAATCTGTGAACCAAAAAGGGGACGTCCATGAATAAATGAATACAGCAATTCGGCAGCTCCAAAAACGTACTGCTTGCAACGAGTACCGTTGCATGATACACTAAACCAATGATCAAATCTTTTGCCCAACCATGGCTTGAAGACTTCTGGCATAACGGCAGGCACAAAAGAGTGCAGCCGGAACTTGTTGCACAGCTGCTGCGGAAGATGGATATGCTTCACCGTGCACGGGAGCTCAAGGACATCTGCTCGCCGCCTTCAAACCACCTGCATCAGCTCCGCGGCGACCGCAAAGGCCAGTGGGCTATCTCGGTCAACGGGCCATGGAGATTATGCTTTCTGTTTAAAGACGGCGAAATTGTAAACCTTGAATTAACCCAATACCATTAACGAGGTGCACCATGTTACCTAAACACAGGCGGCCAACCCCTCCGGGGGAAATATTGAAATATGAGTTCCTGGAGCCGCTGGGCATGACCCAGCTGCAGCTTGCCACGGCTATCGGCATTACCAGAGTGCGGGTAAACGAGATTGTGCTTGGAAAGAGATCAATTACAACCGATACCGCCTTTCGCCTTGCGCAGTATTTTAATACAACTCCGGATTTCTGGCTGGGGCTTCAAATGGATGTGGATATGTGGGATACCCTTCAGCGCAATGCGGGCGAATATAAAAAGATTCCGCCGGTTAAAAAGCAAGCCGCTTCCGCAGCCTGCTGAAGTACTTTTTTCGGATTAATCAGTGGCCGTACCCTGATGTAATGAGCATCCCGAAGCAAGGCCCTGCACAGCTTCAGTTATGCATATACAGCTTTTCCCCGGCGCCTTTGACAGGATCTCCGCAGGAAGCGCACTCCAGGCTAGCAGGCAGTGTGTCGCCCGAAATAAAAGCATCAACCCACTGAACAAAAGATGCTCCGCCCGACTTCTCCGTATAAAATTTTCTCGACATAAGCACGGTATGATCGCGGCCCTCACCGACGTAATACCTGTAATTGCCCGCGGTCAGGCCCGCGACAGTTGCGTCAAGGAGCGACTGCATGCTGGCGCTCCATGTTTCCACCAGCTCTTCCCATGTTCCGCCGGAATGAACTGTGCCCGGGTTGTCATTCTCACCGATGCCCCACGTTTCAGGATAGTTGATGGTGTCGGCAAGCTGTATATTGTAAAACCATGCCTGCGTGTTGTCATACTTGGTCGTGTACTGCGCAATCCTGCTGCCGGTATAATGGTCGGCCAGCTTTGCATAAAAGCCGGCAATGGTGATGGTGTTGAAATCGCTGCCGGCGAATTCGGCAATAGCCGGCAGTTCCATTCCCCAGATGGGCGCGGCCGTGCCGAGAAATCCCGGGGGGATGACTCCATTGCCTGCATCGCCCAGAAGATACGCGGTTGAGTCCGGGAATGCCTCGCATATGTTTGAAAAATTCAGCATGGCCCCATAGCTCCCGCCGCTTATGCCCGTTACCAGAATTTTATCGGCGCTGCCCAAAGCGCGGTTTTCCGCTATCCACTTGAGCACCGCCTGAAAATTGACCGCGCCCCGGTGGCGTATGGTCTGAGCAGCGCCGCCGTACTGGTCATGGAGCTGTGCCGTCGGCACCGCGGGAGCTGAAGGGTAGGCATTATCATGCGCCCCGGCATGCAGATCGGCCGTGCAGTACGGGATATAGACGAAATCCCAGTCCCGTAATGGATTGCCTGCATGAAAGAAATCAAATATCCCGCCATAGCCCAGATACTCGAAAGAGCCCCTGCTGAGCATTTGCAGAAATTTTACATTTTCAAAACTCTCCACCTCCCCGGTGTAGGTGTGTTCGTACAGGCAGTTTTCAGTGGCCCAGCACGCGCCGCCGCCCTGAAAATACACTACCAGATTATTGGAGGAACCCTCTCGGAAAAAGAATTTAAAGGAAGGGTCTCCGGCGGCATGGGCCTTGCCTGCAAGATCAGTATATGCCGGACAGGACGAGCACGATGGCTTCAAGCCCTTGTAGGTAAAATCGGGATACACCACCGACGGGTCAATTTCCTGCCATGCCGTATCAGGCGCTTGTTTGCAACTAATAAGCAGGATAAGCAAAACCACAGGGAGCGCGTACCTTGTTTTTTTCATTTTGACCATCCAGCGGTTAAAGTATGTGCCCCTGCGCGGGGCTGTCATGCGGCAGGTATTTCCAGAGCCACGCAATCACTTATTGTATTTGTAGCATGTTCATAGACTAATATCCACCCCGGCAAGCCCGGGAACAGAAAGAAAAAACAGGGGGGAGTTGATTCTCATTAATCAGGCAGCTCTTTTTATCTATGACATGTTTCATTTTAAAAGCTCAATGATACCTGCGGCCGCCTCTGAAAAAGCCATGCGAAAAATCGATATCCTTGCGCGGTACGGCGGAGAAGAATGTGTCTGCATGCTTCCGGAAACGGACCTGGCTGAAGCTCGTCAGGCAGGAGATCGAAGCCTCGCCCCGGGATATACTCCAGAACATCATCAGGCATGCAGACGATGCGCTGTATCAGGCAAAAGCATCCGGGAAAGAACAGGGTGTGAATCAGCAGCCCATCGGGCATGTGAGGGAAGTTGGATAGAAGGGGACGTCTGCCACCCTTTTTTCACTGCCTGCATACAAAAACAGCCGCTGAGAAAGCGGCTGTTTTTTTCTGAAGGAAGGTGTGAGTCGTCTTTACAAGCGCAGGCTCAGCGGGTCCATTCCTGCGTGGTCCTGAAGTTCAGCGGCGCCAGGGCTCCTTCCGTTAATCTGATCCGGTCGATGGTGGTGCGGGTCATGATCATATTTTTTTTGACAATATCCCGCCACTGTTCGATATTCATTTTCCGGGCCTTTGCGGCATATTCATAGGGGTAGACTTTCAGCCCTTCGTCGAACTCGGGTGTAGTGCCCTCAAAGATTTCAGCCTTGCCCAGAACCTGAAAGCAGGCCACATTGGCGAAATTGTCATCGAATTCGCGGTGCCAGTTCATGCTTATACCGGGGTTGTTTTTTATATGGGCCAGCTTTTCAGTGCCCTTCTCATGAAAAGCATACAGCACTTTTTTTGCCGGATCCAGGGCGAAATCGGCAGTATAGGTGTAGGGACGGTTGTTGAGGCAGGTGGCCATGACGAAGGTCGCCTTCATGTTCTTTGTTTTGAAAATGTTCATGATGCGCTCCCAGACCTGGTCTTTGGTCATGACGCCTTCGCCCGCTTTCCATTTCAGGTAATCGCCCTTTATCCAGACCTGCGTGGCGCTCGTGTTTGCGTCCAGCTTGACCTCATGGCAGTCATTGCAGCTCATGCCGGCCTCGATTTCCGGGTGCTTGTCGGCTATGCCGGCAGTGGCCTCGATCTGCTTTGCCTTTTGGGGCGGGTCTTTTTTCTGCGCATCGGCTGCGGCCCCGGAAGCGCCCGGGGAGATGAGTATGGCAGCCAGAAAAATAATGAGTGCTGAAGCAGTTGCGTGTTTCACGGTGTTTCTCCTTTCATATGAACAGTTCTTGTGGTTTAAAAGCATTCGTCAGAATTTTACGTGCCGTAAACGCCCGCACAGGGTTCTTTTACAAAAGCCTTCCTCAAGGCTCATGCCCGAATGGTCCCCGCCCGGCAGGGTTCTGCGCAACGGGCATGGGGCAAACAGGTACAGAGCCGTACGCGAGCCGGGATATCCGGCCGCACAATAAAGAGAATGCTTTGGCTATGTATCGTCGCCAAATAATGTGAATGACAGGGGCGCTTTATGCATCCCTCTCCCGGTGCTCAGGACAGGGCAAGAGCCTTGCCTGCTGCCCGGGCAGGTTCAAGTTTATCAATATCCAGCGAGGCTGTTCCCCTGGCATAGGCAGCGTCCCAGAAGCCGCAGCCGGTAACGATCTCAATGGTGTGGATGCCGAAATGCCGGAGTATAAAAGCAATATTATGCACAACCGGTGCGTAGATATCCGGCGAGGGCCAGCCCCAGGTGGCAACAATCAAGCCCCGCCTTTTTTTCCATTTTTTTTGCCCCCAGGGGTCAGACAGGGCAAACAGCCTGTCAAGCACCAGGGTCAGATGCGAGCACTCGCGGCCGGAATAAACCGGAAAGCCCAGCACAAAGGCATCGCATTCCTGAAACCGTTCGTACAGCCTCTCCATGTCGTCACCGATGCTGCAGCAGGTTGTAAGCCTGCCGCTTTTGCAGGCCATGCAGCCCGTGCAGGTTTGAAGGTTCATGTTCGAAAAGCAGAGCTTTTCCGTACGGCTGCCATGCTCCCGGGCCCCTGCGAGCACGGCATCCATAATCGCATCGGTATTGCCCCCCGGCCGGGGGCCTGCCAGAAATGCGAACACGTCCCGTGCTTTGTCCGGAAACTCCAGAACAGGGCTGTCGGCCCAGCGGGAAATCTGAATCAGGGGCTTTGCCGTATCGAGCTCTTTCTGCGCCTGTACCACGGCAGAGAGCCTTGCCGGTTCCTTGACCGCAAGGGCAAAAGTTTCAAAAGCGGGGTACAGAAACTCGAAAGCCTGCACAACGGCCTGCCTGCCGATTTCAGGCGGGGCTGCCGCGCCGGCAAACATCCCGGCAGCCTGAAGGATCCGCTGCCTGTGAAAATTTCTGCTCACCTCGGGATAGAAAGATACAAGCGCTTCGAGAGCGCGGCCCGCATCTTCAGACAAGCGGTTTTTTTCGGCATCCATAAGCGGTAGTTCTCCTTGTTTCGGGTAATGGCATGGGCCTGCGCTCAGGCCGTACCCGGTCAAAAACAAAAACGGCAACAAAAAATACTAAATGGTCAGTATGTAAAAAATGAAAATCAAACCTTCATTCAGGAGCGGTTTATTCCTTCAAAAAATATTTTAAGATTGATCGCGTGCTGCTTGAGCGGGCTACAGTGGCCGTCCGTGGCGAAATACAGCAGAAAGAAGCCTATGGAAAGAAAATTAAGATTCCAGGCGACCATTTCGGGATTCAGGTTTTTGAAAGCACCGGACTTGATGCCTGCCGCTATGGCGGTAGTGAAAAAAACAGTTTTCTTTTTATAAAAGAGCGAGGCTTCCTGCCGCACGTCTTTTTCCCGGGAGCTGACATACAAAAACTCGAGCGCCAGTTTGTGGATTTCCAGATTATTCTCGAAATCCCTGTCAGCCTGCTGCACGATCGTCTGCCATATCTGGTCAGCGGCACTTTTTCCGCCTGCGCCCTGCCTGGCGAACCTTTCAAAATACGGATTCATTTTGAAATTAAACAGCTCGATGAAAAGCTTCTTTTTCGATTTGAAATAATAATAGACAGCGCCTTTGGTCAGGCCGGTTTTATGGGCTATTTCATCAATCGAGGTTCTGTAATAGCCCTTTTTATTGAAGCACTTCAGGGCCGCTTCCAGTATTTCTTCCTTGCGCTTTTCCGATTTGTTTTTTAATTGCGGCATGCCGGGGCTTTCCAGACTTTTAATAAAATACTAACTACTCAGTATGTTTTTAATACCCGCTCTGCTGTTTTGTCAAGTGATAAATCAGGGACAGCCGCACCCTTTTTCTGCTCGTTAATCGTGGACAGCCACTGCTTTATATTGACAGTATGGCCGGAAGGAAGTAATTGTCACATCATTATGCCACGAAGAGCAGGAATAGCAGCGACTGGATATCCGCATCGCATTGTCCAGCGGGGCAATCGCAGGCTGGATGTGTTTGTGAGCGATGATGATCGTCCTGCCTATACGATCGTCGGCCGGGGTACATACCTGCGGAAGAATGATGACCCTGAGGCCATAGACGCTCTGAGGCGGGAAGTTGTTGTCAGCAGGCCGGCCAGCTAAAACAGCAAAATAACAAGTGGCTGTCCCCGATTAATACAAGGTGGAGGTGCTATGAGAACAGAATTTTTTTCAGTAGTGGCAGCCGTTCTGTTTTTTGCTTTCGTTCAGTATGCGCGGGCGGAAGAGCCTCGCATAAATGTAAAATCTCTTCAAGGGCTAACGGGATTAGCGGTAGTAGTGGGGGCGTTGTCTGAAGACGCAAAAAAAATACATATTACCAACAGGGATATTCAGGACATCGCTGAACAGAAATTACGGATGGCCGGGATAAAAGTGCTAACCAGGGAAGAACGCTTAAGCACTCCCGGTATGCCGTATCTCTATCTGCGTATGAGCATAAAGGTTACCGATGATGGCTTTGTGTACGGAAGCACAAAAATTCAGGTTGAAGAGGAGGCGTGTCTGTCAAGGAAAGCAATGTGCAGCACTTTTATTACCTGGGATAAGGGTTCAATCTTCTCCGTACAGCTAGACAGAGCGCAGCAATTCTTAAAAGACTCAATAACGGAGGATATGGATGTTTTCCTCAAGGACTTCTTTACCGTTAACCCCGGAACAACGCCTGTGCAACCGACGCTCAATAGATAAGGGAGAGCAGGTGTAACCAGTTAATCCGGATCACCAGCCGCTGTTTTAATCGACAGACCGGCTGAATAATAACAGTTGTACATCACGTGTAGTGTCACGGCACATGGCAACGCATGGGCCATGGCTCAGTCATGCTGCGGTGCGCCTTGCCTGCGCTCCTCTTCCGCCTTTGCACGGTCCTCACGCCTGTCCGCTTCAGGGTCCACTGCTGATCGTGCGCGAGCGTCTAGCTGCCGGAGCATCTGATCGTTTTCGAGGCGAAGCTTGTCGCTTTTCTGCCGGGCTGCTTGTATGCGTGCGATGGCAGTAGCGATTTGAGTTGCTCTTTCAGCCATGTAGGCAAGGTGGTTCATTTCATTAAAATCACGGGCCTGCTCAGCGGCTTCAAGAGTTTTGCCGGCATCCATGAGCGACATCGGGGCATTAGCTTCTACCGTGGGATCGGCTTTCGCCTGGTTATAGGCTGCCCGGGCGTTTGCCAGATGATCCCTCGCCATTATTTCCTGCCGGGATGCTGCGCAGCCTGAAAATATGAGTGCAAGTGCCAGTATGAGCCCATATCCGGACAGGGCATGCATTTTGACGGTCATGGTGCTCCTCCCTCAATAACTTTTGGCGTCGTTGAGACTTTTTTTCAGTCTCTCATTTGACTTTTGAAGCTGTTCTGCAGACTGCTCGGCCTGCTCTTGTGCAGCCTTTGTGCGGGCATAATTCGCATCTGCCGTAGCCTCATCAGCCCGCCAGGCTGCACCAGGATAATCCTGCGCATCCAAAGCCTCCCTGGCCTGCTTCAGCTTAAGCTCGGCGTTTTTCACATCAGCTTCGTTGTGAACACAGTCATGCCGCGCAGCATCAATGGAGCGCTCACTTTCGGCTATTTTCATTGCTGCTGTGCTGCTGCTGCCGGGAGTTGTGACGCACCCGCCTGCAAAAAACAGTGCGGCACATGTCAGAGCAAGCGCCGCGACCCGCTTGTTTTTGTTTCGAATTAGTCCATTCATGCGCGTACTCCTTATCCAGAGTGGTTATGCCCACAGGCATGGAGGCATGCCGATTGCCGCCTGCGATGAATCATTACCGCGGCAGCTCAGCTCTATACTGTCTGCCCCTGCTGCAGGCCGATACACTAAGCTTACCAGTAGGTATCTCATAGCTAGTAATCAGCAGGATTTCAAGTAGGCACTGTTGAAATATGTGAATATCTGCTGAACCTGCCCCGGTTTGCAAGGCAATTCAAAAAGGATACAATGGGGATTTTATCTTTTATGCCACAACCGGCAGGACTCGTTGCGCCATGAATTCCCATCGACAAAGACCGCCTGGTACACATGGCGATGCGCGGCCTGCGCGTAATCGATTGCAATCTTTCCCGATGGTCTCTATATTATAAGGTATGGTGTATTGATTCATTGACCATCATACAAAGGAGGTACGATATGAAGAGCGGATATTACCTGGCAGTTGCGGGCTTATTTATTATCTGTCTGGCCGGCCCGAGCTTTGCGCAGACCGGTGGGAAACAAGACGCCACAGTGGGGAAGCCCCCGGTAGGCGCTACGGGCAGCGGGAGCACACAAGGCGCCATGGGGAGCATGGGTTCCGGAAGCGTTACGGGGAAACAGGCCCCAGCGAAGGCTACGGGGAGTATGGGTTCGGGAAGCGTCACCGGGAAAACGGCGCCAAGGGGCGCCACGGGGAGAGGCAGTACACAAGGCGCTACGGGCAATATGCAGGACAGCGAGGACGAGGAAACTGACAATCCGGATGACCGCAACAATCCCTGAGCGGCTCTGCCGCAGGCCGTGGAATTAATCCGTTGATGCGGGACAGCAGGTCATAGCGTAGCGAACAGTATTTTTAAAAAATGATATAAACACACGAACGCGGAGGCGGTATGAAAGAAATCCTTATACTGATTGCCTTTTTAGCAGGCTGGTTTATCCTTCAGGCTTATGTGCTGCCTAAATTCGGCTTTAAGACCTGACTGATGCCTCAAAACCGCCAGGCGGCGGAACATCAGGTTAAAGACGATAAGGCCGGGCAGAAATAAAGCAGTGGCCTAAAGAGAAGGGGCTCTTTAGGCTGCCCCCTTGTAGCCTGTGAAAAGCTTTGGCCGAGGGGTTTGCCGATCTCATTAAATCCCCCCGGGGGCAGGCTATTCAATGTCACGGTATACAATGCCTTCATAGCAGGTGCCGGGCAGTTCAATCGCGTCAGTTTCGGTCATGTTGTCGGTCAGATTGACGGTGACCGCCCGGTCGCTGAGCGCGTATATATACTCTCCCATGAATATGCTGCGGCGGATATCCTGGCTGCTCCAGTAGCAGTCCGTGTCACTGTTGTAATAATTTGAATGGTCAACAGTTCCATGGATGGTAAAGCCCGCGGCAGGATCGACCTTGATGAGCACAAGTTTGCTTATGTAGCTGTAGCTCCAGTTGCCCGAGACGTCCCATGAGGAGGTGGAAGCGCTCAGGGGCACGGCAAGCAGCTGTTCCGGCTCCCAGTACTGGAAGGCCTTGTGTTCGTAGGCAGCCTCGCTGTACCCCCAGGTGGAGCTGCCATTATCGCTCTGATTAACAAAGAGCGTCAGGTTATCGACCATGAGGGGGTTGCTGAAATCCGAGACATCAAAAAGTGACACCATAATGGATCCGTCAAGGCCGTTTTCGTCACCGCCATAACCGATAGTGAGCAGGCGGTCATCAGAAATCGGGTGAATATAGGTTGAGACGCCGGGCACCTGGATTTCGCCGATGACCGCGGGCTCAGACGGGTTGCTGAGGTCAATGGTCCACAGGGGGTCCGTATTGCGGAAGGTGACCAGATATCCTTTCGCGCCGATAAACCGCGCCGCCCAGATGCTCTCGCCCGGAGCAATACCGCCAAGGTGGCCGGTGATGCTGAGGCTGCCATTGTCTGCAGGGGTGAGCACGTAGACATGATTTTCAGGCTCAGCCGGAGTCTGGCTCCACCAGCGGCCCCATGCATTCGTGGTGGCGGCAACGCGCACAGCCCCTTCATACTCGGAAAGGCAGAACTGGCTGCCGACAGTGCCGTCAACTCTTCCGCTGCCCGCATAGAGAGAGGTTCCGTTATCAAGAATATATTTATGAATGTTGGTTGCTTCTTCAAACGCACTGTCGGCCGTGTACCACCATGACGCATTGGACGGCTCGGCAAGCAGCAGGGTGTCGTCACTGGCATAGACCGTTGACCAGTTGCTGACAATATGCCGATCATCAGGCTGCATGGTCTCGGCCAGCAGGTCAAGGCTCAGGATGGAGGTATAGCCTCGGCTGACCCCGTCTTCTGCGATGCTGAAATTGCCGCAGGACTCTGCCGCACTGTCATGCTCGATCAGCGTTGAGCCCGCAAGCTCATACCGGCGCGGTACGAGGTCTTGAAGCGTCAGCCTGTTTATGAGCGCTTCATTTTCAGCAATGGCCCTCGCAGCGGCCTGGTTCCAGATAAGCCTGCGCAGGGCTGGGCTGGTGATGGAATAATACATGTCCGGCAGGTCGGGCCAGTAGACAAGTCCCGGCACATCCATCCAGGCATAGGAGGCCATGTGCACGAAGCTTTCAATCAGGCGTGCCGTCTGGTATGCGCCCTCCACATAAAACTCCCTGCTCACCTGCGGAGCATCGGCCCCCTGCAGGTCCAGAACGGTGATTTTTGTCAGGACGGATGTGCGATACAGCCTGCTGCTGTCGTTTGCCGCGGGCCCCGGCGCCGTTTCGATAAAGGGGTGCAGGGGATGCGCTGCAGGAAGGGCGTACGGATACAGCGATGAAAAAACAATCGCCCGGTCAGCTCTGCCGCCGGGGGATTGTTTGTGAATAAGCATCTCAAGGGCAGAGCCCTCAATCCGCGTTGCAGTCCCCCCGTCGATACTGCCGAATGCCGGAATGGCAAGCATCATGAAAGTATTATTGTCCAGCACAAAGAGAGAGTGCCCGTCGGTTTTGGTGAAATCGGCTTCATCGACACCCGGCTCCTGATTGTTGGTGCCAGAGTAGTCAACTCCTTCCGCAGGGCCATTGCCGTTATCAAAGGCGCTGTCGCTTCGCGGCCCGCCCGGCGGCATGCCGCCGGTTTCAGGGGCGTAGAGCATGGCATCAGTATAGGAAAGGAGGCTGGCGCGCATCTCCTGCCGGAGATTGTCTTTGAGCCTGAGCTCAAGATCGCTGCAGGCGGTAAAGCTGACCAGATCGGGTGTTGTGCGCTGATGCATTTTTTTACACCCGGCAGCAAAACAGAAAAGGGCCGCCAGCACAGCACACCACAGAATTGTTATGCCTGATCGAGACATTGCAGGTCCTTTTTGTATTGATCGTTTCGCATGAAGCATATGGTCTGTACGTGTACTAAAATATAGCATATTTTGCGATTTTTTATCCAGGAATTGAGAGCGGGAGAAGTAAAACACCGTACTGTGGCAGTACCGCTGGAAGGGGAGGAGCCTGCTGCATGTCGCCGGAATCACTCATTGAAATCACCCCTGCCAAATACCCCCGCGGGGCGACAATCACCGGGTTGTTTTTTCTGATGATGCTTCCCGGGCTGGCTGCCTTGAATTTTCGCAGGCACTGTGTGATATATACAGTGCGGCTGCCCCTCATTCCTTTCGATATTACCCTTGACACGCCACCGGCCTCATTTTATATTCTGCCCTTCGCGGGTTCCTGCACATTACCAGTAGATTGTGACACTTGAAATTATGAGTACAACAACCTCCCCGCACCCCTCCTGACCAGGAGGGGCAAAGAAACAATGGCATCCGGCATAAGTTTGCCATCACAATCACTCCTCCCCTGGAAAACAGGGGAGGCTGGGTGGGGTAGATACAAAATTGAAATGTCATGACCTGCTCGTGCATACAAACTCACCGTTGCGGGGACCCGACAGACTATGCTTAACCGGAACTGCACCTTCCCTGCATGGGCGCTCTATGATGAAATCGCAAAAAGGCGTCACACCGGTGAAAACCGGTGTCCAGTGTTTAGAACCTATTTGATTTTTCTGGATGCCGGCTTCCGCCGGTATGACGATTATATAAGTGTTTTTTTAACTTTTTTGAGTCCGCCATGTAGTTTGAGGCAAGCCAGGCTGCAATAAAAAACACAACTTTTACCGATAGGGCGAATGTACTCATGCCGGAAATCAGCAATCGTACAGCAGCATTTACTGAATCAGTTATCCGGCACATGACCCGCGTTGCCAACCGGACAGGGGCCGTAAACCTTTCACAGGGATTTCCCGATTTTGATCCGCCTGCCGAGCTTATCGAGGCTTTGCAGCGGGTCGCAGTATCGGGGCCCCATCAGTATGCCGTTACCTGGGGCGCTCCCGCTTTCCGGCAGGCCCTTGCGAAAAAACAGCAGCGGTTCATGAGCATCCCGATTGATCCCGAGACAAATATCACGGTTACCTGCGGCAGCACTGAAGCAATGATGGCCAGCATGATGGCAGTGACCAATCCGGGTGATCAGGTCATTATATTTTCACCGTTTTACGAAAACTATGCGGCAGACGCGATTCTTACCGGCGCGCAGCCTCTGCACGTGCCGCTGCGGCCGCCCGATTTCACCTTTGACCCGGCTGAGCTTCGCCGCGCCTTTGAAAAGCGGCCTAAAGCCCTTATTCTCTGCAACCCCGGCAACCCGACCGGCAAGGTTTTTACCCGCGAGGAGCTGCTGTGCATTGCCCGTCTTGCCGAAGAGTTTGATGCCTTTGTGATTACCGACGAGGTCTATGAGCATATTGTCTATGCCCCGCACGTACATACCTATTTCGCAGCGCTGCCCGGCATGTTTGAGCGGACCATCTCGTGCAGCTCGCTTTCTAAAACATATTCCATTACCGGCTGGCGCCTGGGCTCTATCATCGCAGCGCCGAACATCATCGACGCAACGCGGAAAGTCCACGATTTTTTAACCGTTGGCGCTGCCGCCCCTTTGCAGGAAGCAGCGGTTACGGCGCTTAACTTTCCCGATTCCTATTACAGCGGCCTGACCGCAGCCTATACCTCAAAACGCTTACTGTTTCTCGATGCGCTTGACCAGGCAGCCCTTTCCTACATTGCCCCGGCCGGCGCGTATTATGTTATGGTTGACGTGTCGGAGTTCGGCGTTGAAAATGACGCCGCATTTTGCGAGTGGCTGGCCAGTGAAATCGGTGTTGCTGCGGTGCCCGGATCAAGTTTTTTCAGGGAACCGGTACACACGTACATCAGATTCCATTTTGCAAAAAAAGAAGACACCCTGGCTGAAGCCGGAAGGCGGCTTCTGAAGCTGCGCAGCTGCGTGCGGCCTTACAGGTGAACGGCAATGAATAAAAAGGGGACAGCAGCGCCCTGTACTGATCAACCCATGATTCTCGAGGCCTTCTTTCGTATCCTGCAAGCCGGCTGGCGCAAGCTCTCCCGGCCGGTCTTAGTGCGCGGCGCCTGGCAGCCCGCAGTAG
This sequence comes from uncultured delta proteobacterium, assembly GCA_963804955.1. Taxonomy (GTDB): domain Bacteria; phylum Desulfobacterota; class WTBG01; order CAIYCZ01; family CAIRTM01; genus CAIWCT01. The sequence continues at coordinate 9,019 of CAWDSQ010000029.1, read as the reverse complement.
CCTGAAAGCTCAACATAGGCAGAGCCTGCAGCAGGGGCGCCGTTGATGGAGCCGGCAGCCGAACAGAGGCCTTCCCAGTAATCGGGCGTCATGGTGCTGTAGAATACCTGACTGTCAAAAAGGGGCAGGATGGTAAATTCCGCATTCAGGTCAGGGATGGAAAGCGTCCAGTCAAGCGGGAAGCTGCAGGCGCCGGCAGCATCCTCGTAGGTGCGGTGCGCCTGCATGTGGAAGACCGTGCCATAGGTAACTTCGCCGGAGGCGGAGCGGTAGGTCCAGTTGGATCTGGCCGTGCGGCCAAAGATGTTGCGGAAGTGAAACAGCATGAGCGCGCCGCCGTCGTCGAGGCGTAGCGAAAACCAGTCCCAGCTGATCCCGAAGACGGTGAAATTGCCCCACTGATGGTCCATCCAGGTGCGGCCTGCAATGATATGATACTCTCGCCCCCTGAATGTAATACTGCCCGTGGTGCTCAGATCGGTGAATGAATAATAAAAGGAGGTCAGCCCGTCGCCCATGGCAATGGCGCCGTCGCGGCCGTGCAGCAGCACGGCGCTGCGGGGCGCGAGCTCAAGATCAAGGCTTGCATTGTCTGAGCTTGCGTGTATGAACATGGTCCGGTTGTCGGAAAAATCGAAGGAAAAATTCGTGATGCCGATTGCGGGGATGCCTTCGGCTATGCCGTCAACCGGCGGCCGCGTCAGGGTTTCTTTGTACGCATAGTCCTGCGTCTCCGGGTCGCTGACTGCCACATGGCCAAGGTAGACGAACTCCTTTTTACTTAAACCCCGGTTCTTGAAAATCGTGCATTCAAAACCCAGGGCCCTGCCGCTGCCGTCGGAGGCCAGGCCGGTGAAGTACCACCACTCATGGCTGCTGTCAAAATGCGGGCCGTGGTCTGCGGGAAACTGCAGCTTGCGGCCATCCCTGCAGCCGGCCCCTGCAAGGAGCATGATGGCGATACAGGCATACAGTGCTGTGAGGGTTCTGCTCATACTAGCTTTAGCAGGCTGTTGAAAAACGCCCATCTGTCCCGCTGGAGCGGGATTTCGCTCACCATGCTTCACTGCGGCGTAGAAAAAGTACGGCTCATTGCGCATGATATCGCACGCCTTGCGTCCGGGCATTTTTGAACAGCCTTCCCCTATTGGTTTTTTCAACACCCTGCTGGACGGCAATGAGAAAGCGGGTGCGCGGTGCGGCTTCCGGCCGCCCGGCCATATTCAGCCGCACCTCATGTTCCTTTATCGGGGATTATAGCATACTCCCTTGCAATTACTGAGCATATCGGCCGCTTGTATTGCGGCGGCGCTGTCGAATGAGTTTCATTAAGCAGGCTGGCGCTGACACTTCGGAGAGGGCGCATGCATTGAAAAATGCTGCTGCACGGTGCCAGCGCCTCAGCGTGTTTCTGAGCTGCTGCAGCTGCTGAAAACCAAAGCAGGAATGAGCGGTTGTGCATGCTGTCAGGTGGCAGGCGCGCCTGTCTGACCCGAAAGGCTAATGTGTGAGATGAAGCCCGGGCAAGGGCGGTATCTTTTTTACGATTATTCGCCGGCTTTTTCGTTGCCGGCAAAAGTCCGGGGCAGCTTCCATCGGCGGTGCAGCCAGCCGAACCACTGCTCGGGATAGCGGCGCACCATGTCCTCGATAAAGGCATTATACTGGCGGGTATTGGCAATGATATCCTGTTCAGTATCGCCTGTCCTGATCAGGGGAAACGGCTCACAGAGAATCGTGCGGTTATGCCTGAACCCGGGCTCTTTGATCGTATAGGCCGGCACAACGGCACAGCCTGTTTTCAGGGCAAAAGCGGCAGGGGTGGAGTAGGTCGAAGCTGTTTTTCCGAAAAACGGCACAGGGAGCCCGTTGCGGCCAGCGTTCTGGTCAAAGAGCAGGGTTACCATGCCGCCCTTTTTCAGGCGCTGATACAGCTGGCGTAGGCCGTTTTTGCTTGAGATGAGCTCTATTCTGCCCTGGCCGCGGGTGCGGACAATATAGGCATCGACATACGGGTTTTTCAGAGGCTTGTACAGTGAAGCAGCATTCTCGACATGCTGAGCGAAGGCCGATGAGGCATGCTCCCACATACCCATATGCGGCCCGAGAATTATTACCCCCCTTTTTTTTGCAAGGGCTTTTTTAAGATGTTCCAGGCCTTCAACGGAAACATTTTTGAGCAGATCAGCCGGTGAGCTGATAACCGACTCGACAAAACCTTCGCCGAGCATGCGAAAGAGCTTTTTGATAAGATCTTGCCGCTGCGCGCGAGAAAGACTGTCGCCGAAAACGATCTGCAGGTTTTCATGGGCGAGGCGAACGCGCGCCCTGAAAAATTTTTCCGCAAGCGCCCCGGCATTTCTGCCAAGGCTTATGGCAACTCTGGCGGGCAGCGCCCGCATCATTGAATCAAACAGGATCAACCCTGCATATTCAAGCCTGTAGCGAATAGATGATCGTGGTGTCATGGGTCAGTCAGGTAAGGAGTTCATGTCGTTCGGAATTGCGCGCTCAGGGCTGTCAGCGCCTCGATGCGCTGCGTGCCCGGCGCTCAGCCATGAGCACCCGCAGCGAGCGTTTTTATTCCATTGTGTTGAAAAATGCAAGGGGCTCAGGGGAAATTGTCTTTTCGCCGGCCCGTTCCCAGCACGTGTAGAGGCCGGAGATGCCGCTGTTTTCAAGGAGCTGATGCATGAAGCGCGGTATCCGGTTAAGAAACAGCTTTGTCTGAAAATCCGGCAGCAGCGGGTCGCCCGCATCATTCACCACACTGCTGCTCATAGAGCCAATGCCAGGATGCACGATGCCCCGCTGGTGTATCTGGCGAACAGACTGTTCAAGGTTGAGAAAAAGTCTGAACCCGGGCTGATAAAAACCCGCCCCGTGACAGGACGAATATAGGACGGGGGCGATTATGTGTCAAGGCTAATATGGACGCTGCGGTCAGGCGCTTCGAAGAGGGCGCATGGCGCATGCCATCAGGCATGAAGCGCTTTGCAGGCGGGGCTCTATTTCATTCTTGACACTCAAACACCCGCATCTTATAGTCTCAGCGGTCGGAAAAGGGTTTCTGTCAATGGCATTGTTTTCATAGGCGCATCCCCTGATTCCACCATGAGCAGTCTGAGGGAATTTCTCTCAGCTGTATGCCTGTTCGCAACCACACCACTAAATAAAGGGAGCTGCCATGGGCAAAGACGGTATCGACTGGGAACAGCTGTATCAGGTCAAGTTTACACCCTGGGATGTTAAAAGGCCCGACAGCCATCTGGCGGAGATCGTTCAAACTACCCCTGTCAGGCCATGCCGTGCTCTTGAACTGGGCTGCGGCACCGGAACCAATGCAATCTGGCTTGCACGGCAGGGCTTTGCCGTTACGGCAATCGACCTGTCGGAAACCGCTCTGGATCAGGCAAGAAAAAAAGCAGGCGCTGATGCCTGCACGTTTATGCTGTCTGACTTTCTTGATGACCCGCTGCCGGGGACGGATTTCGGTTTTGTTTTCGACCTTGGCTGCCTGCACGGGTTTAAAAATCCGGAGCACAGGGGCCTGCTGGCCGGCAGAATTGCCCGGTGCCTGACCGATGGCGGCTTTTGGCTCAATATCAGCAGCAGCCTTGATGGTCCGGCCGTCTGCCCTTCCCGGCTGTCTGCCCGTGAGATTACCGCGGCTGTTGAGCCGTATTTTGAAATACTTTCCCTTACCGCTACAGACCTTGATCACTTGAGCCCTGAAGACCGCGAGGAGCTGGGCTTTTCCCCGGACCTGCCCGCCCCGCGGGCTTTCTGCTGCTTTATGCGCAAGCGCGCTCCGGAGGATGGGGCTGACTAGCGGGCGTTTATCAGCAAATCAATAGCTCACTGCAGCAGTGCCTGCACCGGTACAATCACGCGCCGGTGGCCTCAATTTCAAGATATCGGGCGTACTTACCTGTCTGCTTTTCAAGCTGTTTTTTTTGTGGCCGTGTGAAGCCGGATACGTTTATGGCTCTTCACGAACGATGCGGAACCCGTAATCGGCGTAGCGGCTGTCTGGGGAAATACCGCTCCCGGCGCGGAAGGCCGAGGGGCAGCCCGTATCATTATAGTAGCTTCCTCCCCGGGCGCAGCGCCTGTTCGTGGCAGGGGTCTCCCATGCGCTGCCGTCGCCGGGTGCGCCTTCATAGGAATCGTGCCAGTAATCCTGAACCCATTCCCACACATTGCCGCACATGTCGTAGATGCCCCAGGCATTGGGCTCGAGCTGCCCGACGGGATGCGTGCTATCGCCGCTATTGGCCGGCACCCAGGCATAGCCTGTCATGCGCAGCTTGTCCGGGTCGTCGCCCCAGAAGTAGTGTGTGCCCGTACCGGCACGGCATGCATATTCCCACTCGGCCTCTGATGGCAGGCGGAAGTTTTTACCGGGCCTGGCCGCGTTAAGGGCGGCGATAAATTCCTGCGTATCGTCCCAGGTAACGCCGCCCACAGGATACTGCGCGGTATAGTCTATGCGCTGTCTCATCGGATTTTTTTCATGACGGCCAGCCACTGCAGCTGCGTCACTTCATATTTTGATATCCAGAATTTTTGGGCGAATGTCACCGTGTGGGCGGGGATTGCCGCGGCAATGCCGGTGCTGCCCATCTGAAACTCGCCCGCCGGGCACTCCACAAATTCGATGCCGTCGATTATCTCGTTGCGGTCATACAGCCAGATGCAGCTCTGCAGGCCTGCAGTACATGCCGCCAGAGCAAGCATAAGCGCCACATGCAGCGTACGTGTCATACCCATTGCCTATTCTTTCGTTAGAGTAAAGGTATCGGTGAATTGAAAAATGCCATTGTGATACACATCTACAGACCAGCTGCCGGGCATATATTGCACGCGGTTGCCTTGTATGCGAACGCCCCAATAGAGGCACCCCTCCTCATACTCAAGGACACGGTGGTGACAGTGATATCTGGCCGAGTTCGGCCCATAGAATTTCCATTCCAGCACATCATTGATTTTGGCGTTTTTAAAGCTCAGCCAGCTGTGAAAGACGGCATCTGCCGTGCTGAAACTGTCTACGGCAACCGGTGTCGCGCAAGAAGCATTTTCAATGTCTTTAGCCATGACATGAGCAGTGACGGTAAAGGGCGTATCTGCCGGGGGTGCAGGGAGAGCGTCGAACGGGAACTCAGCCCTTTTATAGGAGACGGTAAACGGCTGATCAACTTCAAACCACTTGGGCAGGCAGCGTATTGTGCCGCTGATGGCAGCATCTTTTTTTAGTATGTGCAAACAAAGGGAGTCTTCATCGCACTCTACTAGGGGCGCATTCAGATGCCCGCCGGCAAAAAACGGATGCAGCCTCAGGGTGTTGGAGCCCTGAACAATCTTCACATTGCGGGTGGAAAAAAGAAAGAGGCCCTTTGTAGCAGTGCAGCTGAATTGCAGGGCGCCGCTGTCCCGTGAAAAATCTATGTCCGCACAACCGGTAGCTGTGCAGACATTCTGATACGCGTCACAGCAATCGCTGTTTAAGGAAAGCAGTACAAGTAAAAATGGCAGCAGACTCTTTTTCATAACCCGACCCCCCGGAATGAATGTAATGAGAACTGCACTGTGGTTGTGCGTCATTTTACAAAATGACGCATGCTATTACAAGCTGTAATAATGAGCTGCGCCGAACGCTGAAAGCAGTGATATCCCCGCTGCCAGGCCGGGCTTGCGCGGAACAATCCGGTCAGGCTGAGCTGTTTTTCTTGTATTGTTTTATAAGGACACCCGCCCCCACAGAGAAGCCATGAGCATGATGATTGTGCCGGGCCCATGAGAGAGAGCAGCCGGCCCGTGGTCATGTTTCAGCAGGTGCGGCTCTGCGAGCAGCAACTGCCGGTCATGAAAGCCATACGATGAGCTGCCGCCCGGCAGAGTCCGCGTCAAGGACCGGGCATCATTGATGCGGTGTGCCAAATCAATAAAACAGTGCGGCCATCCCGTGTACCCATCAGACGCAACGGGTCCCGCATCGTTGCGCATGTGCAGGGCGGCCGTTTTTTTACCTGAGGCGGCATGGATGCCGCGGGACATAAACTGCGCTTAATCTTCTACCGGCTCAACAAACTCAAGCAGCACGCCGCCGGTGTCCTGCGGGTTGAAATAGGCGACGCGGCTGCGCTTCATGTCCAGTATGCCGTCTTTGGTGACATGCCCCAGGCGCACGCCTTTCTGCGCCATCAGCTCAACGGCTTTATTAAGGTCGGTGACGATGAAGGCTATATGGTTGATGCCGGCGGGCGGGTTGCCGATGAAATTTTTGAAATTGTCCGAAATGGGCTGAATGAGCTCGAACTCCATGCCGCCGACCGGCACGAAGGTAAAGCGGGTTTCGGCATCCGCCACATCCCAGGGCGGCACGACCCGCACGTCCTGGTCATCGATGTCATACAGCTTCTGATACAGCCCGGTTGCAGCTTTCACATCATCAACAATGACGCCAACGTGCCGAACCTTTACGATCAAATCAGATATTTTCATGCCGGCCCTTTCAATAAAATTATTTTGATACTATATAATGCATAAGCTACCATATGCACAATGGTTGCGCAACCGGGGCCGGCAGCATCGCAGGCATATAATCAGCGTTGTGACGGGGGAGAAGTATGAAACAGCTTTTGTTTTTTGCGATGGTTTTTTTTGCAGCAGGGGCCTCTGCTGCCGGTGCAGGGCAGGTGCCGGATACCGGCCAGACGATGTGCTACGGCATGACGGGTGCGATTGCCTGCCCGGAGCCGGGCGAGCCGTTTTACGGGCAGGATGCCCAGCGCCACACCGCGCAGCGCTCCTATACCAGGCTTGACAGCCAGGGCGCGTGAGCTGCCTGACACTGCTTCCTCCTGGAGCATGGTGCGCGACACGGTAACCGGTCTTGTCTGGGAGGTCAAGGACAGCAAAAACGGCACAGCCGACTATGCCAACCCCCATGATGCCGACAACAGGTATACCTGGTTTAACGACAATGCATCGCGCAATGGCGGTGATGCAGGCATGCCGGGCGACGCAACGGACACGGGCGATTTTATTGAGGCTTTGAACAGCCGGTCTTTCGGCGGCTATGCCGACTGGCGGCTGCCCACGGCCAAAGAACTTGTCTGGCTGCTTGACCGGGGGGCCGGCGGCCCGCCCTGTATCAGTTCGCTGTATTTTCCAGCCGCAGCGGAAGAATACTGGACCGGCACGACCGACCCGAGCGGCAGCAGCCGCTGCGCCACCGTGACGCTCAAAATCGGGATGATGAATTATCCGGTAAAGGCGGCCTCCTATGCAGCCATGGCAGTGCGCGGATCATCGCCGCCGCAGCAGTTCCGTGATAACGGCGACGGCACGGTGAGCGATCTCGCAACCGGGCTCATGTGGCAGCAGGACAGCGTGCAGGGCATATCATGGAAAGACGGCCTTGCCTACTGCAGTGATCTGCAATTGGGCGGCTACAGCGACTGGCGCCTGCCGGATGTCAATGAGCTTGTTTCTCTTGTCGATTATTCGCAATTATCACCATCCATCGACGAGAGCTTCTTTATCAATACCTCTTTGCACTATTGGTCTTCAACCACCTGTCCCTCAGAGCCGCGCAAAGCCTATCATATATGCTTTCTGCGGGGCCGGGCTGAGGTGTATGGCAAGTCTGATCAGGGTGCAGCCAGCCATCTGCGGGCTGTGCGCGGCATTGTTTCCGACAACAGTTCAACCACAACAACTGTTCCCGGCGACCGCTGCCCTGTCGAGAAACTCTATGGTGAGCATGCCTCTCAAACCCGGCTGCTGCGCAGGTTCCGCGATGAGGTGCTGGCCTCATCAGAGGCAGGCAGGATGCTCATAAATTTCTATTACCGCATGAGTCCACTGCTGAACCGGTATATTTCCAGTCAATCCTGTACAACGGCTGTGCGGGCTGCCTGCGACTCCATCATTGCGGTGCTGGCAAAACCCGTTTTCTGCTGTGAGAAACCAGCTCAGCTCAGAATAAAAACCTGAACAGATAAATTGCTGCGCAGATGGGATGACAACAGCATTGTCTGAGATAGTATCGATGCTTTCTGGTGTACCTGTTGAAAAAAACTTGCATTTTTGTATGAAGGTACATGTGCGTGAATATTTTTTTGTCAAAATATGCAACTAATTGAAAAAGCTTTATTTTTTTAGTGCTCACAATTTGAGCAAAGAGAACAAACCCTCTGTTTTTAAGCCATCCCTGTAATGTTCCAGCCCTAGTTTTCAACAGGTTTTATACATTATTTGTGGATTGCAGCACAGCGAGCATATATAGTGATGCTGCGCGGTGGAATGTCCATTATATTGTACCGCATGGTAATTTTTTTAGAAAAATTATCATCTCTGGCAGTGCTTCCCCGAAGAAGGCACCGGCAGCACTTCGTGTTTTTTGATCAGGCCTTTTCAGGGCGCAAGCAAGCCACCCGCTCTGCGGCTGATTGTTGACCGTAATTCTGTTGTGAAAGCCCCGCCTGGCAGGTGGGGTGTGCTGCTATAAAAAAACAATGAATAAAAATTCTTGACTGTCAGAGCATATTAATCTATAACAACCATAGATTTGTAGATTAAACTTGTAAGCGCAGGCTGAAATATGAAGATTGCCGATTCTCTGACCATCTTGTGGGCCGCACGCCTCTTGTATGGCTGCGGCGATTGTCAGATGCACGGCTTGCGGCAAAACTTGAGGCCTGCAATCCGGGCGGCAGCGTTAAAGACCGCATAGGCCTTGCCATGATAGAGGCTGCCGAGGCAAGCGGTGAGCTTAAGCCCGGCATGACCATAATCGAGCCAACCAGCGGCAATACGGGCATTGCCCTTGCCTGGGTGGCGGCCATTAAGGGCTACCGCCTCATACTGACAATGCCCGAGGAGATGACGAGCGAGCGCCGCATGCTGCTGCAGGCTCTGGGAGCGCATGTTATATTAACCGATGCTGAAGCCGGTATGAAAGGATCTATTGTAAAGGCGCGCGAGCTTGCCGGAAAAATAGGCACTGCTTTTA
>CAWDSQ010000028.1:0-41284 GCA_963804955.1 uncultured delta proteobacterium | reverse complement strand
CGACGCGCTTGTTGTTGACCCGCACGCCCCAGTGCAAATGCGGCCCGGTTGAGCGGCCTGTGGAGCCGACAGTGCCGATGATGTCGCCCCTTTTTACCTTTTGACCGGATTGCACTGCAAACGAGGCAAGGTGAAAATACATGGTGCAGATGCCGGTGCCGTGATCGATAAATACGCTGTTGCCCGATAAGGAAAACCGGCCTGTGTATGAGACGCGACCGTCGGACGAGGCAGCAATCGGGGTACCGGCCGGGGCTTTGATATCAATTCCTGTGTGGTGGTTTTTCGGCGCTCCGTTTATGAAGCGCCGTGCGCCGAAATCCGTGGTGATTTCGCCGGCAATGGGCCTGATAAAGAAACCGCTGCCAGAGCTTTTCCTTGACCTGTCCGGGCAAATATTTTGTCCACAATTTCTTTTTCGCGCTCAAAGCGTTCATCCTTTTGTTGTCCGGGAACGCCCCTTGCCCCGGGAAGCGTGAGGTGCTGCGTGGGAAAATTTCTTTTGAGAACCGTATAGGCGATGCGCTGCTGCCTGGACTTACCGTCTTTGGCAACAATAGAAACGCGCAACTCCCTGCTGCCCGGCGGCTCATCAAGGTCGATGCCGAGCAGGGCGCGCAGCGGAGCTGTGGCATTATCGCGGTAGAAACTGATAGTAGTATTGTCTTTGTAAGCTGCGGCTTCGGCTGCTGCTTGGTCGTTGAGAATTAAAAAGGCAGCCGAGCCCTGGTAAACTGTTGGGGGCATAATGGCCTGCGGTAACGGTTCTCCTGTCTTGACCTCTGCGCAGGCTGAAAAAAATATAACGTATATAAATAAATAAATTTTAAAAGGTTGTAGTTTTTTCATGATTCATTGCCTTAAGGCCATCGGTTACGTTTCTCGGGGTAAAATGAAAGCTTTCGGTGAATTTGGTGATAAGCAGGGAGGCATCACGGGGCCGCCGCGCGATTGTAGCCGTTTCATCCATTCTGCAGGGCTTGAGCAGGCTGTCTGGCAGATTGAAAATAGAAGCCAGTTTTGCGGCAAAGCCGTATCTGCTTATAGTCTCGGGGCCTGCCAGATGATATATTTCGCCGGGACTGCCGTGCAGGGCTGCATGCTCAAGGCCGCAGGCCGTATCAATCACATAGGTCGGCGTGCGGATCTGGTCTGTAAAAAGAGAAACTTCCTGACCTTGCTTCAGCTTGCTTATGAGCAGGTCGCAAAATGATGCTGCAAAACCCTTGCTTAAACCATACTGGAGGGTTATGCGAACAATTAATGAATTTTCCTTCTGATTCAGGCAAAGTTTTTCAGCTTCCACCTTTGTGCGGGCATACTGGTTGATGGGGTTGACGGGATCTGCTTCGGCATAGTTTCCGAGCCTGCCGTCAAATACAAGGTCGGTTGAAATAAAAACAAAGCGGCTGCCGATGGCACTGGCTGCATCGAGTATGTTCTGCGTGCCCGTGCAGTTGATGTCCCATGCCTCCTGCGGGTTGTTTTCACAGATATCCGGCGCCGATACTGCCGCCCCGTGAATGATATGCGTGGGCCGCACTGCCTGAATTGCCTCATGAACCTGTCTGCGGTCGGTTATATCAAGGGCAATGCTGCTGCAACCGGGCAGGCAAAAAGGGTGTGAGCGGTATGCCCCGACAACCGTGAAGCGCGGGGCAAGATGACGGCATATCCTGCTGCCGACAAAACCGCTGGCGCCCGTAATGAGAAATACCGGTGTGGAATCAGTTTTCATGGCTGTCAGAGGCTGAATGTCTGTAAGTCATGGGCAATTTCGCAGGGGCCGTCAAATTCCTGCCGCAGCGGAGCCAGGATGTCATGGCGGTCGCAGTCCGGATACAAGTGGGTGAGCACCAGGCTTTTGCACCCCGACTCACGGGCGATGCGGCCTGCAAGCGAGGGGGTCAGATGTCCTTCAACCTTGCAGCCTTCAGGGCATGAGCATTCAAGCAAAACCTTATCAGCATTTCTTGAAATATCTATAATTCCTTCACAATAGTCCGTGTCGCCTGAATAGACCAGGGCTTTGCCGCTCTCATCTTCAATGCGTACGGCAATGCACGACTCGCTGTGCTTCACCTGTGCGCTTTGAACGGAAAAGCCAGTTGAAAAGATGTTTTTCACCATGCTGTTTCAATCCAGTTTATTTTATAAAGTTCCGGCTCGATCCATTGCCCGTGAACCCGTTTGAGATCCTCATACCACTGCTTGAGTCCCGGCGGCCCCATGATGGTCAGGTCACGGCTGCGCACAAGCTCCGGGCCGTATTTTGACGCGAAGAGAAAGGGGCAGAAATCTGCCGTATGGTCTATATGAAAATGTGAATAGATGATCATGTCGATAGCGCTGATCAGAGTGCCTGCCTGCAGAAGCTGCCGCAGCGTGCCCGGCCCGGTATCGCACAATATGGTCGATCCTGCCGTTTTAACCATCACGCAGGGTGATGCCCTGTGCTGTGACGGCACGCAGGTTCCGGAGCCGATAATCATTATTTCCATGTTTTTTGCACCTCGGGAAAATATATGCTAGTAGTAATCCAGAGGTTGCATGAAGTCAACAGAAAGGCAGGAAACAGAGAGTTGAAAATATTTTTTTACAGCACTATATTTCACTTGACAAGAACTGAGACTTATTTATTCTAGCGTACAAAATAGGGATTTGCACTGGAAGCCGGTCAGACAATCTAATTAACATTTACGAGATAGGGCGCGCTATGTACCAGGAGGAACTGAAGTATACCAAGACGCATGAGTGGGTGAAGATGTACAAGAATCATATTGCCCGCGTCGGCGTTACCGAGCATGCGCAGAATCGTTTCGGCAAGGTGCTGTTCGTGGAGCTGCCTGAAGTTGACGGCGAGCATGAACAGTTTGATTCTTTCGTGGTTATTGAAGCCGAAAAAATGCTCTCCGAGGTGTATGCGCCTCTCAGCGGCAAAGTCGTTGAGGTGAATGAGGACCTTGATGAGGACCCCACCATTATCAACCACGACCCCTATGGCGACGGCTGGCTGGTGGAGCTGGATATAAGCCATCTGGACGAGCTGAAGAACCTGATGGATTTCGAAGAGTATGAGCGCTTCCTTGCAGATGGCGGCGACGACGACTGAGGCTGCGTATAAAAAAGCACAAAGGCTGCTGAGCGATCAGCAGCCTTTTTTTATGGATTAAAGCATTTTTCTTTATGTCGTAACACATGCGCCCTTATGATGAGCGTTTGATTCGTTTGCCCGTGCTATATTCTCGCAAGAGAAGCCAGTCATGATGGAAAGTACATCGCTCGAACCGCACGGGCTGCTCTCATCAAAAGCTCACCTGTGCGCTATGGCTATACTATTTTAAAAAATGCTCTAAAAACCCGCCCAGGTGATGAAGGGGTCTATGTCCTCGCGGCTGGAGCGGAAACGGTTCACGGGGAATTCATTGTCAGGGTACCCAAGGGCCAGTGAGAGCAGGGTTTCATGCTGGTCAGGGTCGATGCCCAGGCAGGCATTGATGGCATCGCCGTAGTAGAGCGTGAGCGCTATGGCGCAGGTGCCAAGGCCCCGGCCATGGGCCGAGAGCATGAGGTTCTGGGCAGCCATGCCGATGTCCATATACCTTGATTTCGGCAGGCTTGCGTGCATGGTTATGAAAACAACCACGGGCGCTCCGTAGAACCGGAAGCTGCCGCTTTCGATGAAGCTTTTGTTGTCGCCATCAAGGGAGCTTATGAAGGGCCGAAGCTGCTTGAACAGCTTTTTTGTCCGGTCGACATATTCCGGCGGAATGGTTTTTCCTTTTGACGGGTCATAGCTTGTCTGCTTCAGCCGGCGGGCCTCCTCTATTTTTCCGCACAGCGCCTGCAGGGCAGCCCCCGTTACGACATGAAAATGCCAGGGCTGCTGATTTGATGAGGACGGGGCCCAGTGCGCATCGATAAGAATTTCCCTGATCACCGATTGGGGAACCGGCTGCGCAAGAAAGCCGCGTATGGTTTTTCGCCCGCGCAGGGCATCATGCAGGTCCATCGCTTTCTCCATGTCTATCAGCTGTTTGGCTTGCCGTCAGCCAAAGCTTCCACCAGCTTTGTGTAGCATTCCTCGACCTCTTGAAGCCGCTTTTCGGCATTGCTGATAAAAAGGCCGACTTCGCCTATTTCGTCCCGCAGTGTGTTGAAATCAAGATCATCTTTCTCCAGCGATGCGGCAATATCCTGTATTTTATGGATCAGCATATTGGTTGAGGCCATATAAAACTGGCATTCTTCATAATCCTTTTTTATTATGGATATAAGATTTTTTTTCAGCAGTGTCGGTATGCCGGCCATGAGTGCTCCTTATGGTTATAATGCTTGATTAAATGAAAGCGGGATAATATATATATCGATACCCTGAGATGTGGCAAGCATAAAATAAGCAATAACAGAGCAATGAGGAGGGTGTATGGCACTGAAAAGCGCGTATGAAGCGGCACTTGAAAAAATGAAGACTATGGGGATCGATGATGCGCAGAACCTCAGTGATGAGCAGAAGGACCTCATCGCGGACATCAGAAGCCAGTACGGCGCTAAAATCGCAGAAAAGAAAATTCTTTTGAAGCATGAGGAGAATCTGCCTGATGAAATAGCGTTTCTCGAGCGCGAGCGGGACCGCAAGATTGAAGAAGTATACACCGGGAATAAAAAGTAGAAAGAAGGTTCGAAATTGGATGTAATCACAGTACGCGGCGGCAGGCCGCTTGCAGGCGAGGTGACGGTCAGCGGGGCGAAAAATTCCGCGCTGTGCATCATGCCTGCAACGCTGCTGACCGGCGGCACGCATAGACTGCGGGGAGTTCCCCCGCTTCGTGACATTGTCACGATGAAGCGCCTGCTCGGCCACCTGGGCGCAGAAATATCAGGCGCCGACGACATGGTGTTTATGACGGACACCGTCTCATGCCTTGAGGCCCCCTATGAACTGGTGTCAACCATGCGCGCGTCATTTCTTGTGCTGGGGGCGCTGCTTGCCCGTTTCGGCAAAGCCCGGGTTTCGCTGCCCGGGGGCTGCGCCATCGGCGTGCGGCCTGTCGATCTGCATATCAAGGCACTGGAGGCTATGGGCGTCGAAATCAGTATCGAAGAAGGCTATGTCACTGCCTCCTGCCGCGGGCTGCACGGGGCGCATATTATTTTCGATATGCCCACGGTGGGCGGCACCGAGCATATCATGATGACGGCCACCCTTGCCCGGGGCACAACCATTATTGAAAATGCAGCCAGAGAGCCGGAGATAGTGGATCTGGCCGCTGCGCTGAGATCTATGGGCGCGCGCATACAGGGCGACGGTACATCGACGATCACCGTAGACGGCGTCTCGTCCCTGAGCCCGCTCGACTATACCGTCATGCCCGACCGAATCGAGGCAGGCACGCTCATGGTTGCAGGCGGCATTACCGGGGGCGATATAACGATACAGAACTGCCCCGTGCAGCATATGGCCTCAACGATCGACAAGCTGCGCGAGGCCGGCCTTGTCATTGACGAGCTTGCAGCAGACCGGGTGCGCGTGCGCCGCAAAGACGGGCTTCATTCCATCGATCTGGCAACCAACCCGTATCCCGGCTTTCCCACGGACATGCAGGCGCAGGTCATGGCCCTTCTCACCCTTGCCGGAGGCTCGTCCATTATACGGGAAACCATTTTTGAAAACCGCTTTATTCATGTGGCGGAGCTTGACCGCATGGGCGCAAAGATCAAGGTTGAGCATGACACGGCTTTTGTAACGGGCGTCAAAGCCCTCAAAGGCGCACATGTGATGGCAAGCGATTTGCGTGCAAGCGCGTCGCTTATCCTGGCGGGCCTTGCGGCACACGGCACAACGGTCGTGCACCGCGTGTATCATCTTGACCGGGGCTATCTGCACCTTGAGAAGAAGCTGCAGGGCCTTGGCGCTGATATTGCCCGGGAGAAGGAACAACAGTAAGCGGGGAAGACGGCAGGCCTTTTCGCCAGAGATATCCAATATGATCATCAAGCAGGGTGTCACTATGAAGTTATTAAATACTAAGGATAGCAGTTTTAAGTCAGACTTTGCCCGGATCCTCAGCCGGGCTGGCGATACGGCCGCTGAAATTGAAGCCGCTGTACGCGACTATTATCGGCCAGGTGCGCTCGGAAGGGGATGAGGCGCTGCTGCGCCTCACGGAAAAATTTGACGGCCACAGGGATATCACTGTGCCGCCTGATGCGGTTCGCGACGCAGCAGCCAGGGTCGAACCGGAACTGCTTGCCTCGCTCAGGCTTGCCCACCAGCGCATCGAGGAGTTTCACCGCAGGCAGCTGCAAAATTCATGGTTCACCACAGGCCCCGACGGCGAGATACTGGGTCAGATCGTGCGGCCCCTTAAGCGGGTGGGCCTGTATGTGCCCGGCGGCAAGGCGGTTTATCCTTCATCCGTGCTTATGAATGCCATACCCGCCCGTGTTGCCGGCGTGGAGGAAATTGTGATG
Organism: uncultured delta proteobacterium; assembly: GCA_963804955.1. Classification (GTDB taxonomy): domain Bacteria; phylum Desulfobacterota; class WTBG01; order CAIYCZ01; family CAIRTM01; genus CAIWCT01. Next base: position 34,810 of record CAWDSQ010000028.1, on the reverse strand, counting down.
GTCTGCCCCGCGCCCGCAGGCGAGATACACCCACTGATTCTTGCGGCGGCGCAGCTGTGCGGCATAACTAAAATTTTTAAAATCGGCGGGGCTCAGGCAGTGGCGGCCCTTGCTTACGGAACAGCCACAGTGCCCCGCGTCGATAAGATCGTCGGTCCCGGCAATATCTATGTGGCCACGGCCAAAAAGCTCGTGTACGGCGATGTGGATATCGACATGATAGCCGGCCCCAGCGAGATTCTTATTATTTCCGACGGCACGGGCGACCCCTCCTGGGTTGCTGCCGATATGCTCTCGCAGGCCGAGCATGATGAAATGGCCTCATCGATTCTTATCACCACCGATGCGGCTTTTGCCGGTAAGGTTGCAGCACAGGTGCAGGCGCAGCTTGCCGTGCTGCCGAAAAAGCATATAGCTGAAAAGTCAATCGAGCAGTACGGCGCGATTATTGTAGCGGAGAATTTGGATCAGGCGGTAAGCCTGGCAAATGATATGGCGCCCGAGCATCTCGAACTGTATGTTGATCGCCCCTGGGAACTGCTGGGCAGCATCACCAATGCAGGCGCGATATTTATGGGCCATTATTCCCCCGAGCCGGTGGGAGATTATATCGCCGGGCCCAACCATGTGCTGCCCACAGGCGGCACGGCGCGGTTTTATTCTCCCCTGTCGGTTGATGACTTCATAAAGAAGACAAGCCTTGTGTCATTTACACAGGCTGCTCTTGACCGGCTCGGCCCCGACGTGGTGCGCCTTGCCGCAGCCGAGCAGCTTGATGCCCATGCCCGGTCGGTGAGCATCAGGTTAAAGCAACACTAAAATAAACAAACAGTCCGTAGGCAATGTGAATCTGCAAAAGCTAAAAGATCTGGCGCCTGTGCAGCTTGCCTGTCAGCTTGCGCGCGAAACCGGCGTGCCGATGTACCTGGTCGGCGGCGCGGTGCGCGATACGCTGACGGGCGTTTTTTTCAGCGGCGACTGCGATTTTGCCGTAGCAGGCCGCTTCGATGACATTGTCGGCGCCTTCACCCGCAGGGTCAGGGGGCATGCCATCCCCTGGGATTTTAACCAGACCCGGATTGTCTACCGAGCTGATTCAGGCGCATACGAATCCGTTGACTTTGCCAGGTTCAAGGCGCCTGATATCGACGGCGACCTTCGTCTGCGCGACTTTACCATCAATGCCCTGGCCCTTGATCTGCGAAAGCTGTGCGAAACCGGCGACACTGCGCTTATCGATCCGCTGGGAGGCAGGCAGGATATTCAGAATAAAATCGTGCGCATGTGCAGCAGCCGCAGCTTTGATGACGACCCCCTGCGCATGCTGCGGGCTGTGCGCTTTGCCCGGCAGCTCGGCTATACAATTGATTTTCAAACATTTTCCCTGTGCGCGGAAAAGCACGAGCTCATCACGAAGTGTCTCGATCGAGCGGATCAAGAAGGAGCTGTTTACCATACTGCATCTTCCCGGTCCTGCCGTGTCGCTCAGCCAGCTCATGCAGATGGGCTTCATGGGCCTTTTTCTGCCCCAGCTTGCAGACTGGGCGGGTGTTGCGCAGTGCCTGCCGCATCAGCATAATCTGCTTGAACACAGCCTGCTGACGGTTGAACATTTGACCGATATTGTAGATGGTGCTGCAGGCATGGGCCGCATACCTGCGCGGCGTATGCACGAGTATCTGGCGGAAGTTCTGGAAGAGGGCGTCACGCGTCGGGCGCTGCTTGTTTTTGCCGCTCTTCTGCATGACAGCGGGAAACCCGGGGCTGCGCAGGAGGCTGACGGTAAGCTGCACTTCCACGGCCATGACCTGGAAGGCAGCCGCATCAATAAAGCCATTGCAGAGCGGCTGGGACTCGGCAGGCGATGCAGGCGCATGATCGAGCTTGCCACGGCAAACCATATGCGCCTGCTGCAGCTCGCCCTTCTTGAAAAGCCCACAGAGCGGGCCAAGCGGCGCTTTTTGAGCGACTGCGAAGAGGTGGCTGTTGAAGTGCTGCTGCTTGCCCTTGCCGACATGATGGCCACAAGCAGCGACCCTGCCTATATGCCCGGCCTTGAGGTTGCCAGGGCTCTTGCCGCAGAGCTTCTTGAAAAAGCACTGGAGCTGCCCTGCGGTCAGGACGATACGCAGCTTGTAACCGGCAAGGATATTATGGACGAGCTTGCTGTGGAGGAGGGCCCCCGTGTCGGAAAGCTCCTGCAGGAACTGCACCGCGCCGAGCGGGAAGGGCGCATCAGCACGCGCGAAGAGGCACTGGCATGGCTGAAGGCTCTGAAAGACTGACTGTCAGGATTATAAATCTCAGGCATGCTGCAGACCGTGACACCGGGCTGGGGCCGATACTGGCAGATGCGCTTGGTATTGCAGAGACCTGCCTGTCAGACATACGGATTCTGCGCCGCGCAATCGATGCGCGGCAGGAGCGGGTTGACTTTGTGCTATACCGTGGCTGTTACGGTTGCAGCCGGCAGGGCCGCACTGCAGGCGGTGCTTGCGCGGCCCGGCGTTTCGGAGCACCATGAACAGGCGCTGCCTGCCCCTTCAAGAATTTCCCGGCTGAAAGACCGGCCCGTTATTATCGGCAGCGGCCCGGCAGGACTTTTTGCCGCGCTCACGCTTGTCGAGCGGGGATCGCCGCCGATTGTCATAGAGCGGGGCGAGCGGATCAAAGACCGGGCCGTATCGGCTGATCTTTTCTGGCGGCAGGGGCTTTTAAACCCCGAATCAAACGCCCTGTATGGCGAAGGAGGCGCCGGCACGTTTTCCGACGGCAAGCTCACGACGCGCACGAAATCGCCCCTGAAAGAAAAAGTTTTCAAAACCCTCATCGAGATGGGCGCTGACCCGTCCATAGCTTTCGACAGCAAGCCCCATATCGGCACGGACCGCCTGCAGAAGATTATTCCGGCCCTTGTCGATGAGCTTCAGCGCCGCGGGGCTGATTTTGTGTTTGAAACCCGGGTGAGCGATATCAGCATCGAGCAGGGACGGGTGACGGGGCTTACCGCAGGGGGCAAGCATATTTCCGCAGGAACGGTCTTTCTTGCCACCGGCCACAGCGCCAGGGATATGTACCGCCTTCTGCATGACAAGGGGGTGGTTCTTGAGCCCAAGGGCTTTGCCGCGGGCCTGCGCATCGAGCATCCGCAGGAGCTGATCAACAAAGCCATGCTCGGCCCGTGGTCACGACATCCGGCCCTTGGCTCGGCGGATTATTTTTTCAGCCATAAAGACGGCGAAAGCGGCAGGGGGGTTTATTCTTTCTGCATGTGCCCGGGCGGTTGTGTGATCGGCTGCGCCACCGGCGATGGCCAGTTGTGTACCAATGGTATGAGCACCTATGGCCGCGACTCGGGCCGGGCAAATTCCGCTATCGTGGTTACGGTGCGCGAGAATGATTTTACCGATCAGGGGCCTCTGGCTGGCATTGCATTTCAGGAGCAGCTTGAGCAAGCGGCATTTAAAGCCGGCGGGGGCGGATTCTTTGCGCCGGTGCAGCGCGCAGCTGATTTTATGGGCAGCACTTTCTGCCGATTTACCCGCGCAGGATATCCACTGCTCCTACAGCCCCGGCAGTACTCCTTCCGACCTTCGTCTGCTTTTGCCGGACTTCATCTGCAGACCTCTTCAGCGGGGCCTGGCAGCTTTTGACAAAAAGCTTTATGGCTTTATAAGCGAAGGAATTCTCATAGGAGTTGAAACCCGAACATCCTCGCCTGTGCGCATTGCCCGTGATAAGGATACCTTTCACGCCCGCGGCATTCGAGGGCTCATTCCCGTAGGCGAGGGGTCGGGCTATGCCGGCGGCATTGTCAGCAGCGCGGTGGACGGCATGCAGGCAGCGCTGCATTTTGACGCTTGAGCTCTTGTAATTGAATGCTATAATGCGAGCAGCACTGTATTGCTGATGTGCCATGCTGCAGGCGCCTCCCGGACTGCCGGCGGGCACAGCGCGCGTTCAGCATGGTATGAATGCGATTCAATCCGCTGGCCGTGTGTTTAACAACAGGGGAGTATAGTATGGCGATCTGGCTGATCCGCGCCGGTTTACACGGCGAATACGAGCAGAAGTTTCTAGAGGAAAAACGAGTCTATGTGACATGGCCACGGCTCAGCGTCAACCTTGATGTGCTGCCGGACCGCGACGGCCTCTACCAGGCCATGAGCCAGACATACCCCGGCGCGAGTCAGGCAAAGCGCATGAGTGATGTGAGCCAGGTGTGGCCCTTTGCTCATGATATGAAAAAGGGCGATCTCGTCCTGATGCCGCTGAGGTCGAAACCGGCCATCACTATCGGTGAAGTGACCGGCCCTTACCGGTTCGAACATGCGGCCCAGGGACCCCTTTTATCACTGGCGATCTGTTTCGTGGATTGCCGAGGCTGTTCCGCGCTCGTATTTCGGCCGGGATCTGCTTGTGGCGTTTGCCTCATCCCGTACTATTTGCCGCGTGCATCGCAACAATGCCGGGGAGCGGCTTGCCGCCATGAGGGCAACTGACTGGAAGCCAGAGGCGCTCTCTGCAGCCGTCTGCTCAGTCGACAGCCCCGGCGATGAAACATGCGAGAGCCTTGACCTTGAAGCCCTGGCCTGTGACCAGACCGCCCGGCTCATCGCGGCACGCTTTGCCGGTCGGGGATTGACGCGGCTGGTGGATGCGATTCTTAGAGCCCGGGGCTACACGACCTGCCTGTGTTCGGATAACTGCAGACGGCGATGTCGATATTCTTGCCGCGACCGGCCCCCTCGGTTTCGCTGCGCCGCGCCTGTGCGTGACAGTAAAATGTGACGATAGCTCCTGTCGACCGGCCGGCCGTTGACAGGCTGCTTGATGCGGCCACGAAGTACGGAGCACAGGAAGGGCTGTTCGTATCATGGCGCGGCTTTAGCAGCGCTGTGGAGAAAGAGCTGAAGGCCATTTTCTTTCAGCTGCGGCTCTGGTCGCAAAAAGAACTGCTGGAGGAGCTTTTTGCCACATACGACGGATCTTGATGCGGACGTGAAAGCCGAACTGCCCCTGAAGCGCATTTGGACTGCTGCGGCGCATGAAGAATAATGAGGGTTCATTCGTTCATTACTTACTACCGGCTTTTTAGATCATCAACTGCGGTGCAGTTCGCCCCGCAGTTTTTTTTGAAAGGTTGCAAAAAAAACATCGGGGAAAAATTTCTTTCTCCCCGATGCTCAACCTGTTGCTGCTTTTGTCCTGCCGGAAATTTCTATAGGCTGCCGGACCTGCGGATGGCTTAAACTATCTGGTTATAAGTTTACCTGTGCAGTCTCCAACAGTTACGTCATAGGTTTCATCATTGGTCAGCTGCATAGGCCGTACAAGCACCCAGGCAACTATAGTGTTATTATTCCTCGTCCTTGCCCACAGCGTTTGAATTGCATCGGTTCCCCAGTTGATATCGGGATTATCGGGAAGCGCTGCACCCGTCTGGCTGCTTATAACAATGCGTCGTATGGGGGCCATAAAGCTGGCCAGTTTGCTGATTTGAGCCGGTCTTACAGTCAGGCTGCAAGCGGCGCAATGCTTGTGGTTGTTGTTGGTGCAACGGTCGTTGTTGTTGGAGCAATAGTTGTCGTAGTCGTTGGAACAGTCGTAGTCGTTAAAATAGTCGTCGTTGTTGGGACAGTCGTAGTTGTAGGAATCGTTGTTGTTGGAATAATCGTTGTTGTTACGGGTTGAATACTCGTTGTTGTCGAACTAGTCGTGTCGGAATAGTCGTAGTTGTAGGAATAGTCGTCGTTGTAGGTATAGTAGTCGTCGTTGGAATAGTTGTTGTAGGAATAGTCGTTGTTGTAGGTAACGTCGTCGTTGAATAGTTGTTGTAGAACAGTCGTTGGGTATAGTCGTCGTTGTAGGAACAGTCGTTGTTGTAGGTATAGTCGTCGTCGTTGGAATAGTTGTTGTAGGAACAGTCGTCGTTGTAGGTATAGTCGTCGTCGTTGGAATAGTTGTTGTAGGAACAGTCGTCGTTGTAGGTATAGTCGTCGTTGTAGGTATAGTCGTCGTCGGAATAGTTGTTGTAGGAACAGTCGTCGTTGTAGGTATAGTCGTCGTCGTTGGAATAGTTGTTGTAGGAACAGTCGTCGTCGTTGGAATAGTCGTTGTTGGAACAGTCGTTGTTGTCGGTATAGTCGTCGTCGTAGTATAGTCGTTGTAGGAATAGTTGTTGTAGGAATAGTCGTCGTTGTAGGAATAGTTGTCGTCGGAATAGTTGTTGTAGGAATAGTCGTCGTCGTTGGAACAGTTGTTGTCGTTGTTGGGGGTGGGGCTTCCCCTACCAGAATAGATGCGTCAGGCGTGCTTTCATAAGCCCAATCCACAATAAGACCTGTTGCAACGGGGCCTGTTATACTGGTTGTGCCGTCATAGCGTATCCATCCGTAGTGCGTATTGGTACCAATTAGGAATCGAACGCCCAAATAACCAGTGCCATTGCCGGTGCCATTGTAGAAAAATCCGTTTGTTACAGTTCCAGATACAAGATTTAAAATAAGCCCATTGGGGGGTTGGGTGAAATAGCCTTGAGTTCTCCAGCTAAGCGAAGCGTTTACTGCCAGGCTTAACGGTAAATCAAAGATATTAGTTTGCCCAAGAGCATTGTTGAGTAAGGGTTTCAGTGAATTATAAATAAAAGTCGAAGAAAGAGAAGCGTTCCTGAACTGGAAATCGTTTATCGTATCACCGTCAAGATCAACAAGAACAGTATTGCCGCCTGCAACCGGCAAATTCTGCACCCCGCTATACACTATAGCGGCATCTGCAGGCTGGGCCGCCATCAGAGCGCCGCTTGCCATGGCGCAGTAAGCAAGCAGTTGAGCCTCACGCCCTTCCGGTTGCTGTGCCCCCCGTTTTATTTTGTTCATTTTCCCTTTTTTCATTGGTAGGCTCCCCCTATAAAAGAATACATGAGTGGATCGGTTTCAGCTTCTATATCTAACCCTGTAAAAGGCTGTTAGCGGATCCCCTGGATAAACAGACGCGATTTCTGTGGCCAAAAACTTTCCTTTTAACCGTAAATCGACTGGCCAAACAGAGCAACCAATCCACCATGGCTACCTGTATGAGCATTCAAATCTCGCATTTATAAAACCTATTAAGGGCAAAGTGGAGAAAGCATCTTCTCCACTTTGTCCTGAATGGCAGGGTCGTTTAATTTCTTGGTTGACTAAGCCGCACAGTGCTGCGTGCGGATACGTCCGCGGAGTTTAATGCCCGCGCCCGGCGCCAGCAGGTTGTGTTACCCGGTTAGAACACCTTAATAAAGGTAACAGATTAAGACTCTGTCGCCGGTTTGTGCTGCACTGTTATTACTAAACTCCTCTTAAAACGGCCGGATTATAAGCTCACCGGCGCAGCCTCCAATAGTTACGTCATAGGTTTCATCATTGGTCAGCTGCATAGGCCGTACAAGCACCCAGGCAACTATAGTGTTATTATTCCTCGTCCTTGCCCACAGCGTTTGAATTGCATCGGTTCCCCAGTTGATATCGGGATTATCGGGAAGCGCTGCATCCGTCTGGCTGCTTATAACAATGCGTCGTATGGGGGCCACAAAGCTGGCCAGTTTGCTGATTTGAGCCGGTCTTACAGTCAGGCTGCAAGGCGAAATGCTTGTGGTTGTTGTTGGTGCAACGGTCGTTGTTGTTGGTGCAATGTTGTCGTTGTTGTTGGTGCAACAGTCGTTGTTGTTGGAGCAATAGTTGTCGTTGTTGTTGGAGTAATGGTTGTCGTTATTGGAATGGTTGTCGTTATTGGAATAGTTGTCGTTATAGGAATAGTTGTCGTTATAGGAATAGTCGTGTCGTTGGAATAGTCGTACGTTGGAATAGTCGTAGTCGTCGGAATAGTCGTAGTCGTTGGAATAGTCGTAGTCGTTGGAATAGTCGTAGTCGTTGGGATAGTCGTAGTCGTTGGGATAGTCGTAGTCGTCGGAATAGTCGTAGTCGTTGGAATAGTCGTAGTCGTTGGTATAGTCGTAGTCGTTGGTATAGTCGTTGTCGTTGGTATAGTCGTTGAGGAATAGTCGTCGTTGTTGTTATAGTTGTTGTCGTCGTTGGGGGTGGGGCTTCCCCTACCAGAATAGATGCGTCAGGCGTGCTTTCATAAGCCCAATCCACAATAAGACCTGTTGCAACGGGGCCTGTTATACTGGCTGTGCCGTCATAGCGTATCCATCCGTAGTGCGTATTGGTATCAATTAGGAATCGAACGCCCAAATAACCAGTGCCATTGCCGGTGCCATTGTAGAAAAACCCGTCTGTTAGAGTTGCAGATGCAAGATTTAAAACAAGCCCATTGGGGGGTTGGGTAAAATAGCCTTGAGTTCTCCAGCTAAGCGAAGCATTTACTGCCAGGCTTAACGGCAAATCAAAGAGTGTTGGCTTGCCCAAGAGCATTGTTGACTAAGGGCTTCACTGAATTATAAATAAAAGTCGAAGAAAGAGAAGCGTTCCTGAACTGGAAATCGTTTACCGTATCACCGTCAAGATCAACAAGAACAGTATTGCCGCCTGCAACCGGCAAATTCTGCACCCCGCTGTACACTATAGCGGCATCTGCAGGCTGGGCCGCCATCAGAGCGCCGCCTGCCATGGCGCAGTAAGCAAGCAGTTGAGCCTCACGCCCCCCCGGTTGCCGGACCCCTCGTTTTTTTTTGTTCAAGTTGTCTCTTTTCATGGGTCTCCTCGCTTATGTATGCATGAATTTTTTTTATCGATTCTGTAAGATGTAAGGCCGATGAGCAGTTGTTTCCATCTGTACACGAGTATAGGTTTTAAAAGCACGTTTTGCAAATTTATTCAAAAATTCAGGAGAGGGATTTTTCCCTCTCCTGAAACAAAACGGATTCAAGTTACGGCAGGGTCGTGCCTGTAATCACATTGGTGTATGCAGAGTTACCGGAAGCATTAATTGCCCTCACCCGATACCAATAGGGCGTATTGGGCGTTAAAAAAGTGTTAGAGAATGTTACTGTTGACGGCGCTGCTGCCGTTTTGGGCGCAACTGTTGCCACACGGGTCCACGGGCCAGTGGCGCCAGCGGTGCTTCTTTCAACCTGGAAGCCCGTCTCATTGGCGGCATTGTCGGTCCAGGACATGGTGATAGAGCGTCTGGCCGAACTTACAAACAATAAATTGGTCGGCGCTGCCGGCCCTGTCGGCGGCGGCGGCGGGCCTATAGTTACTATCCTCGACAGAGGAGAATTTCCGGCAGCATTAAAAGCCAGCATGCGATACCGGTAGGTGGTTCCATTCCCGGCCCCTGTGTCGGTATAGGTTGTCGCGTTTGCAAGGGGCGTTGCTATGTTCGCAAAAGCGCCGCTGCCGGTAGCTCTCTGAATCTGGAAGCCGATCTCGCCTCTCGGGCTGCCCCAGAAAGAGCCGGGATTGCCATAGGTCGGCACCGGAGGTGTTGCATCAGTCCAGGAAAGTACAACGTCTGTTCCGACGACCCTGGCGCCCATGTTAGGGGCGATCGGAAGTGTGCGCGCCACGTTGAAAACAACCGGGCGCATCATGTCCATTTCCTCATGGCTCAGGATATGGCAGTGAAACACATACTCCCAGCCGAAGTTGGTGTCCACATTAACCACCGGCGTCGTGCGCGGCTGCCCCGTAAACGGGTCAATATTGGTAAAGCCAATGGTTGAACCGATGGGCTCCTGCGGATTATAGGGGCGAATGCTGTCGGGTATGCCGAAAGGCTGCTTGGGCGACACGGCCCGGAGAGCAACGATCGTATCCTCAAGCGGACTTACCCGTACGGTCTCCTTCCAGCCCAGTTCCGTGGGATGCGGAAGCCTGATGGCGCCATCCCAGCCGACCCGGTTGATCACCTGCACATCATAGAGGTGGAAGTGTACGGGATGGGTGTCAACACCGTTATGCGTTATCTTCCAGACCTGTGTCCCGTCGCCGGCAGTGACAACGCCGGTAGCGACGCAGTCATCGATTATCTCGGTGGCAGGGTCGACAAAGTTCTGGAGAACAAATGTCTGGGTTCCCGCGGTCGTAAACGCCATTTCGAGCCCGAGCTTGCTGTTCAGCCGACCGTATTCGTCGAAGGCCTCGCCCATCTCGTCCTGAATGGCCTTGGGCTTCATCGGTATGGTGAGAATCGTGTCATTGACCGTCCGGAAGCTCAGGGAGGTGTCCTGAATCCGTGAAATACCCCAGTTGGGGAACGTGGTCGGGAAGGTTTTGTTGTAGGTCGTATTGTAGGCAGTCTGGCCTACGATGATCGGGTCCTGCGACCTTTTAAAAACACCGTCTGCAGTGCCGGTCGTAATGAAAGCGTTCTGCAGCGCCGTCAGGTTGAACGGCTGACCGCCGCCTGCATTCACTTTGATCTGCATGACGGTCCGTATGTTGGGCCCGAAGCCCGCCTGCGGCCCGGAATGGCCGCCCGTGTCGGTCATGTCAGGAGCGCCGGTATAGTAGTCATAGCGCGCGTCGAGCGCCGGGAATGCCGCCGGAGCATCGTTGTAAAGAATCAGGGTTTTGCCGGCAAAGGCAGAAAAGTCAACAATCACATCAGCGCGCTCTGCAGGCCCCAGCAGCAGAGAGTGGTCCTGCACATTTCCGGCATTGAACGTTGTCGGGTCATTGTTCCAGGTTATCGGCTGATTGGGCACCACGACCGGCTGAGGCAGAAAACCGCCTTCGGTTCCGATCATTATCCAGCTCGGCCCCATTGTTGCCGGATCGGGCACGCCGCCGTCACGGTTGTCTGTGGGCCACAGCTCAGGGAAGCCCGCAGTCGTGACCGCAGGCACCATTTTTACTTCGGTTTGCAGCCTGCCGTCGGAGCTGGTCACATTATCGTCTGCCAGATACCACTGGAGGTTAAAAAACCGGTCATTGGCGGCATTGAGTATGCGCAGCCGATACGGTTTGGCGTCCACCGTGTGGGTTGGGAAGGCCGCGCCATTGACCATGGCGGTGTCCATGAAGGATTCACCCGGCGCCGACGGATGGGGCGTTCCGGGTATTTCGGGCGGCTGACCGGGCTGGTCGGCATAGGGGTTCGGAATCGGCATATTCGGTACTATCGTGGGAGGCCAGAACCAGGGGCCATAGGGCCACCGGCCCCAGGGGTTTACTCCTGACATGTCAAAGGGGTTCTGGGCCGGCACATAGACATGCGGGTACCAGAGATCGCCCTGTACCGGTGGACGAACGCCGCCGCTGAGCGTTCCTGTGCCCCAGTTCCACGTGGGATCTGTCGTGCGCACTGTTGCCGCTTCTACGAATGATTTATCCTGAATGATCAGAGGAATTTGATCAGCAGGTATGATGCCCTGCGTGACCAGGTCCTGTTCCGCCTGGTCCTTGAGGAGATATCCCATGGCCTCGCCGACATAGACGTTCAGGCGCGTGATGCCCCAGGCATGGTCATGAATCCACAACAGGCGGGCGCTCTGCTGATTGCTGTAATAATACGTCATGGATCCCGGGCCGGGATCGGGCATGTCGGGTACATTTTCCGCACTGACGCCTCTGTTATTCGAGCTCGGCTCTCCTGCGGGGGTAATCCACTGATGGGGCGTGCCGTCGCTGATCCACGGAGTTTTGCCGCCATGGAGGTGAAGTACCGCCCGGTTTTGCGGATAGGGGTTGCCGTCAGGGCCTGCACCCGCCCCCATGGTCGTGGTGTCAACAGGGATAAAAAGGTTGCCATCCGTGCCGGTGGCAAGCTCATTGGTGAACTTGATGCGCACCGGCCTGTTTTTCTGGGCAATGATCAGAGGCCCAAGATACTGGATCGGCGGCGGATTTATGACGTTCTGGCCCGAGCCGTTAGTGCCATTGTTTGTTTGCACGTACCCGCGCAGAGTAGTCGGCGGCAGGTCGGCATGCAGCTGCTGCGTATACTGCCGCAGTGAAATTTCATAATAATCGGAACCGGGGTAGGTTATCGTATCGGCAACTGCAAGGGGCAGCGACGGCAGCGGGTCTATGAATTTTCTCAGCGGCGGGCTGTTGGCCCAGTTGGCCACCCCGAAATAGTCCGGAACATCGTAGGGCGCCGGCGGAACAGGAATGTTGGGTGCATCCTGCTGGCTGTCAGCAAAGGCTTCACGTGCTGCCGCAAGACGATCAGCCGCGGCCTCTCTCTGCTCCTGCGTGATTTTCCTTTGCCGTGTTTCGATGATGGCATTGCGGTCGCGCAACGGCGTCTGCACGACTTGTTTTGCATCCGCTGCGCTCTGCGCATAGCCGGCACACGGGATGGCTATGGACAATAGCAGAAACAGAGAAAGCCATTGCCTGAGTTTTATTGTTGACATGTTATTCCTCCTATCAATTAGCGGTTTTGTAGATTTTGTTTGAGAAAACTGCTTTTTCGCGTCGTTTCTGCAGGCTTGCATGTGATGCTGCCTTAACGGCCGTGCAAATGTCATCCTGCGCAACAGGCTTCACAAAACAGTCCGAAGTACCATACTTCAGACAAAACTGAGCTGATTCAATTGTAGGGTATGCCGTTACGAGTATTGTCTGACAGAAGGGGTTTTCAGTATACAGATGCTTTATAATATCAAGGCCACTATGGCCGTTTGAAAGTACCCGGTCAATAACAGCCACGTCAAAGTCGCAAGCCTTTAGAACCTTCATTGCCTCTGCAAAGCCGTCTGCGGTTGTTACCAAAAAACCCTCATCCTCAAGAAACTCTTTCAGAGTTATCCGTAAACTTTTTTCATCATCAACAACAAGAACCTGTGATTTTCCGGTGTTCGTATCCATTGATCTTTCCAAGTGTAGTCATAATAATTGGTATTTCAACAACAAACATTACAAATTATGTGCCAGACGTGGTGGTGAATACGGTTAAATTTTTTTATAAGTTATTTTAGAAGGTTACATTGGTCTATCGCCGGCATGGTCAGAAAAGACAAGTCCGGTCGAGTAATAGTTTACACATATGTAAGCTGCAGATGTGTCGCCAGGCGACACTTTACATATAAACTTCTGAACCGTTATTGGATTTTTCAGCTGATGCATATAATTAAATAATGAAATTAATGCTTTAATTGGCTGTGACAATTCATTTTGGCAACCCTATCCGTTCGCCCTGAGCCTGTCGAAGGGCTTTAACGTTCAATGCCGTAAAGGCAAGCAGCACATGGTTCGACGCGCTCACCACGAACGGCTTGCCTTTCCTCTGGTATGCGGCTGCAAAATAAAGATACTACCCTAGCGGAATGAAAATAGTAAAAGCAGTAGGCACGTGCTCTGTACGGCTGGTCATCAGGCATATGTGACGCATCAGACAAGCCTGAAGGAAGAGAATAACAGACGCCAGGATACGACCAGGGAAAAGATGCCATAAAGCACGAGCACCGCTACCGTAAGCCGGCGCTGCAGGTGAGGTATGACCGCTGCCATGCTGCCCCGGCTTCGCAGCGGCATAAGAGCCCCAACCCCCAACCCTGCCACCGTGCCGCCAAGCAGGCAGCCGTAGAGCAGATATCCTACATAGCCGTACTGGCTCTGGAGAATGCAGAACGGGCAGTGATGCGTCGGCAATTCATAAAAGTAGAGGCTGAAGAACGACACCAGCGCGGCAATGGCAATAATGAAACTCGTGCTGCTCAGTGCCGCAAACAGATAGCCTCCGCGGCCTCTGCCTAAAAATATGATTCCGCAGGCGGCGGTTGCTGATATGCTGCAGTAGAAGGCAATTGCCATGGCGCGGCCCGGAAGGCCTGCCAGGTCGCTGCCGATGCCCGGCCGGTCGAGGCTGAAAAGGCTGCCGCAGCACGAGGTGATAATGTCGGCATGGAGCCCTGAAAAATAGGCAATGAGAAAAAAGCTTTCAAGGAGCAGCAGCGGAACCATGGCAAGCAGCAGGCCGTATTTCACCCTGATGAGGGGGTAGTCATACCCCCTGGTGTCGGCATAGTTGATGATGAGCCAGAGCCCGGCAAGAAGTGAATTGACCACCTTCAGCGCCAGTGAGGGATAGCCATAGCCGTTGACATGGAGCGTGCCTGCAGCGCACATGGCCCCGGTGAAAAGGCTGTGGAGGTCGTCGGCTGTGTGGATGAAGAGCAGCAGGGAGAGCAGCTGGCAGGCAAGGGCAAAGTTCACGATGGCCGATATCAGGTAGGTGCGCCGCTCAAGGCTCAGTTGAAGCTCGCTGCCGCTGCGCATGTCCCAGCGCAAAAGAATCTGCAGCCCGTACCAGCCGGCATAGCAAACCATGAAGCCTGTCAGCAGGGCTGGCAACGATGAGTGCCAGGGCTGCCGGCTGCAGAATCATTGCGCCCTCGTGATGCCGGTGACGGCGCCGTCGCGCATCTGGACAACCATGTCGGGAATGCAGGATTCATAGACCAGGGGATCGTGGCTTGCGATCAGCACGGTTTTTCCCTGGGAGCGGAACGTGCTGAGTATTTCCATGAATTCGGCTGAAAGGTTTGAATCAAGGTGAGCTGTCGGCTCATCGGCGATAATGATTTTGGGATTATTGATAAGGGCGCGGGCGATGGCAACCCGCTGGGTTTCGCCTCCGGACAGCCTGTCGACCGGTGTGGCGGCATGGCGGGAGATGGAAAAGAGCTCAAGCAGCTGCAGCGCCCGGCTGCGCAGCGATTCATAGGGCTCGCCGGTGGGGTAGGCCGGGAGCATGACATTTTCCAGTACGGTGATGCCCCGCACGAGGTTGAAATGCTGGAAGATGAAGCCGAAGGTTGCGCGGCGGATTGCTGTGAGAAACCGCTCCGGCAGGCTAGTGATCTCAACCTCTGCCGATTCCGCTGAGCCGGGCAGGCCCGGATGAGGAAGTCCTCTGAGCATGATCCGGCCCGATGTGGGGCGGGACATGCACCCGATCAGGGTCAGCAGGGTGGTCTTGCCTGAACCGCTCGGCCCCTTGAAAACCACGACCTGCCCCTGCTCGATGATCAGGCTCACATCGCGCACAGCGGTGAACTGGTAGGGCAGGCCGACGGCAAAGCTCTTGGTTATGAAGCAGAGTTCTATCATGCCCGTCACCTCATGGAAGAGTCGGGGTCAACCGTTGCCGACCGCCAGGAAGGGATGATGGTGGCCGCCGTGTAGGGGATCACCGTGAGGAAGAAGAGTACTGCCAGCTGATAGGCATGTATAACCGGCGCCAGTTTGAACTGGGGATAGAGCACGGCCCAGCCTTTCAGGGCATGTTCAAACAGCGATGCCGAGAAGAAAAATACATGGCAGTAGGCCAGGATTACCCCGCACAGGAAGGCGGTCAGGGAGATGATGGCGCCTTCCCAGAATTTCAGAAGGAGCACATCCGATGTTTCCCAGCCGATGGACTTGAGGATGCCGATCTCGCGCCGCTCTTCGGCGGAGAGGCCTGAAGCTTTGTCCCAGGCAAAGATGATGAAGGCAAGCACTGCTGTGGCGACCATGACCACCATCATGCCGCCCCGCCAGTCAAAGATGGAATCATAGGTGCGCAGTATTTCGCTTTTCAGAATCGGCCGGGTGTCGGGAAACAGCTTGACAATTTTTGCTGCGATGGTTGCAAGCTCCCCGGGATTGCCCGCTGACACAGCCAGATCAGTGGCAAAGCCTTCAGGAAAGCTGAACAGCTCCCGGAAATCATTCTCCGATACGACGATCAGATCGGCTGCCACCAGTTCAGCTTCAGCCTGCAGCACCCGCTCCACGTGCAGCAGCAGAGGCTTGTCCCGGTAGGTTCGGAGCGGCATGATATCCCCTTCGGCAAAGCGCGTGAGCCGGGCCACAGCGCTGCCGATGTAGATAAACCCGGGCTCAGGCTGCCGGGCCCCGGGTACAGTCAGAGTAAAGTTGGCGCCGCTCACCGCGTCATAATAATAGCCCCACAGCCGCGGGGTGACGCTGCGCACGCCCGTGATGCCGCCTATCGCTTCTCCCCGGCTGACCGGCATCAGGTCATGCCGTCCTGCAACCATTTTCTGCACCATCATGTCGGGCGCATCCTTGAGCACGGCGGCAGCCTGCCTTTTCAAGGCGGCAATGAAGAGCATGGCCGAGGCGATGGCAATCACAATGAGGGTGTACACGGCCAGCAGGGAGAGGTTCTTCGCTTTACGCCGCAGCAGCGATGACAGGGCGAAGTCGATTATATTCCGGTGCCGCGCCAGCTGGTTGCTCATAGGCCCTCGCGCAAGAAACGGGGAGGGCTCACCAGCGATCCTGAAGGAAAGTGATCCAGAGCGCCGGGGTGATCCTGGAAAGGTGCGTGCAAGTCGGCCATTGAGGGATGCCGTGTATAGCGGGCTTCGGTGAAAAGGCACAGGTCGGTAAGCCGGAACTCTTTGACAAGCCCGGCGCTGACGGCAATAGAGGCTGCTGCAGCCTTCTCACCCCGACTGGCATGAACTGCCAGCAGCAGCAGCAGCGCCAGGTTAAGGCAGGTGATGAGTATGAAAACATCAGACTTGCGCATGGCCGGTTACATCTGTGCCAAAATATTTTTTTGGCGGGATTAGTATGCCTTCACATTTGATTTTTTAGGCCCCCTCGCCCCAACCCTTTCCCACAAGAGGCTGTGTCGCAATTAACTTTACTGTCATGTCGACCGCAGGGAGAGATCTTTGTAGTAAGTAAAATCAAAGGCTTAAGATTTATCACCGCCTGCGGCGGATTCGAAATGACATTAATAAATCATTTGCGACACAGCCTCCAAGGGGAGAGGGAGCCTGCTCTTCTCCCCTCCCTTGTTGGGAGGGGATGAAGGGGAGGGTGCCTGCAATAAAATAGTTTTAATGTGAAGACCTGCTATCGCAGCGTCTATTCAAGGGATTTCAAAACCTGCGGCGTTATGTCGCCAAACCGCAGTATCTTGTTCCCTTTATGATCTTTGAGAAATGTGGCGGCGTCGGACTCCTTCATGAACGGCACAAGCTCCCTGCCCATGGGCCCGAGTACGTCGCTGCCGATTACATACAATGCCTTCATCCCGTCGATGGCGCTGAGAGAATAGTAATCATTTACCCAAACGGCAGTGATGTCTGAGCGGCTGCGCCCGGGGCTGTATGCGGCCACATTATTGCAATACGTGAAGAGATCTTTGGGGCCGTCGAAAAAAAGAGCAGTGCCATCATTCAATACGATCACTCCGGTCCAGGCAGGATACGGTGCGACGAACATGCCGCAGACCGGGCATTTGTCTTTTGCCCCGGGGGCAGGCGCCGCATCAACGGCATAGGCAGCCGCGGCGCATACAAGAAAGAGCGAGACGATAAAGGCTGCTGTTGTTTCTCATGAGTCACCTTTTGCTTTTATGTTCATGAGTAGAACATGGTTATGTACTCTAGCCAGTTGGCTATTGTTCTCGACCACGGGAGATTTTGAGCGCCTACTCGTATACAGTGAAGGTGTCAAGATCTCTCACTGCGGTCGAAATGACAATAGGGATCTACCATTGCACATAAATACTACACAGACCTCGGTATGAATCCATAACCGCAGTCAACGAAATCTGCTGCCTGCCAATCTTGCGCATCTCGCTAGAGCAGTCGTGCCGCGCTCATCAATGCGTCACCCAGCCGCTTTTTTTGACTACCGACGGATTGGGCCCGGGTGTCAGCTGAACAATATAGCAGCCCTTTGAGGCATAGCGCTGCCCGGGGCCGAAGCTGAGCCACTCATAGGGCGAGTCCTGCATATCGGCCATCATACCGATAATGTCCAGCATATAGTCGCGGTAGAAATTTGATCATCATCATCATGAATATCTCAGGCAACAGGGACTGGAAAGCGGCCATCTTCTGCGCCGCAATGCGGCCGGCCACGGGCAGGGGAGCGTCCTTGGGCACCATCATCCCCCCTTTGCCCAGATCTTTGCCCGGTGTTGCTTCCAAGGCCAAGCCGGTAGGGATAGGTGATATAGGTGAAGCCCTGATGGTTTCAGGCACTGCGAGGAAGGCTTCTTTCATTATGCTTGATGACAGATAGACCATCTCGGGCTTGTTCGAATCTGAGGCCACGGCTTCCAGGGAGGCATATGCCTCAGGCCCTGCCCAAAGCAGCAGGATGGCGTGCTTCTCTTGTGCAAGAACCTTCCGAAGGTACTCCTTATCGAGCCCCCCTTTTGGCGAAAGAGCTGCGTCCACACGCAGGCTGCGGCCAAGGCCCTTCCATGTTGCACGGAACCCCTCAGCAAGGGCGCGGCCCTCTGGTGTATCCTGATAGAGCTGAACAAGAGGCTTCTCCGGGGCAAGCTCCGCCATGCTACCGAGAAAGCGGGCTGCGGCTTCGCCCTCCTGATAATACCCTTTGGAGAAATACTGCGTGTACCAGTCCGTTGTGGAAATGACGGGGAAGTCGGTGATCGGGAAGATGCAGGGAATCTTGTGGGTCTCGCAGAATTCATGAACAGGCTTCCACTCCCCGGTTGTTATCCCTCCCAGCAGGGCGAATACCGGCTTTTTGCGGTAATACTGTTCAAGCTGGCCGCGCCAGGTTTCCCGGGGGCCTTTCAGCTCCCAGATCGCCAGCGACATTTTACGGCGGGACTTCTCCAGCTCCTCCAGAAAGCCGGCCCAGCGTGATGTCTGCATGTGTATCTTCGATGTTGCATCATTGTTGCGGGCGATCACGATGGCATTCAGGACGGACAGCATTTCCTGCCGGTCCTTCTGGCTTACCTCTTCGGTAATGACCGTTGCGAAGGCAATGGTCGTATCGGTTACGCCCGGGGAGGGTGTCGAGCTGAGGTTTTTGAGGTAGAAGACGAGAATTTCCATATCCCGATCGCTGAGCACGTAACGGGGCATGATATAATCAAGCGATCTTCCCGCAGGGTCAACCCCTGTTCGCATAACCGTGGCAAGAGCGGCATCGGTGTAGGCGGGCCGGGGAGGGGCCTGCAGCTGCGGGGCTTTGAAGTAGGAAACTTTTCCTACGCTGGGTCTGATAAACCGCCGCACTTCATTGAAAGGCCTGTACAGCAGTTCGCCATTGGTCGGCAGTGTTATCACGCCCCCCTCCGAGAACCCGAGGCCGCTGCGCCCGTGGCAGCTGACGCAGGTAAAGGCGGTTCCTTCAACGGGAATATCTCCCTGCACAAGGGCCGGGAGCGGCTTGTCCGAGGGCAGCAGGCCTTCGCGGTACATCCGCTCACCAAGCTGCAGGGCTTTTTCCGGTGACAGGCCTGCCACTGCGGACTGCGGATTTTCTGCGGCACAAGCGGCAGCACAGAAAAAAAAGGCCACAGCAGCGGCGCTGCTGAGCAGGGCGGGGAGTATTCGTAATCTGTTGTTGTCTCGTCTGCGCAGCACTCATGTGCTATCTGCCTCGTTGATAGTTGTTCTTACCACACCAGAGAATCCCTATTGCCGTCATGCGGTAGGGGCGCACCTGTGTGTGCGCCCTTTTGATGGGCAGACACGCAGATCTGCCCCTTACAAAAATATTTGATTCACATTCCAGAAGAATGCCACATGTGGCAGGTCTATTTTTTAGTAATCTGCGCAAGCTCATCCTGCAGGTCCGCAGCGCCCATGAGCCCGTTGATGCGCATCCATGAGCCGTCGGCAGGCGAGCGGATCAGGGTCAGGGGCAGATGATACATCTTGTTGGATACATAGGCATCAAAGGCCCGCATCACCGTATCGATATCGATACGTGACCCGGAGAGAAAGTCCCACCCCGGGCCTGCGCCGTACTTTTTCAGGTAATCCTTCATTATCGGCGGCGAGTCGTTTTCAGGATCGATGGAGATGGAGACAAGGCGAACCGCTGCTGCATCGGGCCCCAGCTTGCGCTGCAGATTGGCAAAGCCGGCCGAAAGAACCGGGCAGATCGTCGTGCAGGTGGCGTAGATGAATTCGACCATCACCGGCTTGTCCGTTTCAAGAAAGCTTTTGAAGGGTATTTTTTTGCCGTCCTGGTTTACCAGAACGACATCGGGCACGGTGTACTTTTCTACTGTCCTCTGGTATTTTTTTTCAGCTGCGAGCCCATGGCTCGACAGCATTACCATTGACAGAAAAATCATTAAGGACAGACTTCTTTTCATTGCCGCTCTCCTTCCAGGGACAGGCGTGTTGATTGTCATTGATATTTTTTATTCGATACGACAGACAGAGAGCACTGCTTTACATCGGATGCTTTGACGGAAAACAGCTTTATTTAAATATAAAGATCAATGCGTACTGCGTCAAGGTAATTTGTGGCTGAACGAAAACCCGGTACCATGCATGTGTTGGGTTCGCCCTTATGTCTATTCTTCTTCGCAAGCATTTGTTTTGCGTGTTGGGTTGAGGTGCGAAACCCAACGGTTTTTTCGGGCTTAACACAACCTGCAAAAAAAAGATTTTTTGTTCAGGCACTAATTTCATACACAGGCTGCTCACAATCAACTCTGTCTCATGATCTCGATGCTGAATTTTTTCATTTTTTTATAGAGATGCTGGCGGCTCAGATTAAGCAGGCGGGCGGCCTTGGCGACATTCCAGTCGGTGCTTTTCAGTGTCGAGATGATCGCATCTTTTGAAAGGGCGCCCTGCCGGATGTTTTCCCATGGCAGCTTGTTCTGCTCCGGATGCAGCAGCTCTGCCGGCAGATGTTCGGATGCGATGATGTGTGTTGTGCATGTGACGAAAGCATGCTCTATTGCATGCTGCAGTTCCCGCACATTGCCCGGCCAGCGGTATGTCATGAAGCATTCCAGTACATCCTGTGAAACACCCCTGATCGCCCTGCTGAATTTGCTGTTAAAAAGTCCGATGAAATGATCGATGAACAGGGGTATGTCTTCCGAGCGCTCGCGCAGCGGCGGAAGCATAACCTCAACCACCTTGATCCGGTAATAGAGGTCTTCGCGGAAGGAACCAGCCGCCATTTTTTCATAGAGCCGCTGGTTGGTGGCGGCTATAATGCGCACATCGACGCTTACGGGCGCCGCATCGCCCACGCGTTCAAACTGCTTTTCCTGCAGCACACGCAGCAGTTTGAGCTGTATCGCCGGGGCTATATCGGCGATTTCATCAAGGAAAATAGTTCCGCCGTCGGCCATCTGGAAACGGCCGAATGTGTCTTTAATGGCGCCGGTAAACGCGCCTTTTACATGCCCGAACAGCTCGCTTTCAAGCAGGTGCTCGGACAGGGCAGAACAATTGACCTTGACCAGAGGCTTGCCGCTGCGGCCGCCTATATTATGCAGTGCTTCGGCCACAAGCTCTTTGCCTGAGCCGCTTTCGCCGGAGATCAGCACGGTCGTGTCAGTGCTGGCAAGGGCTTCAAGCAGGCTGTAGAGAGCCTGCATTTTTTTGCTTCTGCCGATGATTCTATCAAAGCCGCTCCGGCTCTCGCGCAGCCGTGCGACCTGCTTCATGTTCGGCAGCTGCCGGATGGTCAGCACAGCCCCCGCAAATGCGCCGGTGTGGTCAAAAAAAGGCGCGCAGTTTAAAATGACCGTTTCCGGGCCATCCTTGCCGCTGATCCACTCCACGGCATACTCGTCAAAGGGTTCCTGCGTGGTGAGCGTTGTTTCCATAATCGAGAGGCATGCCTTCTGTGACTCGCTGGCAAAGGCATACAGGTGTCTGCCCGACATCTCAAGAGGCGTGGCCGGAAAAAATTTCTCGACGGCGCTGTTAGCGTTGATCACGATCATCCGGGTATCGATGGTGATGATAGCCTCGCGCACGCTTTTAAAAATTGCATCGAGGTTCAGCCGGTACCGGTCATTTTCCTTTTCCAGTGCCTGCTTTTCGTCGTGAAGCCGCTTGTGGCGCAGTGCCTGCCCTGCCACGCGGAGTATGGCCTCCTGCCTGACAGGCTTGACCATATAGTCAAAAGCGCCAAGGCGCAGCGCATCCGCCACCGTATCTATATTGGGTTCGCCTGTTATCATGACGACCAGGCACCCCAACCCTTTTTCCGCGACATGCCGCAGAACAGCAATGCCCGATGCGCTTCCCAGCAGTATATCGACAAACAGCAGGTCGAAACGCCGGCGTCAAGCAGCTCAAGGGCCGTGCTGAAGCTGTCGGCGGCTGTGACGTCATAGCCTTCGTCGGCCAGGAATTCGCTCACCGTTACCCGTATGCTTTCTTCGTCGTCGATAATGAGAATGCTGCCCTTGTTGCTCATTGCCCGCTCTCCATTGCCGGAAGCTCCATGATAGCTTTGGTATAGTCGCCTTCCCTGCTTTCAATGCGCAGCCTGCCGCCATGCTCTTTAATTATTGTATGCGAAATGCTGAGCCCCAGGCCTGTGCCCTCTCCCGGCGGCTTGGTTGAAAAAAACGGGTCGCAGACCCGGGCGGTCATGTCGGCGGGTATGCCGATGCCGTGGTCGTGAAAAGTGAGCCTCACAAGCGTAGCCTTCTCTCTCTGCCTCCACCTCAATGACCTTGCCGGGGTCGGGATCGGGGAATTTTTTGTTGAGCGCGTACACCGCATTGGTGAAAAAATTCAAAATAACCTGCTTGATCTGCTGAGGCCGCGCCAGCACCGGAGGCAGATCAAGGGGGAAGCTTGCCTTGACCCTGACAGAGTTACTGTCGAGCTGCTTGGCAACCAGCGAGAAGGTCTGTGCGTATATGTCCATCAGGTCTGCCCTGACCGGAGCGCCGCTGTGGGGCCGGGCGAACATGAGCAGATCCTTGACGATTCCGGCGACGCGCTCGGCTTCGGCAGTCAGCTCTTCCAGATACCCGGTGTATTTCTCATTGAGCGTGCACTTGGTCCTGATGAGCTGGGCATAGTTGATGACGCCGCTGATGGGGTTGTTGATCTCGTGGGCCATGCCTGCGGCAAGCCTGCCGATAGATGCCAGATGCGCATCCCGCACTGCCTCATCCCGCAGGCGCTTCATCTCCGTTATATCGCGGTTGCTGCCCCGCATGCCGAGAAACCTGCCGTCGTCGGCAAAAACCTGCTGGCACAAATGAGAAATCCACAGTTCCTTCCCGTCGCGGGTACGTATGCGAAAATCGATGGGCGCTTCATGCGTATGCTCGTTTGCTTCCATATGGGGGATAATGAGGGCCCGGTCGTCGGGGTGAACAATAGTTTCAAGAAATTTGAAATCCTCATAGAGCGACTGTGCCGGATAGCCGGTCATGCTTTCAAAAGAAGGCGAAATAAACAGGTATTTTTTCTCGGGGCTCACCCAGAATTCCCAGTCGCAGGTAAAATCGGCAACGGTCCGGTAGCGCTCTTCACTTTCACGCAGGTTGTCAAGCGTCTGCTGCAGCTGCGCGGTGCGCTCGATGACCTTTTGCTCGAGATCCTCATTCAGGCGCTTTATAAAGGCCTCGCTCCGCCTGCGGGTGGTAATATCCGTATTGATGCCCACATAACCCAGCGTACCACCTTTTTCATCGTAAATGGCCGTAGCCGTTCCAAACACCCAGGTCACCGTGCCGCTTTTATTCATGAAGCGGTATTCATGCCCCCATGAGCCCTGCGACTCGACAGCCGTATTCCAGTTGGCGCGGACTGCGTCGCGGTCATCAGGGTGGATGCCTGACAGCCATCCTGTGCCGAGGGCCTCATCCTGCGTGAGGCCTGCCATATCGCACAGCCTCTGGTTGGCGAATACGCAGTCGCCTTTTTCATCAGCCAGGTAGATGCCCACAGGCGAGCTTGCCATGATCGTGTTGAGCCGGGAGAGGTTTTCCTGCAGGTTTTTCTGGTCCTGTATGCGTTCAATAATGTGTGAAATCCGCTCGGCGACCTCATTGATGAAATCCTTCTGCAGCGGCAGGCCCGGGCCTTTAGCCAATGCCGCCCGCTCCTCCAGAAAAAATACTTCAATAACGCCTATGGACTTTGATTTGACGACGATATCGGCAGACTGCCCACAGTCTGTCTCCCGGCAGATCTTTGTTGGATACTGCTTTCCCTCGACGGTAATCTTCGCGCAGGTGATTTCGGGATATTGCCAGGCAAGAGGAAGAAGATCAACGATGCCGGCCAGCATGTCCGGCAGTGCATCGCTGTGCTGCTCGGCGACCGAGGAAATGGCGTAGAGGCAGTTGAGCTCTTTTATCCGCAGGTTCAGATCGCGGGTCGCAGCTTCAAGATCCTGCTCCCGGCGAACATCTACGTTTCTCCTGAGATCGAGATGCCTGTAGAGCAATATACCCACAGCCGTCATTATGAGCCAGTATATACAGCCGGCAATCAGAACAAGGCGGCGAAGCGGAGACAAAATTTCCGCCTCATCGATTTTGGCAACCATCAGCCATGGGGTGTCGGGCACTTTTTTTGCCGTATATATCACTGCCGTGTCGCGGTAGTCTATGCCTTTGTGACTGATCCATCTCACCGCGCACGGCACTGGCTGCGGGCAGGTTTTTCTCAGAGATCGGCCTCCGGAATAAAAACGCGGTGGTTTTGAGGTTCCGCAGCTCGTTCAGGTAGACAATTTCCTGCCCTTCGCGGCGGACCAGAAGGGTTTCGGCGGACTGGCTTGCTGTGGGCCAGGACTTTATAAGCGGAAAAAGGGACTCGTTCGGATCGATACGTACTACCAGCACGGCCGCAGCAGCGGCTTCGCCCGTCTGCACGCAGGGCAGCGGCGCAACAATATCAAGATATATCTGGCCGGATGCCGGATCGCGAACCAGGTCGCCCCAGGTTGGGCGGCCCGCCTTTTGCGCCAGTGCCGCAGTCTGCGGATCAGGCCCTGGCCAGCTGCCCGCCAGGGCTGCAAACAGCTGGTTCCCGTCAGCGTCGCAAATAATGATGTTCAGAAGGCTGTGTACCCTGCGCGTCATCCGCAGCACTGACAGTATTTCGTTGTTCAGGTCAATGCTTCCCGGAGCGGTGAGCGCTTCGCGCACGTTTTTAACCAGATCGGTGTCATTGGCCAGCAGCAGCACATCATGGATATGCTCCTGCCGCCACTGTGTGATCTGCATTATTTTCAGATCGGCAATGGCAGAAAGCATCTCAATATTTTTTATCTGAATGTCCCTGACCTGGGATTGATAATAAACAAAGCCGGCGGCAAAAACGCAGGAGGCAAAGACTCCGAAGGCCAGCAGGGGGAACCATGGCGCTTTGACGCTGAATTCGGATCTGCTCATAGAACGGTACTTTTTCAAAAAACCATAGTGCTTTTCAGATGTAGAAGCGTAGCGCTGCTTGACTGCACGTATTGTTACATCATAGGGCGGCGCCTTCCAGGGCTTTGTTCGGGCATTGCAGAGACAGCATCCGGACGCGAATAGGCAAAGCATAGCACATACGGAATTATTCTAGTATAAAAATGAAACGTTAGCAATCTCCGTTAAGGCTTTCTTGAAGTTGTTATTGAAGTCCGGTCCCGGGATACAGGGCCTGCAGTTGATGCCAGCAGGAAAAATTTTTTAATCGACAAATGCTGTTTGCCGAAGTATGTAATGAAAAGAATATCTACGACGAAACAACTGAAGATATCAAAAAAAAGCCCGCCGCCGCTATGCACTGCTACAGGCGGGAGTGCACCCGCACACGGGGAAAATATGAAAAAAACTTTACTGCTCACACTGCTTGTTTTTGCCGCTTCGGTGATGACTGCTTTTGCGCAGGATGATATCAGACAGACGCCCACCTGCAAGTACTGCGGCATGGACCGGCAGAAGTTCAGCCACAGCAGAATGCATGTCGATTACGAGGACGGCTCGTTCAGGGGAACGTGCAGCCTGCACTGCGCTGCGCTTGATCTTGCGCTGACGCATGGACAAGACGCCAACGGCCATAATGGTTGCCGATTACGGCACGAAAAAGCTTATCGATGCCGAGAAGGCCATATGGGTTGTTGGCGGCAGCGTTCAGGGCGTCATGACCAGAAACGCCAAGTGGGCCTTTGAAAATAAAGCGATGCCGCGACGTTCGTCAAGCAGAACGGGGGCAGGCTTGCGACCTTTGACGATGCCCTTAAGCTTGCCTATGAAGAGATGTATCAGGATGCACATGCGCTGCGGAGCAGTCGCAGCCTGAAAAAATAACACCCGCACAAAGGAGGGGCGTATGAAAAAAACTGTATTGCTCGCACTGCTGCTTTTTGCCGCGTCGGTTCAGCCCGCTTTTTCACAGGATGACATTAAGCAGACACCCAGCCTGCAAGTACTGCGGCATGGACCGGCAGATGTTCAGCCACAGCAGAATGCATATTGCTTATGATAACGGATCTTTTACCGGCATCTGCAGCCTGCACTGTGCCGCGCTTGATCTGGGGCTGACCATGGACAAAACGCCAACGGCCATACTGGTTGCCGATTACGGCACAAAGAAGCTTATTGATGCCGAGAAGGCCATATGGGTTGTTGGCGGCAGCGTTCAGGGCGTCATGACCAGAAACGCCAAATGGGCCTTTGAAAACAAAGCGGATGCTGAAAAGTTCATCAAGCAGAATGGCGGGGCGCTCGCGGACTTTGACGGCGCCATCAAGCTTGCCTATGATGAGATGTATCACGACACGAAGATAATACGGGACAACCGTAAGAAGAAACAAAGCATGCAGAAATAACTGGGACACAGTTGAGGGTCTCCCCACAGCCAAACCAGGCATCATGCTTTTAGAGCGTGTGCGAAAAGCCAAAGCACCTTTGGATTGTCATTCTGAGCGCAGCGAAGAATCTCGTATCTTTAATGAATTCAGGGATCCTTTACTTCGTTCAGGATGACATTACATGACTTTTCATACACGCTCTTACAGAACGAAGCGGCTGAAAAATGATACAGGCCGTAAAGGATTGAGGCTTTTGGGAAATGGGTTCTGCAGCATGGTAACAATAGTTAATGAAGAACTGCTGATTGTCAAGCTTTCGGGGATATTTGACGCCCGAGCCCTGGATATGCTCGGTAAAGAATTAAATGAAATCGAGCGCACAAAGACATATGTGAAGAGATTTGCCGATGTCGATGATCTTCAGGGTGTTACGGCCACCAGCAATGATATCATGTTTTATAAAACCTGCCGGTTTGCACCTATGGAAAAGACCTATACGGCATTTTCCGTGCACAATGATTTACAATACGGCATGGCAAGAATGTTTCAGGCTCTGGTGGAAAGCGACAAGCATGAAATCGCTATTTTTCGGGATATCGACTCAGCCGCACTATGGCTGCATGTGGATAGCGCGCTTCTGAAAAACAGATAAGCTTTCTGTTGCTGATGGTGTCGTGAGATGCCTGTGAGATATGTTGCCATTGCAGCGAAAGATCAGACCGCATTTTTTCTATAGCATGTTGCCGGTAGTAGTATTCTCAATGCTGCTCAAATGTTAGAAAGATTTGTCACCTCGGTGAATAACCGGCGTCAGGCAGGCGGCACGATGAATCGTGCCGCCTACATAAGAATCCTGGATGCCGGCTCTTCGCCGGCGAAGCATGTTCGGATTCTTAAGACTGCTCTGTTTCATGAGGCAAAAATAAAAAGCTCCTGGAACCGCTGAGAGCTTCTTCCTGCCGCTATTGCCAGTTACTCATTAAAACGGGCAATAGTTCTTGTCGTACCTTTCCTCAAGTATTTGCCCTGCTAGGCATCGCGCCCCGGATAGGCAGGCCATGGCCACTCCGCTCTCAGCATATCTGCCTCACCCTGCTGTTCCGGATGATGCGCATATGCCTGCAGAGAAAACGTGTCCGGGCTCAGGTTTATTCCTTTCCGATTTTTCCGTTTGCCTCCAGCTCATCAGCCGCAAATGCGAGATCAAGCGCTTCAAGGGTACTTCTTTTAGGCCAGCCTGAAGTGCTGTCCCAGCCCGACAGCTGATAAAAGCGGGTCTTGAATTCTTCAAACTTATCCTTGTCCAAAGACCGGCCATTAACTTTTTTAAAAGACCAATTTCCGTCTTCAAGCCAGGGCTGATAGTACTCAGATGTCGGCATCGCACCGACAAAAGGCTGCTGGTAAATAAATTCGGCAAAATGTACCATGTCCCTGTGGCGGCCCTGCAGTGTCCAGATCGCATTATCAAGGTTCCAAATTCTTTTGCCCGTCTCTATTCCGTCAAGAAAACTGATATTCTTGCCGGTAACCGCATTAAAAAATTTCGGCTCCCCCTCACCGGTCATGCCTTCATTTTTAGGCCCTTTGGTGTTGATGAAATCCGGCCAGCGATTATCACAGAACAGAATCGACTCTTTCCAGAAACGGGTATAATACCGATGCCAGGCGACCAGCTTGGCGACATGTTCAGAATAAATATTCTCAGTATTTGAGTCATGCATCAACGGGTCGTCATCAAACGGGACCATTTTTCTGGTCATGATATCCACAACATCCCGAGCCGCTACCGGCGGCGGATCAGCTCCGGTGAAAATGGAAATAAAATTTTTCCAAAAAATAAAGGTGAAGCAGTGCTCATTGATATCACGGTCCCCAAGGAGTGTGCCGTAGCCCCAGGAAATTTCCGCGCGGGGATCATAATGATGTGTCGGCTGCCCCCAGTAGGCATAGTCAAGAAGGCCGGTGCGCAAATCTTCTTCCCGGCGCCCCCAGCGATCCGCTGCCCGGTACAGCCCTTCGGCAAGATCATCGCCAATGCCTTCCCTTTTGGCGATCATATCATACAATTTTTCAAAGAAAGCCACCGTGTTAAACGCCAAATCACAGTCAATTTCCTTTCCGGGGCCCAGCACGCCCAGGTCGTACAGCGCCGGCAGATAAAGCTTTATTTTTGACATCTCGCTGGCATTGATGCCGTATTTCTGGGTCAGGCTTGTCGGAATAAAGCCTTTTCCGCTTGCCTGCTCTTCAGGAGTGGTATTGAAGTACTGAAATGTTTCAGAACACATGGAGCCGTTCTTCAGTGGATTTTCAGACTGTTCATTACAGCCCCGATGGCATCCGGGACAGGCATGCAGGCGGGCATTACCGCCGGAGGGCCAGCCAATCTGATCCTTTCCGTCCACGCCAAACCAGGACCAGAAGTCGGGTGAATATGTTGATTCGCTATCGCTGTACAGATCATTGCCGTAAACACGCTGCGCCCAGAGGCGGGCTGCAAATAAATTCCTCGGATGGGCCACCGTAATGCTGCCGGTGCCGATCACGCTGATGGCCTTCAGTTTTTTTGCCCCCAGAACTCCGCCAAACCCTCCCTGCCCGGCGCCGTGCCCGCTGTCATGCACCAGCGCGGCAATCCGGCCCAGCACTTCTCCGACAGGGCCGATGGCGACAACAGCCGGCCGCTGCGTGGTCCTTCCTGTGCCATTGCCAGAGGCAATCTCTATCCAGTCATCCATAGAAACGGTGCCGGTAACATCTTCCCAGATGAGCCGCTGGGTTTCCCAGGTGTCCTGCCCCCACAGGCTTTGTGCATCTCTGATCTGCACATCATCATTTCGTATATCGATCCAGACCGGGTTTGCAGACTGGCCCTGTATGGCAATGCCATCCCATCCGGCATATTTCAGCATACCGGCAAACCGGCCGCCAAAATTACTCCGGGTAAACCACTCGGGATCGGTATGCACACCTATGCCCTGCACTTCCGTCCGTGAACCGGCGCCAGGCACCATCGTACCGGCAAGCGGCGATGTCATAAAGGTTACAACATTTTCAGGATCAAACCCGCTGATTGTCTTATCCTTGACCAGGTCCCAGAATATTTTGGACCCCATCCCATGCCCGCCGCCCCATTCTTCATAATCGCTGGTGTTAAGGATTTCTATCGCTCGAGTCGTTAAATCAATTTTAAGGATTTTTCCCACGTAGCCGTTCATCTGATACCCTCGCTCTGAACTATTGGTTAAAAGCTAATCAATTGGATATCCAAGACGTGCCCACTCCTCACCCCTGAGATTGACACTGTATCCCCCGTCGCCCTCCTGGACCGGGGTCTCGGTGGTAAAGATAATTGCATCCAGCGGACATATCTCAACACAGGCTTTTTTGCCGTCAAGACCTCCCTTTTCATTCCAGTACGGAGTTTTTGCGCACAGATCACATTTCTGGGAGTGGTTATCTTCAAAATTCCAGATGGCTCTTCCCGGTTTGTAGGGACAGGCCGTGATACAGCTTTTACAGCCAATGCATTTTTTTTCATTGACCGTAATAACTTTATAGAGCGGATCAGGTTTCAAAGCACCTACGGGACAGCTCTCTACGCAGGCAGGTTCAACGCACTGCCTGCACTGAGAAATAACCAGATCATCAGGAAAACTTCCCTGAGGATTTTGCAGCACCTGAATTCGTGACAGCGACGGATTTTCAACACCATGATGCACAAGTGAACATGCCAGCATGCACGACATGCACCCCTGGCACTTTTTCATATCAACAAGCAAATAGCCGACCGTATTTTTCGGAAAGATTCCACAACCGACGACGGATACACTTACCAGGGTTAACCCGGAATACTTTAAAAAATCTCTGCGTGTAATCGCCACGGCTTTTTTAGTTAACGGATTACCTGGATTGGTCATGACAGCCACCTTTGATTATTTTTAATATATTTTAATATAATATATCAATAGGACTTTTTGTATTTTTGGGCTGAATGATTGTGCTTTACTGACAGTATTTATAACAATAAAAAATTAAAAAAACAAATAACATGATGTCATCATGGAAGAGGTCTCACGTGAGAAGAGCGTTATGCTGCTGCCGGTCAATGACATGCCGGTGGAGGCAGCATAAAAAAAGCCGCCGGCTGCGCATGGCAGACAGCGGCTTATGAAAGACGCACTCAAAGCTGAACCGGCGAGTGTTTCCCCCGGCTGCGCACGCTGTCTTATGCGCAGAACCGCGCAATCGTTCTTGCGTATCTTTCCTCAAGTATTTTTCTGTAGGCATCGCGCCCGGGGTAGTCCGCCCTGGCAACCCCGCTGCTGACGGCAGCCTCGGCAACAGCTGTGGACACCTCGAAGAAAACACGCTTGTCGAAGGGCTTGGGTATGATGTACTGCCTGCCGAAGGAGAGGCTTTTCAGGTTGTAGGCGTTCAGCACGTCGTCGGTGACGGGCTGGCGGGCAACCGCGGCAAGGGCCTGGGAAGCCGCCATTTTCATCTCCTCATTGACATCCGATGCGTCCACATCAAGAGCGCCCCGGAAAATGAAGGGGAACCCCAGCACATTGTTGACCTGGTTGGGGTAGTCCGAGCGGCCGGTTGATATGATGACATCGCTGCGCGCTGCTAACGCCTCCTCGGGATGGATTTCCGGGTCGGGGTTGGCGCAGGCAAACACGATGGGGTCTTTGTTCATGGTTTTGAGCATGTCGGGCGTGAGCGCCCCTCCCACCGAAAGGCCAAGAAACATATCCGCGCCTTTTACCGCATCGGCAAGGGTCCGGTCTTGTGTGTCGACGGCATAGGCTTCCTTGTATTCGTTCATTCCCTGGGTGCGGCCCTTGTAGATAACGCCCCTGGTGTCGCACAGCACGATGTTCTCTTTTTTTATGCCCAGATGGACATAGAAGTTCGAGCAGGCAATGCCCGCGGCACCGGCGCCGTTTACCACCACCTTGATGTCGCCGATCTTTTTGCCGCTGATCTCCATGGCATTGATGAGACCTGCGCCGGAGATGATGGCGGTGCCGTGCTGGTCGTCGTGGAACACGGGAATGGAGAGCGCCTTTTTCAGCCTGCGCTCGATGACGAAGCACTCGGGAGCTTTGATGTCCTCAAGATTGATGCCGCCGAAGGTTGGCTCGAGCAGGGTTATGGTTTCGATAAGCTTTTCAACGTCGCGGGTGTTGATCTCGATGTCAAAGACATCAACGTCGGCAAAGCGCTTGAAGAGTACTGCCTTGCCTTCCATGACCGGCTTGCCTGCAAGGGCCCCGATATCCCCCAGGCCGAGCACAGCCGTGCCGTTGGTGATGACAGCCACGAGATTGCCCCTGCCGGTGTAGCGGCTGGCAAGCCTTGGGTCTTTTTGTATCAGAAGGCAGGGCTCGGCAACGCCCGGGGTATAGGCAAACGAGAGGTCCTGCTGCGTCTTGCAGTTTTTTGTCGGCATAACTTCGATTTTACCCGGCACGGGAAATTCGTGATAGTGTAAGGTGTCCATGGCGCCCTGCTGCAGTATGAGTGATTGTTTTGTCCCAATTTGAAAAGGATACAAAGTAACCCATAGGCCCTTCTTGTTCAAGTGTTTTTAATCCCTGTTTTCCTGTGTTGACAAAGCAGCCTGAAAAGCGCTAAAGGCATAGGTGCTGCACAGTTTGTTTCGAGCGCAGACGTGGCCACTGGACGAAAAATTTTAAAAGGATAAACCATGAGCGATATAGAGCTTGTGAAAACCGTCGCATCGGCCGGTTGAGCAGCTAAAATTTCTCCAGGGGACCTGGAGGACGTGATTTCCGGATTCAGCCAGATACGCGATGACCGGATACTGACCGGCCTAGGCGACAATGAGGATGCGGCTGTCGTGCGCTTTCCCGAGGGAAAGGCGCTCGTGCAGACGCTCGACTTTCTCACGCCGATTGTCAACAACCCGTACTGGTTCGGTCAGATTGCCGCGGCCAATTCGCTTTCCGACGTCTATGCCATGGGAGGCGAGCCCTATACTGCCATGAACATTGTCTGCTTTCCGATTCAGACGATGGGCAAGGAGGTTCTGCGCCGGATTCTTGAAGGCGGCATGGACAAAATCCGTGAGTCGGGTGCTGTCATGGCAGGCGGCCACAGCGTCAAGGACACTGAGATCAAATACGGCCTGTCGGTGACGGGCATTGTTGATCCTGCAGCCTTTGCCTCAAACCGGGGCCTGCGGCCCGGCGACCACCTGCTGCTCACCAAGCCCATAGGCACCGGCGTTCTGGCAACAGCGCTGAAGGCCGATTTCGGCGACAGCGCCAAAATCGAGGAGCTGATTTACCGCTGGGCCAGCAGGCTTAACAAGGCGGGAGGCGCGGTCATTCAGAAACTTGGCCTGAAGGGCGCAACCGATGTGACGGGCTTCGGCCTGGGCGGTCATGCGCTGGAGCTTGCCAAGGCATCAGGGGTGAGCGTTGAGCTGTGGCTGGATAAAATCCCTTTTATCCCGGAGGCTGTCGAGCTTGCGGCTATGGGCATGTTTCCCGGCGGCAGCACCTGCAACAAGAATTTCTGCCATAAGCTGGTTGATGTGCCGCAGGGCGCCGACCCTATTCTGGTCGATCTTGTATTTGACGCGCAGACCTCGGGCGGCCTTATCCTTTCGGTGCCTGAAGAAAAGCTTGCACAGGCCCGCGACCTGCTTCTTGAAGCGGGTGATCTTGCGGCCCATATCGGGCAGGTGCTGCCCGATGATCCGGCCCGTGGAAAGCTGCGCCTGGTATGATAGACATCGCTATACCCGGTTTCGGGCATCTTGCGCTGCGGCATCTTGTGCTTGATTTTAACGGCACCATAGCCTTCGACGGCGTGCTGCTGCCGGAGGTCGTTGAACGGATAATCGGTCTTTCGATGCAGCTTGACGTACATGTTCTCACCGCCAATACCACCGGAACCTGCGCGACGGCCCTTGCAGGGCTGCCGCTGACATTACTCTGTTCTTGACGGCCCTCCGGAAGACGAGGCAAAGCTTGCCTATGTGAAAAAGCTGGGGGCCGAGTCCTGCGCCAGCGTCGGCAATGGCGCAAATGACCGGCTTATGCTGAAGGCCTGCGCTCTGGGCATTGCCGTTCTCGGTCCTGAATGCACGGCTGCACAAACGCTGGCAGCGGCAGACATTATTGCGCCGGATATTACTGCAGCCCTTGATCTGCTGCTGCATCCCGTGCGCCTGCTTGCAACCCTGCGCTCATAGCCGGAGATGCTGAACTAAAATGGCCCTGGCAGGCCATGACAATTCATTTTGACACCCCTCACTCCAACCCTCTCTCACAAGGGGCTGTGTCATAATTAGTTTTGTACTGTCATTTCGAATCCGCCGCAGGCGGTGAGAAATCTTAAGGCTTTGATTTTGCTTCAGGCAAAGATCTCTCCCTTTGGTCGAGATGACATTTTTTTTAATTGCGACACAGTCTCCAAGGGGCGAGGGAGGTTCCTTTTTTCTCCCCTCCCTTGATGGGAGGGGACGAAGGGGAGGGTGCCTGACTGATAATTTATAAATGCCATCGTTCACTAACAGGCTGCCACGTACCAGGTTTGCCGGAAGTTTCACGATCAGCTATGTCAAAAAACAGTTCATGGAGGAATGAAACATGGAATGGAATGAAGAGGCAGTAAAAATTGTCGATGCAATTCCCCTGCCGCCTATCATCGCGCATTACGCAAAAATAGATGCCGAGCGGCGGGCGCGCAAAAAGGGGCTTTCCTGCGTGACCCCTGACATTGCCCGTGAAACTGAAAAGGGGTATGAAGATGCCCTGGGCAAAGAGGCTGTTGAGCTGATGCGCAAAATGGCCGCGGGAGAAGACGTGCAACTGCCGGATAATTTTTTTGTGGATGAGCCTGACGAGCTGTACGCAATTCAGCTCTGCCCGGCCAAGTTCGGCGCCAGCACCATGGAAAAACGCGAGCAGATGAGCAGGCTTCTAACCCCGCTGCGCGCAAAGCTCAAGGAGCTCGACATCAACCGGATTCTCATGGACAAGGCCACAACATCAATTATGAGCCATCACGTTTTCAGGATCGCGGTCAACGGCTGCTCGAATGCCTGTTTTTCACCCTATTTTTCAGACTTCGGCGTGATGGGCAAATACCTGCCGGGTGTGAAAGACGACAGGGAATGCACTCAGTGCGGCACATGCGTTGCCTACTGCACTGAGAAGGCCATAACCCTTGATGAAAAAGGCCCCGTTTTTGATTTGAAAAAATGCGTCATGTGCGCCGGATGCGCCGAGGTATGCGAGCAGGAAGTTATTTGCACAAAGAAGAAGGGCTATAAGGTTGTTATCGGCGGCACAGGCTCGCGCCACCCCCGCATTGCTCAGACCGTT
>CAWDSQ010000027.1:0-52208 GCA_963804955.1 uncultured delta proteobacterium | reverse complement strand
ATACGGCAGTGGAGGAATGCCGGCATTAACTTCCTCTTAATTTTTTGTATTTTATTCGTAGAGATCTTTCTAATAAAATAAAAATTTTTCGAATATCCATTATTTAAAAATTTTTTAAGGGTAAAGGGGTTCGTCTGTTGATGTAAAAACACTATTTATGAGGGGAGAAGTATGAAAAAAAACGCAGTATATCTTTGGGTTATTTTGGCAGTAATGTTCTTTGCTCGGCCCTTCGGGGGCACAGACGCCGATAGATACAGACAGTGACGGCGTTTTGGATGCCGCTGATAACTGCCCGCTCACTTTCAATCCCCTTCAGATTGACGCTGATGGCGACGGCAGAGGTGATGTATGCGACCCCCCGCCAGCTACGGTGCCCGGGCTGCCCGTCTGTGAGAACCAGGTTGATTCTGACAATGACGGCTATGCTGATGCACTGGATAACTGCATGTTCACTGCCAATCGCTTTCAGATTGACGCTGATGGCGACGGCATAGGCGATGTGTGCGATTCAACACCCGGCTGTGGCGGCCTTGGACAGCCCGCCTGTGAGAACCAGGTTGATTCTGACCATGACGGTATTGCAGATTTCGCTGATAACTGCTCGAAATCTCCAATCCCCTTCAACTTGATGCCGATGGCGACGGCATAGGCGATGTGTGCGATACAACAGGCCCTGGCTGCGGGGGCTGCGGTATGCCTGTCTGTGAAAACCAGATAGATACTGATGGAGACGGCTTTTCTGATTTCTATGATAATTGCCTGTTTACCGGAGTCCAAAGCAGTTTGACGCTGATGGCGACGGTATAGGCGATGTGTGCGATTCAACACCCGGCTGTGGCCTCGGCTGCGGGCTGACCAAATGTGAGAACCAGATTGATACGGACGGAGACGGTTTTCGAGAAGATATTGATAACTGCCCCTACACCTCCAACCCTTATCAGCTTGACGCTGATCACGACGGCTTAGGCGATTTGTGCGACGCAGACCCCGGCTGCGGCGGCATCGAACAACCCGTCTGTGATGTTCATAAGTGATAAGGACTATGACCTTGTTTGGGAATCTATTGATAACTGCCCGTTCACTTTCAATCCTCTTCAGCTTGACGCTGATTGCGCTAGGCATAGGCGATGTGTGCGATTCAACGCCCTTCTGCGGCGGCATTGGTCAGGCCGTCTGTGAGAACCAGGTTGATTCTGACAATGACAGTATTGCAGATGCCGCTAACTGCTGGATAACTGCCAATTCCCTTCAGCTCGACGCTGATGGCGACGGCATAGGCGATGTGTGCGACACAGACCCCGGCTGCGGCGGCATTGGTCAGGCCGTTGAGAACCAGCTGGATTCGGACAGTGACGGTATAGCAGATGCCGCTGACAACTGCTGGATCTGCCAATTCCCTTCAGCTCGACGCTGATGGCGACGGCATAGGCGATGTGTGCGACACAGACCCCGGCTGCGGCGGCTTGGGGCAACCTGCCTGTGAGAACCAGCTGGATTCGGACAGTGACGGTATTGCAGATGCCGCCATAACTGCTGGATAACTGCCAATTCCCTTCAGCTCGACGCCGATAGCGACGGCATAGGCGATGTGTGCGATGGAGACCCGGGCTGCGGCGATATTGGACAACCCGTCTGTGAGAACCAGGTGGATTCAGACGGAGACGGTATTGCAGCAGCCGCCGATAACTGCTGGATAACTTCCAATCCCCTTCAGCTTGACGCTGATGGCGACGGCATAGGCGATGTGTGCGATTCAATACCGTTCTGCGGCGGCATTGGGCAACCCGTCTGTGAGAACCAGGTGGATTCGGACGGAGACGGTATTTCAGATGCCGCTGACAACTGCTGGATAACACCCAATCCCCTTCAGCTTGACGCTGATGGCGACGGCATAGGCGATGTGTGCGATTCAACGCCCTGATGTGGCGGGGGTGGCACAGCCCGTCTCTGACTGGGGAGCCTCCTGTCTTCGAGGATTAGATGAAACGTAGAACGTAGGTGCGTTAAATAAGACGTCAGAGATAGTGTTAATCCTGCGAGGTGTCAAAAGGGCCTAACTGCTGCATATAGTGGTTAGGCCTTTTAAAATGGGATTGGTGGGATTGGGATCAGGTCTACGTTTGACTTATGATAGGAATCAAAAGAGCGCTATCCATGTAAAAAAAGTGGAACGGCCTCTTTTGCGATGCATAAGAAAATTCTTAACGGCGCACCTGTTCAAATCTCTTCAACGTCCGGGTTTGCAGCGGTTTCAGGATCGGCAAACGGGGTGAAACGCCCGTCCATAAGATAGCGCGGCTGCACATTTGCAAGAGCCTTTATCATGCTTGAGCGGATATTGGGAATTTCGCGGGCCAGGTCTGTAATGAGGTTTTTCATCCGCTTGCGGTTAATATCAAAGCTGCCGCTCACCGGGGCAGGCGCAGGAGACCGTGGGGAAGCGGTTCTCAGCGGCAAACTGTGCAATAGCCGTTTCCTCAACATACACAAAGGGCCGGATGACCGTCTGCACGCCGTTGTCGGCAAGCATCCGGGGGCTCATGGCGGCAAGCGTGCCCACGAAGAACTGGTTTAAAAGCAGCGTTTCTATGAAGTCGTCGAGATGATGGCCGAGGGCAAGCTTGTTGCAGCCAAGCTCCTGGGCTGCCGTGTAGAGGCAGCCCCGCCGCAGCCGCGCGCAGAAGGAGCAGTATGACGTGCCGGGATTGCGCTTGGCCTCGACAATCCGGTAGATGTCTGTTTTCACCATCCGGTATTCAAACCCGCAGGACTTCAGATGCTCCTCTATCACGTCGGTGCGATAGCCGGGATAGCCCGCGTCGATGTTGACGGCCACAAGGCTGTACTTTACCGGAGCCCGGCGCCGCAGCGTATCAAGCATGTGCAGCAGGCTGTAGGAGTCCTTCCCGCCTGAAACGCCAATGGCAATCCTGTCGCCGTCGCTTACAAGATTGAAGTCACCGATGGCCTGGCCGGTGAGTTTTTTTACTGTGTAGTACAGCTTGTTTCTGATGAGCGGCATGGAAGCACCCTGTCATATAGAATTTGAGAAGCTCGTTAGTACTCTTTATGGGCTGCTTGCGCGGCAGCAGCAGGACTGGAGCGTTTTTATTTTTCATAGCCAATCAATAAAGCATACGAAAAGCCCAAAATGATATTATCCGTCATGCCGGCGAAAGTCGGCATCCATGTTTTTGATGTGCTTGCTTCTGGATCCTGCACTGGGGTGACGACTCTTAACTTCTATCTTTATTCCACAAACCCGAGCGGCTACGCATATTGGAAAATTGCTCTAATGCTGCAGCAACCTGCTGCTCAACAGCCCGTCCGGCAGGTTGCATACGACAGCCTGCCTGTGCCCGGATTCATCGCGCCCCTGTCTGTGCCGGCGCCCTCTGACTGCCACAGCCCTGCCCCGCTTGCGGCACCGTATACCGCGCATTTTTTCTCGAGCTCTGCCAGGGCAGGCCCGCAGAGTTCCGCAGGCAGGGTTCCGCTCCCAAGCAGCTTGCACAGCGCCTGTATGCGAAGCCGGTCAAGGGCCGGCACGGTGCGCGACTGCTGATCGTCATGCCCGCCGCGCTTGATGATCAGCGGCTTGTCGATAAGATAAATGGGGTAGTGCGGGGCGATGCGCAGCCACAGGTCATAATCTTCGCAGGCAGGCATTGTTTCATCAAAAAGACCAACATGGTCAAAAATGCTGCGGTGCACCATCACAGCCGACGGGCTTACAATGCACAGCGGCAGGCACTGTCTGAATATCCAGCCCGAATATTTTTTATGTTTTTTCATGGGATTGACCCGAACGCCGTTTCTGATCCATATTTCTTCGGTCTGGCAGATGCGGGCATCAGGGTTTTTTGAAAAAAATCCACCTGGCGCTCAAGCTTGCGGGGAGCCCACAGATCGTCCGAGTCGAGAAAGGCGATATAGTCGCCCCGGGCCATTCCTATGCCGGCATTGCGGGCAGCGCTGGGCCCGGCATGGGAAGTTTGCAGATGCGCGAGGCGGCCTGCATACTGGTCGAGCAGCTGCGGCGTAGCATCTGTTGATCCGTCGTCGACAACAATAAGCTCATAATTTTTAAAGCTTTGCCTGAGAACCGAATCAAGGGTCTCGGCAAGACAATAGCTCCGGTTAAAGGTTGGGATGATGACGCTTATGAGAGGTGCTGACATTTTAAAAAATAATTATAAAAATGATTGACAGAAATCAATTAGCGATGTATTAAGTTTGCAGCATTAACTATTTTTTAATGCTAATAGTATATCTAACCCACATAAACCCTATTGTAAGGAGAGAGGTAATGAAGAAGATCCATAGTTTTGCCCTGATCGTTGCCGTACTGTTTGCTTTTACCGTAATTCCCTGTAGCGCGCAGCAGGCGGATAAATCTGCTGCAAAGCCCGCCGCCGCTGAAAAGGCGGAAAAATCAGACAAAGCTGCGGTGAGCGGCAAGCTGAATATAAACACCGCAACAGCTGAACAGCTCGAACTGCTGCCCGGCATCGGCGCGGCAAAGGCTCAGGCAATTATCGACTATCGCACCACAAACGGCAATTTCAAAAAGATCGAAGATCTCCAGAATGTAAAGGGCATCAAGGAGAAAAAGATCGAAAAGTTCAAAGACTATATAATCTTTGAAGGCGAGACAACGCTGAAAGCGGCAAAATAACCCTATCTGTTCACATCGAAAAGGCAGGGCCATGCGGCCCTGCCTTTTTTACGTTTTACCGTCCCGTATGCCCGAAACCGCCTGCATCGCGCACAGTGGGCGGCAGCTCTGAAACCTCTTCCCACCTGCTTTCAAGCACGCGGTGAATCACCATCTGGGCGATGCGCTCCCCGCGCTGTATGGTGAACGGTTCCTGTCCGTGATTGATCAGTATGATTTTTACCTCGCCCCGGTAATCAGCATCGATGGTGCCCGGCGCATTCAGAAGGCCGATGCCGTGATTGATGGCAAGACCGCTGCGGGGCCTGATCTGCGCCTCTACCCCCGGCGGAAGGGCTATTGAAAAGCCGGCCGGTATGAGGGCGCGCTGCCCGGGCTCAAGCACCACCGCTTCACGCACGGCAGCGCAGACATCCATCCCTGCGGCATGGGCGGTCATATACCGCGGCAGGGGCACATCATCGCAATCGGGGCATCGTTTTATCTGAACGGGAATCTTTTCCATGAGGCTGGACCGTCTTTGGGTTAGCGGGGGGCTAAAGATTTTTATTCGTACCGTTTGATATGGTACATGACCTTCTGCACATAGTCTCGCGTTTCGGGAATATTAGGAACACGCCAGCCGCACTCAATGACCGTGTTGAACCCGGCATTGTAGGCGGCAAGGGCCAGCTTCATGTCGCCGTTGAACATGTCCAGCATCTTGCGCAGATAGCAGATGCCGCCCTGCAGGTTCTGGTTCGGGTCAAGGGGATTGCGCACCTGCATGTCGCGGGCCGTGCCGGGCATAAGCTGCATGAGCCCCTGGGCGCCCTTTGACGATACGGCAAAAGGGTCAAAGTCGGACTCGGTTTTAATGACCGCCTTGACAAGGGCCGTGTCCATCTCGTATTTGCGGCATAAAGATTCAATGACCCTGTCGTAGCGCTTTTCATCGCCGCCCATACCGATTTTGTACGATGCAGGCCCTTTAATATAGTTGGATTCATGAGTGTTTTTTTTATACAGCCGGTACTGGGGGCTTGAGGGAAGATTGGTAAAATGCACGACACCTTTTTTATCAACATATTTATAAATATCGGCGCGTGCCGGGCTGCCGGCTACAGCAGCCGCAAAAAAAAGTGCACAAGCATACAAAAAAAATCTTTTCATTAATTCTGTTCCTTTGCCGTAAGCGTAGCCACCATGGCCTCATGAATGAGCCCGTTGGAGGCAAGTATATCATGCCGAGAGGGTGTCGAGGCCGGTACCGTCAAATCCGGTAACCCTGCCGCCGGCTTCCTGTACAATAAGCCAGCCTGCGGCAATATCCCACGGCTTCAGCTTCATTTCCCAGAACCCGTCGAAGCGGCCGCAGGCAACATAGCACAGATCAAGGGCTGCCGAGCCGTCGCGCCGCACGGCGCGGGCCTTTTTCAAAAAGCGCACAAAATGGTCAATATTGTTTTCTGCGCTTGCATGCACATCATAAGGGAAACCCGTGCACAGAAGCGCTGAGCCCAGATCCCGTGGTTTGAGAAACCTTCACCGCGCGTTCATTGAGCGGGCGCCTTCGCCGTGCTGAGCCGTGAAAAGCTCGTCCCGCAGCGGATCGTATACGCCGCCCCATACGACAGCGCCATCCTGCTCAAAAGCAAGCGACACGCAGAAGAACGGATAGCCGTGAGCATAGTTGGTCGTTCCGTCAAGGGGGTCGAGAATCCAGCGGCTGCCTGACCGGGAGGCTATCTCGGCACGTTCTTCAGTCAGTATACCATGCTCAGGACAGTTTGCAGCCAGGAACTGCACCACTGTCTCTTCCGACCGGTGATCAACATCGGTCACCAGGTCAAGCTTTCCCTTATGCATGACCTGACTGACCCGGCCGTAATAGTCTTTCAGTACTGCGCCTCCGAGCCGCAGTGCCCGGATACCGATCCGGCATATAGTAGTATCGACGATTATCATTTCTTCCTGAACAAAAAAACTGCACGACAGTATGAACGTTTATATTTTTTTCTGCAAATGTACAGGAAAAGCCAGCAG
This sequence comes from uncultured delta proteobacterium, assembly GCA_963804955.1. Lineage (GTDB taxonomy): Bacteria > Desulfobacterota > WTBG01 > CAIYCZ01 > CAIRTM01 > CAIWCT01. Next base: position 45,502 of record CAWDSQ010000027.1, on the reverse strand, counting down.
AATATGCAACTTAAATTAATTTGACATACGAAATCCAATGTCCTATAAGACCTTTTTAAACATTATTATTTATTCGGAGGATGTACCGTTATGTCAATGACCAATTTTCTTTATTCTTCAGAATCAGTTACCGAAGGCCATCCTGATAAGATCGCCGACCAGATATCCGACGCGGTTCTTGATGCCATTATGGCGCAGGACAAGAAGTGCCGCGTAGCATGCGAAACCATGGTGACAACGGGCGTGGCTATCATCGCCGGCGAGATCACCACGGACTGCTATGCGCACTTTCCCGATATCGTCCGCAACACGATCAAGGAGATCGGCTACACGGATTCATCCATGGGTTTTGACTATGAGACCTGCGCCATCATGAGCTCCATCGACCGCCAGTCGCCAGACATCGCCATGGGCGTCGACGAGCATGCCGGCCACGAGCAGGGCGCCGGCGACCAGGGCATGATGTTCGGCTATGCCTGCGACGAAACCCCCGAGCTGATGCCCATGCCCATCATGTTCGCCCACGGCCTCACGAGCCGCCTTGCCTTTGTGCGCAAGAACAATATCCTTGATTTCCTGCGGCCCGACGGCAAATCGCAGGTCACCATCGAATATAAAAACCGCAAGCCCGTCCGGTGCGATGCCGTGGTCATCGCGACGCAGCACCGCCCCGATGTGAAGGACAAGGACATCAAGGAAGGCATTATCGAGGAAGTCATTAAAAAAGTGATTCCCGAGTCCATGATGGATGAGAAGACCAAATTTTACATCAATGCCACAGGCCGGTTTGTTGTGGGCGGGCCCCAGGGCGATTGCGGCCTCACGGGCCGCAAGATCATCTGCGACACCTATGGCGGCGTGGGGCGCCACGGCGGCGGCGCTTTTTCCGGCAAAGACCCCTCCAAGGTTGACCGCTCCGCAGCCTACATGGCCCGCTATGCCGCCAAAAACGTGGTGGCCGCAGGCCTTGCCGGCGCCTGCGAAGTGCAGCTTGCCTATGCCATCGGCGTTGCCAAGCCCGTGTCGGTCATGATTAACACTTTCGGCACGAGCACAAAAATTTCGCCCGACAAAATCGCCGCCATCGTCAGCGAAGTGTTCGACTTCCGGCCCTCGGCCATCATCAAGAAACTTAACCTGCTGCGGCCGATTTATAAAAAGACGGCGGCCTATGGCCACTTCGGCAGAGAGGATCAGGATTTCTTCTGGGAAAAAACCGACATGGCAGATATGCTCCGGTCAAAGGCGGGCATCTAATTATTTCATAGAACCCGGCATTGTCTTGATGTATAAAGGGACGCACAGATACTGTGCGTCCCTTTTTTATTGCAGGCGCTGTTTTAATCTTTTGAACCTTGAACCCTAAACCTTGAACTTTTTATGTGCGGCATTTGCGGTAAAATTTATTTCGACCGCTCCCGGCAGGTCGACGAGCGCCTCATCAGGCAGATGGCCGATGTGCTGCGGCACCGCGGCCCGGATGACAGCGGCGTTTTTGCTGCCGGCTGCGTCGGCCTGGGGCACCGGCGCCTGAGCATTATCGATCTAACGCCGGCCGGCCGTCAGCCCATGGCAAACGAGGACGGATCGCTGCACATTGTCCTGAACGGGGAAATTTACAATTACAAAGAGCTGCGGCCCGGGCTGGAGGCCCGCGGCCATGTTTTCAAATCCCATACCGATACCGAGGTGATACTGCACCTGTATGAGGAGCTGGGCCCGGCCTGCGTGCAGCAGCTGCGGGGCATGTTCGCTTTTGCCATATGGGATGCGCGGCGTCAGGAGCTTTTTCTTGCCCGCGACCGGGCTGGAAAAAAACCCCTGTCCTATGCAATTATTGACGGCAGCCTCATTTTTGCCTCCGAGCTCAAATCGCTTTTGAAAGACCCGGCGCTTCAATCCGAGGTAGACCCCGTTGCCCTGCATCATTACCTCACCTATCAGTATGTGCCGGGGCCGCAGACAATATTTAAAGGCGTGCAGAAGCTTCCTCCCGCACATACCCTGCTTCTTCGAAACGGGGATATAAAAATCGAGCGCTACTGGCAGCTTTCTTACCAGAACAAGCTGCAGCTGCCGAAACTTGAAGACTATTGCGACCAGCTCCGGCATGTTTTCACCGAGGCGGTTAAGATACGGCTCAGAAGCGATGTGCCCCTGGGTGCATTTTTAAGCGGCGGCGTCGACTCAAGCGCCACGGTCGCCGTGATGGCGCAGCTTCTGGACCGGCCCGTCAAGACATTTTCTATCGGATTTGATGATAAGGATTATGATGAGCTCACCTATGCTGCCATGGTCGCCCGCCAGTATGGTACCGACCATACCGAGTTTGTGGTCAAGCCCGAGGCCGTCAAAATTCTGCCGGACCTTATTTATCACTATGACGAACCCTATGCCGATTCTTCGGCAATTCCGACCTACTATGTGGCAAAGCTCACGCGCGAGCATGTAACGGTGGCCCTCAACGGCGATGGAGGGGATGAGTCTTTTGCAGGCTATGAGCGGTACCGGGCCGACGCTCTTGCCGCCCGCTATGCGCGCATACCCCCGGTTGTACGCGAGGGCCTGCGCCTGGCTGCAAACCTGCTTCCCTACCGGGAATACCGCTGGAGCTTTTCCCGAAGGCTGAGGCGCTTTTTAAACGGCATCAGCGACGCCCCGGCCCGGCGCTATGTGCGCTGGCTGTGCTATTTTTCAAACGATATGAAAGACGACCTGTACAGCTCCGCCTTCAAGCAGGCCATGGCAGGGCATGACTCGGTAGCCCTTACCGAGACGGCGTATGCCGGGTCGGACGCAGCAACGCTGCTTGAAAAGCAGCTCTATGCCGATGTGACCATGTACCTGCCCTTTGATCTTTTGGTGAAAGTTGATATTGCCAGCATGGCCAACTCGCTTGAGGCGCGCTCTCCGTTTCTTGATCACAAGGTGATGGAGTTTGCCGCACGGCTGCCCGCCGATCTCAAGCTGCGCGGGGCGCAGGGAAAATTTCTTTTAAAAAAAGCATTCGAGCCCATGCTCCCCCGCGAGATTCTCTACCGCAAAAAAATGGGGTTCGGTGTGCCCATCAACCGGTGGCTGCGCAACGAGCTGCGGCAGCCGGCCTATGACATTCTGCTCGACAGCCGCACGATCGGGCGGGGATATTTCAAGCGCGAAGCGGTTGCGGGGTTACTGGATGACCATGTGGCCCTGCGCGCCGATAACAGCTACCGGCTCTGGGCCCTTCTCTGGCTTGAGCTGTGGCACCGCATGTTTGTGGATAAAAGCGATGTGCTGGGGCTTTAGGACGCAGGGTCCGGACATGAGCCGCACACGGGATCTTCCACCCGGTTGAAAATTAAAGGCACCTGCTCATAGAGGCTCAACCAATTTGGCAATCACCAAATGACCCGCACGCTGCTCGAAAGTAACCGCTGCATTCCTTCGGGAAAATGCCCGGGTCGCCATTCTTAAAACTCACCCCCACCCGAGACTGCGGTGTATGCGGGTGAAATGCCCGAACCCCTACAGCTCACCTTTCCCTTCAAGATACCCCCTGACGATACGGGCTTCCTCATAGGAGACGCGGTCTTCAAGTTCGGCCATGACGGGCGCGAGGCTCAGAGAGCCGGATTTTATGAACACCTGCGTGATGGCCTCTCGTTTGGCTTTCGGCACCTGGGGATCAATCTCAAGCGCGTACTTTTGCCGCAGAAGTTTTTCAAGATGCCCGGCAACAGTGGTTGTAGTAAGCCCGCGGCGGGCGGCGATTTCGCTGTAATGCACGCCCTGGCGGGCAAGCTCGAATGTTGTTTCAAGCGTTGCACCCTTGCGAGCCGGGGTTGCGTCCTGCCGTGGGGGTGGCGGCACGGATCGTACCGGCGCAAACCGGGGGTTGTCCGTTAAAAACCGCTTGACCACGGCCATGAACCGCGGGCCGTAGAGCCGCAGTTTCTGTTCGCCAACTCCCGTTACCTGCAGCAACTCCTGCTCCGTTGCGGGAAAGCGGCGGCACATGTCGTGCAGGGTGCTGTCGGAGAAGACGACAAAGGCCGGCACGCCGCGCTCGTCGGCAATGCGCTTGCGCAGGTCCTGCAGCCGCTCGAACAAATCTTCGTTATAGGCTTCAAAGGAGGCGATTTTTCGACGCTTGACTGTTGCTTCCCGCTTGAGAACGGTGAAAGTTTTTGCGCCCTTCAAAATTTCCCAGCCTTTGGGAAGGAGGCGCAGCACGGGGTAGTGATCATCGGTGCGCACAATGCATTCCCGCACGGTCAGCTCGTCGATGATGCCATGCCAAAATGAAACGTCGCGGTCCCTGCCTACACCGAAGGTCTTTAAAGTGTCGTGCTCAAGCTCAACAATTTTTTTCGTTCGCTCGCCCCTGACAAGAGAAATGATATGGACAGCTCCGAAGCGCTCCTGCGTGCGCGCAATGGCCGACATGATCATCTGGGCTTCCCGCGTGGCATCGACGCGCTCCACATGGTCGGCGCAGATATCGCAGGCCCCGCAATTATCATGCGGGTAGCGCTCGCCGAAATAGGCAAGCACCTGGCGCCGACGGCACACATTGAAAGCAGGCATAGTCGGCCATGGCCCCGAGCTTATCAAGTGCTGCGCGGCGCTGCTGTTCATCGGTCATCTGGTCGATGAAGTAGCGGATTTTTGGAATGTCGCCCCGGCCGTAGAGCAGCAGGCAGTGGGCTGGCTCGCCGTCGCGGCCTGCGCGGCCCGTCTCCTGATAATAGCCTTCCATGTTTTTGGGCAGATCGGCGTGGATGATGAACCGGGTGTTTGATTTGTCGATGCCCATGCCGAAGGCGATGGTGGCCACCATGACGCGCACCTCGTCGCGATTAAAGGCATCCTGGTGCTTCGTGCGCGTTTGTGCGTCGAGCCCGGCATGGTAGGGCAGGGCCTTGATGCCAGCGCGCATCAGGTATGCTGCTGTTTCTTCCACGTTTGCCCGCGTTGTGCGGTAGACAATGCCTGATTCGCCGGGCCGCTCGCGCACAAAGGCAAGGACCTGGTCCTCGGGATGCTGCTTGGCAAGGACCTGATAAAAGAGATTGGGCCGGTTGAATGACGCCCGCACGATAAAGGGCGAGCGCATGCGCAGCCGGGCGATAGTGTCGTCCTGCACCCGGTGGGTTGCCGTGGCAGTGAAGGCCGCAACCGGCACGCTGGTGAAGCGCTCGGCAATGGCTGCAAGGGACAGGTAATCCGGCCTGAAGTCATGGCCCCATTCCGAAATGCAGTGGGCCTCGTCGATGGCAAACAGGCACAGGGGAACCGAGTCGAGGGTCGCGATAAAATCATCCATGGCGAAGCGCTCGGGTGAGACATAGAGCAGATCAATCAGCCCTTCCTTCAGCTCGCGGTAAACCTCTGCCATTTCCCGCGCTTTCATGGAACTGTTCAAAAAAGCCGCCCGCAGGCCCGTATCGCGCGCGGCATCGACCTGGTCTTTCATGAGGGATATGAGGGGGCTGATGACCACGCAGACGCCCTTGAGAATATGGGCGGGCAGCTGGTAGCATAATGACTTGCCGCCGCCCGTTGGCATGACGGCAAAAACATCGCGGCCGGCCATAATCTCGCGGACGATGGCTTCCTGATTTTGCCTGAACGCGGAAAAGCCGAACACCTTCTGAAGGTGTTCGGGCAGGGACGCAGTGACGGATTTTTTATCTGCTGCAGCGTTTCGCGCTGCGCCGTGGTTTCTGCATGTGATGCGTTTCAATAGAGTATACAAACTATGCCGTACTTCTGAACAGTCTCAGTGAGATATCTTGTAGCAGATATTGATAGTTTCGTACAGGGTCTAATACTATCGCTTTAGTGCAAGACCGGTTTGAGGCAGGACAAGAAAGGCCTTGATGGCTTGTAGCCTGCAGGGTGCGCTGCGCGCACCAATATAATTTTTTTCGGTGCGCACAGCGCACCCTGCAACTGCGGTCGAGATGGCAGAACAGGCAACCCGTCTAAATAAAAAAGGAACTGTTTTACCCTGCCAGCAGCGCTTCAATGTCCGCTTCAATTTTTTCGGGCGGGGTCGCCGGGGCGTAGCGCTTTACCGCTATGCCGCTGCGGTTGATAAGAAATTTTGTGAAATTCCACTTAATGGCCCCAAGCCCTAAAAACCCCGGGGCTGCTTTTGCGAGATACTGAAACAGGGGGTGGGCATGTATGCCGTTTACATCGATTTTTTCAAACATGAGGAAGGTCACCCCGAAGTTGCGCTCGCAGAAGGTCTGAATCTCGCTGCCCGCGTCAGGCTCCTGGTGGAGAAACTGGTTGCAGGGAAACCCCAGCACCTCAAAGCCGCGGTCGCGGTATTTTTCATACAGCGCCTCGAGCCCCTTGTACTGGGGTGTAAAGCCGCATTTGCTTGCCGTATTGACAATGAGCAGCACTTTGCCCTTGAAATCGGCCAGCGCTTTCTCATGCCCGCTTAATGTCCAGGCTGAAAAGTCATACACTGTCATCTTAAGCCCTCATCCTCCCGGCAGCCGCTGCCGGCTCAGCCTTTTTTCTGGGGCGTGATAATCATCCTTGCCGGATCATAGCCCTGCTCGATGAGTTTCTTCACAATAGCGCTGTAGGTTGCTTCATCAAGGCTGGGGGTTCTGCTGAGAATCCAGAGATAGGTTCTTTTCGGATGGCCAACAACGGCATACTTGTAATCTTTATCAAGCTGTATGATCCAGTAATCACCCCGGAACGGCCAGAAAAACTGCACCTTCAGCTTTGCATTGGTTTCCTTGTCAACCGACCATGCTTTGCCTTCAATTGAGTTCTCTTTGCCGTCGACAGTCTTCTCGCGGCACATATTGAGAACCTTCACATTGCCGTCCGGCCGCAGCGAGTACTCAACCTGCGTGGCTACACAGTCCTCCTGAAATCTGTTGGGGTACCGGGCTATCTCATACCAGGTGCCCATGTACTTTTCAATGCTTACCGAAGGAACAACAGCAAGAGGTTTCATCATACCATTCTCCTTTGTGGTTGAGCAGGCGCACAAACAGCACATGCCGGCAAGTGTCAGTGATAGAATCATCTTCTGCATGGCAATCTCCTCTATGAGTTATGCGTATATGTTGTGAGTATAGCATACATTGAAATATTGAAACTGTTTTACATGGCGGGGGTATTGAAGTAACACAACCGGGAATTTGCCCGGCAGCAGGAGAGTTTTTCCGTTTCGGCCTGCGCGGCCTTTTCTTCCCCAAATTCAAATTTCCCGCCTTTTACTTTTCTGCAAGTTGGGCTATATTTACTTTTGTTAGCTCTGTTGACCTGTGCACACGCTTCTTCAGGGGATAGCCGCCTTCAATAAAGGTATGGGGGTTTTAAACCCTCCTTTATTCTTCGAGACTATCCCGGTTTTATTGATCTAGAGCTGACTGTCTGCTGCCCTAACAGCAGCAGGAGGGGACAGTTCACACGGTGTGATCTCTGTGTGTCGAGCGCAGCGGTTTGTAAGTACAAAATAAAAAAACTTTTATCTCCAAAAATTTAAAACTAAGCGCACAGCGCATAACCCCATGCACAGGAGGTGGATATGAAACTGCAGGTAGGTCAGCAGGCTCCGGACTTTTGTCTGAAGAGCCATCTTGACACTGAGGTGCGGCTCAGCGGGCTTCAGGGCAAAAACGTGGTACTGGCGTTTTTCCCCCTTGCCTGGACCCCCGTCTGAACCAACCAGATACCGTCCTACGAAGCCGAGCTTGACCGCTTCGCGGGACTCAATGCCCAGGTCCTGGGCATCAGCATCGACCATGTGCCCTGCCTTGCAGCATGGGCAAAAAATCTTGGCGGCATTTCCTTTCCGCTGCTGAGCGATTTCAACCCCCTTGGCGCCGTTGCGCAGCAGTACGGCGTTCTGCGCAGTGAAGGCTTCTCCGAGCGGGCCATCTTCGTCGTGGACAAGAAGGGCGCGATCAGCTACATCGACGTCCACGATATTGCCGATAAGCCCAGCAATGATGTGCTGTTTGCCGAGCTTAAAAAGATTTTGCAGTAAACCGGCTTTGAACGCAGAGCAGGGCCCGGGATTTCCCTCTGTGCCCTGAGATAAAAAAAGGGTTTGCCATTTCTTGTGGTAAACCCTTTTTATTTTTCCTGTCAATGCCCGGGACGAGAATCGAACTCGTACAACCTTGCGGTCGAGGGATTTTAAGTCCCTTGCGTCTACCAGTTCCGCCACCCGGGCATTTAAAACATGCCGAAATTTATAGCTAGTTTCCCCTGATGTGTCAAACATTTGTTGCGCACGGCCGCCAAATCCGCTATTACAAAACGATTAAAAAACTTATTCGGAGACCTGTCATGGAAAAAGACCTGAAACAGCGGCTGATTGAACTGCTGCTTGAAAAATCATTCAAATACAGCGATGAGCCTGTCTTTAAGCTGGCATCGGGCAGAATGAGCAATTACTATATCGACTGCCGCAAGACCACGCATGCCTGCGAGGGCAAATATCTTATCGGCAATCTGATGTTCGACATGGTTAAAGGCCGTGGCGTGCAGGCCATCGGCGGGCTCACCATGGGCGCCGACCCGGTTGCCTGCGCTGTGTCGCATACCGCTTATTTGAATAACGCAAGCATTGCCTCATTCTCCATCCGCAAAGAGCAGAAAGACCACGGGATGAAAAAGCTCGTAGAAGGCGATGTGAAGCCCGGCGACAGGGTGGTGATTGTGGACGATGTCATCACAACGGGAGGCTCGACCATTAAGGCCATCGAGGCAGCCCGTGCGGAAGGCCTGGAGGTAGTTCTGGTCATTGCGCTTGTTGACCGCGAAGAAGGCGGAAGGCAGGAGATAGAGAAGCATGTAGCTGATGTTGCGGCCCTGTGTACCCGCACGGAGCTTATAGCGGCACTAAAGAGAGCCTAAAAAAGGCTGTAGACTGTAGGCTATGAGGCTGTAGGAACAAAAAGGCCGCAGCTTTTTAGGCTATAGGCTTTTAGGGTGCAGAAAAAAAGCCTTTCAATGCGGATTTGATCTATCTTGGCTACTCCTGGCAGCCTGCGCTTCGCTTTAGCTAACAGACTACAGTCTAACAGTCTATAGCCTAACCGCCTACAGCCTGTCTTTCAGCCAGGCATCATATACATCAAAAGCCAGCCGCTCCCAGCGGCACAGGGGCTGTTCGGGTTCCCACAGGCTCAGCCTGCCATCTGCGGTGAGCCACTGGTAATACGGAAACCGGTCACATACGAGGTGCACGCCCCGCGGCGGTATCAGCTGCTCACGCTCCATAAAAATCCAGGTGAGAGCAACCAGTATTTCCGCAACCGGGCTGAAGCGCCAGGAAAGATCTTCGATAACGGTTTGCCCGTGAGGCGGCAGGCAGCAGCCCTGCAAGCATGGGCAGCAGGTGCACGCCAGGCATCATCGGCAGAGCCGTGGGATGCGGCATGCTCGAGTATCCTGCGGCGCGTCTGGGGAGGTATGAGGTTTAAATCATTTATGATGAACCGGTGTATATCCTGAGCGGTAAGCCCGAGCCCTTCCTGGCTTGAAAGCCGCAGGGGCGGCAGTTCATCAAAAGGCCGCACAATCTGGTCGATTTTCTCATAATAGAGCAGCAGCTCCTGCAGCCAGCACAGCAGATTGAACCCCTGCTGGGCAGGAAGAAGATGAGCAGGAAGCGTAAATTGTTTTTTTTCTTTAAATTCAATATAAATATTTTTAATTACAGATTCTTTCATTTCAGCAACTCCGTTTCCTTGCCGAGGGTTGGTGATTTTTTTAAAAAGCCCTGCTTTTTCGCTATTATTGCCCATGTATGGTGGCCTTGTACAGCCAATTTTTGTTTGCTTTGAAAATTTTTGTGTGCTATTAAAAATACTTCGTAAACTCGACTGCAGGCAGAACGCAAATTTTATATGAGGTTAGTGGATATGGTACAATTGACGATCAATGGCAAGAAGATCAAAGCAGCCAAGGGCGAGACCATTCTCAAGGCAGCCCGCGACAATGGCATTCATATACCGACCCTGTGCTCCAATGAAGCAGTGGAGCCCTACGGGTCCTGCCGCCTGTGCGTTGTTGAAATTAAAAGCGGCGCCATGACAAGCATCGAAAGCTCCTGCACCTATCCGGTGGCTGAAGGCATGGATGTTTCAACCGACTCTCCAGCCGTCATGAAAGCCCGCAAGGCTGTGCTCGAACTGCTATTGGCTCGCTGCCCCAATGTAAAGATCATTAAGGAACTGGCCGCAGAGTACGGCATTGAAAAGCCAGGTGACCACCTGACCATGGAAAACGAATACTGCATTCTGTGCGGCCTGTGCGTTCGCGGCTGCCATGAAGTGGTGAAGGCCGGCGCCATCAGCTATTCGGGCAATGGCAAGAACAAAAAAGTCGAAGCTCCCTTCGGTGAAGAAGCCGAGAACTGCATCGGCTGCGGCTCCTGCGCTTTTGTCTGCCCCACGGGCATTATAAAAGTGCGCGATGTTGAGAAAGCCACCGAGAATATGCCCGGAGGCGAAGTCGAGATCGGCGGCGAGCGCGTTATCGACAACTGGAACCGCAACCTCAAAATGCAGACATGCAAAATTTCCGGCAACCCCATAGCTCCCGAGTACATGCTCAAGCGCTTTCGCGAGACGATGCTCCTGTCGCCGCAGTTTTTCAATATCTCGATGAGCCGGCGCGAGTGCCCCACGGTCGACCACGACCTGTGCGTGGGATGCGGCTCCTGCCTTGAGGAATGCCCGGTTGGAGCTATGAAGCTCAGCGTGAATGAAAAAGATGAAATCCGCAACACTATCATGAGCAACATCTGCTGCGGCTGCCAGACCTGCACCATCTACTGCGTGCGCTCTGCCATCAAGATGCCTGCTCTGGCGTAATCCCATACACTATACCATACGGCCTGCCCGGCGAAAGCCCGGCAGGCTTTTTTTGTCATCAGCCCGGCAGGGTCGATAATTCACCACGGGGATCTGCTCTGACCCGGGCATACATAAAAAGGCGCTCAACCTGACATTCTTGACTGAAACCACCACTGAGCAGAGAGGGGGAGAACCATGCCTCTGCCATGTTTTATTGTTGATGGCCATGTAAAAAAGAGAGCAAACAAACATTTTGTTTTTGCGGCTACAGTGTTATATTTGTAAGGGATAATTAACTTTTTGACAAAAACTGTAGCCATTATAATTCTGTTCGATACAATTGATGCATGAAAATGCCATATGCCTTGCTATGAGTACACGCATAGCAAGGCTTTGTAAGGGAGGAGACAATGCAGAAAACATGCAAGGCAGCCCTGCTTGACAAGCTGTGGAAGCGCGGCCAGGATTTGCTGGGCGTGCAATTTCCCATCATGTGCGGCGCCATGACCTGGGTCAGTGATCCGAACCTGGTATCAAAGGTCTGCAATGAGGGTGCCTTTGCCAGCCTTGCCTGCGGCAATATGGCGGGCGTGGAGCTTGAGCGTCAGATACAGTCGACACGCAACCTGACTGATAAGCCTTTTGCCGTCAACCTTATAACCGTTTCCCCCAATTATAAAGCGCATCTGGATGTGGCCATAAACGCTAACCTTGGGGTTATCATCTTTGCGGGCAGCCTGCCCAAAGAGCAGGAGATAGACAAAGCAAAAGCATCGGGAGCTAAAGTGCTTGTGTTCGCCTCGACCGATGCCCTTGCAAAACGAATGATAAACCATGGTGTAGACGGTCTCATACTCGAAGGCATGGAGGCCGGCGGGCATATCGGCCCGGTTGCCGGCCCTATTCTCTGGCAGCAGATACTGTTTGAATACAGTGAGACCATTCCCATATTTATAGCCGGCGGCATTGCGCGCGGCAAAATGATGGCCCACCTGCTGCTCATGGGGGCCGCGGGCATTCAAATCGGCACCCGTTTTATCATGACGTCCGAGTGCGTGGTGCACGATGACTTCAAGGCCGCATTCCAGAAAGCCCAGGCGCGTGATGCCGTGGCAACACCGCAGTTTGACTCGCGGCTGCCGGTCATAGCTGTGCGGGCTCTGAAAAACAAAGGCACTATTGAGTTCAGCAAGCTGCAGCTTGAAATACTCAGCGAGCTTGATGAGGGGACTATCGACCGCGAAACGGCGCAGCGCAGGGTCGAGGAATTCTGGATCGGCGGACTGTACAAAGCGGCCATACAGGGCAACGTTGAGTCAGGATCTCTTATGGCCGGCCAGGCCGTCGGCCTTGCCGATGAAATAAAGACCGTAAAGGAAGTGCTTGATGAGCTGGTGTGCGATGCCGAGCAGGAGCTGGAGCTTATACTGAAAAAGCTGTAGCCCTTCCCTGCAGAAACAACTCTGCAGGTATGATCATGATGATCCGAGAAGGTTTTTTAATTGCAAACCCGACCTGTTTCCCTGGCTCACCATGTCTGAAAGCATGTAAAAAGACCGGTTCGGACGCAAAAAAAGGGGCGGAGCCGCTGCCGGCCCGCTCCTGTGATTGCCGGCTTTCTGAATTTAAAAATCCTTCAAATCATCATCATCAAAGGGAATGATTTCCTCGGGCCGCACACCGGAAGCCCGTGCAGCGTGCGCCGACGGCGGCAGGGCTTCATGCGTCTGGCGACCCGGTTTATAGGCCTGCTCCCGTTGAGCGTCAAGGGTCTTCTGGCTCCGATGCTCCCATATCGCTTCGTCATCATAGGCCCCACCAGCTCCCTTCCGCCGGTCTGTTGCCCTTTCCACATCAGTGGCTGCGCCAGAAACCTTCTCAGCCAGATCGCGCACCAGGGCTTTCATGTGAAAGGCCTGCGCCGACAGCTGCTGGCTGGCAGAGGCCGACTCCTCCGAGCTTGCCGAATTCTGCTGCACAACCTGATCCATGCTGTTCACGGCCTTGTTGATCTGGTCGATGCCCTGAGCCTGCTCCTTGCTTGCAGCGGATATCTCCGTCACCAGGCCCACAACTTTTTCAACCCCCTGAAAAATCTGCTGCAGCTCCTTGTTGACCTCTCCGGCCTGGCGCGTTCCCTGGCCGCTGCGGTTGCGGCTCTCGGTGATCAGGGTGCTGGTTGTTTTGGCATGTTCCGATGCCCGTTGCGCAAGGTTGCGCACCTCCTCGGCAACCACGGCAAAACCCCGGCCAGCCTCACCGGCCCGTGCCGCTTCAACCGCGGCATTCAGCGCCAGCAGGTTGGTCTGAAATGCGATCTCCTCTATGCCCTTTGCCACCTTTGCCACTTCCTGGCTGCTTTGATTGATGCCGCTCATGGCTGTCATCAGGCTGTCCATGGCCGAGGTTCCGTTTGCCGCAGCCTGTCTCGCTTCGTTTGAAAGAATGCTTGCCTGCTGCGCATTGTCGGCATTGTGATTGGCCATCGAGGCAAGCTCTTCCAGTGAAGCCGAGGTCTCCTCAATGGATGATGCCTGTTCCGAGGCGCCCTGGGCAAGCACCTGGCTTGACTGGGAAATCTGCGTAGCGGCATTGGACACCTGCTCTGCCACCTGATCCAGAGACTCCGAAATGTTTCTTATCGGCCCGCTCACCCACGAACCCAGAAAGATGATCGCTCCTATGGCTATGATCAGAACAATAATGGCAGACCCGAAATTAAACTGCAAAAGCGTTCTGACCGGAGCCATCTGCTCATACACATTGGCAACCGCCACAATCGACCACCCGAGATTTTTGTCCTGCTTGAACGACGCCATCCGCGCATCGCCGTCCTCGCTGTATTCAAGTATGCCTTCGCCCTGCTCAACCATATGCCGGCCATACTCGACGCTCTTCATGTTGAACTTCATGATCTTTGACTTGTCCGGGTGGGAAATGACCATGCCCTCGCGGTTGAACAGAAACACATAGCCGCTTTCGCCGATCTTTATAGGCTCAATGAATTTCTCGGTAAAATAGGTCACATTGACAGCGCCGTACAGAACCCCGACAACGTCGTTCCCGTTTTTAACCGGCGAAGCGATAACCAGCATGGGCTTGCCGGACTCGTTCAGAAAAACATCCGACACAACAACGGCGCCGCTAAGCGCTTTTTGGAAATAACTCTTGTCATTGATCGTTTTGCCCGTGGTCATGTCCAGCGGACACCTTCACGAGGGACGTAGTCAGCACATCGCCTGTTGGAATGGCGATGGCCTATTTCTTCAAAATACGGATGGGCTTTCTGGTAGCTTTTGAGAGTTTCATTTGCTTCATTGATAAAAACTGCGCTCCCGGTATCGGTACCGCCTCTTTCGTCCGCTAAGGCTAGGGCCTGGACAGCAACTGACTGCTCCGCCCAGAGCATGATATCCTGACGGCGGTTTTCAATAAATGAGGCAATATACTCCGTGGTGGATGCCGACTGCTGCAGAAGCTGCTTCTCGATGATTTGCCGCAGCATGCGCTGGGCAAGAAAGAATGATATCCCGGCACTCAGCAGCGTGCCCAAAAGAATGAGTGCGATGGTTGTTGATAAAAATTTACCCCGGAGCCCCAGTTTCATAGCGCCTCTCCATGACCTTAATGTGTGATATTGAAATATGCCGATAAATAAATCATGTTACCTATAATATATAAGCCGGTAATGCCCCGATATATGATTAAAAAGAGGGGAATGAATTTCCACTCTCAGCTTATCGGACACAGGGCAATTTTAAATAAACACTTTTAATTGAGTTGTGGCGTCCTGCAAAGGGTTAAAAAAACACAGAAGTGGATTTTGAAGCTCTTTTTTTAAAAACCTGTATTCCCAAAATCACAACCGACTGCTTTCGTGCAAGATGTAAAGTATGAATTTATACTGAAATGCCAGTATAAATATAGCACAGAGCCATGGGAAAACAGCTATGCCCGCTTATTTTATACAAACCTTGTCTCGCTTTGCGAATCATTTATTAGAGCGGGTCAAAAAGACCGGTTCGGACGCAAAAAAAGGGGCGGAGCCGTTTGCCGGCCCGCTCCTGTGATTGCCGGCTTTCTGAATTTAAAAATCCTTCAAATCATCATCATCAAAGGGAATGATTTCCTCGGGCCGCACACCGGAAGCCCGTGCAGCGTGCGCCGACGGCGGCAGGGCTTCATGCGTCTGGCGACCCGGTTTATAGGCCTGCTCCCGTTGAGCGTCAAGGGTCTTCTGGCTCCGATGCTCCCATATCGCTTCGTCATCATAGGCCCCACCAGCTCCCTTCCGCCGGTCTGTTGCCCTTTCCACATCAGTGGCTGCGCCAGAAACCTTCTCAGCCAGATCGCGCACCAGGGCTTTCATGTGAAAGGCCTGCGCCGACAGCTGCTGGCTGGCAGAGGCCGACTCCTCCGAGCTTGCCGAATTCTGCTGCACAACCTGATCCATGCTGTTCACGGCCTTGTTGATCTGGTCGATGCCCTGAGCCTGCTCCTTGCTTGCAGCGGATATCTCCGTCACCAGGCCCACAACTTTTTCAACCCCCTGAAAAATCTGCTGCAGCTCCTTGTTGACCTCTCCGGCCTGGCGCGTTCCCTGGCCGCTGCGGTTGCGGCTCTCGGTGATCAGGGTGCTGGTTGTTTTGGCATGTTCCGATGCCCGTTGCGCAAGGTTGCGCACCTCCTCGGCAACCACGGCAAAACCCCGGCCAGCCTCACCGGCCCGTGCCGCTTCAACCGCGGCATTCAGCGCCAGCAGGTTGGTCTGAAATGCGATCTCCTCTATGCCCTTTGCCACCTTTGCCACTTCCTGGCTGCTTTGATTGATGCCGCTCATGGCTGTCATCAGGCTGTCCATGGCCGAGGTTCCGTTTGCCGCAGCCTGTCTCGCTTCGTTTGAAAGAATGCTTGCCTGCTGCGCATTGTCGGCATTGTGATTGGCCATCGAGGCAAGCTCTTCCAGTGAAGCCGAGGTCTCCTCAATGGATGATGCCTGTTCCGAGGCGCCCTGGGCAAGCACCTGGCTTGACTGGGAAATCTGCGTAGCGGCATTGGACACCTGCTCTGCCACCTGATCCAGAGACTCCGAAATGTTTCTTATCGGCCCGCTCACCCACGAACCCAGAAAGATGATCGCTCCTATGGCTATGATCAGAACAATAATGGCAGACCCGAAATTAAACTGCAAAAGCGTTCTGACCGGAGCCATCTGCTCATACACATTGGCAACCGCCACAATCGACCACCCGAGATTTTTGTCCTGCTTGAACGACGCCATCCGCGCATCGCCGTCCTCGCTGTATTCAAGTATGCCTTCGCCCTGCTCAACCATATGCCGGCCATACTCGACGCTCTTCATGTTGAACTTCATGATCTTTGACTTGTCCGGGTGGGAAATGACCAGTGCCCTCGCGGTTGAACAGAAACACATAGCCGCTTTCGCCGATCTTTATAGGCTCAATGAATTTCTCGGTAAAATAGGTCACATTGACAGTGCCGTACAGAACCCCCGCAAGATCGCTGCCGTTTTTAACCGGCGAAGCGATAACCAGCATGGGCTTGCCGGACTCGTTCAGAAAAACATCCGATACAACAACGTCTCCGGCAAGCGCCTTTTGGAAATAATCTTTCTCCTTGATCGTTTTGCCGGTTTTTTGTGTTTTCTCTGCTTCAAAAAGAGAGGAGATCACCACATCGCCTGTTGGAAGGGCAAGGCCTATTTCTTCAAAATAGGGATGCGCTTCCTGATAGCTTTTTATTGTTTCATATCCTTCCCTGGCAAGCAGCATGCTGCCGGTTGCGTCGCCGGAATCAGCATTGCCGGATTCAACTATTAAGCCTGTGGCCTGAAGTATAGCGGATTGCTTTGACCAGAGCTTGACGTCCTGGCTGCGATTTTCAATAAATGAAGAAACATACTCCATGGTGGATGCCGACTGCTGCAGAAGCTGCTTCTCGATGATTTGCCGCAGCATGCGCTGGGCAAGAAAGAATGATATCCCTGCACTCAGCAGCGTACCCAAAAGAATGAGTGCGATGGTTGTTGATAAAAATTTACCCCGGAGCCCCAGTTTCATAGCGCCTCTCCATGACCTTAATGTGTTGTATTGAAATATATTTATAAAAATACCATAATACCTCTAAGTAAGCAAAAATTTTATATCCGTAGTTACAGCTCCCGAGTAAAGCATTTTTTTCACATGTAGCGCTTCTAAAAACAGCATCTCGATAAGTTTACTTTGATTTTTTACCAGTCCTTTGGTATTCTACTTATTAGAGAAAATATAGTTTGTTTTGTACTGTCAGCCACACTGAGAGATTGCCATGCCCTTAATGCTTTGCGCCATTTTTGCTTTGACGATATATTTCTTACCCCTGACGGCTGCTGCTGCCGATCTGTGGCCGTACCGGGACCACTCTGCGTACGGAAATCCGTTTCTGGAAGGACATCTTTACAAAATACAGCGATGACAGCGTTGTTCTGCACGACCCCGAGGATCTCTCTCTTATCTACAAAACAATCACCTACCGCCCGGACGAAAGCGACTTCAGGCGCGAACAGCGTTTGACAGCGGCCCGATATGAAGTTGAGAATGCCCTTCGCCGCCTTGCCGACACCATGGCGGCAGGCAGGGAGCTGACAGCGCAGGAGAAACAGCTGCGGCAGCTTTTCGGCGCCTCGGCTGCTCCGCAGCGCGTGAAGCTGTGTGCGTCGCGCATCAGGGCGCAGCGTGGCATCGCCAACCGCTTTTACCAGGGAATGCAGCGCTCCACGGCATATATCCCCGCGATAAAAAAAATTTTTCGCAGCAAGGGTCTGCCTGAAGGCCTCGCCTATTTACCCCATGTTGAATCATCGTTTAACCTCACGGCGCGATCAAAAGCAGGGGCTGCCGGCATGTGGCAGTTCATGAAGCCTACGGCCAAAACGCTTTCGCTTAAAATGAATGCTATTATTGATGAGCGCTATGACCCTCTTGTTGCCTCCGAAGCGGCTGCATCCCTTCTCAAGATGAACTATGACGAGCTCGGCGACTGGGGCCTTGCACTGACAGCCTATAACTATGGCCTTGGCGGCATGGCCCTTGCTGTTGAGCGCTGCGGGGGCAACTATATGAACGTTCGGAGAAAGTATCAGCATCCCCGCTTTCAATTTGCCTCAAAGAATTTTTATCCTGAATTTCTTGCAGTGGTAGAAATCATGGAAAATCCCGGGGCCTATTTTCAGGGCTATTCGCCTTCCAGCCGGCACCATGTAGTTCAGCACAGAGTAAAAAAACCTTCAACGCTCCCGGCCCTCGCAAAAATTTGGGGCTTGGAGCTGTCCCGCCTGCGGGAGCTTAATCCGGGGTATTCAAAAAAAGCCTGGGCTGGCCGGCTGACCATTCCGTCCGGGTATTCCATAAATATTCCGGCAGGATCTGTTGCCCGGCATATGCAGCCGGCCTGTGACGGGGAAAAAAGCTTTAAAACAATACCGCCCGGGAAGACCTTTGGTGACACAGGCGGCATGGTTGCTTCACGGGGGGCTGCGCCTGATGCCGATGTTTCATCACGGCAGGAGGTTCCAGTGCGAACAGCTCGCGCCGGTTTGAACGCCATCAAAGCACTCCCTTCGGAAAAGCAGTTGAGCCCGGGTCTGCCATAGGCATTCCGGTTCGCCGAAAAACCGCTCTGCATCCCCTTTAAAAGACAGAAAAATTTTTTATTTTTCGAATGCTGTTGATAAAAAATCGAAGATATGCGAGAAGTTGCACATGTCAGAAAAAATTACCGTCATCGCGAACATACAGGCACGAGCCGGGAAAGAACCGGAGCTTGAACAGGTGCTTACCGGTCTGATCCGGCCGACGCAGAACGAGCCGGGATGCATATCCTACGACTTGTTTGCCAGGCCCGATAATCCTGGCCGGTTTATGTTCATCGAGACATGGGACAACCGCGAGGCTCTCTCAACCCATTTGCAGCAGCCTCATGTACAGGCATTTATCAACCGCTCCGATGAGCTGCTTGCGGAGCCGCTGGATGTTTCCCTCTGGAAATACATTCCTAAACCATAAGGTTTTCGCAATACGTATGCGCAATGAGTCTTAGTACGAAAGGTTAGAGGTATGGACGCACGAATTACAAAACCCTTTGTCGATGCTACTTTAAAAGTGCTCGAAACAATGGCCTTTATCAAGCCGACTGTGGGAGAGCCGGCACTCTGGGACACCTGCATGCCCCTGGGGGAAGTGGTGGGCGTTGTCGGCCTGTCCAATGAAGATGAAAACATAAAGGGGTTTCTGGCCATAGGGTTTTCCGAAAGCAGCATCATCCAGATCGTGTCCAACATGCTCGGAGAAGAGTATACAACAATCGTCAACGAGGTGAAGGAGGCCGCCGGCGAAATAGCCAACATGATCTCCGGGCAATCGCGTCAGGCCCTGTCGTCTATGGGGATCAAACTGCAGGCATCCCTGCCAAGTGTTATTTCCGGAAGAGACATGACCATGGACGGGTCGGAAAAAAGGCCTCTTATGATTGTTCCCTTTACCATAGAGAAGGGCTCGTTTATGCTCGGGCTCTGCATGGAAGGCGTCCGCGTTAAATAATGCCGCACTGCACATACTCTGATGATTAAAGGCTGCGCGAAGCAGCCTTTTTTTATGGCTGCCTGCATCAGGCTCACCGCAAAGTTGCGCGCGGAGGGCTTTTTATTGATTCCTTCCGGCAAGTATGCTAGTTCTACGTACAACGTATATATGCTCATGCCATGTCGCCATATGATATATTCTATATAGTAGCGTACATGCTCTTTCTCTGCGGAGCAGCTCTTGCCTGCCGCGGGGTGCGGCAGAAAGAAGCCCTGTGGATCATGGGTGCGGGAATGCTCATTAATTTTTTCAGCACCGTCATCCCCAACCCGGGATGCCAGTCCCTGGCCATTGGCATCGGATCAAATGGAGCCATCATCTGGGCTATAACGCTGGGTGTTGCCGTCTGGGCTGCCTTTCTGGCAGCTGTATTTGTCCGCCTCATGGGCCGCAGAGAATTGTTTTTTTCCCTGATTGTCTGTATAAAACTCTGCTGGTTTGCAGATCTGATACTTTTTATCTACGGTGTGTATGCCCTCACAGGCTGAAGCAGGCATCATGCATGAAACCGAGATCAGTAGAATGTGTTTAAATAAGCAAACGATAAAACTACCAATACATGCAAGGAGAGTAAAGAGATGAAAAAATTATTGCTTTTCACATTCATGATCTCAGGATTTGTTTTTTTCAACGCCCAGGCCCATGCGGCGAGAGCCCTTGACCTTTCCGGCAATGAATATAATGTGTATATTCTGTGCAGCGAAGATTTGGGAGACTTCTGCGATCAGGGAAAAATAAAAACCGATACCTTTATATTTGATAGCGGTGATTTCGGGATTGAAAGTTTCGAGGAGGATTTTGGAGGCTTTCTCGGCGATGGCGAATTCAGCGCCAGCGGACTCAGCTTTGATGCACAATATGAGGCCGTTCGATGGGCTCGATACCTATGAGTTTGACATCAAGGGACTGAACATTGTCGACATTATTTTATTCGGGACTATGGATATAACCTATACTGAATATGAATTTCTCGACAAAAATACAACAGATGGCAAGGCTTTTTTCATCGGCATCAAAAACTGAGTAGAGCAGGCGTACAGCACAAACTCTCCCGCGCCCTTCCGGCCGGGAGAGTTTTTTTATTGGCCGGTTGCCTTCGGGAATGCCGGTGCGGAATGATAGGTTGAGACCTATTCCCGCGTCTAGCTCACTGCTGCAAAAAGACTTGCCCTTTTAGGCATTTTTCATGTACAACCTGTAGGCTGATTTGATTGTCTTCAGGAGCCATCGCCATGGCGATGGCTCCTGAAGACAACAATGCTAACAGTACGTGTTTTTGACTTCTGAACAGACCACTGCAAGGGAGAATTTCTGTGCTGCTGCGAATGATCAAAAGAGGAAAGCTCGAAAATATTCTTTCCGCCAAGCCATTTTCCAATATCCCTAAAAGCGAAAATCTTCAAACCATCGAAGTCACGCGCCTGCCTGACGGCAGCATTCGGGAAAACGACGAAGCCATAGAAGCTAAAAAAGCATTCAAGCTTGAAGCGCTGAAATCACGCTACGGCGCTATCGACGAATCTCAGATCATGTGGGTTGTGGTCAAAAAACGGGCTGCGGGAGATGCTTGAAAAATCCGTTGCACACGGCTTATGCTTTACTGCTCAAAATTCGGAAGAGTCTCGGTTTCCGGGGAAAGCCCGCTTTCATTGTCCGTTGCAGCCGCGCCCTGCCGGTCCATGCCCGGCGCAGTGCCATCCCTGAAGCACTCAAAAATCCCGCTTTCACCTGAAGCCGGCGGCAAACCGGTTTTCGGATTCACCTTCACATAGATAATGCCCTCCGGCACCTTGAACGTCTGAACGGGCTCATTTTGCAGCGCCTGCTGCATGAAGTCAAGCCATACAGGGCTTGCAGCCACAGCCCCTGTCTCATGTTTTCCCAAAGGGCTCAAGTCATCAAAGCCGAGCCAGACGCCCGCCACAAGCTGCGGCGTAAACCCGATGAACCATGCATCGCGCACGTCATTTGTCGTACCGGTCTTGCCTGCGCAGGGCCGGTTCAGGGCACGCACTTTCTTTCCCGTGCCTTCTTCGACAACGCTTTGCAGCATACTGGTAATAAGAAAGGCTGTCTC
Organism: uncultured delta proteobacterium; assembly: GCA_963804955.1. Classification (GTDB taxonomy): domain Bacteria; phylum Desulfobacterota; class WTBG01; order CAIYCZ01; family CAIRTM01; genus CAIWCT01. The sequence goes on along the minus strand of CAWDSQ010000027.1, from coordinate 23,954 downwards.
GGGGCTTATGGCCTGGGCAAGACGGGGCCGGTTGTCTTCCAGTACCGTGCCGTCACGGCTGAGAATGCGCGTTATAAAGATGGGCTCGGAGGCTACGCCCTGAGCACAGAATACGGCATATGCCCGCACAAGATTCATGAGCGATACGCCGCAGGTGCCCAGCGACAGGGAAAGCGTCGGGGTGAATTCACCGCTCATCCCCAGGTTTTTGGCATAATCGATTACATAGTCGGCCCCTATATACTTGAGAATTTTCACCGTCACGATATTGCGCGACTGGGTAAGGGCCTTGCGCAGCGTCAGGGGGCCGGTGAAGGTCCGATCATAATTCTGGGGCTCCCAGAAAATACCCGGGCCGGCAGCCTCAAAAACCAGCGGCGCATCAATAAATACGGTAGCGGGCGTATAGCCCTTGTCCAGAGCGGCTGCGTAAATGACGGGTTTGAAGGCCGAGCCGGGCTGCCGCTGCGCCTGCACAGCCCGGTTGAACTGGTTTGCGTGAAAATCGCGCCCGCCGACAAGTGCCCTGATATACCCGGTATACGGATCCATGCACAGCAGGGCCGACTGAACGGTTGACGCCGCATTTTTCTTTCCTGCACGTTTGTCATAAGCTTCAATACCCCGCTGTACCGAGCCTTCGGCTGCCTGCTGAAGTCGCAGATCAACCGTGGTTTCAATCTTAAGGCCTCCCTTATACAGCGTGTCTGCGCCGTATTTCTGTTCAATCTCCCTGCGGACATGTTCTGCGAAATACGGGGCACTGAGAATCGTGCTGGTATCGGTGGGAGCCGGAATGAAAGCAAGCGGATTTTTATCCGCGGCTTCCCGTTCCTCGGGCTTGATATAGCCCAGCTCCTGCATGCGGCCGAGCACATAGCGCCAGCGCTCCAGAGCCTTGTCCATATTGCGCGAATAGCTCGGGGCTTTGGGCAAGCCGGCTAGAAAGGCAGCCTCCGGCAGGGTCAAGTGCAGGGCCGATTTGCCGAAATAGACGCGCGATGCAGCCTCGATACCATAGGCGCCGCGGCCGAAATAAATCTGGTTGAGATAGAGGGTGAGTATGTCCTGCTTGGTCAGGTACTGCTCGATACGGGTGGCAAGAATCGCTTCCTTGATTTTTCTGGAAAACTTGCGCTCAGACGTGAGCAGCAGCGACTTGATGATCTGCTGCGTGATGGTGCTGCCGCCCTGCTTTATCTCAAAAGAACGGATATTTTTGAGCGCCGCCCTGAAAATGCCCCATATATCGATGCCCTTATGCTCGAAAAACTTGTCATCCTCTGCGGCCAGAATCGCCTTGATAAAAACAGGCGCCATGTCAGACATGCTGATCATATAGCGCTTTTCGACGGAAAACTCTGCTATAAGCTCTCCGCCGCTTGCATACACCTCGGTGACAAGGGCAGGGGAATAATCTTTGAGCGATTCTATCCGCGGCAGGTCATGGCTGAAATAAAAATACAGCCCGACCACAGTCAGAGCGGGGAGAAAAAAAAGAGCTGTAAGAAAAAAAATAATGATGAATTTTTTAATGAGACGATCTCCCGTACGATACTGAGACGAAATCAGAGCGCTGCAGGTGGCCTGTTCTGTCCGGGCATGCGGTCACGGCGATCCGGCAAGCTCGAAAGCGTTTTCAATAAACTCTATCACCCCGTCGCCGCAGGAAAAATCCACTGCCACAACATCAAACCGCGCGGGGTTGTTTTCGAGCTTGTGGCGCTGTAGAAAATCAAGGGCGACACGGCCGATCTTATGCTGCTTGCGGGGCGTTACCGCCTCCTGCGGCGTACCGAAGGCCCTGGTGCTCCTGGCTTTTACCTCGATAAAACAGAGGATTTTCTTTTTACGGGCGATAATATCAATCTCCCCGGACCGGCACCGGTAGTTTCTGCACAGGATTGTATACCCCTTCTTTTCCAGAAAATCAACGGCCATGTCCTCGCCCCGGACGCCAAGGTTCTTCCGCTGCCGGTCATGAGCGTCGGCGGGTGTCATCGGGGCACCCTGTTGAATGTTCTGCGGTGTATAGGGCAGCAGCCGTGCTGCTCAAGCGCACGAATATGTTCACGGGTGCCGTAGCCCTTGTTACCGGCAAAATTATAGTGCGGGTAGAGCATGTGGTACTTTTTCATGATAGAATCGCGCACAACTTTAGCCATAATGGATGCTGCTGATACGGGAAGGCTCTTGGCGTCGCCGTCGATAATGGCTGCCTGAGGGATTTCGGCCGGAATACGGTGCGGTCCGTCAATAACCGTGTAATCCGGCGCAAGGGGCAGTCTCTCGACAGCGCGTTTCATGGCAAGGAGACTGGCCTGAAGAATATTGACGCGGTCTATTTCATCGGCAGGGGAGTATGCCCAGTTCCAGGCAAGGGCATATTTTTGAATGCTCAGAAAAAGTTTCTCGCGCTTTGCCGCGGAAAGCGTTTTCGAGTCCCGGATATCGGCACAGGTAAAATCTTTCGGGAAAATGACGGCTGCGGCAATAACAGGGCCGGCAAGGGGACCCCTGCCGGCCTCATCAACACCTGCTATGTAGGAATATCCATGGCTGCTCAGTAAAAGCTCGGGATGCGCGCTGTCCCTGAGCAGGTCCGCAAATTCCATGGAAAGCCTTTTTTTAATACCGCTGCACTTTAACGCGGGCGGCTTTACCTTTAAGGTCGCGCAGATAAAACAGCCGCGAACGCCGTACTTTGCCCCGCTGCACCAGTTCAATCCGGTCAATCGACGGCGAGTGCAGGGGGAATATTTTCTCCACGCCCACGCTGTAGGAAACTTTGCGAACAGTAAAGGAGGAGCGCATCGCCGCATTCTTACGCGCAATAACCACGCCCTGAAAAACCTGGATCCGGTCTTTTTCGCCTTCGCGTATCTTTACATGCACTTTCACCGTATCACCCGGCCGAAAAGCCGGAATGTCAAGCCGCATCTGCTCCCGTTCGATCTTGTCAAGTACGTTCATCGCCTATCTCCATCCTTTCGAGATTGTTAAATGCTTTTTAGGAATTCTGTATCAGTATCAGAAAGTTCGGCCTTTTCAAGCAGATCAGGCCGACGCCGCAATGTTTTTTTGAGTGCTTCCTGCCGCCGCCAACGGCGTATCTTTTCATGGTCGCCCGACAGGAGAACGTCTGGAACTTCAAGATCCCGGAAGCTGGGCGGCCGCGTATACTGCGGGTACTTTAAAAGCCAGTTTGAGAAAGTGTCTTCCCGAACCGAAGCCTCGTCCCCTACCACGCCCGGCACAAGCCGGGAAACCGCATCAATAGCCACCAGAGCTGCGATTTCGCCGCCGCTCAGGATGAAATCTCCTATGGATATTTCATCATCAACAAATGACAGCACCCGCTCATCAACCCCTTCGTACCGTCCGCATACGAAAACCAGCTGCTCAAACCTGCACAGTGAGGTTGCAACATCCTGCGAAAACAGTCTGCCCTGCGGGGTTAAGAGCACTGTGCGGGATGTTTCCGGGGCTCGTCGCGTGCTTTCAAGCGCCCTGACAATCGGCTCAACCTTCATCACCATGCCGGCGCCTCCGCCATAGGCGGTATCATCAGCGGTCCTGTGCCGGTCCTCAGCCCAGGTCCGCAAATCGTGAACGGCGATTTCGATAAGCCCCCGTTCCTGCGCTTTTTTCAGCAGGCTCTCCTGCAGGGGCGAATCAAACATCCGGGGGAAAAGTGTTATGATGTCAAACCGGATCATGCAGCGCGCTGGGAAGCTTGCCTCGCTAATAATGTGGGAAACCGGCAAAAAGCCGCGCACGACTTTTTTGCCAGCTGTTCAGTCTTTTTCATCGTATGCGGCCATGCCGCATGACCATTTCATTCTCTGGCAGGGAAAAGCTGCTTACTCAATGATTTCCAGCACAGCCCGTTTTTTGTTTTTGGCAGAAGCCGCCGACAGGATGGTTCTCATGGACTGAGCGGTTCTTCCGTGCTTGCCGATAATTTTCCCTAAATCATCTTTAGCCACGCGCAATTCGATTACTGATGTCTGTTCCCCCTCAATCTCACTTACCGCCACTGCATCGGGATTGTCAACAAGAGCCTGAGCTATGTACTTTACTAAGTCTTTCATGCTAGCCTCCATTTGAGTTGTCGTTGCCAGAGGTACCACTTCCCGTTAGATGCGCTTTACCTTACCCCTTGAAAACCCCTTCCTTTCTCAGGATCTGCTCAGCTGCCTGTGTCGGCTGAGCGCCTTTTTTAATCCAGTCAACTGCTTTTTCTTTATTTATAGAAACCACAGCAGGGTTGCTGCATGGATCATACGTACCCAGCACCGCTATAAAACGGCCGTCCCGGGGCGCCGCTTCAGGAGCAACAACTACACGGTAAAAGGGTTTTTTCTTCTTGCCGAAACGAGCAAGTCTGATTTTCACTGCCATGATGCCATATCCTTCCTTTGTTTTGAGTCGCGTGATGCGCTTACGGGCGCACCTGTGTCGGAAATCCAAAAAAGACTATTTTATATATTTTTTCAAATATTTGTCAAGGGATTTTGGTTGAAAAACAACTTGAAAAGCCGCAGACCCTGTGCTAATTTATTAAAATAATAAAAATTATCTTTTTTATATCAAAAAATATAATTCATGGCAATAACAAATTTTACCATATCCGTTGCGACCACCGGTGCAACCGACATAGTGAACATCAGCGACGAGGTTGACCAATGCCTTTCAAAGGCCTGCCCGTCAGATGGATTCATACATCTTTTTGTCCCCGGCTCCACCGCAGCTTTAACCACGCTGGAATATGAGCAGGGCGCAGTAGCAGACCTGCAAAAAGCCATTGAGCGGCTTGCCCCCCGCGATATCCCGTATGAACATAACCGCCGCTGGGGCGACGGCAATGGCTATGCACATGTTCGGTCGGCGCTGCTTGGCCCCGGCCTTACTATTCCCGTTGTGAACGGCTCCATGCATTTGGGAACATGGCAGCAGATCGTACTGTGCGACTTTGACAATCATCCCAGAAATCGGGAAATTTTGGTTCAGATCTATGCTGAAGCATAAAAGCTTTTTCCCCTGCCGCGTACCGCGCTGCGGCCTGCCTCTACACTCTTATCTGATAGCAGCGTAGTGTATGGAAAGCCCTCCCCTAAAACGCTCCGACTCTTCTGAAATCCTTCACTTTGAAGATACCGGCATTGTCAAAGCCCTGTGCGGCGAGCATGACGGAAACCTGAAAGTCCTCGGAAAACGGCTCGCCGTGAAGGTTCATGTGCAGGGCAGCCAGTTCACGCTTCACGGCCCATGCGCAGCGATACTGGCGGCAAAAAAAATCCTTCAGGATTTATATTACATTGTTGAATCAGGCTACCGGCTCAGTTCCGTTGATGTGGTGCATGCCATTAAAATGATAGAGCAGGATGCGCCGCTGCACATGAAGGACGTTTTTCTTGATACGATCATCCTCACCTCAAAACGGCGCCCCATCACTCCGAAAAGCTATGCCCAGAAAAAATATGTTGATGCTATCCGCGGCTTTGATATTGTATTCGGCATAGGGCCGGCCGGCACGGGAAAGACCTATCTGGCCATGGCAATGGGCATCGCGGCACTCATGAAAAAAGATGTCGACAGGATCATTCTCGCCAGGCCTGCTGTCGAGGCCGGCGAAAAACTCGGATTTCTGCCGGGGGACCTTGCCGAAAAGGTGAACCCCTACCTGAGACCCCTCTATGACGCTCTGCATGACATTATGGATATGCACCGTGCCCAGGAAATGCTGCATCAGGGCACGATTGAAGTGGCCCCCCTTGCCTTCATGCGGGGCCGTACGCTCAACGACTCCTTTGTTATTTTAGATGAGGCTCAAAATACGACTGCCGAGCAGATGAAAATGTTTCTTACGCGCCTGGGGTTCAATTCAAAGGCAATTATCACCGGCGACATAACCCAGATCGACCTGCCGCAGGCAACAGCGTCTGGCCTGGTGCAGGCGCAGCGTGTTCTTGAAAAGGTTGAAGGGATAAAATTCTGCTATTTTACGGAAAAAGATGTGGTCCGCCATCCTCTTGTCGAGGGAATCATCAAGGCATATGAATCATTTACTGAAAAAGAAAAACGCAGATGAAAATACAGCTATTTAAGCAGCTGCGCACCCGGCGTACGCAGCAGCCCATTGCAAAAACAGAGCGCACCAAAGAGCGGTTTACAATTATCAGGCCGTTCATGACCCCGACCACCTATGAGGTGCTGGCGCTTATCGTACTTTCCGGCATTATAGCATTTCTCACCGCGCCGCAGTCATCAACGCCCAGATACGATTATAAATTAGGGGATATCGCTCAGGACAACATACGGGCGCATCAGGATTTCACGGTTGAGGACACGGAAACCACGGAGAAACGCCGCCGCGAAAAGATGGAGGCCGTACCATCGGTCTATGACTTCAATGCAAAGGCTGAAAATGACGTAGCGCAGCGCATCACCGCGGCTTTCGGAACCATGCGCGATTCAGGCAGAAAAAAAACCCGCGGCCAGGCCTTTTCAGAAAAGGACAGAGCGGCTCTGCAGGCACTGCTGCGCATACAGATTGATGAACAAAACTTTGCTCTTCTTGCCGACCGTGCTTTTAAAAAAGAACTTGAGGAAGCCCTGCTTGATCTGGTGCTGCCATTTGTTCAGCGTGAGGTTGTTGCATCGAAGGGCCTTCTGTTCAAGGAGCGCGGCAGGGGCATCATACTGCGCAACATTGCCTCAAACCAGGAAATAGCGTCCAACGATTTTACGTCCTTTATCGATGTGCAGGATGCTGAAATACTGCTGCGGCGCGATGCCCGCACATTTCTCAAAAACGAGCCCCGCGATATACGCAAAGCCCTCACCGACATCGCCGTCAAGCTCATCGAGCCCACCATTACATTTAATGCCCAGGAAACAAGAGAGCGCCGGAAAGCTGCGGCCGAAGAGGTCGCCCCGCTGTTCTATTCGATTCAAAAAAATGAAATAATCGTGCGTGAGGGCGCCCCCGTTACCGAGGTTGCGCTTTTGAAGCTCATTGCCATGCGAGAGCTCAAGCAGTCAAAAAGCATGCTGTGGACGCTGCTGGGGTATTTTCTTTTTTCGTTCATATCTCTTATGGTGATGTACCGATTTGCCAAAAACAACCTCAGCGACATCTCCATAACACGCATCGACCACCGCGACTTTATTTTTCTGTGCCTGATTCTGCTCATGTCATTCCTGCTGTTCAAATTTTGTGCGGCAGGGGCGGCTACATTTGCCAAGGGCTATACGGTTATCCCGCTTACGGCATACTATTACGGTTTCCCGTTCGCATGTGCGGCTATTGTCATAAGCATCGTACTGTCGCCCCAGATCGCATCGCTGAGCGCTGTTATCGTATCGATATTTGCCGGCTTTCTTCTGGATAACAGCTTCGTCTTCTTCTCGTTTTCCTTCATCAGCGCCATCGTGGCAACGCAGGAAGTCCGCTACACCAAGCAGCGCAGCGCCATCATTCGCGCGGGCATGATTGTCGCCACAATCAATGCCCTGCTTGTTCTGTCGCTCTACCTGATCACCGGAGATGCGTTCAAGACCGAAACGCTCTACAGCATGGCCTTCGGCATGGCCGGGGGGGTTCTGTCCGCAGTGCTGGCAACAGGCATCATTCCCATCATTGAAATCATCTTTAATTATACCACCGATATAAAACTGCTGGAGCTCGCCGACCTTAACCAGCCCGTGCTGCACGAACTCCTGATTGCGGCGCCCGGCACCTATCATCACAGCATCCTGGTAGGCGTGCTTGCCGAAGCAGCCGCCGAGGCCATCAATGCCGACCCGCTGCTTGCCCGCGTATGCGCCTATTATCATGATATCGGCAAAATCAAAAAGCCCCTCTACTTTGTTGAAAACCAGAAAGGCGGCGAGAACAAACATGACCGGCTGACGCCGAGCATGAGCAGCCTGATCATTACCTCACATGTCAAAGACGGCATCGAAATAGCCAGGCAGCACCGCCTCGGCAGAATTATTCAGGATGTCATCGCCCAGCACCACGGCACCAGCATCATAACGTATTTCTATCAGAAAGCCCGCGAGATGCAGGATGATGACCAGCCAGTAAGCGACAAGGACTTCCGCTATCCAGGCCCGAAGCCGCAAACAAAGGAAGCAGGGATTGTGATGCTTGCGGACGCTGTGCAGGCAACCTCAAAAACACTGACAGACCCTGCGCCGTCGCGCATACAGGGCATGGTGCAGCGCATTATCAATAATATATTTGTCGATGGCCAGCTGGACGAATGCGAGCTCAAGCTCAAGGACCTCCACCTGATCGCCGAAAGCTTCAATAGAATTCTCAACGGCATTTTTCACGCCCGGATCGATTATCCGGTCCACACGGACAAGGAGGGCAATGGCAAAGATACAGATAAAAAACCAGCAAAAAGCGATTCAAATCGGCCTTCCCCTGATAAGGAAGACGGCGAGCGCGATCTTGGGCGCCTTGGCATTGTCAAAGGCAGAGGTAAGCATTCTGCTGCTGGATGACGCAGGCATCACGGGGCTCAATGAGCAGTACCTCAAAAAAAAGGGCCCCACCGATGTTATTTCATTTCCCATGCACAACGGCGCTTTTCCGGGGGTACAGCCGCAGCTGCTGGGCGACATCGCCATCTCTCTTGAAACCGCGCAGCGGCAGGCCGGCAGACGCGGTGTGAGCCTGCATGAGGAAGTGTCCGCTCTTCTGGTGCACGGCATGCTGCATCTTATCGGCTGCGACCATGAGCTGTCGCCTGCGGACAGCAGGCGGATGAAAGCACAAGAGAGGAAGGTGCTGGCAAAGGTTGCGGAGAGCTGCTGAAAGAAAACACATGATAATAAAAAACGTGGCCATCAAACATGGCCACGTTTTTTATTATTTTCGTGTAAAAAATTATTTCAGCTTAATGCCGGTTCCTTTGCAGGAATCAATATAAACGCCAATGATAAAGCCCGCGAATGTTTCACTGGCCGGACACACATTGATCATGGCATTGTGCTTTGCCCTCTGATGCAGCCGTTTTTGCTACATCAGTCAGCAGGGCTTCATTGCTTTTGCCAGGATAAATTTCAAGAAATTTGATGAAAGGAATACCGAGACCGAAACCGATTTCTCTGCCCTTATACTCGCCGGTGGCAGTATAGTTTTCAAACGTGCCGTCGCCGGTGGTGATATTCTTCATGTTTGCCTGTTTGGCGACTGCGGCAAGATCAACCGAAGAAACGGTGGCGCATGCGCCAAGGCTCAGAGCCAGGGCAGCGATGCTGAGAATGGAAAGTATCTTCTTCATGTGTGTCTCCTTTCACGAATTATCGGTTTATTGTCCCTGTACATGGTTTCTTTTCCAGACTATCGTGTATTCAGGCCACCTCCTTTCGCTCTGATTGCAAACACTTTTTTAAAAAATCGTGCGAGTATCTAATGCTATATTTCATAATGTTGAATATCAGTGCTACCCTTGCCGTGCAAGCTCCCCTTCGATATCGTCGTTCAGGCAGTACGGCCCGGCAAGCGGTTTGCCCTCGGCGATGATCTGTCGATCCTTCAGGTAAATTTTGCCGTCGGCAAACGCCTTTACCGTTTGTACCACCAGAGGTATTTCGCGCCGCGCGCCTTCCTGGCGAATTTTTGCAAACAGCGGATTCTGCTCACCCTCGTCGCGGGCGATTTCCTGCAGCGGTGTCTTTTGAAGCCGTTCCTCCATGTCGCGCCAGAGCGGATCAAATCCTGCTCCCCGTATGGAGAAGGTGCCGAAGGTGATGGGCGGGCCCTTGTCGAGCTCTTCGATGACCAGGTGCATCATATTGCCGCTCTCTACGGCGCGCTGCCTGATCAGCTCCCAAATGACCTCCTGCCACGTGCCCGCAGGGCCGCTGGGTGATGCCGGATGCAGGTTGATCATATCGCAGGCCGCGCACATCTCGGGCCCGAGCACCAGCATATAGCCGGCAAGCACGGTAATATGCACATCGGGCGCGCCCAGCCGCTGCATGACCTCGCGATCATACTCCAGGCGCCACTGTGCCATGGCCGCAGGGTCCTGGCCAGCCTGCCTGCGCAGATCCGGCTTGAATCGCCTGGATGAAAAACAGATCAGCGGCAGGCCATACTCCCGAACCTGTTTGATATAGCGGTCGCTGCCTTCCGCATCGCCGGGTTCGCGGCTGCAGAAAACAAAGCCCATCTCGGCTTTGACACCGCCCTTTTTTATTGCCGCCATGACAGCATGCAGCAAATTGAGAGAGCCCTGCCCCCGTCCTGTTGAAAACCAGCCTATTCTGTACATTGCGCGACTCCTCGTATGACCAGAAGACAATAAAAATTTTTACAGCATATTTTCAGAGAGACAAAAATGACCGGGCTGGACCTGCCCTGGCAGCACGTCAACCGGATTGTGCCGCTCAACCCCCGCTTTGCAGGCGGGGAGCATCACTTTCTATTGAAGCGATAAAAGATAGGTCCTCAAATTTATTTTTTTGTTCTTAATGTCCGCTTTTCTCCTTATGTTATCGCGATGAAACTCGACTGTTTTGCGGCTCACATCCAGAACCTCGGCAATTTTTTTCGTGTTGTGTCCGTGCTTGATATGGTTTGCAACCTCTATTTCCATGGGCGTCAGCTGCAGGTGTTTAAGGGAAATAGCCTGCAGGAACGGGGATACGATGTCCTGAAGATTCGCCTCCAGTATATCCAGGTAGGAAAGCTGCCGCCCATCGAGGCCGGCATTTTTCAGCTTTTCAAGGCATGGGTTAATGAGCCGGCTGACATTCGTAAGCACCTTGTCTTCAAGCGCCGCTTTATCCTCCTCGCGGCGTTTCAGCAGAACCCGCAGCGCCGTATTGACTTCTTCAAGGGTTGCCGTCCGGTCAGCCACTTTCTTTTCAAGTTCGGTATGGGCGCGCTGGAGCTCCTCCTCCATTTCCTGCCGCTGGGTGATATCGCGTATAATGGCGATGTAGTAATTGCCCTGCTGCGTTTCCCACATGCCGATGGAAACCTCGGTGGCAAAGACGGAGCCGTTTTTGCGCAATCCGCGGCCCGAGAAGTATCTGCCCTTGAAAAAATCCTGGGGCTGGTCCTGAGCTTTACCAAAGGCTTCCTGATCCGCCGGCCGATCCTCGCCAACGACAAGCTGGTGAATGGGCTTGCCCAGTATTTCCTGCTCAGTGTACAGGAATACGTTTTCAGCTCCCCTGTTCCAGAAGATGATTGAACCAGCACTGTCGCTGGCAACGATTGCCTCGGGAGCCGACATGGCAAGGGCCCTGAACCGCTCTTCGCTCTCCCGCAGGGCTGCCTCGACCTGCTTGCGAATAGTAATATCGCGCACGGCCACCACAGCACCCGTAATTTCGCCCCTCTCGTCCTTCAGCAGAGAAAGATTTATCTCGACCTCAACAGGGGAGCCGTCTTTTTTTGTATAGGTTGTTTCATAATGTTTAATAGACCCCTTTTCCATAAGAAGGTCCTGCACCGGCGAGGACATGCCGGGTTCAAGCTTTCGGGTATAGAGCACGGAATAATGCAGGCCCTGCAGCTCCTGGTCGTCGTAGCCGAGGATAGCGGCAAAAGCGCGGTTTGTGCGGATAATATACCCGTCGTAGCTGGTTACATACACGCCATCGTCGGTGGTCTGGAAAATATTTTCCAGAAAGTCGCGGGCCTGCTTCATGGTGCTGGCCTGGAGCCGGTGCTGTGTAATATCCCGCATGACTACAAAGGCGCCGATGCGGGTGCCCTCGCCGTCGCGCAGCAGGGTAAAATTACCCTCTACCGGCACAAGCTTTTTATCAAAACGGGCGATGTAGAATTCATGGTTTTCGATTTTGCCGGTTTTGAAAAGATGTCCCGTCATATCAAGGTTTTTTTCATAATAGGCCTGATCAATGGCTATCGTTTCTCCATAGGTTGTTTCATGGACACCCTCTTCCACAAAAGCAAGCAGCAGCGGCTCCCGCTGCAGGATATCCTCGGGCCCGCAGTTCAGCAGTTTGAGAAATGCGGGGTTTGCCCGCACGATGCGCCCATCGCTGTCCAGCACCGTTATGGGGTCAATGGATGTTTCAATAATGGTATCTGGCAGAAGCGCCCCTGCTCGGGCCTGCTGCAGCTCATTCCGGCAGGCGGCAAGCTCTGACTCCAGGTTTGCAATGCGCTGTTCATTCTCTTGTTTCACATCTGCCTTTTCTCGGCTGCCGGCCTGCGCCGCAGCTGTTTTTCAAATATGCCCCTTGCATTTTGACCGGGGCCGGGAAAAGCTGCAGCAGCACTGCGGCTATTTTGCAACTTCATAATATCTGCCGCAGCGCGGGCAGGCTATTTCAAGATGCTGCAGATCGCCCCACAGCTGCGCTGACTGGTCAGCCGGCAAAGATTTAATCATGGCATGTATTTTTTCAGGACTGCAGGGACAAGCATAAAAAAGCAGCACCTCTTCAAGATGCTGCATGTCCCCACCGGCCGCAAGCCCGAAGATGCGTTCAATAATGCTGGCATCGCTCAAGCCGTTTATGGCTTCGAAGGTGCCTCCCGGCATGGGACGCAGCAGCACCCCTCTGCCGGCATCATCAACGGCAATGCGGATGAGCGTCTGCTCAGCCTCTTCAAAGTAGCGCTCAACGGCCTCTACGGGATCCTGGGTGATGAGCGTTACGTGGCTCTGGGCCATGGGGGATTTTTCCCCCTGGCGCTGCACCACGCAGAGGCCCTGTGTTTTTTTATTGCCCAGCACGCGGCCGCAGATCAGGCCCTCGGGCTCAACGCCGCAGAAAAGCCCTTCGTCCATGCCCGGCATCGACACCGACCAGCCCCAGGACTCACGCTGCGCAAGAGAAACGGCGGCAAGACCCGCTGCGGCAAACAGGCGGTTCAGAAGCCCTGCCGGGCCTGCTGCCTCAGTGGTCACGGCATGGCTGGCGTGATAGGCCTGACGGCCTTTCCAGATTTTTTCCGCCTCTCCGGTAACGACTATAAGGCTGGGGCCTTTCCATAAATAGCGATTGTAATGCGCGAGATGTTCGGGAAACTCCATGCATATATCCTTATCTGCTCAAGCAATGCGGACGGTTGTCAGCCTTTAGGAACCATTCACTACTACCGGTTGCGCCACTCCATCTCCTGCGGGTGCCCGGGGGTGTTTTCAAAGGAAAAGAATTTCCTTCTTTCGAAGTATGACGTATTCAGCGGTGGCCGGTATGTATATGAATCTGCCATTGTTTTTACAGGTTGGTTTCCTGGGAGCTTCCGCGCGACGGCGGGTAAAAAATTCTTTCCGCTGCTTCGGCCAGCGCCCCGTCGTTATCATGATTCAGGGCAAAGACCCGAAAATGCACAACACGGGCAGGTATATATTTAAAAATTTCCTGCAGGGGCTCATAGGATGTTTTACCCGTTGATGGATTATAGATATTGATGCGCTTATTGCTTTCGGCCATGGGATTCAGAGGCCGGGGATCCTGCGTGGCAAGATCAACGCAAAACCGGATTTTTTTCCTGATGGCCTGCGGCAGAAAAGCGCGAATGGCATCCTCCAGCTGCTGCGGCTGGTGAAACGAGAGCATTCCTTTCTGCGCCCGGTCGATGCTGAGCTCTGTTGAGTAGGCCATTCGCCATTTAACGCGGCGGTTGATGATATCGGCCCATTCCTTCCCGAGGCGCTTGCGGCGGCTGTCGCGGGCATGCCGCCACGATTCAACCTCCTGAGTGAGCGACCAGTCGTTGAGATACAGGTACTCATCGAGGGCTGTTTTCGGGTTTTTGGGAAACACGAAGCGCATCGTGTCGCGGAAAATTTCCTGCATGTGAAAATCTATGGCCCGCCCCGTGCGGTGATAGTAGATATTGGCGTAAAGATTGAGCCGCGCATTGAGAAACCGCGTGAAGGCCGAAACTCCGGCCTGGTGCAGGGTCAGCCCGTTTTCTGAAAAAAACGAGTAAAACAGCAGGCGATTGATATCGACAATATCGATGGAAAACCCGGTCATATAGGCGTCGCGCTGCACATAGTCGAGGTTGTCTACCGTGTAGAGCCCCGAAAAAAGCTGCTGCAGAAACTGCAGCCACCGGGGCCTGCGCTCATCACCCCGCTCGGGCGGTTTTTTTATGAGAAACCCGATGTCTGCGGGATGTATCCGTTCGCCTTTTTCAAAAGGCCCGGACGGACTGCGGCGGATTTTGCCGATAATGACGCCGAGCTTCTTTTCGATAATTTCCTTGCCGAGAATTTCATGGGTCAGTTTGTACTGCGAGAGGAAATGGTCGTCGAAAAAATGCCCGTAGGGCCCGTGGCCTATATCGTGCAGCAGGCCGGCAATGCGGAAGGTTTCTTCAAAGCAGGTAAATGACGGCGTGTCGGGGCAGACCGTTTTCAGGCTGGGGTAGAGCTGGCGTGCAAACTGACCTGCCATATGCATGGTCCCGAGGCTGTGCTGAAAGCGCGTGTGCTCCGCTGACGGATAGACCCAGCGGGCGCTCTGGAGTTGCTGAATGCGCCGCAGGCGCTGCATCCAGGGCGTGTCGATAAGGTCTTCCTCGGTTGTTTCGGCCTGCCGGTCATGGTCGCGCACGGTGAATGGTATATAATTATATATGGGATCGGCAATAAGGGCCGTGCCTTTATGGGGAAGAGGTATGTCAATTTTCATGGAGCCTTTCTCCGTTTAATCATTGCCCCGCTTGACTGCCTTGAGCCGGTTGTCCATGCGCGCCAGAATATTTTTTATTTCAACCTGAAGGGCGGAAAGGCTTTCCGTGTTTTTTCGCACTACTTTTTCAATCTCTTCCTTCCAGAAAGTGACGGTTTCGGTTTCCTTGGCGCGAAGCTCCTGCGCCACCTTCTTTTGCATCTGTTCGAGAAATGCTTTGTCCATCATGCCGCCCCTTGTAAAGTGCACTGTTGGCCTGCGACAGCAGGCACAAATCACTATGCAGGAATAGTATATCAGAAATGAAGAAAAAGCAATTTCGTGATTACTGATGGCTGCGGGCTGGAAAAGGCCGGGCTGCTATCGTGTTCTCAAGAATAATATCCATGCCAGAAGAATTGATCCAGAGGTAATCCAGAGCGGCAGGGTAAAATGCTGCCCCACAATATAGCCGCCGATCAGGGGCGGCAGGAACTGAGCCATGGCCATCACTGACTGGTTGATGCCCAGAATCTCCCCATGGCTTTTATCGCCTCCAAGCCCGCACACCACTGCGGTCAAATTCGGGCTCGCCAAGCCGTTGAAAAGGGGTATAAAAATCATCACGGGAAAAAGCATCCAGAAGTCCTGCGCCATAAGCAGCGCAGGAAATGAAGCCGCCAGCAGCAGCAAGGATATGGGCAGAATTTTTACGGGGGCAAATCTTGCTGAGATGGGCCGCACGATTACGGCCTGCGTCAGTATAGACCAGATTCCGAGATAGGACAGCACCATGCCGAGCTGCTTGGGCGTGGCGGCAAACTGGTCGATGAGATAGACCTGGAAAAACTGCGTGAAAAAGTTGAACCCGAAGGCAAGGGCAAAAACAACCAGAAACATCCTGCGGTAGGCGGTGGTCTGAAAAGCCTTAATAATATTTATCGGACCGACAAGCAGGTGAAAATCAGCATGCCTGCGTTTTTCCGGAGGCAGAGTTTCGCAAAACTGCCATGCCACCTGCAGAAAATTGACTGCGGTTAAAAACGCAGCAAGCCAGAACGGTGTTGCAAAATTGAACCGGGCATTGATGGTCGGGTCCGATAGAAAACCGCCAAGCGCAGGTCCGATAAATAAGCTTGTGCCGAAAGCAGCCCCCAGCAGGCCGAAGTTCTTTGCCCGTGAGTTTTCATCACTCAAATCCGCAATGGCCGATTGCGTTACCGCCAGGCTGCCGGAAAAACCTCCCGTAATGATGCGGCTTAAGAATGCCAAAGGAAGACTCTCGATCAGTATGCCCAGCGCCATTATGATATAACCCGCACATGTGCCTGCTATGGCAAAGAGCAGAATTTTTTTTCGTCCAAGGCGGTCGGAAAGCGCGCCCAGCAGGGGGGAGGTGAAAAACTGGCACAAGGGGAATATTCCCAAAAGAAACCCCAGGATGGTTGTCCGCACCGGGATGCTCGTTCCGAGGGCAATAATGCCGCCTGTCTGATCAAGGCACAGGGGCGTAAAAATCGGTATGGCAAGCGTCAGGCCGGTAAAGTTCAGAAAGGCGGTAAATGCGATGATGGCGAGATCGCGCCGATTGCTTTTTTGTTCGGTCATGGTTCCGTGTCAGCTCATGGTTCAGCATGCCGTTTTCCTCTGAACAAGCCGCCGTTCAGGCTCAGGCAGTAATGAAAAAGATGCTGTTATTATATATCAGATATGAAGCGTAGCGCAAGGTTATGTTTTATAATTATTATATAAAATTATCTTCTGCCGGAATAAGCATGCGCCGCGCCTGCTCAGCCCAGCTCCAGATGAGCGATCTTTTTTTCTATCATCTTCATATGATGGAATTCCGCATCGCGCAGTTCCTCCAGAATATCGGATACGAACCCAACTGTCGACTGCTGCAGCATGTCATCATAAAAGGCGTATGAGCTCTGTTCTTTGCGCAGCGCCGCCTGCAGGATTTCAATAGGCGTATGGGGTGTTTTTTTGTCCTCGCTCATAATATCCCTTGCTCCTGATATGTGCGTGATTATCAGCCTGCTTCGACAAAGCGAAAGCAGGCGCTAAAAGGTGCAGACGAAGGAACGATGCTGTCTATAGAAACATATTTAGTGTATCGCGGACTAAAAATCAAAAAATAATTACGGTCAAAATTGGTGCCGTAAAAATTTTGATGCAATGTGTTTTATGTTTTATCATATTTTATTTTTTACGATATTTCCCCCTTACGTGAGACACAAACGGACACAAGATAGTGTAACCAAATGCCGCTTGCGGAGGAGGCAGCCAGACATACCGGAGTATCGCCTTGATGATCTTGTGATGTTCAACAATGTCGATTATAGGGGGCAATACCCATTCCGCTTTCCCTGTCAGATTTTCCTGCGGCGTGCAGCAAATATGGGCAGATCACCCTTTTGCAGTCATCTGCCATCCCCGACTCTGGCAGCCCACCGTAACAGGCTCCGTCGGGTGCAGGTGGAAAATCCGGCTGGCAGACCGGCGGGCCTATCTTTTTCTGGCCCACAGGGCGATTTTGCCCCTCACGGGTGGATAGAGCATGAGCACGGGCTGGAGCATAGAAAGGGCTGCCTGCTGCAGCAGGGAAAGCCTCAGGCGCGAGCGGTCATATGACAGCATTTGGATGCCCATGATGTCAAAGCCGGTATCAAGCAGCAGCCGCGAAAGACTTGCCCGCGTAAAATATGAAAGATGGTTTGCATAGTAGAGTACTTCAAGGGGCCTGCTGACCGCATGGGCTGAGAGCCGGTAGCATGCCTTTGCGATCTTTCTGGGCAGCGCGTTCTCATTGGGGGTGAAAAGGAAAAGAATGCCCCCGGGGCGCAGCAGCTCGCGGACTGTGGCAAGATCGGTGCGCGGGCTTTGGAGGTGCTCGATAACATCGTACATGGTGACAGCATCAAAACTGCCCTCCGGTAAATTCGCGTCCGCCAGAAAGCAGGTATGCACGGGGCAGCCGGTCTGCTGCCGGGCCTGATCAGCCAGCGGCGAGCTGATCTCGATGCCCTGGCACTCAAAGCCGGCCTGGAGAGCACGCTTGAGAAGCGCGCCGTTGCCGCAGCCGATATCAAGCAGCCGCGGCTTCGGCCCTGCCGCGGCGCAGTACTGCCTGCAGCGGGCAAGAAAGCGGTCGATGTTTTTTTCCACCCCGGCATTGATGCCCTCGAAATAAACCGTTTCGTCCGTGCATCCGTACTGGCGGTACATCTCTTCGATGGTGCGATCATTATGAGCAATATCGAGAAAAACATGCCTGCACTGCGCGCAGCGCACCACGGGGCAGCCGGACACGATGAACAGGAGCTCGCCGCGGCTGTTACCGCATGCGCGACAGGCTTGTTTGGGGGCATAGGGCTGCCATTGATCATCATCCATCTTCTTCACCCGGTCAGATAGCAGAATACCTGTTTTTTATAGCCGAACGGCTTCATGAGCAAGATACAACCGCATCTGCCCGAGCCGGGGGGCACGCATGCGCTGCCTTTGCCGATTCTGAGCATGCCCTGTTTCAGTACCACCGCTGTTTTTTATCCAGATAATCCATAAGCATGCAGCGCCCCAAATCCGCCGGGTGGAGATGGAAAATCCGGCCGGCAGACCGGCGGGCCATTTCATGCATGAACCCGACGCGTTCATGCTCCTGCGAAAACAGAAAAATGCTTAAGGCTATTTTTTGCCGCGTTAGCGCATCGACGGCCGCCATGGTGCGGCGCAGGGTTTCGGGGTGGGGCGGAAATTGAAAGCACAGGGCTCCGGCCTCACGGTGAGCCGTTGGCTCGCCGTCGGTGATGAGAAATATCTGACGGCGATAGCCTTTCATGCGCGCAAGAACCTGCTGCCCCATGGCAAAGGCCTCCTCAAAGTTGGTATAGGGATTTGCTTCATCCCAGGGCAAAAACGGTATTTCATGCTCAGGGATGATGCGCGCCGAAGTTGAAAACCCCACGACGGTGATGCGGTCCTGCACATAGCGGGAGCGAATAAGGCCGATCAGCGCCATGGCCACCTTTTTAGCGGCAATATAGCGGCCGTCAAAATTCATGGACTTGCTGAGGTCAAGCAGCACCACGGTGGCGGTGCGCAGCACAGGCTCTTTTTCATACACCTCAAGATCATCTTCAGACGGGCGCAGCGGCGGCCGGCCGCCCGTGCGCTTGAGCGTGTTCATAAGCGATGCGCTGGTGTCTATCTGCAGCAGATCGCCGAACCGGTAGGGCCGCGTGCCCTGGATAAGATAGGGCTCGGTATTCAGCCCGGCGCTCATCCGGCGGGAAAGTTTTTCGTTTTTGCCCGGCTGTACAATGTGGCGCAGCATGCCCCATGCGGCTTTCTGCAGGCCCGCAGGCGTAAACATGAAATTGGACCCGCTGCGGCGACAAGTCCCTGCTCAAGAAGCCGCATGGGCAGATTTCTTATGGCCTGCCATTTGGCAAGGGCCTCAGACCCCATGGCCTTTTCAAGAAGCTCTTCATCCAGAGCATCGAACTGCGTTGACCAGCGAAGAGAATGGAGCGACTTTTCAAGGCGGTCCATGTCTTTTATTTTTCCGGCCATGAGGCAAGCTTCGCGCACCGAGAGCTTCTGGGTATCACGGTTGAGCCGGTCATCCAGATACTGCGCAAGGGCAAGAGTGGCCTCCGGCATAGCCGAAACGCTTTCCCGAAACGTTGCGCGGGCATCGGAGCCATAGGGCAGAGCTTCGGCAAATTCAGAAATTTTATCAAGTGCGCCGCTGTCCATGTCGGCAAGGCCAAGCTCATGAAGGGCCTGCTTCTTTTTTTGCCGCAGCTCCTCAAGCAGGTCCTTAATGCCGAAAAAAAGTTTGGAGCCATCGTCGCCTCTCACGCCTTTGCGCTGCAGCTCCTTTATGGCAGTATCAAGTGAGTCGTGGCGTAAAATGATTTTGGCAAGAGCGTCGAGCGGATCGGTGTCGTCATAAACGGCTCCGGCTATGGAGCCGGAGCCGGGCTGGTAGGTGTATATCTTCATTGCTTTGCGGCGTAGCGGGCTTGGCCTTCGCGCATGATTCTCGTGATGCGCCCCTGCGTTGCAAGGCCTTCAAGAATGAATTCTGTTGCTGCTGCAAGGGCAGGCGGGTGTAGCAGGCGCAGCCAGCCGCTCGGCCTGCTGCCGAAGCTGCGGATAGCGCGAGAGCATTTCAAGGTAGGCCTCCGCGGCGTCAGCTCAGATACCTCCAAGGCGGCATCGCCGGTGAAGGCTCGCAGAAAGTCGTCGAAGATGCCTGCGGGAAATGCCTTGCGGAAAATGGCATGCACAGCTTCGCGCACAAGTCCCCCGAGCTTTTCATCCTCCTCGCCTGCCTCGGCAAAGTTCCACTCCACCTTGCCCTTCATGGTCGAGGTGAGATGCGGCAGATCGGTCACGCGCGGCACGACCCCGGTCTCGCCCAGGCGCACGCTGCGCCGCAGGGCATTGCTGACCAGCGTTTCCATATTGTGTATGGTCATGCGCACGCTCACGCCCGAGAAGTGGTTGATGTCCTGCCTGCGGCGGGCGGCCTGGGAAATCTCGGCCACCACCTGCTCCATGAACAGCGGAATGGTAAGCCGCAGCCCGTCATGCCTGAACGGCGCCATTTCCTGCCGCACAATGGCCACTTCCTGCTCGAGCGTGCGCGGATAGTGCGTGCGCACCTGAGCGCCGAAGCGGTCTTTCAGCGGCGTGATGATGCGGCCGCGGCTGGTGTAGTCTTCAGGATTGGCGGTTGCGATAATGAAAATATCAAGGGGCAGGTTGAACTTGTAGCCCCGGATCTGCACATCGCGCTCCTCCAGAAGGTTGAAAAGCCCCACCTGGATTTTTTCATGCAGGTCGGGCAGTTCGTTCACCGAGAAGATGCCGCGGTTGGTGCGCGGGATAAGGCCGTAGTGGATGACGCCCTCATCGGAGAGATGCCGGCCTTCGGCAACCTTGATGGGATCGATATCGCCGATGAGATCAGCTATGGTCACATCGGGCGTGGCGAGCTTTTCGCCGTAGCGAAGGCTGCGGTGCAGCCATGCAACAGGGGCCCCATCCCCGAGCTCGGCAACCTGCTTTCTGCAGTGGGAGCAGATGGGCGCCAGCGGATCGTCATTTATTTCGCAGCCCTCCAGAACCGGCAGCCATTCATCCAGAAGGTTCGCAAGGCTGCGCATGATGCGGGTTTTGCCCTGGCCGCGCTCGCCGAGGAAATATGATGTCGTGGCCCGACAGGATGGCGTTTTCCAGCTCAGGTATGACCGAGTTTTCATAGCCGATGACGCCGGGAAACAGGTTCTCGCGGCTGCGTATTTTCGCGATAAGGTTCTGCTGCAGCTCGGCCTTTATGCTGCGGCTTTGCCAGCCAGAGCGCTTCAGATCGCCAAGAGTTTTTGGAAGAGGTGCGGTACTCATTTTTCTCTAACAGGTTTCATAAGATAATAACGGTCCTTTTCAAGCGCTTTCACAATAACGCCGCCGATGCAGGGCCGAACGAGCAGGGGTTCCTGCGAGCCGAGCATATTGAACAGCTCGACGCAGCAGGAGCTTATATGGGCCGAATCGGCAATAGAATATGGCGCTCCCCCGCAATCGGCTCCGGCCCTGAAGGCAGGACAGACGAAATTAGCGTGCACGGCTGTCCAGGTCGTGAGCAGCTCATCAAAGGTTTTGACCTGCGAGCCGAACATTTTTTGCAGGCCCGCCACGATGGCCTCACCCGTTTCCTTAGGGAAAGAGCCCCACTTTTCAGGCACCCGCCCACGAAAAACCCTATTGTTGACGAGGCTCTGCTTCTCATCCTCAGAAACAGCGACGGGAGGCACAAAATCAACCGGGCTGATAGTTGCCGCCAAACAGGCTTGAAAATCCTCCGGCAGGGCCTGCGACGATGCAACGATGTATTTACCGGCAAACGGCGAAGCGTCATACCAGGGCGCCGCATCGAACTTGCAGATGATCTGCCAGATCGACGGGGCTGCATAACCGATATCGGCAAGCAGTATCTCGCATGCGTTTTGTTTAGCCTGCAGCATGTCGATGCCTTGGCGCTTCATCTGTACCTTGAGCTGCTCTATCTGCGTATCATTCAGCCAGTAGCAATATTTCCAAACCGTGTCTGTCTGGGGCATGCGGCACCGTTCCTTTCTCAGTTTCCCTTGGTTGGCTGCACCGTGCCCGGCAGCACGAGCAGATTGGATTTATCTTTTTTGAAATGCAGGCCCTTGTGAGCCGGGCCGACCTCTTTGATGGAGATGATGGTGTAGATGGAAATATGCAGCGTTTTGACATCGGTCAGGCGCCGCTTCAGGTCCTCTTCTTCGGGGTTCACGACCAGCATGCTTGAGGAAAATACGAAATCGGATATAGCGATAAAGCTGAGCCCAAGGCTCGAATCGGTAACCCTGCCGGCCTTGAGGCTGACGATTTTATTATCCTTCGGGTCGCGATAGGTAATGACGTAATGTGTCTTGTCTTTGGCTTTTGCGGGCATGCAGGTCCTTTCCGTCGGCAGCAGGCTGATGCACAGATGCGGCGGGACGCGAAATGTTTAAATCCTGCTATCGAAATAGACCATAATGCCGACTTTGTCAACAGAATGACAGTCTGCAGCGGACCGTGATAAAAAGAAGAGGGTGTGGAGCAGGCTGGCTACTGTAACGAGATAAAAAAGAGCCGCTGACAGTGTATCATCAGCGGCTCTTTTTACTAAACTATCTGCTGCAAAACATTAAGGCGCATCGCTGTCAACAAAAAGCTCTGTGGGGGTCGTGGTCGAGACTGCAACATTTGCCTTTGACCATGTGCCATAGAAAGCGGCGTTGACGAACTTGTTGACGCTTTTTGCGACATCGGTAAAGAAATAGCTCGGGGTATATGCGCAGTTGGTGCAGGCCGGACAGCTGCCGTCAGCAAAGCTGCAGTGATAATACTTGGGTGAGTATCCGCACCAGGTCCATGAGTATACTTTTTTCACCCTGAAGAAGGCCCGGGGGCCATCGCAATAATAGTATGCGGCTTCTGCAGCGTCTGATTTTTCAACAAAGCAGGTCGTTACATTAAAGCCCCAGTACAGGCCCGGAAGATTTATGCGGCTTGCGCCTTCAATATTATACGGGTCGATGCTGAACATGGCATCGGCAAGATTGAGATCGCCGCCAACGGCATTCTGCGCTGCCTGGCCGCCTGCGGAGTGCCCGCCGAGAATCCAGTGAGCAATACCGGTGCAGCCCGTGCCTGACAGCCAGCCAAGTATGTTATTCTGTACTTCAATGGTACAATTTCTGAATTTCGTTGCATCCGTTTTTGTCATGCTGCCGGGCTGATGATCCATAATAACAACAACATAACCATAAGCTGTCATCGCATTGGCAAGATTGTCATAGCTGTCGCGCGACATGGCCGTGCCCACGGCCAGTATGAATGCTTCGCAATTTGCAGGAGAAGGGCTTTTGTAGAAGACGCGAACCTGGCCAGTGCCGAGGTTCTTGTCAAAATAGTTGGCCTGTGCAGAGCCGAGGAAAGTAAAAAACAACGAAACACATACAATTGCCAGAACGGTTGAAAAATGCGTACTTCTTTTCATGTTCTCCTCCCTTGTTTGTTGGTGGTAAAATATTAAAACACCCTGTTTGCCATAAGCGCTATTTTGAAGTATAGGTGAAAAAATTTCAGATTTCAAATAAAACAACCTCAAAATAGTTACGTAAAATAGCAGATTTAATACTAGTTAAAAACAAGTATTAAATACATTATGATTTGCCCTATACTGAATTTTTTGTTTTATATAAAAAATTTTAAATTAAAATAATTATTGTCAGGATTGCCTATTATAGTCTGGCTGGTTAAAGCTGCGTGTATCAAACAGTATTGATTTGAGAGTAACTAAGCTTTATGCTGTAATTCTATCGGGTAAAGTTTCAGAGGTGTTTTGGCTGAACATACAGGGGAAAATTATGAAGATTTTTTATACGGATATCTTTGTTCTGCCCCTGCCGCCGGGGCATCATTTTCCCATGGAGAAATACCGGCTGCTGCGCGACCGGCTCATTGCTGAAAGCATTGCCCCTATAGAGGATTTTTTCATTCCCCATGCTGCAACCGATGAAGAAATTACGCAGGCCCATTCCCCGGACTACCTTCGCAAGATCGTATCGGGAGATCTCACGCCTCAGGAGCTGCGGCGGCTGAGTTTGCCCTGGTCGCAGCAGCTTGTTGAGCGGGCGCGCAGGTCATGCGGGGCAACCATTGATGCCTGCAGGGCCGCCCTTGCCGACGGCATTGCGGTGAATCTCGCGGGAGGCACGCATCATGCTTTC
>CAWDSQ010000026.1:0-211425 GCA_963804955.1 uncultured delta proteobacterium | reverse complement strand
CAAGCTGGATGTTTTTGGCCGTATACAGCACCTGGCGAAAATTCTCATTTTTGACGGCAATGTCTTCAATGTTTTTCACATAACCTTTCATAAAAACTCCTCCATTTGGCGACGCAACTACCGTCGTGCAGTATGTTTGCAACATAGAAGCGGCGCTTGTTTATGATGCACCCAACATTACCCGGGTAATGCGCAAGCTGGCATTGAGCTGGTATTTGCGCGTGTCCGCAGCCCGGCTGAAGCGTTTTCCGCCCAAGCACGAGCGGCTTGATCAGGAGGCGGATCTGTTCCTGAGCGTCTGCCAGCGTCCCGACAACATGAGTTTCCGTGCTGCAACCGATGCGTTCTTTGGCCTTGCTCAGGTCGCCGTTTGCGTCCCACAATCCCACGAGCAGTTTTGCACCCGGAACCTGACCACTGAGTTGCCTGCTTAGGTAACGAGCATGCATGACTGCAGCGGGAGGTGTGGCGGAAATGCAAATCACGTCGGCGGCCGTGCATTGATCGACAAGATCAACCATCTCGCCGGCCAATGCCGTAACCGAGATGGCCTGCGCACGGCAGCCGCTCGTCTCCAAGACTTGCGCGAGCATCATGGCGGCGATTTCATCCGCCTCGCTACGAGCGGGCAGGCAGAGAATCGAAAGACGTGACGAGTCATCTCGGCAACTCGAATGGAATCGTCGTCTGCCACTGCGCGATCCGCGGCATCCCGCTTGGCCAACATTCTCCTGCTGATGCTCACCTTGGCCTTGAATCATCTCCTTCAGGCTTTCCATGATGAAGTTGTGCTTGCCCTCATTGAGTTCGCCGAGTTGCCAATGCGTCTCGGCCAAAGCCAGTGCCGGGATGAGCACCGTGTCGTAGACTTCGACCAGCGGCTGGTGCACAAGATAGTTCTCGAACAATTCCTCGGCTTCTTCCTGATCTCCGGCCAGCAGCCGCTGATAGATGCGAGTCCCTGGGCTCAAAAACCGGCTCATTTCCCAGCAAAATGTCCAGGAAGGACAGTTGGGGAACGTGCTTGCCAACCACCAACAGGCACACGGTCAACGGGGTCGCCAGCAGTAGCCCGACGGGTCCCCACAACCACATCCAAAACACAGCCGCCACCAAGACCGCCACCGCCGACACGCCGGTGTTCTTGCCGTAGAGCCAGGGTTCCATGATATTGTCCAGAAAAGCTCCAGCACCACGAACAACCCGACGGTCAGCAGGGGCGCTATCCAACCCGGCGAGATGGCCATCGACAGCCCAATCGGCATCGCCGCGGCAATCCACGGGCCGATGTACGGAATAAATCTCAATGTCGTGGCCAGGATACCCCACAGGATGGCATTGGGCACGCCGATCAGGTACAGCCCGATGCTGACGAAATGCCAAACGTGGCATTGATGAGAAATAGCATCGGAGATAGCGGCTGACCCGCGCAGCCGGCATCTTCCAGCATCTGCGTGGTCACGGTCACGTGGCCTTTTCCCACTCAGGTGAATGAAGCGATCGCGCAAATCCTCGCGCCGCATCAGGAAAGAACACCACGAGCACGATGACGATGCCGGTCGATCCCATAACTACGAACGGTCTACGGAAGCCGACACTACTCCCCAATAACTTCAAGGGGGCTCGGTGGCGAAAGGACCACGCGAACCGGCCGGGCGGCTCCTCGCGCTCCTCCAGATTGCCGGCCGCCTCTGATGGAGGCACACGCTGGCCAATGTCTCCGGCTTTTTTTCTGACACTCTTCAGCGCGGTACTGAAATAGTCATTGACCGAAAGCAGCTTTGTTTGAATGTTCTTCTGGTATTCTGGTATTTTCGGGGCAAGGTCTATCATTTGAACCGTTATTGCCCATGCGCCTGCGCCCACGAGCGTGAAAGCCAGAGCGGCCGTAACCAAAACGGCCGGAACCCGGCCCAATTTCGCCGCTCCAGCCAGCCGCACACGGGAGTCAGCAGGAAGCTCAGCAGTACGGCCAGCGTCAAGGGAATCAGAACGCCCCTGGCAAGGGTATAGAGCCGCCACCACGCCCGCAAGCGATGCCAGCGTCAACATTAGCGACGACTTGATGAAATGGTCTGAACTGCTCATGAAATTCTCTAATACAGCGGGACAACGGGCTTATCGGAAAAAAGCCAAAGCAATATCGGACAGCGCGTTGACCACGGGTTGAGCAAACCGGTCGGTCACCGAGCGGCGATAGTTTGCACCGACAAGAAACCCCACCCCTACGCCTATCCCTAATGTTATAAACATTGCCTTGCCCGGATTTTTGCTGCTGTAATTCTTGGCCTGCTCATAGGTTTCGCTTACCACCTGTGCTGTTTTATCATATGCATCGCTTACAGCCTTCTCCGCGTGCTCAAAAACCTCGGCGCCGCATTCCACAGAACACTGCGCAGTAACCCCGTCGCTTCCGTTTGCGTGGCCTTCTGCCATGTGCTGTTCGCTGGCCTCGTGTTTGTCGTTTTTTACGCTCATGGTAATCTCCTATAATGATTACAGGTTAACGGCTTGTTTTTGGTTTTTTCGACCTGGCGGCTTTCGGCCTCATATTTGAACCATGCCCTGTCTGCGACCGAGGCTCGGCGCCACCGTTTTGTTCAGCTGTCGAGGCTGAATTCTCTATCCAGCTGACGGCAGCCTTCGTTGCAATTGCCACCAGGGTCATCCTGATGAGGTCGGAGCCGGAGGGCCCGGCGCGCAGGCCACCGAGAGTGCCGTGAAGTTCCTCGGCAAGGGTACCCATTATTCGCTCCAGAGGAGTGGCGCGCGGCAGGAACATCCTGGATGCAATATAGCCAAGGCCCGCGGCAGCCCCCAGCGCCCAGTAGGGAGAGCTTTTCATATATTCATGCCAATCCAGTTTCTCTTTTATACGCTCGCCGATTTGATCGACTGTCCGGGAAATGATCTCTTCTCCTTTAGCGATATCCCGACGTATCTCTTCGGTGCTGCGTTTGCACTCAGCTGCCTTTGTTTTTTCCGGGGACTTTTTTTCAGCCATTGCTGGTCCTCCTTATCCGTGGTTGCATATTTTCTATGTTTTAAAGAACGATTTTTTCAATTTTCTGTAGCCGGTGAAGGCAATGACGACACCTATCAGAGCAAGCGCTGCTCCCGTGACAAGCGCCGCACTGACGGGGGCCATATACGAGCTGAGCGCGATGATCACTGCAGCGCAAAGAGACATGACCGCGGCACAACAGATGAGCGCGCCTGCTGCTACGGTTAAGACCGCGCTGCGAAAAGCACGCACCCTTTCTCGAACTCCCTGGATCACGAGCTCAATCTCGTCGTGAACCACCGCTGCGGAATTGTTGATAAGCTGCCCCAACAGTGCGGTGAAGGATTCGTTTTGTGGTGCAGGGTCCTTGTTTGGCGCCTTGTTGTCCATTAACAAAACCCCCTCCTTATTTGCGCCGCAAAACAGCTCCGATAATCAGGCCGACGCCTCCTGCTATCAAGAGATTGCGCCCCGGGTTCTGCCCGATGTACTCCCGGACCCTGGCATCTGCCTGCTCGCAGTCGAATTGCCGAACGTGCTCAGCTGCCTGGTCCAGCCACGCGGATACCTGCTCTCCGTACCGGCCTATGTCGGATTGCACGTCCTGCTCTGCCGCTTTTTCACCTATAACCTCAGCAACGGTATGCAATGTATCCGCAATAATATCGTTGACTTTCCCGAAGCCGGCTGACTCACCTTTACCTTGAGACTCCGCCGGGTGGTCTCCGGTTGTACCACCTGACTGATTGTTTATTTCCATAGCGCACCTCATGAAAAGTTAAAGAACAATGATTGAAAGCGACCCCATGTTTTAAGGTGCCTGCCGAAGAAATAATCAGCCCGGGCAAGGTCTTCATCGGGGAGGCGGGAGACATTGCATATCAACAAGCTTTTTAGACCACTGCACGGCAGCATGGCTTCGACGGTGAGAATCCCAAGGGGCGGGGAGCTTGCTTTTTTATTGATGAACTCACGTGAGTGCTTAAAGCTCCAAAACGCATCAGGAAACTCCCGGTATAGTAATAAGACGTTATGCATAGCTCCTTCGACCGGCTGAGTTACAAAAGCCTACAAGCCGACAGTTGCTAATTAATTGACTTTAATAGTATTAATCTCCTTCAGTTGATTCAATGTATTCTGTCAATGTAAGTTGATTTTCAGTCATGGCGCTATTGCAATAATGTTTCATTGTACACGGCAAATATTTCATAAGCTGTCAAAGCCCTGCTGTATATGCGGACATCGTCAGCTTTGCCTTTCAAGGGGTTAGTTCCCTTAAGGGTTCTGCCTATAGTCGTTATTGTTGCAGAGGCGCCGAAATTCGGGATTGCCTGTTATGGCATCAACGGCATCCTCACTGCCGTTAATATAGATGATCCATTCGCCGCTGCGGTAGGTCAAGGCGACATGATACCACAGGCCGGCCTTGAGCCTGGTATTTGAAGCCAGATAATTGGTTTTGGTAGTTCTGACGCAGGTTTGTATTTTGTCCCCGTAGACGCGGATCATAAACGGATACACATAGTCACCCTTCTGAATTATTGTCTGATAGCTGCTCAGTAGCTGGCTTAGCTGTACCCAGCCGGCTACGGTAAATTCAGCGGTGATGTTAAAGATGCTCTGGCCAAGGCTTACATAATCATCACTGCCGTCAAGCTGTATACCGCTGCCGGCTATTCCCTCAGACCATTGGGTGCTGTTGAATAAGAGGCCCGTGTTCGAATACCCGGAAGCATCTGCGGCTATAACGCCGGTGCCCTCATCAAATTTCCAGTAGCCGGTTAAAGCTGACGCGGCTCCATCGGTGTCAGCATCATTGGGGATGCCGTCGCCATCCAGGTCGCTGTCGCAGGCATCGCCTGTTCCATCTCCGTCAAGGTCAGCCTGGTCTGAGTTGGCAACAGCCGGGCAGTTGTCGTTGAAGTCAGGCACGCCGTCCGTGTCGGTATCTTCTAAAGGACTATCGACCGGCACTGTCGTCGTGGTGGCCGGAAGAACTGTTGTCGTGGTAGTGACTGCAGCGACCGTCGTGGTTGTGGTCGGCGGCTGCGTGGTCGTTGTGGTCGGGGCACTGGTTGTTGCGGGCATCACGGATGTGGTGGTTGCGGGCACAGTTGTCGTTGCCGGCACTGTTGTTGTGGCTCCAGTCTGGCCGTCCCAGCCGGCCATCCTGGCCAGCATCCACCACAGGGCCTTTGCCAGCCGCACCGTGCCGACCTGGCCGATATGGTCCCCGTCCTCCACATAGCCCCCGTTCAGGTCTTTCATATTGTCGGGATGTATATGGGGAAACCGGTGCATCCCACCGCTGCCGTCCGTCCAACTTTCTTCATTGAGAGCGCCCGCGTTGCTGTAGCAGAGAATATCAGCATAATCAAACAGGATACGGGTTCCATCGGCCCGCACATACTGCCGGATGCGCTCATGCTTCAGATACCGCTGATACCCGCTCTCTCCCGTATACCCGTCAACCGGGCCCGTGGTGAAAAAGACCTTTGTCGGATAGCCGCCGGCTGCGCAGTGCGCGCGATAGGCCTCAACCGCGGCAAGATAATCATCCATATTCAGCGTGTTGCCCGTGAGGGCATTGTCGCCGTCATCAAGACCCCCAGCGCAGGTCGCCGCTGGCTCCGCCCACGCTTGAACCGGCCCACCGCACCTTATACACAGGATCAACGGCGCCGCCCGGCCCATTGTGCCAGGTCATATCCCAGCACCAGCCAAAGCCGAAGGCCGCTATCGGCAGGTTGTTCGTATTGGCATAGGTGAGATGGGCTTTGGTGCGGGTACCGGCAAGCTGGC
The DNA here is from genome assembly GCA_963804955.1 of uncultured delta proteobacterium. GTDB lineage: Bacteria > Desulfobacterota > WTBG01 > CAIYCZ01 > CAIRTM01 > CAIWCT01. The sequence continues at coordinate 205,619 of CAWDSQ010000026.1, read as the reverse complement.
TGGTCCAGAAATCCTCCTCACCATAGCTGTAGCGCCACAGCGTCGCATGAGCAATATCGCCCCATGATGCCCGGCTGGCCCGCAGCGCATCGGTGCGGTATCCCTCCGGGGTGCCCGACTCGGTGATGCTTGCGGCAAACAGGCTGTTTTGCTGCGCCAGCAGCTGCAGGCCGATGCGATAGCCGCTCGAGTGGGACTCTCCCGGCACGTTCAGCCACATTTTCTTGACTTCATTTATCCAGTACGGCGGTATTTTTTCGTACTGGTCCACGACGGTGTGGTCCGCTATGATTACTGCTGATGCTGCGGCGGGAAGGGAAGGGCTTAGCGCAAGAATACTGAATAATATAAGAAAGCTGGCGCACTTTAATGTATATAATAATATTTTTTTTGTATTCCACTTTTTAATCATAATAACTCCTTTGATCGAGACTTTGTATAAAAGTCTGTTCATATTCCACTGCCTGTTTGCATATTCGCCGATAAAAGTCCCTGTTGTTTCATCAGGCGCAAATTTAAAAGGTCAAGATCAAGGCTCCGCAGCAGAGAGAGCAGCCGTTTACTGTTCCAGCTCATATGCTTTTTCATTGCCCATACTTGCCTCTTTTACGGTGTTCCTTTCCATAACCATTTTAAAGACGGCAGGTACGGTTTTCAACAATATGGCGGTATCTGTCATGATATTTTTCTTCAGTGCATAATTAATATCAAAGCGCATCATTGCATTGAATGTCGTCTTGTTTTTTCCATTTACCTGCCACAGCCCGGTAATACCGGGAACCGCTTCAAAGCGTTTTAGGTGCCAATGCTGGTACTGCTCTGCCTCATACGGTATGCAGGGCCGTGGCCCGATGAGACTCATGTCGCCAAACAGCACATTAAGCAGCTGCGGCAGCTCATCAAGACCGGATTTGCGCAATAATTTGCCATAGGGAATAATACGAGGATCATAACTGTCTAATTTTTCCATGGGGACATCACTAACCATCAATTTCTTCAAATAATTATTATGGACGGATGTAGTTGCATTGATATGCATGGTCCGGAACTTAAAGCACATAAACGTTTTCCCGAGGAATCCAACGCGTTTCTGTGTGAAAAGAGCGGGGCCCGGGGAAACGCTTTTTATATATGCTGCTATAAGCACACAAACCGGCAGCAGCAGCAGCAAACCGGCAGCAGCGCCAAGTATATCAATTATCCGTTTCCATGGAGGCATATGGGTTCCAGGCATTTTCAAGTTTTGTTTAAGGCTGCCATACGTATTTGCCCATGCCGTCAGGTGCGGAATTGTTCGGACGTCTCTGTCGCCGTATGTTGCAGATCTCTCTGATTACCGGCGCCCCATGGAATGGCGAGGTAATAACCGTAGATGTGGGATTCAGGCTTTCGGGTATAACGGTACTGCACAATCTATCGGCAACCTTATGGGCCTGTTCACATGAAGTCTCAGGCAATAGTATGGCAAAGCAGTTTTTTTCAAGAATACCGATATCGTCATAATTCCTGGTGTTTTTTACAAGAAGATCACCAAAAGTTTTTTCCCCGGCCTCATTTTTTTTTAATGTATTTATATTGAAAGTTATAATAGAGAAATAATTCCCTGTTCGATATGTCCGCGCCCGTTCGCGCTCGACTATGTTAAGAAATTTCAGCTTTGTATATATAATGTCCATTATCAACCCACCTGTTTGACCTGTTAAGTCAGTTTATTTCGTTATAAGGATTCTTGTGAAAACATGAATCCTTTCGGCGCCATCTTGGTGAACTTTTCCTGGATAACGGGACTCCTTTATGCTCTTCGAAAACTGAGAAAAGAGGACAACGGTTGCCTTTATCCCCAACCGGCTTTCTACCACTCCTTTGTTGCCTCATATTGAAGCCTGTCCTGAAGGTCAGTTGTTGGCTGCTTCTTTTTTAACTCCCTGCCAGAAGGGCGCCAGTAGCTGTGGTGAGGCGTATCTTGCGTGCTAAACCGGCCAATATGTCCTGCTGGACAGGTGAAATTCGGGAAAGCTCCTGTTCAAGCTCTTCCCGGTTGAACATCCCGAGCACTACATCGGTCTCGGCAACCGCGGCTGTGGCGCGCAGTTTTGCATGCTTGTCAAAAAAACTTGTCTCTCCAATGACTTGCCCTTTTTCAAGGATCTTAAGCGTAACTATACCCCCGGGAGTATTCTTTTTGATGCGCACCCGGCCTTCCATGATAAGAAGTATATAGCGGGCTTCGCTGCCTTCTTCAAAAATAGACTGACCCTGCTTGAAAGTAAGCCTGATTCTTACCCATCTGGTAATGTTTTCCGGTAACTTCATGCCCCTTCCTTTCGACTGGGACTGGTTGTTAAAAATGTCTCGATTCTCTGGTGAGCTTCGGGTGTCAAATCTCGGAAGTGAACTCGACAAGCCGTGTGCCCAACCATCGCCCCCCGGGATATGCTCACTATCTCCCCCCATACTTTAACCGGTGCGCCGCCGGACAGATGGATCATCATATCTATTCTTCCCAATACATGTGCGCCATGGTTCATGTTGGCAACAGGTATGTCGAACCGTATCCATTCTTCACCGATGTCGACTCCTGTGGCACGAAGCAAGGCAGGATCAGGATTGTCCGGCATCCGGTACTCGATCAGGCCCTTCCACTCCATGCCCGCCGGTTCCCCATCGGCTAGCTTGAGTGCGCATGACGGCTCATGCACCGTTAGGTTCACATAAGCGTCATGAGTCTTTGGGGTTTTGTCGAGGCTCAGACGTTTATGAACCGCACTTATTTTTTCAATTTTACCCAGCATGTCGACAGCAAGGAGCTGTATAATCGGGCGCATTTTTTGGTAGTCAAGCCACAGTGCAAGGTAATGCCATGCTTCTACCTCCACGGCATCTTTTGCCACAGCCGATTCAGTGCGCGGAGCATGGTTGCAATCGTTAAAAACCATCTCTCCGAAAACGTCACCGGGCCCAAGTTCAAACAGCAGCACCTCTTCGTCATGCAGCTTTTTTAAAATACTGACCGTTCCGCTCACGATGAGGTAGAGCGAAATGCTGAAGTCTCCCTCCTTGATGATACGATCGCCGGGCTGATACCTCAGCGTTCTTTTTTCACGCGTTTCATTGCCTGTCTCGGCAATCTTTGGCATTCGTGAATATGCGTTTGGCAATACATCTGCCCTTGTCTCCCGGCCTTGTATCCCTACCGGACGATTAGTGCCCGGCTGTGTACTATGGAAGGAGTTAGTGTCGGCTGCGATTCCTGATGTCAGTGGCATAGTTCCCTTTCAAGTATAAACTGTCCAAGAAATGCAGATAATAATAGACTGTTTATTGTCTTTCCTTTTACCGGTCTTTGCTGTTCCTGTTCATAACTGCGCCGCTACTGCTCCCGTGTCTTATTCCGGTTGTTTTGACCGTACTCTTCCATTCCGTCATTGTGGATGAAGTCCCCCTGTTTTAAATTCATGCCCTGACGTTCTCTTTCATGCCGTAGATTTTTTCTTTCGTGTTCATGATGCTGGTCACGGTCATGCCCGTCGTGCGATCCATCTCTGTCAAACTTCCAAAAACAGGAACTTGTCAGGAGCAGCAGGGCACAAAAAACATACGGTAAAATGCTAAAGCCGGTATTTTTTACATTTCTAATCCGGAGCATTCTTTTCAATGAACATAATAAAAGCTTTGCATTCATGTGTGTCTCCTTGCTGCTACTTAGCACTGCACAATTATGATGCCCATGATAAGCAGTTTTTGTAATTGTGATTTTGAAAGTCTATTTTCATGCAATTTAAAGCACCTGGCCCCGGGCATTTCATTTATTTCCCCCGTGTTCTTTTTCTCCTTGCTGCTGTTTCTGGCCATCGTGCTTCTGCTGTTTTTGATCATTTGAATTTTTTTGCTTTTGGCTATTCTGTTTTGGCTGCTTTTGAATATGTTGCTTTTGCGACTTCTGGATATTCTGCTGCTGATGCCCCTGAACTTGTTGATGCTGCGGAGACTGAGCACCCCGCTGTTGGCGATCCCTTTGAATATAATTATGCCGTTCTCGCCGTGTATCATCCCTTCTCTCATTCTGATACCAGTCATAGCTGTCCCAATGCCGTCTTTCATCCCATGACTGCCAGTTGCTGTGTAAGTCGTCGTAGTGTATCCGGTGATATCCTGATGGTACGTAGTGAATATATTCCGGGGGTACCACAATGATGACCTGCGGAACCATAGACGTCTCGATATAGTCCCAGCGCTGGTTGTAGTGGGAAGACCGGAACCAGTGGTTATTATAAAACCTGTACCAGTTGCCACCGTAGAAATAGACGCCATCGTAATCCGGCACCATATAGACATAGCTTCTTCCACTGGGAATAACGTAAACAGCAGGCGGTGAGGCAAATTGCAAAGGCGGAGGTTCAACGATATTAATGTTGACCTGTACCTGTGCCGAGGCTTCTTTCAAACCCCCTGGTGCACCTAAAGCCCCTAAAAGGAGGGCCGCTGCCAGCAACACGATGTAGCTGTTCGTCATTGTATCTCCCCGGCGGCAGAAGACCGCATTATTGTGACGTTTGAAATCAAAGTATAAACACTTGCTCAATGGCAGTGCTTGTTTCTTATTATGTTTTTGAGGCGTTTCCCTTAAATTAGCTCTTACCGCCCTATTCCTTCTGCTATCTCTGAGCAGTTCGAGCCTGGCGGTTTCTGCGACGCGTGATACCAAACAGGTTCGGCCAGTGATCAGATATTAAATTCTGCCCATCAGTAGCAGAATGACTAAAACCAGAAGGACCAATCCAATGCCGCTGCTGGGGTAGTACCCCCATTGTTTGCTGTGCGGCCAGGCGGGGATTGCTCCCACCAGCATCAAAACCAGAATAACTATTAAAATTGTTCCGAGCATATCGATCCTCCTTCTCAATAGTGTCTAAAAAAATTTTCCTTTTCTGAAATTAATAAGATACTCGATGCTGCCTGATATTCCCTGCGTAGATCCTCCTATACAGATGGCAGGGGTTTTTAGGACAGGTGCGCAGCAACCGCCCCTCAACCCTGCAAACTTGATTACTTATTCTTCTCCGTGGCTTTATCTGCGGCATCATTCATTGCATCTTTACCTTTATCAATGCTTTGATCGACCTTTTTGCCCGTTTTTTCCATGGGCCCGTCTTCCTTACCGCAACCTGAGATGGTTACGAGAAACATCAGAGCAACCATCACAGACATGCTCGTTTTTAAAATTGTTACGATCGATTTTTTCATAGGTACCTCCTTTTTCAATAAGTCGGGGTGCATATAATTAATTTCTTTTTTTGCATCTGCGATGCAACGGTTTTAAAAAATTTTCGCGCAAAAGCCTGCAAGGCCGGACTGCGATCAATGGCGGCATTGATGCTGTCGGCATTTTTGTAATACATATGTGTAACCATGCGGCCAGCTGCGCTGTTGGCAAGGGGTCCGTCACGCAAAGTACGCAGCTTTTCAAGGCTCTGAGTATCCTCACCCAGTAAGTTTTGTGCCGGGCACGGCGCGCCTGTGGGTGTGCTGGTTGTGCTTGTCACGACGGATGTTGTTGTAGCCGAGTCAATACTGGTGGTTGTGGTCGCCACAATGCTGGTCGTTGTTGATGCTGACGGGTCAAACACCGCGGTAGGATAGCCATACCAGGGATTTGTAAACCCTGTGGCTTCGGCACTATAATAAACGGTAAAACCGCTTGCACAGTTGTCAAAAACAAAATCCCCCATCACCACCGGAGCATTCCCGTAAAAAAATGCGGAAGCCAATCCTGTGCAGTTATAAAACGCATATTTTTCAATGGTCGTAACGCTTCTGCCTATTTTGACGCTGGTCAAACCTCTGCAACCATTAAATGCAGAAATCCCGATACCCGTTACGCTGTCCGGTATGGTCACACTGCTCAATCCGTTGCAACGTGTAAATGCATAGTTCCCAATGCTCGTAACACTTTCAGGAATGGTCACACTGCTCAAACCGGGGCAATTATACAACATGCTGGTTGGAATGCTTCTTAAGCTGTTTGGCAGGTTGATGCCGGTCAAACTGGTGCAGCCTTCAAACGCAGAGGCTCCAATGCCTGTTACGCTGTCAGGAATCGACACGCTGGACAAGCTCGTGCATCCCTTAAATGCATTATACCCAATGGTCGTAGCTCCATCCAGTATGGTCACGCTGGTCAGGGCGGTGCAGCCATGAAATGCGCAATAACCCATGCTCTTAACGCTGCCCGGAATGATCACGCTGGTTAAGCCGGTGCAATTAAAAAATGCATCATACTCAATACTCGTAATGCTGCCCGGTATAGTCACTTCTGTCAAACCGGTGCAGTCACTGAACGCCTCGCTTCCAATTGTTATAACCTGTTTTCCGTCAATTACGTCCGGAATTACAGCAGCGCCACCCGGGCAGGTATAGCCTGTGATGGTAATACTGCCGCCTGCTTCCTCATACGTAAAATCTCCCCACTGCGCTCCGATGGCAGTACCGGGGAGCAACATACAACCAACCAGTAAAAGGATATACAACGATATTTTAAACTGCATAGCCACCTCCAATGAAAAATCTTTTTTTTCTTTCCGCGCACAGTGCGGGAGCCCGTGCTGCACAAATTAATTTATTATGTCAAACATGGGTAATGAGTGTGACGTGGGCATTGATTTTCAAAATGGATTCAACACCATGCCCATTCAACACGGCGACTAAACAAATTAATTCGAATCAGCGCCACCAGATTTCTCATTGCTCAGTACAAATTGTTAACATGCCAGTGCAGGTTTGCTTTCAGTTGTATAGCTGGTTTCAATACTGTTACACTGCTGCGTTTCAATGTTAGTAACAATGACTGTTTCCGGCAGGGGAGGGGGGCGTAACCCATCCCCGATGTAACTGCTCTCCACACCCATCAGACTAAATATCTGCGATTATCTTAATGGGTTCATTCTGTCTTTTACCCAGCTTTGTCTGTAGTCGGCTGAGAAATTCTATCGGAACCGATTGAGATCCGTTTCCAGTGAATCGAGCCTGCGGGAAATGTCTGATCTCTCCTGGTACGTGGAGTATCTGCCTCCCTCCGTCATCCTCAAATACTCGCGCCGAATGGAGTCCAACCTGGATTGAAACTCCTGCTCCTCCGTCGAAGACAAGCGCCCTCTGATTCTTCCATCATCAATTCTCCTTTGGAGCGTGACAATCCTGTCCCCATTCCTTGGCTCTTCGATTCTTGCTGGCCGGGCAAGCGGTCGATTGATCTCGTCTCCAAGCGCATCAAGCCTTTCATTAAGCCTGTCCCATTCCTCCCGATAAACCCTTTTGTTTCTAAGCAGCTCATAGTCTGTCCGAATGCCCTTCAGCGTCGACAGGAACATTTGAGTCTGATCAGGGGAAAGCGCATTGGTTTTCAGCCCATCTCCAATCTTTTCCTGGATTACAACCATCTTGTTCTCTGCACTTCTTTCATAATTCGGCCATGTTTGCGGCAGAGTGGCGCAGCCCGATAACAAGGCTACTGCAAACACCGCGAATACAGTTAAAAAACGGGCGTTCTTCATTTCGCTCCTCCTTCCTTTAAAGGTGCGATCATACTTTCGGGCTTCTTCTATGGGATAATTTCAATAAGAACCCTTTTACTTGCCCATCACTTTTTTGACCTGGCCGATTTTTTCTTGAACTTTACCGGCTGCATTTTCGACTTTGCCTTCGGCTTCCAGGTCGCGATTCCCGACAATTTTCCCCGCTGCCTCCTTGATACTGCCTTTCGCCTTGTGCATCTTTCCTTGCGCGTTGTCTTTAGTGCTTGATTGCATGGTAGTACCTCCGATCAACTTTGGTTACTGGTTATTTGCGACACTCCTGCGGGAAGCTTTACTTCTTGAGCTTCGTGAACTTCGCTCCCTTCAGGGATACGTCAAACATGAGGCCCTTAGGATCAAAAACAAAAGCTACGACCGGGTCCTGTAACGAAGTGGTGTCGAGGCGCTTGCCGCCGCCAACGTCAACAAGCGCTACATTGGCGGTCACCCCTGCTTCCCAGCCATCAACGCTTTTGAACTGGCTGAGCGCCTCCTGGGTCATGAAGGCAATGATAATATCCATCTGTTGTGCGCCAATAGTGAATCCATAGGACCCGGCGACAAGATTGTAGTACCCCGCCGTATTTCCCCCAGCGCGAAGCGCGCCCTGGCCGTAGGTCCCGCCGGCAATGAAGCCTGCCTTGGTAACCCCGGACATAATAAGGAGGGCTTTGGCTGAGGAGGCAAACTCTTTTGCGCCGTTGACCTCTTTATAGAAACGCTGCAGCGTCTTGTCGGCGTCTCCGTCGATCTGGGCAGCAGATTTGTTGAATGTACTTTGTGCTAACGCGCCGGACAGCGCTAGAGTCAGGCCGAAAAAAACTGACAACACTGTTGCAAACATGTTCTTTTTTGTACGTGCTTTCATAGTGACCTCCTGTTTAAGTTAAAATGGTTTGTTTAGAAAAAGTTTTTTAAAAAGAAATTTGTTTCTTGTCATCACTGCCTTGTTATTTGTTGTCAAGAAGGCGCGAACCCTTCAAGCCTTAACCTTTTTTATTCAGCTCTTTACCGCGTCAACTCTGTCACAGGGGCGTTTCCTTCATTTAGGATAATGACATCAACCCGCCTGTTCTGCTCTCGTCCCTCCGGGCTGTCATTGCCGGCCAATGGAAATTCTTCTCCAAACCCCCTGGTTGTAATACGACCCATGCTGATTTCCTTGAGCTACAAGCTTGGTGCGCACGGCATTGGCGCGCTGCAGGGAAAGATCAAGATTTGCTCCCTCAGCACCTGTGCTGTCGGTATAGCCCTCAATGAGTACGTCGCGATCAGGGTATTTTTTCAGAAAAACAGCCAATCGGTTGATTTCGTTATCAGCCATGGGAGACAGTGACGCCGTGCCGGTGGCGAACAGCACATCGCCCAGCGTCAAGACGATGCCCCGATCTGTCATCCTGCCCTTCAAGGCGGCAATTTCCTGCTGCAGCATATCCGCCTTGGCCGTAGCCTTTTCAGCTTTTTGTGTTTGGGCCCTTGTTTCAGCATTTGACTGCCGGGCTTCTGCGTTGGATTCTCTGGCTGCCGCATTCGATTCCCGGGCATCCATCCTGGCGCTTTGCTCACTCGCGCGGCCCTGAATTATCATCTGTTCGGCTTGTCTGTTGAGAGCCTTTTTGTCATTTTCCGCCAGCTGCTCTTCTGCTGTGGCAACGGCGATACGGGTTTTCCTTTCCGCCAGGTAGGCCAGGTGGTCCATCTCATCATATTCTGTGGCCCGCGCGGCAGCATCGACAGCCCTGCCGGCCTCCATCAGGGGAATCCGGGCATTTGTTTCAACAGTAGGATTCGCCTTTGCGCGGGCATATGATGCTTGTGCATTGGCCAGGCGGTCCCGTGCCATCATTTCCTGCTGGGAGGGGCCGCATCCCGTAAAAGGCAGCAGGAACGGGATGAACAACCAGAGCCCGATTTTAATCACACTGCTCATTTTATTAGTCATTTTCATGTTCTCCTTAAAAAGCTGTTATCCGGATATTGGATCATGCTCCTAACGCAGGGTCCGGATGTTTTGACGCTTCTGCTCAGCATCTTTTTTTGCTTTTTCGGCTTTGGCCTCGATTCTGGCGCAGTCCGCGTCGACCGTGGCTTTCTCTGCCAGCCGGGTTGCCTGCAGGTACTCAGCGTCATTAAATGCCCGATTTGCCTGAGCCAGTTTATCCTCGGCAGTTCCTCAAATCCACCGGAGTGCTTGTGCTTGCATTGCTCTCCTTTGCGACGCTGATGGCCTTCTCGCTCTCGGATATTTTCATGGTTGCAGTTGAAAGGCTTCCGCTTGATGCGCAGCCAACAGTCAGCAGCATGGAGATAAACCCCATGAAAAAAAACATGTATAAAAACAATGGTTTGTTTGAAGTTTTGTGTTTCATGTGCTTACTCCTGTCTGTAACGTAATATCAGTGAATAATTACCCGAAACCTACAATTGTATGAATGTCCAGCCGTAAATGCTTTGTTAAAATACGGCTTCATCCCTACTTTTTTATGCCGAAAAAGAATGCCTGTGTTTCATCCTGTTTATCGTAACCACCGAGCGTGAGCTGATAATAAGCAATATCCATGCGGCCGAGGAGAATGGTATCGATAAGATTTATGCCTTTGATATCAAACGTATACTTATCCAGCGAGTCCTGGGTAATAACTTCATAGCTTGCAGTAAAAGAGAGTCCGTTTTCACTAAAATCACCGCTGCCTCCCCCACCAAGGACGCCGCCATCAAAGCTGTCAACTATGAAATCCTCACCATTAACATCAAATATAAACGCATCATTTTTAATATCCCCTTTGCTGCAGTAGTCTCCGGCATCATTTCTGCAAAACGCCGTTATCTTATAGTCATTTCCATCAAGAGCTAAAGGCGCTGCAGCATAAGATGCTGATGCTGCTGTCAGGAACAAGCCCGTAACCATGATTGCTAGCTTCATTACATTTTTCATAATGTTTCCTTTTCTTCTTATGTGGTTTTTAGTAAGCGGGTCCGCACAATTTTCTTTTGTCCTGATTTCTCAGTACAGGCGCAGTGAAGTCTCCCGCACATTTTCATTTGTCAGCCACTGAAAGCAACTTCGTGGTTGAAACATGCTGATCCGGTCACGCCTTTCTAGCCCCTGCGACCAGCAGCACAATGCCGCCCACAAGTGCAATACCACCGAGGATCGGCGGCAGGGGGATCGTGTTCGTTTTTTCAGTTGTCATATGCACAGGACCTATATCGACGACCTTCTCTCTGGTTGTATACGTGATGCCCTGATAGGTGAACGCCACGATGCCTATCGCGATCAGTATGATTGCCAGTATGGTTTTTGTACTCATTTTAAACCTCCTGTTCCCCGGTTACGTGGTTTCTCTCCTCCCGTCGGCCCTGAATGATGTTTACCAGCATCATGATAATGGCAATTACCAGCAGGAGATGAAAATACCCTCCTATCGTGGAACTGGTCACCAGCCCCAGCAGCCACAGAACTATCAGTACGGCGGCAATTGTATACAGCATAGACGCATCCTTTCAGAGTTCTCCCAGATCGCTGCCGTTTTGCGCGCCTCGCAATGGCCGGCTTCAATTCAGAGTCTTTTTAGGCTACACCGGTCGTCGGCCCTGAAAGATGTTGACCACCACCATAATAATTGCAAGAACCAGCAGGATGTGAACAAACCCACCCATCGTGTAACTGCTCACCAGCCCCAGCAGCCACAGAACTATCAGTACGACGGCAATTGTATACAGCATATGATGCTCCTTTCTGTTGTGCTCATGGATGCACTGCCGGTTAGCCCTCCTCCGCGCACCAGCCGGCAGCGCTCCAGAGCCTGTTAGGACTACTCGATTGTCATCTGGTTCGTTACGTTCTTCACTCCGCGAACGTCTTTCACGTATTTGGCGGCCAGATCCTTCTCTGACGCGTTTTTAGCCGTGCCGGTCAAAGTGACCGTTCCATCGCTTGTCTCAACTTTTGTTTTGAGCGCGCTGGTCGAGCGATGATACAAGCAGCGTCATCTTGACCAGGGCGGTGATGGACGCGTCATCAATTTTTTCGCCCATATCATCAATTTTTTCGTCCGTCGTTTTTACGACCGAACTTTTGGGCGCCTTTGGCACGGTCATCTCATTTTTTACGTCCTTCACTCCCACAACGTCCTTCGCGTATTCCGTTGTCAGGTCCTTCTGTGCCTGACTGCGTGGCTTCGCCGCGCAGGGTGACGATTCCTTCCTGGACATGAACTTTAGTGTTAATGCCGCTCACGTTCCGATGGAACAGGAGCGCGGTTGTCACTTTCGCAGTGACCCACGCATCCGACTTCTCGGCAGGGCTTTCACTTTTGAGTTCCAGCCGATTGTCAACGCTTTTGACGCCGGGCAGGTCCTCTACGGTGTCCTCGGCCAATTCTTTATGGTAGTCTGTGTTGACAGTTCCCGTCAGGGTGACTGCGCCATCCTTGGACGCGACCGTAATGGCATCGTCTTTAAGATAGGTCTTGAATACATAGGAATTCCTGGCGGATGCTTCGATGCTTTCATCCGTCTGTGCCGCGCGCGCAGGCACGCTGATCACCAGCAGAGCTGCCGCTGCCGCAACCAGTGCAAAAGAATACAGTGCTTTTCCTGTTTTCATTGTTCTCTCCTTTATTGTTATGTTGTTGCGTTTTTTTGTTTCCGGCCTGTTTCAAAAAATATATAATACACCTTTATACCTTCCTCTTTTTACAGCTCGTCATCACCTTCCAATACGAATACCCGGTAAAGGGCCTATCAATCCGAAAGCACTCAACAGCCAGAGAATCACTGCAATAATCACGACGACATTCAGGATTTTCTTTATGGTAGCTTCCATCGGTATGTAGCTGTTTATAACCCAGAGAATCACCCCAACGACCACCAGAACAATAATTAAGTTTATCAACGGCATAGCTTCCCTCCTTTCTTGTTCAGTGATTGTTTTGCCATGACTGCTTTCTACGCTTATTGATTTATGGTGAACTCAACCCTGCGGTTCATGGTGACTCTCGGATTTTTTTTCATCGCCGCGAACCTTTTTTTCAAGATTATCCAGAGCATCTGCCATCTTTAAAAAATAATGTTAGCCAGCAGCTTAAATGGAAACAGAATAATATTGAACAGCAGTTCCAGTATCCAGCCGATGATTCTGAACGGAAATGCGATGATATCGAAAAGATTAAAATCATCACAATCACCTATGTCAAACCGGTTATCCTGCCTGCTGCACTCGGTCTCCTTTTTTTCATTTTCAGACTCCTCCGCTGAAGCAGAGGAACCTGTTCCATCCTCTGCCTGCGCCGTTACCGTCCAGTTTTCACCTGCAGCAACGAGCATGCGCGCTGAGATCTGCAGAAAAGGGCCGGACACCTCATCTCCCGTTTGTATCTGGCTGTCTGCCATGAGCATCCTGACCGCTGCGATCTGTTTTTTCATGCGGTCAACCCTGCTGCCCTGAGTCTTATTCAGCAGAGCCGTTTCCATATCTTCCGGACTTTTGAACAGTTTTGAACCTTCAGCAGCTCTGGACAGCAGCTCAGGATACGGGGTTTGAAATGCAGCTTGCAGGGCGGCGCTGAAAACTGTTTGCGGTAAAGCAAAAAACAGTAAAAGTGATAAAATGATGGTTGATTTCTTCATGTCGCGCTATTTTTTAAGTTGATTTTAAAGGGTTGCCAGAATATTTTGTTCTCCGCCCTCGTTTGCTCACAATTGATCATTCCGCATTTTCAGGCGGCCCCCTCGGCCCCCTTGAATACGTAGTCAGCATTGCAGTCCTTCAACAGCTTCTTAACTGCCGGAGTGAGCAAATACTGCTCTTTCGAAGTTATCTGTGCTGAAACCGCTTCAATAATCTCATAGAGATTTGTTGTGATAGATGCTGGCTGTCTTTGCATGTGTATATTCCTCAGAGGGATCTTCGTTAGTGCTTGCATTTTTTTTCTCCTTTTATTCGGCCTGCAGTTTGTAATTCGAATGGTTCAGCACAGTTCCTGCTGGTCTCATGAGCATTCATTTATATTTTGCAGGAACAGGCGTGCAGCACTCATGATCTGCCCGATGACTATTTGCTTTTTTCTGCACAGCCCGAGAACGTCATGTTAACATTCCGCATCAGTTGGCTTACGGGAATAATCTTGCCGTCTTCAACAAGAACGGGCAAAGGCCCTGTTCCGTAAAAATTCAGCAGCTCATAAAATTCATCTTCATTCTTGCTTATATCAACCTCTTTATAATCAAGGCCTTTTTCATGAAAAAACTTTTTTATAAACCTGCAGTAGGGGTCTTTAGCCGTGGTGTAAAGTTTTCTTTCCCTGCACATATCTCCCTCCGTTTAAAAAGCCTCAGTCAGCAGAAAACTGAAGGCAGGTTTAGAGTCGCGTTGTTCATTTGAATACATGTGCACTTTAAATATTTCTATTGTCTGTAATGAATGTTTTTTGCTGATTTTGTATCAATCCTCGGGCCGTGATCCTCGTATCGTTTTTCCTCTTGAACATGGTCATCTAATCCCGGATACACACCCTCTATGCCCGCCGTGTGGAAAGTGGTCTGGCACAGCACTTCATAGGGCTCTTTGAGAAGGATCAGTGCTCCCCGGAGTATCCTGAACCCCTCTGATCTCAGGTAGCTTTTGAGGTTCTCCTGGGTATCCCATTCCTCAAGCAGACAAAGTTCATTTTCATTCTCCATACTCCGGCAAAAGTCGCAGCGCTTGCATCCCTTCTCCGTTCGTATGGAGCCGATGAGCGACGAAATCGTCTGTGACAGCTCCACGCGCTTCTCAGAAAGAACCTTCATTCGTATGATGACCAGTATCATGCTTATACCTATTGCAAAGGTGCTGCCAACTGCGAGGAAAAATATATTTTTAAAATTGTCATGTTATTACTGGGGCTTGGTTGCTCAAAGTGTACTGCATTGAAATGAGAACCGGTACTGAAGGCCTCAATATTTGGTGGACCCTCAAGATGGCGCGGAATTTCAGTATCAGTGTCATGGGCCTCCCTCGGAACTATTGGTTCTTTGATCGCTTGCATCGCGGATTCAGACCCCCATCATGAGCTGTGCCAAACGGAAAGCCTTTAATTTCAGTTGCTCTCCGCGACCAAACCAGATTGAATTCAATCGCGTGCTGGAATCTTCACCCAGCATCATGTGGTCCGTGTATTCGGCAACGCTGTTAAAAGCGCCCCACACTGTCCCTCGGGACAGTTGTGCGCCCCGGCCGGAGTCATGCAGCTGAAGCACACTGTTCCGGATCTTCCCGGTTCTTGCGGTATTCTCAGCCTCCTGGTTATCCGGAACCAGTGCCCGCACATACTCCCGCAGTTGCTTGTGTGTGATTTTCCTGGCCGCCATATCGTTGAACAGAACGTCGAGCTGTTCGTATAATATCTTTGACAAGCCGAGCAGTGCGGCGGTTTGTTCCAAATCCCATACGGTGTTTGGTATATGATGGATGCGCACTTCTCCCGCTCCCTGTAATGCAGCAGTCAACGTATTATTGCAGACGACACGGATGGGAGTCAGGATCACGCGAACAGGCGGGCTGCCGTCATGGCTATTGGTGAGCAGGAGATATTTGTTGACGATGTCGTTGCCATGAACCCTGATGTAGTCCGGAAGTCTCGCCAGGATCCAGATACGTTCACCTTTACCAAAAACGCCGGCCGTTTCGTATGCCGCCTTACCTTCAGCAACCAGGGTGTCGAAGAATGTGAAAGCATCAATGTTCTGAACGGGTTCATACCTCTCGTTGACGAAGCCCAGAACAGCATCGGTGTCCGTTCGCACTGTTGCAAACGCAGCCTGCTGCAAGCCTGTTTTCAGCTCTCTCGGCTTTTTCATGACGGTGAAATCCAATCCAGCCATTTCAATCGCCTCTCGTGCGGTCTTAGGATGATTCAACTCGATTCCCAGATTATGCCACGGGGATGGTGCTGTATCAGAATAGGGAGAGAGGGCTTGAGGAACCCGCAGGTGCAGCCTGCGCAAGGTCTCAGCGCTCACCGTAGACTGATAGTATGGATGATCTGCAATAGTAATATTGAAGAGTGGAAAAATTTCCCCCGACGATTTTTCCTGCCACCCGAAGAAATTCGCATCTGAACCCGAACCGGGCGAATGTGTGTGTTTAAACATACTGGATTCCCTTCGTCTTGAATTATTCAAGTGTATTGGGAAAGATACTTGCACATACTCTGCCAACAGCCGAAGGAGAGCCGGAAGTTATGATTAATGATTTAAAAACAATGGGTTGGATGAACAGGAGAGCACAACACAGAAGTATGAAATGATTCTTTTGTCCTCAGTATCTGGTGGAGCCTCAGCATATTGAGGGAGGAGGATGAACCATAAAGCAGCGGTTATGAGGTTTTGCGGGGTATGGAGAGTTGGTTGTGCTTATTTTGTTTCCGGCCGGATTATTCCGAGCTTATGCATTCTGGCTCTCAAGGTGCTCGGGTGAAGACCCAGGATCACAGCGGACCCGTTCTTGCCCTCGATATGCCATTTGTTTTCTGAAAGGATTTTAAGAATCTGGTTCCGCTCGGTTTCTTCAAGGGTTTCCACAGCGGATGAAATCACGGGAGTTGAAATCTCAAGTTTATCCGCCAGGTGTAAGACCGGCCCGGGGCATAAGATTACAGCCCGTTCAATGATGCTTTCCAGCTCACGGACATTGCCGGGCCACGGATACTCCTGCAGCGTCTTCATCGTCTGCTTATGGATAGTCGTTATCTGTTTGCCCAATTTCCGGGAGTATCGTTCGGTGAACACCTGAACCATCAGCGGTATGTCATCTTTGCGCTGCCGGAGCGGCGGGACAGTGATGGGGAAGACATTGAGCCGATAGAAAAGGTCCTGTCGAAACCGGCCCTTGCGAACCTCTTCCTCAAGGTTTCGATTGGTCGTTGCCACCAGCCGCACATCGACTTTGATAGTCTGGGACGAGCCCAGGCGCTCAAACTCGTTATGCTGAATCACCCGAAGCAGCTTGCCCTGCAGCTCCAGCGGCAGCTCCCCGATTTCGTCCAGGCACAGGGTTGAACCATGGGCTACCTCGAATCGGCCTATGCGCCGGCTATCGGCCCCGGTAAAGGCGCCTTTCTCCCGGCCGAACAGTTCGCTCTCAATTAAATTGCCCGGCAGGGCGGCGCAGTTGACCGTGAACAGGGGCCGTTCCTTACGGGGGCTCATGTTATGGATGGCGGCAGCGATCAACTCTTTTCCTGTCCCGGTCTCACCAAGGATGAGGACCGTTGTGTTCGAGGGAGCAACCTGTTCAGCCCGAAAGAGAACATATTTGAGACCATCACTTTGCCCGAGAATATTCTCAAATTGATTTTTCATTTTGTGCTCTTGACGGAAGTAAATATTCTCGGCCTCGATCTGGTCTTTTAACAGGCTGACTGCAGAAAGGGCCGTCCGAAGTTCAGCCGTGCGCTCCGTCACCTTATGCTCGAGCGTGTCATGGGCTTTTTGCAGCGCCAGCTCTATATTCTTACGCTCGGTAATGTCCACCGTCACGGCAATGCCGCTGATGGCGTTGCCCTCTTTGTCACGTATAGGCGAACCGGAAGCCATCGCAAACCAGCGCCGCCCGCTTGGAAGTGCTACCTCAAGCTCCATCGGTGGAATATTCCGGTTCTCGGCGACGGCCCGTTGCAAAGGAAGCTCGGTGTCACGTATCTCCCGCCCTTCCATGAAGAAGCGGATCTGCCTGCCTGGCGCACGAGTGTCTGGCGCAGAGGCTGACAGGTTATCTTCCGGATTTACCTCGAACTGTTTCAGCACATTTGGGTTCCCTGTAATCCTTTGGCAGTCTGAGCCATCAGAAAAGCTGACTCCCACTGGTAGGGCGTCCATGAGCGCCTGAAGACGCTGATTTGTTTCGAATAATTGCACCTCCATCTTCTTCCGCTCGCTGATGTTTTGCGCGTAGATACGCACGATTTCCATATTGGCGGGGAGAATGATGGTCTCGATAAAAATACTGCCGTTTATTGCCACTTCGCGGAGTACGTATTGCCCCGTGTTTCCCTGTTGCAGTTCCTTTATTATTTCGTTCAGATCACGCGGGAGAAAGAGATTGACATCTTCCGGGATGTTTGACTTCCTCAAAAACCTCATGGCCGCATCGTTGGAGAAAATGACCCGTTTCTCCATATCTGTCTCGATGACCGGATTTGGATTTAGCTGAGGGAATGAAGCAAGATGCGCAATTTTTGCCTCCGCCTTCGTGCGTTCGGTGATGTCCACCAGTACGACAACAATGCCGATGATACCCTGAGAACTGCTAACAGGGGTTGCGCTCAAGAGAAAGGTGATACAACTGTCTTTCCCTTGATGGAAACATACCTCAAGGCCGTGGAGGAACGCGCCATTCATTGCTGATAGAAGGACAAAGGGATTCCCGTCAGGATAGAGGAGGTGAAATGCCTCGTCAAATTCCTGAAAGATTGGGCTTCTGCCTAAGCGCCTGTCGGTTGACGTACTTGTGCGGATGATACGGCCCTGGTTGTCGCAGAGAACAAATATTTCCTCAACTTGCTTGAGAATTTGAGTCGTCAGTTTTTCCTCTGCCAGCAGCTTTTCATTGCGCTTTTGTTCCGTCAGGTCGGTAACCACCATGCACAATGCGCCGGTCAGATCCGCTTGCTGAAGGGCGCTGAGGGAGACCAATACAGGCGCATCCCTCTCACCTCCGGTCTGTAAGGCCAGTTCCATCCTGCTGTTGCTCTTTAATCCCTGCTCAAGCAATGCCTCAAATGCTTGAAGGTCTCCTGATGAAATGTACTGGTAGATTGAAGATCCCTGTACCGTTTCCAGAGGTTTTGCGACTATATCCGCAAAACGCTGGTTGCAGAAAAAGACCGTACCGTCTGAGGTTATGGTGACGGCCCCTTCGTTCATGGTCTCGACCATGATCCGGTAGGGGAGATCAGCGCCCGATAGCGTAAAAATTCGGTCGCCCTCCGCCGTTGAGACAACCAGGCCATCCACCTCACCGCCCAGGATAGCGCGCAGAGTTTCCTCGGCTTCTATCATTCGCGACGAGAGTTCCTGCCCCTCAATCAAAAGCTGCTGGCGTGTTTTATGCGATCCGTTCATTTTTTTTAATCCGGCTTATGAATTTTTGGTTTCAGATCGATGCCTACAAGAAACTTTTCCGTATCCAGCATGTCGCCGATAACCTTCCGAAGCGGCAGGGGGAGCTCCTTGATGAGTGTCGGGGTGGCGATAATCTGCTCTGCCTTGGCCATCTCCGGCTGCTGATAGATGTCTATCACCCTGAGTTCGTAGCGGCCTTCCAGGTGTTTTTTGCAGAGTTCCTTGACATTGGCGATTGCCAGGGTTGACTTTGGGGTCATTCCCGTAACATACAGCCGAAGAACGTACTGTGCGCGGTCCTGCATTGCTGCCGCCTGTGCAAACTCCTTAGTGCTCGTTTTCATTTTTTTGATTTCCTCAGCAGGCACAATTCAGGATGTCTCACTTTGTCCCCCCCCCCCCCCGGACTCAGAACGAATGTCGAGTCCCACCAGCACGCGCTCTGTGTTCGCCAAATCTCCGATAATTTTTTTAATCGGCTCAGGAAGCTTCCTTACCAGTGTCGGTATGGCAATAATCTGGTCACCTTTGGCAAGCCGGGGATTTTGTATCAGGTCTATCACTTCAATGCTGTAGCTGCCCGCAAGATATTCTTCGCAGATCTTATTTAAATTTGCAAAGGCCGTAATTGATTTCTGGGTTTGGCCGGCTACATATAACCGGAGGTTCCAGATTTTTTGTGCCGCATCGGCCGTTTTTTTCTTTCTCTTTTCTTGTGAAACAGCTTTCATCCTGCCATCCTTTCCTTCTTTTTTTTCGAGCGCTTTGCCAGTGGAGCTGCTGGGTTCCCCTTACGAAGATGCGCCATTGCCAAACGGCCATCCGCCAGGACAGCTTGCCGTATGTGTTCTTCTTCCGCCATCAAATGCACCTCTTCGGTTTCCACATCGAACTCGGCTCGCAGTGCCGCGATTTTTGTTTCCAGCGCATTCCTCTTGCGTTCCTGCTCGCGGAGCCTGCGTTCTGACTCACGCCGACATGCCATCTCACCGGCCTTTTCCCCGGCTTCCTGGGCTGCACGGGCGCTGCCGGTTAAGACTTCGCCGGACCCGGTATAGATGTCGATGAGGTCAATACCCCGGTTGGTGAGCAGGAACTCCTGAATCTGGTTGGAGTGGTCCATGCCGCGTGATTTTAAAATATAGAGGCCCCGGTTGCGCTCACCGCTGCGTTCGATATCCCGCAGGAGAAGCCATGTATCGATGAGCGACGATATCTCTTCGCTGGTGCGTTCGAGACTGCCGCTAAAATGAGTGAGGTCCGTAAGGAATGTGGTGATTTTTTTCATCTTCAAATGGTCGATCAGGCGCGTTAATATTGATTTGACTTCAGTCGCAGTACCTGCGGCGCTCAGGTTGCTGATCGGGTCTATGATAAAAACCCGTGGATCAAATTCATCGATAACTTTGTGAAAGGTGACCAGATGCATCTCAAGGCCGTAGAGCGACGGCCGGGCTGAATGAAACTTGAGTAGACCCTTCTTCACCCATTTCCCGAGATCGATGCCGATAGAGCCCATGTTGCGGATGATCTGGCTGGGGGATTCCTCGAAGGCGAAATACAGGCAGCGCTCACCCCGCCGGCAGGTGGCGTCGGCGAATGTTGCCGACAAACTTGTTTTACCTGTGCCCGCAGTACCGGAGACAAGGATGGTGCTGCCGCGGTAGAACCCCTTGCCTTCGAGCATTGCATCCAGCTTGGGAATGCCGGTGGCGATGCGCTCTCGTGGAAACCGCGTAGTCGAGCCCCAGGGACGTGATCGGCAGGATGGAGATGCCGCGTTCGTCTATCAGGAATGGGTATTCGTCGGCGCCGTGAGCTGAGCCGCGGTACTTGACAATACGCAGGCGGCGGGTGGAAATTTGCTCCTCGATGCGAAAGTCGAGAAAAATAACGCAATCGGCCACGTATTCTTCAAGCCCGTAGCGAGTCAGGAGCTTTTCGCCGCTTTCACCCGTAACGATGGCTGTCACGCCGCGTTCTTTCAGCCAGTTAAAAAGCCGGCGAAGCTCAGCCCGAATGATAGCGGTATGAGACAGTCCGGAAAAAAGCGCTTCTATGGTATCCAGGACAACCCGCTTGGCTCCGATGGAATCAATGGCATTGCCCAGGCGGATGAACAATCCTTCAAGGTCATACTCACCCGTCTCCTCGATCTCGGTGCGCTCGATGTAGACGTGGTCCGTTGCGATAAGACCGCGCGAGATCATATCATTGAGATCAAAACCAAGGGATATGAAGTTTTTGGCAAGATCCTCCGGCGCTTCCTCGAAGGTCATGAAGACCCCGGGCTCTCCGTAATCCATGGCGCCCCGCATGAGAAACTCCATGGAAAAAAGTGTTTTGCCGCAACCCGCACTGCCGCACATCAGTGTTGGCCTGCCTTTCGGAAGACCTCCCTTTGTTATTTCATCGAGGCCCTTGATGCCCGTCGGGCATTTTTCAAGAACAGCAACACCCTGTTTAACCTTACCCATCGTCATGTCCTGTTTCTTTCTCTGCATTTGAAGTAATGAAACAAAATTTTATTCATTTCCGCCATATTAGCACTCTCCTGATATCCTCTGGCCTGATTCTGAAAATTTAAGTAATTTTCCTAAGACCTTATGCACTTCGTCTAAATTTGCGTTCGCATAGGTTAAAAAGCATGGTTTCAGCTTGTATCCTATACTGACAGTCTCATCCTCCCGGTCAGGAAGTATGATGATGACGCGAATGTCAAGCAGCAGCTTGTGCATCAAAACGATATCCAAAAGATCTACCCTGTCGGCAGCTATAAGAATCATAATAGCCTGACCGTCTATGGGCCGGGAAAGTCTTTGAGACAGGGTTTTGATGGTGTGATACAGCTCTATTATATTTTTTCCCGGTGAAGGCTGCATCAGCCGGATAATCCGCTCCGCAATGATGCCGGGTTTTTTTTCATAGAATAGACATTTCATGCAGCACCTCACTTCAACAGTGATACAAAAAGCCGGCCATTATGGCTTTGCCTGCAGCGGCATCGTTATTGTCTTCAGGCGGTTAGCGCGTTTTCACGCTCGGTAAGCTTTCCGGTTCTACATTTCACCTTACGGCTTTTTACTGCAACGCAAGAGATTTCCGAAGTCTTTTTAACGAGCTTCCGGATCATGATGTCACAGGGCATAGCCGTGAACCTGATGCCGCTTATACATTCATTGGCGCACTGCCTGATCCACATGATTTCAGCCTCGGCAGGCATATGCATGAGGGTGTTTGTAATGGCAATAGCAATTATAATAACAGTTCCTTCCGTAAAATTTTCAGTTCGCTGGGAGTGCACGGTCGCACCGCTTGTGCTCAGATTGGTGATCCGGCATTCCTGCTGCTTCATTCCCCTGCCCCTGATGATATACATGGCTTTGATGTTAACATCGAAGCGCGCCTTATCGCGCGTCTGTGCATATACGGATTTTTTCATATTCTATATTCCTGCTGTACTGGTTTAAAGATTTAATTCATCACCTCACTTCTACAGTAATACAAAAAGCGGGCCATGATGATTGTGCATGCAAGAGCAATCGTTATTTCAGGTGGATAGCGCATTTTTACTCCGCTGAAGAAGTATCAGAACAGGGAAACCTGTTCCGTGCTGCGGGACTGAGTCCCGCCATACGGGATTTGTCCTGTTTAACGGTACAGGTAAAAAAGGAAGGATGCTGACAGAAAGAATCAGAAATGGGTTGCTATGCGGTATTTTTTCAAAAGCACATAGAGGCGGGTCCGGGATAGGCCTGATAGCCGGCAGGCAGTCACGATGTCGCTGTTTGCAACGCGCATCAAGTCATTTAAATATTTTTCTTCCGTATGGGCCAGAGCACTGGAGCGCACATCCTTCAGCTTGAGAAATGGCCCGGTAGCCTCAAGTGCCGCGGCTGCCTTATCAGTGTTATCATCCGTTCGCAGTGACGTGCGCGCCAGCCAGATGCGAATATAGGTCGGCAGGTGTTTAGGGAAAAGGCTGGGCTCATGCTGTGCGGCAATAAGCGCATTTTCCAAAGCATGTATTAATTCCCGGACATTACCGGGCCAGATGTATGCATCAAGGGCATGGAAGAACTCGGGGTCAAACGTCTTTTTTTCAATACCATACTGCCGGCACAGTTTGGACGTATAATATACAGCAAGTTCTTTGATATCCTGAGAGCGTTTTCTCAAGGGGGGCATATCGATGGTGAAGGAGCGGATGCGAAAAAGCAAATCATCCCGAAACTGTCCCTGATGCACCATATCTTCAAGGTCGCGGTTGGAAGCCACGATGAGCCTGAAATCACTCTGGATTTCTTTCTGATACCCGACGGGCCGAAAGCTGTGTTCCTGAATAACCCGCAGGAACGAGCTTTGCATGGCCAGGGGAAGCTCTCCGACCTCATCGAGAAACAGCGTCCCGCCATGGGCCTGTTTGATAAGGCCGTCGCGTGATTTTTCCGCTCCGGTAAAAGATCCTTTTTCGTATCCGAACAGAATGCTCTCCACAAGCTCACCGGGGAGGGCCGTACAATCAACCGTCACAAAATTATTTTGAGCGCGCTGGCTGTGATTATGAATGGCAGAGGCAATAAGCTCTTTGCCCGTGCCGGTTTCACCGGTAATGAACACATTGGAATCGGTTTTTGCAACACTGGCCACCAGGTATTTACAGAACTTGATGGATGGGCTGCTGCCGATAATGCCTTCAAAGTGCTTATGCTCCAGATGGATAACGGTATGGTCCCCGGTGTTTTTTTTTCGGTATTCAAGAATATTAATTATCAGCAGCGATATCTCATTCCTGGAAAACTCCTTTTTCATGTAACACCAGGCGCCTTTTTCAATTGCAATTTTAGCGTCTTCAGCAGTTCTGAAAGCGGTAATTACAATGATTTCAGGGGGGAGCGGGGTTTCAAGGATCTCTTCAACCACATCCAGCCCGTTACCGTCGGGCATCTGCACTTCCATGAAGAGAATATCAAAATTCCTCGAGCTCAATTCCTGCAACCCGCGTGTAAGCGAGTCGGCCCAGATGGCCTCATGACCCATGCCCCGTATGATGCCGGATAACGAATCGCAATATTTTTTGTCGTCTTCAATAATAAGAATGGCTGCCATATATTTTCTCTAGAGCATTTTTCTTTTTACTGTAGCCACAAAAATAGGGGACATAAAAAGCCCGACAATCCTTCGTTATCGTCATGCCGGCGAAAGCCGGCATCCAGGTTTTTCAGAATCAGGGGTTTTCTGGACCCCGGTTTTCACCGGGGTGACGAATTTTTTTAAATTTGATCAATAATGAGAATGCTACTATTTGCTACAACAAAAAGGAAACTGTACTAAATAGTGGCCGAACGAAAATCCTGAACCATCCATTTGTTGGGTTCGCCCTTATGCTGCAGTATTCAAAAGGCTCAGCTTAACTTTTTTTAACCTGGTACCGCGCCGACAAGT
This sequence comes from uncultured delta proteobacterium, assembly GCA_963804955.1. Taxonomy (GTDB): domain Bacteria; phylum Desulfobacterota; class WTBG01; order CAIYCZ01; family CAIRTM01; genus CAIWCT01. Next base: position 181,497 of record CAWDSQ010000026.1, on the reverse strand, counting down.
TTTTCTCCAGGGTGAAACTGTGGTTGCACCGGCCGGCGAAGCTCAGTGGAGGCTTTGCCCCCGCGTTATGTTCCATCAAGAATAGAGCGGATGCTTTTGGCAAACTCCTGCATGCTATACGGCTTTGCTATGACCCCCCTGACGCCGCTTTTTTTTAAATCCTCATTGTCTGCGGCTCCCACGAAGCCCGTTGCGATGACAACCGGTATGTCCTTGCGAATTTTGATTATTTCCGCTGCAAGCCGCTCGCCGGTCAGGTGGGGCATTGAAAGGTCGGTTATAACAAAATCAAAGTCATCGGGGGTTTTGCGGAAAAGCTCAAGTGTCTCCAGGCTGTCGGTCAGGGCTGTTACCCGGTATCCCAGATTTTCAAGCATCATTTTTGCGGGAATAACAATGCACTCCTCATCATCAACCATCAGTATCCGCTCCGTACCCCCTTGCAGGCGTGTATCCGGTGCGTTCACAGCAGCCGCATCCGCTGATGCGGGAAAAAATACGGTAACGGTTGTGCCCGCCCCCAGTATGCTTGAAACAGTTATGGCGCCGCCATGACTCTTGACAATGCCCTGCGCCTCCGCAAGGCCCATGCCCCTGCCGTCGCCGACCTCTTTGGTGGTGAAAAAAGGATCAAAGATGCGCTCTGTGATTGCAGGGTCAAAGCCTGTGCCTGTGTCGCTCACGGTGAGCTTTACATACGCCCCGGCCCTTAGATCGGTAAAGTGCCTCACCTGCTCGGCATCAAGCGCGACAGGCACCACTTTTATTGTGAGAAGGCCGCTTTTCAGCTTCATGGCTTGTGCCGCATTGATGCACAGGTTTATCAGCACCTGCTGTATCTGTGTGTGGTTTCCGAGCACTGTTCCTGCCTGCCCGTCAATGTCCTGCCGGATGTCGATGTTTGTGGGTATGCTGGAGCGCATCAGCTTTACCGTTTCTGCAACCAGTGAATGCACTACTACCGGCTTGTACTCGGTCCGGGGCTTCTGGCTGTAGGAAAGGACCTGCATGACAACATCCCGGGCTTTTTTGCAAAGCTTTAATACCTCATCCAGATACTCTCGCGCCGGCCTGTCGGCGGGCATGTCAGCTTTTGCCAGTTCAGCATAGTTGGTAATGCCGCCCAGCATATTGTTGAACTCATGCGCAATGCCGCCTGCAAGGGTTCCTATCGCCTCCGTTTTGCGGGATTCGCGGAGCTGATCCCACAGGAGTGTGCGCTCGGAGATATCTGTCAGCGCAATGCGCAGGAGTTTCATTGGCCCTTCAGCATCCACGGGCATGCTCGAGAGCTGGACAGGTACCGGGGGGTGGCCTTTTTTTTTGAGCTTCAGCTCACAGGTCTGTTTTTCCCGGGTCTCGAAGCACTTGTTTTTATGAAAATAAAACACATCCTGTGACTCCGGCATAATAAAACTCATCAGTTTCTTGCCGACAGCCGTTCCCTTTTCGCAGCCAAGCATCCCGGCGCCTGCGTGATTTGTTTCAGTGATGTGCCCGGTCCTGTCATCATAGGTGATATACCCGACGGGCGCAAAGTCATATAAATCAAGATACTTCTGGCGGGATTCCTCTATTTCCGCCCGTGAGCGCAGCAGCTCTTCATTCTGCAGGGCAAGCTCGATCTGGTGAACCTCAAGCTCGTGCAGCAGGCTGTTCAAATCTTGCGCGCCATTATTTTTCGACTCGGCAGGGTTGGCCTGCATGAGGTGCTCAGCTTTTCTGCGCAGGTCATTAAATAGTTTAGCTTGTCTCTGTTTTTTTGAATCTGCCATGATACATATCTTTCACATGATTTACAGTTTAAAATTATCAAATGTCAACCGTAACCCGACAGCCTAGTGGACCTTCACATTTGAAATTAACTGTTTTAGTCACCCTTTTCTTAATGCCAATATATGAAAATTAGGGGGATAAGTTAATTGAAAAAGTAAAACCCAAGCGTCATTCCGGCTTGTCCGGAATCCTTCCGCTGCGGTGGAAAAGATTCCGGACAAGCCGGAATGACAGGACTGGTGTTAAGAACGAGTGATTGTATCTCATCCAACAAATTCAAATGTGAAAGCCCACTAGACACTCATACAACTTGAACCCGGACCTTTGAACTGTCACTAGTGAGCCTGCGCTATTAGTTTTGTATATCCCGCTCGGTAGTGGCAATGCTTTGCGGCTTGCCCTGGCTATCGTTCAGGACCGTTACGGTCAGCCAGACATCAAGCGTGCGGCCGTCCTTTGCCGTTCGCCTGGTTTTGAAGGAATCAACCTCTTTGCCGGCAAAAACAGCATGAACGAACTTGAAGTACTCCTTTTGCCTGTCATCGGGGATCATGCTGCTGATGTTCATTGCAAGGGCCTCTGACTCGGTGTAGCCATACATGCGGCTGGCGCCGCGATTCCAGGCCAGGATAGTACCTTCCCTGTCCTGCAGTGTTATGGCATCATTTGAATCCTTCACCACCGCGGCAAGGCGCGCGTTTTCACGGGCATTCACAATGGCGGTTATGTCGGTAAAGGTGAGAACAAGGCCGTCTATGACATTTTCAAGGGTCCGGTATGGGAGAATGCGCATGCTGAAGGAGTCTCCGCTCTTAACACCTATCGTCTTCTCGATCGTATTCAGGGTTGCGAGCACTTTCCCGCAGTCGGCATAAATGCCCTCATGGGTTGTCTTTGCCGTGAGATCGCTGATAGGACGGCCGATATCGGTATTTATCAGGTTGAAAATTTTTGCCACCGACGGGGTAAAGCGCTTGATGCGCAGGCTGCTGTCAAGAAAGATAGTGCCGATCTCGGTGCTGACAAGCAGGTTGTTCAGATCGTTGTTGACGCAGGACAGATCATCGATTTTGGTCTGAAGCTCTGCATTCACGGTGGCAAGCTCTTCATTGGTCGACTGCAGTTCCTCCCTGGAGGTCTCAAGCTCCTCATTGGCGGACTGCAGCTCTTCGTTTGCCGACTGCAGTTCCTCATTGGTAGACGTGAGCTCTTCGTTTGTGGTTTCCAGCTCTTCGATGGCGGTCTGCAAATACTCTTTTGTTGACCGCAGTTCCTGCTCAAGCGTTTCGATGCGTGCGTCCACTTTTTTGTTTGCGCCGGGCTTTTTTCCTTCGGGTTCTGCTTCCTTCGGCGTTCTGTCTTCAAACACCACCATCATCAAACCCTCGCGGGCACTGGGCGCCGTAACCGGCATGACGGTCACATCAACGCTATAGTCCGCATTGTTCTGCTTTCCCTGCAGGCCTTTGCAGACTACAGTGGTTTTCTGTTTAGCAACCGTATGCAGGGCACTGCTCAGAGTGTAGAGCAGGCTTTCGTCGACCATCTTCAGAATGTTGAAGTTGGGAACACCCACCGGCTGAGACAGGTACCTGTTGGTGTTGCCGCTGAAATAGACAACTTCATATTTGTCGTTGACCAGAACGCAGGACGGGCTGTACTTTTTAAGGATGACCATCTCGGCAATGTCACGGATGTCAAGGTCGGTGAGCTTTGCGGTTTTTTCCATCTTGTGTGCGACACCAACGGTGTAGGGTTCGGCTCCGGCCAGCTCCAGCGCTCGCGGCATGTCGGCATTTTTGACGCTTGAAAATTTTCCACTTCGTGTCAATCGGGGTAAAGAAGTCAGTAAAGCTCCCGATGGTTTCGGCTGAACCCAGAAAAAGGATGCCGTCCGGGTTCAGCGTGTAATGGATCAGAGGAAATATCTTTTTCTGGAGTTCGGCGTCCAGGTAAATCAGAACATTGCGGCACACCACCATGTCAAGCTTTGAAAATGGAGGGTCCCGGGTAAGGCTCTGGGTGGCAAACGTCACCATTTCTCTGATATGTTTTTTTATGCGAACGTTTTTTTCCTCTTTTGTAAAAAAGTTTTTCAGCCGCTCGGGCGATACGTCGGCTGCTATAGAATCGGGATACATGGCCTTGCGCGCGTATGCGACAGCCTCCTCATCAATGTCGGTGGCAAATATCTGAACGACCAGATGTTTGTTGAGATTCTCCATGCTTTCCGCGATCAGCATGGCAACTGAATAGGTCTCCTCGCCCGTGGCGCATCCCGGCATCCAGACGCGGAAAGAGGAACCCTGCGCTTTCTTATCCACGAGATCAGATAATGCTTTCTGCAGTATTTTAAAGGCGTCGGGGTCCCGGAAAAAACTGGTGACAAGGATAAGCATGTCTTTGAAAAGAGCCTGTACTTCCGCCGGGTTTTCACTGAGCAGCCGGACATAGTCTGCGGTACTGTCGACCTTGTGGACGGCCATGCGCCGCTCGATTCTCCGATGGATGGTGTTTATTTTATAATGTGAAAAATCATGGCCGGTTTTTGCCCGGATCAGCATACATATCTTCTGGACATAATCTTCGTTTTTTTTATCAAGTTTTTCAGCTTCCCGGGGCTTTCTCAGATAGGCGTGCCGCGCGTACTGTATAAGACTTTCGGCCATTTTCGCTGCGGGAAGAATGTAGTCCACAAGGCCGGTGTCAATGGCGCTTCGGGGCATGCCGCTGTACTCGGCATCTTCTTCCTGCTGAACCATGGTCATGCCGCCCGCGGCCTTTACTGCCTTAAGCCCCAGCGTGCCGTCCGTGCCGGTGCCGGACAGAACAATGCAGATGGCCTGTTCCTTCTGGTTCTCGGCGAGGGAGCGGAAGAAAAAATCTATGGGCAGATGGAGCGCTGGAGAACTGCCGCGCTCCATAAGCCGGAGCGTGCCGTTGATGATGCTCATATTCGTAGTGGGCGGGTTGAGGTAGATGCAGTTCGCCGTAACTTTTGTGCCGTTTTTAGCCTCAAGCACCTTCATCTTTGTATGCTTTTCAAGAAGGCTTCCCATAATGCTTTTGTGATCAGGGGACAGGTGCTGGATGACCACAAAAGCAATGCCGCTGCCAGAGGGCATATTGTCAAAAAAATTCTCAAGGGCCTTGAGCCCGCCGGCTGATGCACCGATGCCGACTACGGGAAGCATTGCTGATTGAACCGGAGCAGAAGGCTTTTTGCCAGGCTTCTTTTTTGCTGCACCTGATTTTTTGTCAGCCGCATGTATTTTTGAGGGCGCTGGTTTAGTTTTTGCCGGGAGGTTCTTTTTGGAGGCAGTGACAGCTTTTGAGGCATTTTTTCGAGCTTTTTTTATTAATTTTGGCATAGTTCAGCCTTTGAATAAAAGTTATAAAAGAAACCTTATTTAGACAAAATTTACTGCTGAATACAACATGCTATTGGAGATGTTGGAAGAGACCTTTTTTCTTTATTAGAACATAGATTCTAATTAGTTTAATTACAAGGTATTTAAACAGGGGGGTGTGTCTTTTTGCAGGATATGTGCAATCAAAAATCTGCGGCATGCAGATGAAGCAACCCTGGCCGGTATGATACGAAGCCTCCACACTAAATCTTGTAACCGTAAATCAGAAAACAGTTGAGTGCGATAGCTGTATGGCGTCATTTTTTGTCATCCCCGCTCGACGGGAATCCCTTTGGTGTGCAGAAAAATGATTCCGGCAAGCCAGAATGACAAGGGCTGGTGTGCTCGTAAACACATGAATTATGCGTCATAGTAATTCTGTTAAATGCTCTAAGCAGAGATGGCATGGTGAACCGGTCGAATGAGAAGGAAGCATGCATCAGGAAGAGGATGAAGCGGTTTCAGTGTAAACCGCGGTAAAACAAGCAGGGCAGGGTGGCCAAGGGAGCGAAACACACAGTGGCGGAACCCTGATTTTAGCTTCATGCCGCTTAAAGAGTTTCGAATCCGCACCAATGTCAACCGGCAGAGTCTATTTGGCTTCGCCGCCGGCAGGTTTGTAGAAGACATGCTCGCCGACCTCGACCGTCTTGATATATTTTTTGGACCAGGCGGGAACTGTTTTACGATTATGGAAATACATGGCGCCACCGGTTCGGTCTTTGAGCTGGCGGTTGAGGGCCTTGCGGGCGATTTCCTTGGCGCGCGCATAGGCCTCATCATCCTTTGCGTCATCCGGACGGCCATCGCACCACCACGAAAACTGGCAGGCGCCCTCCTCCTGGCCCTGCTTGACAACTCCACAGATGGTGTTTGGAAAGCCCGTATGGCCGACCCGGTTCATAACGACACTGGTGATGGCTTCCAGGCTGGCAGCACCAGTGCCCCGTGCCTCCCAGTAAACGCTGCGGGCAAGACAGGTGATTGCATCGTCTATGGGCTCATCGCCGGTCGAATCTACGGCCTGCACCTGGGGCTTGGTGATGGTCTGGGCCTGAGTCGGTAGCGCCTTATTCCCACCGGGCGCTGCCTTCTCCTCCAGCACCTCCGCCTTGTCCCTGGCGGTTTCCGCCTTTTGGGCCTGGTCAGACGCGCTCGACTGGCCAGCCAGAAGGAATACCGAAACCCAGACCGCAGCCCACAGCAGGTTCATGTTCGAAACTCCTCGTGCAGCATGCAGGCTTGTGGAAGACACAAAAACGGTCGCCGTCACAACCGGAATCGCCACCATTAGAATTATATGCTGATCCATATGCCTATGCCTACTGGTAGTATATGTTTGAAGTTGTATAGTAAAAATCCGAGAAAGCTAGCACGAACCGGCTGTGTGCTCAAACCCAGCCTTTTCTGTGGACACAAGTTCAACATAGCTGATTTTGCAACACGCCACAACTTTTTCGATTAACAGGCCACTATGCAGATGGGTTTCCTGGTGCTTGAATAGGTTGACATTTTAAATGGTTTCATAGATATTTTCGGAAAAAACTTCAATGTTTATCTAAGGAGGTCCGGCCATGATCATCGACTTTCACAATCATTTGAGCCCGCCGGGGTCAGCCTATCGCATGGAGGCTGACGCCTATCTTGAAGCCATGGATGAAGCAGGGGTTGAGCAGCTCATTATACTTGGCAAAGACTACGGCCTGCTCGGAGACAGTCGCAAAGACAACCTTGCCGATGACGATACGGCTGCGTTTGTACAAGCACATCCCGACCGTTTTATCGGGTTTACCGCTGTGCATCCCGACAGGGATATTAAAGTAAATCTTGAGAGAATTGACCGGGCGTGCAATACGTTCGGCCTTCGGGGTATAAAGCTTAACCCGGCTTCAGGTTTTTATCCCAATGATGAGCGACTGTACCCCATCTATGAAAAGGCTGCGGTTCTGGGACTGCCGGTAGTGATCCATATGGGCGTTAAACCTCCTTCTGATGGAAGCAGGCTAAAGTATTGTCATCCCATCTATATTGATGATATTGCCGTAGATTTCCCTGACCTGAAACTGGTGATCGCCCATGCCGCCTATCCCTGGGTCGAGGATCTGATTATGGCAGGCCTTTATGCCCCCAATGTGTCGGTTGACATTTCGACGCTCAACCAGATTGAGGATGTGCTGGGGTATCCGGTGGTGCTGCCGACGTTGAAAAAGCTCGTGCAGTCTCTCGGCGCCGCCAGGGTGGTTTTCGGCTCCGACGGCATTTTCAATATGGAGCCTCTGATCGCTGCTGTTCGGCAGGCCGATTTTCTGACCAATGCCGACAGGGAACTGATTTTTTATAAGAATGCGCAGAAATTGCTGGGGGATAAGTAAACTGTAAATATTTTGATTTAACTGGTAATTTTTTTAAGATAATTTTGCTTTCATAGAATAGTGGCAATGTACCAGAAGAAATATGCAATACATTCAAGGAATGTTTTGTAAAAATTTATGACACGCTAGTGTGGACTTTTTAAGAAAATGGCTTGGCCACAATATGTAGTAGCCAGGCTTCAACCCCGTTATACTTATTCCTATCTGTACTTTTAAGGTTCTTGGCGACAGTTATCGATTTCCGATATAGCTTATTCAGGCAGGCGGTGTAAAAAGTTATAATAGAGGTATCCCGGCAGCAGTGCATGTGCCAGTGCATTTTTTGAAAGTTCAGGATCAAGCATTGTTGGAATTAATCTTCCATCCCTATACGCAAACTGTACTGCTTCTTTCCTGGGCCGGTGCAGTATTGCCTGATCATCTTCCAGATACACATTGTCTTCGCCATACTGTATGATTGCCCTGCCTTTGACACTGTCAGAAAGATGGGCAAGGGATCGTCCGATAAGGGGCACCTCGGCGCTGAACCCCATTAGATCAAGAAGGGTCGTCGGCATATCAATCTGACTTGCCACCTTGTCAAATGTTCCCGGTTGTACATCAGGGCCGATAATCAAAGCCGGAATATGGAATTTATCTATCGGCACCAAATCTTTCCCTCCCAGCCGCGTGCTGTGGTCGGCGATAATCAAAAATATCGTATTACTGTAATAGGCCTCTTTTTTTGCCGACTCAAAATATTTCCCCAGCGCATAATCCGCATACTTGATCGCATTGTTCCGGGTCATTTTCGGCTTTTCATACAGTTCAATCCGGCCGTCGGGAAATTCAAAAGGGTCATGATTTGATGTAGTAAGCAGAAGCGCAAAAAATGGCTTTTCGCCATGAGATTTAAATACCTCATTTGCTGTGGCAAAAAGATCTTCATCCGAGACACCCCAGCTCCCCTTGAAGACCGGTGCCGGCATGTTTTTCTCATCATAAATGTGCTGAAAGCCATTGTTCAGACAAAACGAATGCATGTTGTCAAAATTGCTTTCCCCGCCATAGATAAACTCAGTTATATACCCCCCTCTTGCAAAAAGCTCAGCAATGGTGAAGAAGTTTCTTTTCGACAGTCCAAGTTTAAAAACACTTTTAGCTGGCGTGGGAAGAAATCCCGAAATGACGGCTTCAAGGCCTCTGAGCGTGCGTGTACCGGTAGCATACATGCGGGTAAACAAAAGACCTTCTTTACTGAGAGCATCAAAGTTGGGGGTCAGGGGAGGCCCCCCGAGACAGCCCACAAATTCCGACCCCAGACTCTCTTCTACTATGACAACTACATTGACTGGACTTGTTCTCTGTACGCTTGACTGCTGCTTATGAAGGAGCGGGATGTTGGGGTTTGTGCAACTCTGTTTTGGTATGCCTGCGGTTTTGCGCACCCTGTCCAGCATTTCCTGCGTATCCATGTTACCATAAAATTTTATAGGGTCTTTTTCCGCATTTTTCTGGCTGAAATACTCATACACAAGATTATAGGTTGTATTAAGACAAAGCTGGTTTACCAGATGGCTCTTTGAAAATGCAAAATCACTGGGATTTGCAGGATTCCCGAAGCTTGAACTTGAGCGTGCGCCATAAGCCAGAAGTGGCGTAATGATAAAGAAAAAGAGCACTTTTTTTGCAAGTCCATTAGGAATAAAGCCTTCAAAAACTGCCTGAAAAAATCTAAAGCTGCCCCAGCTTATCAGCAGGGTCACCGATACAGTAAAAAGCAGCGGTATCGTATACCCCTTCAGAATCATGCCCGCAACCTCTCGAATCTGTACGGCATGTTCAATAAAAATACGGTCAGGCCGGGTATCAAATTCTGCCATAAAGGGGAACGTTGCTAGTTCCAGAAATACAAATAAAGAGACAAGCAGTGCAAAGTAGAGTGAGAATATCCAGCGTATTTTGCTGATTACAGGTGCTGGAAGGATAAGAAGAGCAAATGTCGGAAGCATCAGAAGATAACAGAGCAGAATAGTATCAACCCTTACCCCTATGGCAAAGCTAAGAAGACTGTTTTCGACCTCCATCACTCTTGCATAATATTGCAGGCAGAGCGCTGACCTGAAAACAAAAAAGATTACCAGTCCAAGAAGATAAAAGATAATGACGGGATGCAGGGGACTGAGGAAGGAAAGTCTCTTTTTCAGAAAGTTCATGATACCGATTCATGAAAGTTTATGATTTTTTTTCACACGACACTGCGCAGATTTATCATATATAATAGTAGTATATATGCATTAAATGTTTTTAATGATGAAAACAATTTGACGGTTAAATAAAAGCCCAACAAAGGATGAAGTCAAGTTTTATTCAAGAAGCAAAGAGGCTACCATATGTTGTACCCAGGATCTGCTGCTCAAAATTACACATTAGCGGCTCTAAATATGCAAAACAAGACATACCCCTGCGGTTGCACATTACCAGAAGCAATATTTGTTCTGTTAGATTAAGGTAAAGCTAAATTCTAGGAGTGCATGGATGAGGTGTGGTTTTTTACAAGTACCCACTTCACCTCGATCTTGTCAGCCTCAAGAGGGGGAGGAGGTTTTTGATTAAATTACACGTATTGGTATGGAGCGATTACCCCTATGTGAAATCGAGGGTTTCTGAGGTAAGAATGACCGCTCCATTGGCTTTCATCTCCTGCAGCGCCCGCTTCCCATCTCCGGGCTGCACATCAACAGCCCTGATGCAATCTGACAGCACGAGGGTTTTGAAACCGTGGCGCAGGGCGTCGATCACGGTTGCTTTCACGCAGTAGTCGGTAGCAAGCCCGCAGACAAAAAGTTCATCTATAGCCTGTTCGCGCAGGTAGCCTTCAAGGTCCAGGTTGCTCTGGCTACACCATACTTTTCAGGCGGGTTTTTTCGAGAAAGCTTTTATATAGGCTTCGCGCGAGCGGTCGTAGGTGCGCTCGGCATCGGGCGGGAAGAAGCAGCCGGGCAGCTCGCCGCCGGCCCTGTGGTACTGGACGCACTGGCAGCATTTACCGCGTTTTGAACAGGAGCTGTAGGTGCAGGTGCATGAGGAGCTGTTTGTATCTGCCGTGCATTCCATCAGGCTGCCTCCCGAATCAGGGATACATGGGCACATGGTCGATGGCCATCGTTTCCCTGAGGCCCATCATGATATTCATATTCTGCACGGCCTGGCCTGATGCGCCCTTGACGAGATTGTCGATTACCGATACCAGCACCAGACGCCTGCCCGACAGGGCAAAGCCGATGTCGCAGTAATTGGAGCCCCGCACCCAGCCCGTCTGCGGGAGGGTCCCTTCGGGCAGAATGCGCACAAAAGGCTCATTTTTATAGTAGCTCGTGAGGCGGTCGTGCAGGGCGCTGCTGCTCATGGGCCGCTTGAGGGTCACATAAATAGTGCTCAGCATGCCGCGGTTCATGGGCAGCAGATGAGGGGAAAATGTTATGCTGACCGGCTTGCCGCAAAGGCCGGAAAGCTGCTCGTCTATCTCAGGCTGATGCCGGTGTTTGAGTATGCTGTAGGCCTTGAAACTTTCGCTTGCTTCGCAGTACAAAGAGCCGGTCTTTAAAGAACGGCCGGCTCCTGATACGCCTGACTTCGAATCGGCGATGATGTTTCCGGTGTCGATCAAATCATCTTTCAGCAGCGGCGTCAGGGGCAGAATGATGCTTGTGGGGTAGCAGCCCGGATTTGCCACGAGCTGCGCTTTTTTTATTTTTTTACGGTTTATTTCAGGCAGGCCGTAGACCGCTTTTGCCAGCAGTTCCGGCGCGGTATGGGCCTCATACCATTTTTCATAGGTAGCTTTATTAGAGAGCCTGAAATCGGCGCTCAGGTCGATAACCTTTTTTTTCTTGTTGATAAAAGCGGGCACCACCTGCATGGCCTCTTTGTGGGGAACGGCGGTGAATATGACATCGGCCCGGCCTGCTATGGCATCCGGGTTCAGCGGCTCCAGCACGCGGCTTGCAATGGCCCCGACGGCCGGATAGACCTGGTCATATCTTTGCCCGACATAGCGCTCCGATGTGAGGGCGGTAATTTCAACTTCGGGGTGGCGCGACAGAATGCGGACAAGCTCAAGCCCCGTATACCCGGTGGCGCCGATGATTGCTGCTCTCATATGGCTTCTCCCCTAAACAAAAAAAGGAAGGACACTGTCCTTCCTTTCCGGTGATTGCAGAGATACTAGCGTTTTGAAAACTGGAAGCGCTTGCGTGCGCCGGGCTGACCGTATTTTTTTCGCTCAACAATGCGGGAATCGCGGGTAAGCAGGGATGCCCGCTTCAGGATAGTGCGAAACTCGGGGTTGATGAGGATCAGCGTGCGCGCAATGCCGTGCCGGATTGCTTCAGCCTGTCCGGTAGGTCCGCCGCCGTACACATTGACGAAAACATTGTGCTTGTCGGTGAATTTTACGAGTTCAAGAGGCTGGCGAACAATCTGCTTTTTGGTTGCAAGTCCGCCGAAGTACTCATCAAGTGTGCGGGCATTGATAGTTATTTTTCCCTGGCCCGGCTCAATCCATACTCTGGCAACCGAGGTCTTGCGTCTCCCTGTAGCGAAGTGCTTTTTACCTTCCATAAATTTTAGATGCCTTTCAATTCCAGAGTTTGCGGTTTCTGAGCCTCGTGGGGGTGGCTTGCTCCGGTGTAGATTTTAAGCTTTTTATACATGGCGCGTCCAAGGCTGTTTTTGGGGAGCATGCCTTTAACGGCAAACTGCAGCAGGCTTGTCGGCTTCTTTTTAAGAAGATCGGCCGCATTCTGCTCGCGCAGACCTCCCGGAAACCCCGTATAGCGATAGTATTTTTTATCCTCAAGCTTATTGCCCGTCAGCCGTACCTTGTCTGCGTTCACGACGACAATAAAGTCGCCCGTGTCGACATGGGGTGTGTAGATCGGCTTGTGCTTGCCGCGCAGCCGTGATGCAATCTGTACGGCCAAACGGCCAAGGGTCTTGCCGGCAGCGTCAATTACGTACCAGTCATGCTGGACAGTTTCTTTTTTAGCTATAAAACTTTTCACTGGTGACTCCTCTGGTTAAATTAAGCAATAAAATTTAATATTTTAGAGCCTTGTTGTCAAGATATTTTTAAGCAAACTCTGCGAGGCTTTGTTAAAGGCATGTTTTTTCGTATAGATAGCCTTTTATCTCTTTCCAGATTTTATCTTTGCCTTCGCCGTTGAGCGCCGAGAACAGCAGTATTGTTTCAATGCCCAGTTTTTTTCTCCATGCTGCAAGCGCCTGCTGCCGCATATTCCTGCCGATTTTATCGATTTTTGTCAGTACCGCAATGGCGGGGATGCTCCGTTCGAGCAGCCAGCGCATGAACAGTATTTCATCATCAGTCGGGTCGCGGCGGGGATCGACAATCAGGATGACCAGCCGAAGGTTCCGGCTGTTTTCGAGATATGCCGTTATGAGCCCTCCCCATTTTCTGCGCAGGGCTTCGGGAACCCTGGCATAGCCGTAGCCCGGCAGGTCGACAAAAGAGAAAGAGCCGTTGACATCGATAAAGTTCACGGCCTGTGTTCTGCCCGGGGTGGAGCTTGTTTTGGCAAGCCCCCGCCGGTTGAGCAGGCAGTTGATGAGCGATGATTTGCCGACATTGGACCGTCCCGAGAAGGCGATTTCCGGAAGCGACTGCCCTTTGAGCTGTGCGGCGGTATGCGCGCTTTTTGTAAATGTTGCCGATAGTATTTTCATGCTATTTTAAACCTGCTGCGGAATGTGTGGTACAAGGCCGAGATCCAGTATTTCACGGACATCGGTTGCCGGGTCACGGCCCGCTGTGGTGAGATAATTGCCCGTCATGGCGCCGTTTGCTCCTGCCAGATACATGAGCGGCTGAAGTGTTCTCAGGTTTGTCTCGCGGCCGCCGCATACCCTGATTTCTTTTTTCGGCATGACAAACCTGAACATGGCGATGGCCTTGAGTATCTCAAGGGGCGGCAGCAGCGGCTGATGCTCCAGTTTTGTTCCGGCTATGGGGTTGAGAAAATTAAGCGGCACGGAATCAACATCAAGCTCCTGCAGGGTGAGTGCCAGTTCAACGCGCTGGGTGGGTGTTTCGCCAAGCCCCAGGATGCCGCCGCTGCATACCTCAAGCCCCGCCGCCCGGGCCGCCCTGACGGTTGCGGCCCGCCGGCTGAAGGGATGGGTTGTGCAGATTGACCCGTAGAAGCTTTCGGCTGCTTCAAGGTTGTGGTGATAGCGTTTGAGGCCTGCCTGTTTCAGCCGTGCAAACTGTTCGCCTGAAAGTATGCCAAGGGATGCGCAGGGGGCCATGCCCGGCATGGCGTCAAGCTGCTCAACCGTGGCGCAGATGCTCTCGAAATCCTCTGCCGCGGAAACGCCTCTGCCGCTGGTGACGATGCTGAAGCGATGCGTGTTGTTGTGTAAAGAGTTTTTTGCCGCGGCAATTATTTTTTCCGTGCTCAAAAGCGGGTACTCCTGCACAGCAGTCTTGAAGTGAGCAGACTGGGCGCAGAAAGCGCAGTCTTCGGAGCAGCGGCCTGATTTTGCATTCACAATGGCGCACAGGTCGATTGTGTCACCGTGGAAGTGCTGCCGCACACAATTGGCATGCGCAAGCAGCAGCATGATATCGGCCTGCTCGGCTATGGCCAGAATGCGCCCGGCCTCATCGCGGGTGGCAGGCTGCCCCGTCAGGGCTTTTTCGGTCAATTTTTGAATAAAGAGCTCATGTGTAAACAGCATGGTCATAACCGTAGAGATACATCGCCGCACATGATTTCATGCATCCTGCCGCCGGCGCTTTCAAGCAGGAGATGCCCCGATTCAGTAATGCCGCGCGCAAAACCTTCAAGGGTTTCCTCGTCGGAGACTATGCGCACGAGCCTGCCAAGATGCATGCAGCGCTGCAGCCACTGTGAGTGCAGGCCCTCCCCGTCATGGATGCTGCCGTACAGCGCATCAAGCCGGCGGAGCAGCTCCTGCAAAAGCCTCACGCGGGATATGTCGCTCCCGCAGACATCGCGCAGCGATGTGGCGCTGCCGCCAAGCTCACTGTGGCTTTTCAGATTCCAGTTGACATTGATACCGATGCCGACAACGGCATACTGCACGGCCTGCGCGGTGCATTCAGTCTCCGTGAGTATGCCGCAGATTTTTTTGTCACCGGCATACACGTCATTGGGCCACTTTATGCCGGCGTGAATTCCTGCAACTGTCTGCAGCGCATCAACGGCGGCAACCGATGCCATCATGGTAAGCCTGAAAAGATCTTCGGGCTGCAGCTCCGGCCGGAATATGATCGAGCAGAGAATGCAGGAGTGCGGCGGCGCCTCCCATGAGCGGTTGAGCCTTCCCCTGCCGCCGGTCTGGTGCTCGGCAACAACTACCGTGCCGTCGGGGGCTCCGCTCCCGGCCAGCTGCTTTGCCCTGCGGTTTGTCGAGTCGATGCTGTCAAAACAGTGCAGGGTTTTGCCCACGACCTTCGTCTGCAGGTTGGGCAGGACGAGCTCCGCTGTGATCCTGTCGGCCGGGCTTTCCATGGCATGCCGCATCTGTCAGGCTGCCGCGGCTGAGGCAGCCTGAAATTTTTTTATGGAGATCATAAGAATCGACAAGGCCGCAGGCGTCAGCCCTGAGATACGCGATGCCTGGCCAAGAGATGCCGGCCGCACGCGCGAAAGCTTTTCCCGGACTTCTGCGGTGAGGCCGGGGATTGTTTCAAAAGACAGGCCTTCGGGTATGCGCGCATCCTCCAGACGCTTGAATTTTTCAATGAGCAGCATCTGGCGGGCAATGTATCCTTCATACTTTACCCCGGTTTCGACCTGCTCGTACACGTCTGCGGTTATGCCGGCAGGCACAAGCTGCACAGCCCTGCATGCACGGTAGTCGATTTCAGGCCTTTTGAGCAGCTCCCGCAGCATGACCGCCTCCTTGAGCGGGCTTGTGCCGAGGCTGTGCAGCCACTGCTGAATTTCCTGCGTCGGCTGAACTTTCACATTTTCGATTCGCTGCAGCTCGCCGGCAATGCACGCTTTTTTTGCTGAAAACCGGCTGTAGTCTGCCTCACCTACAAGCCCCATGCTGTAGCCTTTTTCAGTCAGGCGCAGATCGGCATTGTCCTCGCGCAGCATCAGGCGGTATTCAGCTCGCGAGGTAAACATGCGGTAGGGCTCAAGTGTTCCTTTTGTTACCAGGTCGTCGATGAGCACACCGATATAGGCCTCTGAGCGGTCGAGTATAAAGGGCTTTTCACCCTTTACCCGAAGAGCCGCGTTGATGCCAGCCATCAGTCCCTGAGCGCCGGCCTCTTCATAGCCCGATGTGCCGTTGATCTGTCCGGCAAGAAAAAGCCCGGCTATGCGCTTTGTTTCAAGGGCGGGCGTAAGCTGCACGGGATTTACATAATCGTATTCGATGGCATAGCCCGGCCGCATGATCTCGGCCTCTTCCAGGCCCCGTATGCTGCGCACCATGCGTATCTGTATGTCGAGCGGCAGGCTTGTGGGGATGCCGCCCGGGTAGACCTCGCAGGTTTCAGGCCCTCGGGCTCGATGAATATCTGGTGACGGTCTTTTTCAGGGAAGCGCTTTATTTTATCCTCGATAGACGGGCAGTAGCGCGCGCCCGTTCCCTGGATGACGCCGGTGTACAGAGGCGAGCGGTCAAAGCCCTCGCGGATGATCGCGTGCGTGCGCTCATTGGTGTAGGTGATATGGCAGGGCATCTGCTGTTTTTCGATGCGCTGCGTCGAGAATGAAAAGGGGCGGGGAGGGGTGTCGCCGTCCTGCCGCTCCATGACAGTAAAGTCGATGGTGCGCGCGTCAAGACGGGGCGTGGTTCCGGTTTTGAGCCTGCCGACATCAAACCCCATGTCGCGCAGGTTTTGGGCAAGGCCCACAGAGGGCAGCTCACCGAGGCGCCCTGCCGGAAACCGGGTAAGGCCGATATGGATAAGGCCGTTTAAAAATGTGCCGGTGGCGATGATAACGGCAGAGCCCATGAAGCGCTCGCCCAGTGCGGTTTCAATGCCGGCTGCGCGGCCGTCAGAGACGATGATTTTTTCAACGACTGCCTGCTTGATGGTAATATTTTCTGCTGATTCCAAAGCATGCTTTATCCAGAGCCGGTAGTGCTGCCGGTCTGCCTGGGCGCGGGAAGAGCGCACGGCAGTGCCTTTTTTTGTATTGAGCATGCGGAACTGAATGGCGGTGGCATCGGTAGCGCGTCCCATAATGCCGCCAAGGGCGTCGATTTCCTTCACAAGCTGGCCTTTGGCGAGGCCGCCAATGGCCGGATTGCATGACATGAGCCCGATGGTGTCGAGATTTATAGTCACCAGAAGCGTCGAGCAGCCCATGGCTGCAGCGGCCAGGCAGGCTTCATAGCCGGCATGCCCTGCGCCAACGACAATGACATCATATTTTTTATCGTAAATAAGCATTGGTTTAAAGTGAAAATGAATAATTTTTTAAATCAATTTATCACCATACCATAAAATGACAGCGCAGTAAAGGCCGCAGGCTTTCAGATTGACAGAGAAGGGCGCTTGACTTATACTTCGCCGACTAAAGACAACACTTTTATATGGAGAACCCATGGAACTGCTGCTGAAAGGCATGGATATTCTGCTGCATCTTGACAAGTATATCGACATCATGATTCAAACCATGGGTCTGTGGTCATACGTCATTCTTTTTCTTATTATTTTCTGCGAGACCGGCCTTGTGGTGACACCGGTGCTGCCGGGAGACTCGCTCCTGTTTACCGTAGGAACGTTTGCGGCTATCGGTTCCTTTGACCTGACGCTTGTGCTGATTATTATGACCGTTGCTGCCATCGGCGGCGATACGCTCAACTACTGGATAGGAAATTATCTCGGCCCAAAAGTTTTTCATTATGAAGACTCGCGTTTTTTTAAAAAGAAACATCTGGAGCGCACGCATCAGTTTTATGAAAAGTACGGCGGAAAAACGATCATTATCGCCCGTTTCGTTCCGATTATCCGCACGTTTGCCCCGTTTGTTGCCGGCATCGGCAGCATGACCTACCGCAAGTTTCTCGCCTATAATGTCATCGGCGGGGTGCTGTGGATTTTTTCACTGACCCTGGCAGGCTATTTCTTCGGCAATATCCCGGTCGTGAGGAAGAATTTTTCTCTGGTTGTCATGGCCATCGTTGTCATTTCCATCCTGCCCGGCGTTATCGAATACCTGCGGCAGCGCGGCAAAGGGGTATCTCAGGAGTCTTGATTTCTCTAGGTATGCGCTGCATGCTGCATAGAGAGAAACACTGCGCGAGTTCTCTCTATCGCTATATTTGCGTTGACACTCCGCGTCCCTGCTTATATATCTAGCTATTAGAGACACATCAAAATATTCTAACCGGCTTACTTTATCCTTGCAAAAAGGTTATGCCTGCACGAACCCCGACAGTTCAGTGGCGCCTTTTCATGGTGCGCATCATTCTGCCTACCGCGCTTACCGTCATGCTTTTTCTTTCCGGGATTTTTCTGTTTGTTGTACCGGTTATCGAGCGCAACAGCCTGGACCATAAAAAGGAGATGATCCGGGAACTGGCCAATTCTGCGGGCACTATCATTGCGCGTTTTGAAAATGATGAGCAGCGGGGGCTTTTGCCCCGGGAGGAGGCCCAGCGTCTGGCCATTGAACAGATCCGGACTCTGCAGTATGGCCAGCAGATGAAAGACTATTTCTGGATCAACGACATGCAGCCGCGCATGATCCTGCATCCGGACCGTGCGGACTTAATCGGCAGGGATGTGTCCGGCTTTAAGGATGCCGACGGGAAGCCGGTCTTTCGGGAAGTTGTTGATATTGTGCAGAAGCAGGGATCCGGGTATGTGCAGTATCGCTGGCAGATGCCCGATGACCCCGGCCGCATCGCAACAAAGCTTTCGTATGTGAAGGGATTTCCCGCCTGGGGCTGGGTTCTGGGAACGGGCATTTATATTGAAGATCTCAAAGAAGAAAATGCGCTTCTGGCCGACAGGATCATTAAAGTCTCGCTGGGCATACTGATCGTTATTGTGCTGCTGCTCACCAGCGCTATCATGCAGGCCTATCGCAGCGAAGTGTTCAGGCGCAGGGCCGAGCAGGCTCTGCAGCAGTCTGAGGAGCGCTACCGCACTATATTTGAAAACACGGGAACCGCAACCTGCATCATCGCCGAGGATATGACCATTTCCCTGGTGAACAGCATGTTTGAAGAGCTCTCCGGCTTTGCCAAGACCGGGATTGAGGGAAAAAAGGCTCTGCATGATTTCGTGCATGCTGACGACTATGAATGGATGGAGGGCTATCATTATGCCCGGATTTTCAACCCGTCGTCGGCGCCCCGCAACTATGAGTTCCGCTTTGTTGACAGAGCAGGCAGCATCAAGGATATTTTTATGACGATAGCGGTCGTTCCCGAGACCAGGCTGTGCGTGGCTTCGTTTCTTGACATGACCGAGCATAAGCGGGCATTGCGTGTGCGGGCAGAAAGCGAGGAGCGGTTTAAAAGCCTCGTCGAGAATTCGCTTGTCGGCATTTACATTCTGCAGGACAGCAAAATCGTCTATCATAATCCCGAGCAGGAGCGCCTGTTCGGGCCTCTATCGCCTGATTTCAGGATCGGTAATTATGAAAAAGTCTATCCGGAAGATGTGCCCAAGGTGCAGCAGTTTTATGAGCGCATTCTTTCAGGAGAGCTCAACCGCATGGACATCGACTACCGGTTTTATTCCATGGGCGGCGACGGCGGGTATGCTCCGGTGCGATGGGCATATTGCCGGGCAACTGCCATAGACTATCTGGGACGCCGCGCCGTGCTTGTCAACATGATGGATGTCACGCGGGCAAAAGAGCTCGAGTACATGCTCGGCATAAAGGACAAGATGATTTCCCTGGGGCATGTTGCAGCAGGCATTGCCCACGAGATACGCAATCCGCTGTCGGGCATCAATATTTTTCTTGACTCGATCCGCGAAAATTTTCAGGATGCTGAAAGCTCCGACGATATTCGCTCTTTGATCAGTCAGGCCCAGGCAGCCGCAGGGAAAATTGAATCGGTCGTGAAGGGCGTGCTCGACTTTGCCCGGCCCGGCACACCGCGCTTTGATATGGCCGGCATCAACGGGCCGATACAGGATGCGCTGAAGCTCACCATGGTTATGCTTCGCAAGTCCGATATTGCAGTTGAAACAGACCTTGCAGAAAACCTGCAGCCCGTGCATATCGATGTGCAGCAAATGGAGCAGGTGCTGCTTAATCTGATAACCAATGCCGCGGAGGCTCTTAAAAGCGCTCAGGGCGAGCGCCGCATTGCCATCAGGACTTTTGCCGAAGAGCAGTCCGTTGTGGTGCAGTTCAGCGATTCGGGCGGCGGCATACCGCCGGAGCAGTACGATAAAATTTTCGACCCTTTTTACACGACCAAGAAGGACGGTTCAGGCATCGGCCTCTCCATTGTGCGCCGTATTGTGGCGGATCACCGGGGCCGCATAACAGCGGGCAGGTCGGTATGGGGCGGGGCGCTGTTTGAGATCCGCCTGCCATCAGGAGCATCGCCATCGGGAGCATCGACATGAGCGCCGTTACATTTTCTCTCTATATAATCGACGACGAGCAGAGCATCCGGGCCTCAGTTGTCGCCGGCTTGAAAAAACTGTATCAGATACGGGCTTTTTCCAGCGCTGAGGATGCCCTGCGCGAGATCACGCAGGACAGGCCCGATCTGGTGCTCCTGGATATAGGGCTTCCGGGCATGAGCGGCCTTGCTGCCCTGCAGGAGATAAAAAAGCTGCACCCTGATGCGCTGGTCATCATGATTACCGCATTTGACGGCATCGATACGGTGATTGCCGCCATGAAATACGGCGCCTACGACTATGTGGTCAAGCCGCTGCAGCTTGACACGCTCAGGGTCAGCATCGGCAATGCCCTTGAATCAATCCGCATGCGCAAGGAGATTCAGGCGCTGCAGGAGCAGTTCCTTCGTGAGAACGTACCCTGCTTCATCGGCGAGAGCAATGTCATTCAGGATGTCATGGGCTTTGTCGAAAAAGTGGCCCGCAGCGCCGACACGCCCATTATTATCCTCGGCCGGACCGGTACGGGCAAGGAGCTGATAGCCAAGGCGATACACTACAAAAGCCCCAATTTCGGCGGCCCTTTTATCGCCATCAACTGCGCGGCAATACCCAGGGAGCTGATCGAAAGCGAGCTGTTCGGCTATGAAAAGGGCGCTTTCAGCGGCGCGATGCCCGGCGGCAAGAAGGGGCTGATAGAGGAGGCTGCAGAGGGCACGCTTTTTCTTGATGAAATCGGCGATCTGAGCCCGGGCGCGCAGGCAAAACTGCTGCGGTTTCTGCAGGACGGCGAGTATTACCGCGTCGGCAGCTCGCAGATGCTGACGGTGAAAACGCGGGTCGTATCCGCTACGAATCGCGATCTTGAAAAAATGATCAGCCAGGAACAGTTTCGCGAGGATCTGTATTACCGTCTGGCCGTCATCAAAGTAGAGCTGCCCTCGCTTGATCAGCGCCGCGATGATATACTGCCCATTGCCCGCTATTTTCTTGCGGAATTCGCTGCAAGGCATGGTAGGCGATTCACCGGCATTACCCCCGAGGCTGAAGAGTTTCTGATGGGCTGCACGTATAAAGGCAATGTGCGGGAGCTCAGAAACATCATTGAGCGGGGGGTGCTGGTGGGCGCAGGTCCCCTGCTTGAACTGGCTGATATGGGCATGCAGCCCAATCAGCGTACTACCCTGCAGCAAAAGATACCGGCAGGTGGCCCGTTCACTATACTGCCAGATGAAGGCATCGATCTCGAGGCTCTTGAGGAACAGTACATCCGCGAGGCCTACCGCAAAGCCGGAGGCAATGAGATGAAAGCCGCGCAGCTGCTCGGCATGACATACTATGCCTACCGCTACAAGCGCAAGAAGCTGAAAGACCTTGCCTGAGCCGCAGGGTTGCACAGACCATCCTGCATGTGCTCGGCAGGATATATGCCGGGTGGTCACAAAGTTGCGTATCAGATTTTGTTTCGGCAGATGCAGAGGATTTGTTTGTGTTGACACATACATCTCATCATGACTATACTTTATTAAGTTTGCCTTGGGGGCGGTTTTATGAGCAGCAAAGAAAAGATAATAAAAATTTTGGGCGAGCGCAGGGCGGAACTGAAAAGCAGGTTTTCGGTTACTAAAATTGGACTGTTCGGTTCTTATGCCCGAAATGCGGCGTTGCCTGAAAGCGACATTGATCTGCTTGTCGATTTGTCTCATCCCACCTTTGACAACTACATGGACTTAAAATTTTACCTTGAAGAGCTTTTTGAATCTCCTGTTGATCTTGTGCTCTCCGATGCCCTCAAGCCCAGGCTCATTCCCTATGTGACCAGTGAGGTCATCTATGCCTAGAGATAGCAAGCTGTATCTTGATGATATCCTTGAATCAATAAACAGGATTTTTACGTATGTCGCCGGAATGAATTTTGATTCCTTCTCGGAGGATCAAAAAACCGTTGACGCGGTTGTCCGCAATCTCGAGATCATCGGTGAGGCTGCCCGCCATTTGCCTATTGATGTGAAAAATTCCATGCCGGACATTCAGTGGAATAAGATCGTTGCGCTGAGAAATATCTTGACGCATGAGTATTTCGGCATAAACAGGCAGATTGTGTGGGATGTAGTTCAGACAAAGCTTGCTGCTCTCAAAACTTCTTGCGAAAAAGCCATTCAATAACCAACTTTCTTTTCCTGCTCTATTAAATGCCGTAGGTGCTCCGATATATAAAGTGTTGTTTCGCACAGTTGGCAGGGTGCGCGGTGCGCACTGATAATCAAATTGCAAAATCACATCAACCGCCAGATTTTACGCCCTGTTGGCATATCAACACCACAACCCGCGCCAGAACCGACAATGGTGCGCACGGCGCACCCTACTGCCCTGCAGCCTTGCCTGTTGAATCTTTTACCCTGCACCGGCATGGTTATTCAGCCAGCCGTTTTTTGCTATTTGGCCACCTTGAAAGAGTTTTGCGGCGTTGACCGTGAGCCGGAACTTCCAAGCCCCTGATTTTCAACAGGATTGATTAATCATAAAGATGGCATCTTTTATGCTACAGTAATAAGTGCAAGAGTAATAAACGCGATATGGGGGCACGAGGCATATGGAAGCACAGAACCCGGAATTCAGCGAGCTTTTGAAAAATACCAAAATTCTTCTGATTGACGATGACCAGTATATCCGCAGTTCTCTGGAGTATTATTTTAAAAAGAAAACGCTGGCTTTTGTAACGCTGGAAAGCGCAGAGGAAGCGCTTGAGCTCTTAAAAAACGAAACCTTTGACGTTATTATCTGCGACTACAAGCTGCCCCGCATGAACGGCCTTGATTTTTTTTTCCGGCTGTACGAGCTGCAGCCCGAAGCGCTGCGGATTTTCATTACAGCATATGCAAACGACGAGGTGGCGATACGGGCCGGGGGCATCGGCATCGATGATTTCATTGAAAAGCCTTTTACTACGAAAGATATTGAAGAGTCCCTGCAGAGGCTGCTTGAAGTACATGCCCCTGCGCACACCAGCAGTGCGGACTGACGGAAAAAATGCTGAGCGTTTTTACAGACGAGGTCATTATGTTTTCTGAAAACAAACGACCATACTTTGATGAGCTGAAGAAGTCATATACCGACAAGTTCGCTTCTCTCAATGACATTTTTAAGCATATTCACCGGGGCCACCGGATATTTATCGGAACGGCCTGCGGCGAGCCGCAGTACCTGGTGCAGGCGCTTTCCGATTATGTCGACAAAAATCCCAAGGCTTTTTTCGACACCGAGGTCTTTCATGTCTGGACCATGGGCGTTGCGCCCTATGCCCATGAAAAATTCAAGCGCAATTTCAGGCTCAATTCTTTTTTCGTCGGAAATAATTCCCGCGATGCCGTCAACAAAGGGCTTGCCGATTATACCCCTGTATTCTTTTCCGAGGTTCCGGCACTGATAGCAAGCGGCATTGTAAAGTTTGATATCGCCCTCATCCAGACATCCCTTCCCGACAAGCATGGTTATGTGAGCCTGGGTATCAGCGTTGATATCGTCAAGGCGGCTGTCGAGCGGGCATCTCTGGTCATTGCCCAGTCAAATTCATTCATGCCCCGGACGCATGGGGATACCTTTATCCACGTATCCGACATCGACTACATCGTGCCGTATGACGAGCCGCTGCTTGAGTTCAAGCCAAGCGTTTCTGATGATATTGCCCAAAAAATAGGAGAGTATGTCTCGCGCATCGTCCAGGACGGCGACACCATACAGGTCGGCTACGGCGCCATGCCCAATGCGATTATTGCAAGCCTGAGCGGCAAGAAGCATCTTGGCGTTCACACCGAGCTTATTTCCGACGGCATCGTCGAGCTCATGAAGGCGGGCGTCGTCGACAATTCGCAGAAGAAGTTCGGCAAGGGCAAGACCGTTGCTTCATTCTGCATGGGCACAAAAGAGACCTATGACTATATTCATGACAATCCCGAGATCGAATTCAGAACGATCGACGTGACCAATAACCCGCTCACGATTGCGACCTTCGACAACATGGTGGCCATCAACTCGGCCCTGCAGATAGATTTGACCGGGCAGTCCTCCTCCGAAGCAATAGGAAAATATTTTTACAGCGGCATAGGCGGGCATGCAGACTTTATGCGCGGTACAGCTCTCTCCCCCAACGGTAAAACCATCCTCACTCTTCGCTCCACATCCAACGATGGTCTGCATTCCCGCATAGTGCCGCTTCTTGAGGAGGGGTCCGGAACGTCGCTGACACGCGGCGACGTTCACTATGTCATAACCGAATACGGCATCGCCTATCTCCACGGCAAGAATATCCGGGAGCGCGCCATGGACCTTATCGGCATCGCGCACCCCAAGTTCAGGCCGTGGCTTATTGAAGAGGCAAAGCGCCTGGGCCTTATTTACAAGGATCAGGCGTTTATACCCGGCAAGCGCGGTGAATATCCCGAGAGCCTGGAAACCTGGCGGACCACGCCCTCGGGATTTACCGTGCTTTTACGCCCGGTCAAAATAAGCGATGAGCCCATGGTGAAGGATTTTTACTACTCGCTTTCCGACCGCAGCCTGTACCGCCGGTTTATTTCCAAGCGGCAGGATATGCCCCATGAGCGGCTTCAGGATTTTGTCGTTATCGACTATACCCAGGAATTGATTATTCTTGCGGTTGTCGGGGAAGCCGAATCCGAAGAGATCGTTGGCATTGCCCAGTATGGTATTGATCCAAACTCCCATACGGCGGAAGTCGCCGTCGTGGTGCGCGACCAGTATCAGGCCAAGGGCATCGGCACGGAGCTGCTGGCCTATGTCACCTATCTTGCAAAGCGCCAGGGCCTGCTCGGTTTCACCGCTGAGGTTCTCGTGGAGAATAAGCCCATGATGCGGCTGTTTGAAAATGGCGGATTTGACATAGAAAAACGCAGAAGTGAAGGCGTATATGAACTGAAACTGGTATTCAAGGACATGTGATGGGAGATGGCTTATGAACGATATCAAGTTGCTGTTTGAGCCGCGCAGTATTGCAGTCGTCGGCGCTTCAAAGGACCCTAAGAAAATCGGCCATACCGTGGTGAAAAATATTCTCGCCAGCGGCTACAAGGGCAAGGTCTACCCGATAAACCCGGCCGGCGGCGATGTGCTTGGTTTGCAGGCATACCCGGACATCAATGCCATAGACGGCACAGTGGACATGGTATGCACAACGATACCCTCGAAGTTCGTCTACGATTCGGTGAAAAGCTGCGCCGACCGCGGCGTCAAATATAATGTCATTATCACCTCGGGATTCTCCGAAATCGGCGACAGCGAAACCGAGCGTAAAATTGCGGAATACTCCTTAAGCCGCGGCATGCGCGTGGTTGGGCCCAATGTGTTCGGCGTCTACTCGGCCGAGTCGCATATGGACGCGACATTCGGGCCGGGCAATATTCTGCCGGGATCGGTTGCCATCATCACCCAGTCGGGCGCCCTTGGCCTTGCCATGATCGGCAAAACCAAGGTAGAAAACATCGGGCTTTCCTCGATTGTGTCCATCGGCAATAAGTGCGATGTTGACGAGGCTGATCTGCTGTCCTATCTGTCCGAGCAGGAGCGCACCAAGGTCATCCTCATGTACATAGAGGGCATCAAGGACGGACCCCGTTTCATTGACGCAGTAAAAAAAGCCACGCGCAAAAAGCCCGTGGTGGTCATCAAGTCAGGCCGCTCAGAGCGCGGCGCCGCGGCAGCGGCCTCGCATACAGGCTCGCTTGCCGGCTCCGATGAAATCATCGAAGCAATACTTAAGCAGAACGGCGTCATCCGCGCCGAAAATATTAAAGAGGCTTTCAACTGGAGCAAATATCTCGGCAACTCTCCGCCCCCCACAGGCGACCAGGCCGTGATCATCACCAATGGCGGCGGCATCGGCGTTATGGCTACCGATGCCTGTGAAAAGTACCAGATCGAGCTGTATGACGACGGCAAAAAGCTGAAGGCCATGTTCGATCCCGTGACCCCGAGCTTCGGCTCCACGAAAAACCCCATCGACATTACGGGCGGCGCGGCAAGCGCTGAGTACAACTCGGCCCTGAGCGTGGCCCTCGACGCAAAAGAAATCGGCGCCAGCATGGCCCTGTACTGCGAGACCTCGACCTTCCTGGCCGCCGATCTTGAGAAGGTGATCGAGGAAAACCACCTGAAGTATCTCCAGAAGAAAAAGCCGCTGCTGTTTGCCATCGTGGGCGGCGAAGATATAGAAAATGCCATTGTCAAACTGGGGAGGAAGAATGTGCCGGTGTATGGTGACGTATATGAGGCTGTAGCCTGTCTTGGAAAGCTCTACTGGTATAACCGCTATCTGCGCTATCATTCCGAACTGTATGAGGATGCTCAAGTTCCTGCTGCCGCGATTACCGACATCTGTACAAACGCCATCAAGCAGGACCGGTACTTTCTCCTTGCCCATGAAGCCCGGCAGATTATGGACCTTGTCGGGATACCTGTCCCGAAAAGTTTTGTTGCCCGCAATCTCGACGAGGCCATAAACTGTGCTGACAAGTGCGGCTATCCGGTGGTTATGAAAGTCGTTTCCAAGGACATCATTCACAAGAGCGATGCCGGCGGCGTAGCGCTGAACCTTGATGACCGCGACGAAATTATCGACGCCTATCAGGCAATCATGCAGAGCTGCCGCGCCTATAAATCCGATGCGCATATTGAGGGCGTCGAAATCGCCGAAATGCTGACAAAAGACGTAGAGACCATCATCGGCGCGCGGCGCGACACGACCTACGGCCCCATCATCATGTTCGGTCTGGGCGGCGTCTATGTTGAGGTCATGAAGGATGTGGCATTCCGGGCCCTGCCCCTCAGCCGTCGCGAAATCATGGACATGATCAAGGAAACCCGCTCCTATCCGCTGCTTCTGGGCGCGCGCGGCGAGGCTCAAAAAGATATAGACAGTGTGGTGAGTATCATTATAAAACTTGGTGCGCTGATCAGCAAATGCCCGATAATCTCCGATATCGAAATTAACCCCCTGACGGTGTACGAGCAGGGAGACGGGGCAAAGGCCCTCGACGTCCGCATTCTGCTTGCTAAGGACGCGGAAAAATAACCGGCAATAACGGCCCTGTTGAAAACAGGCATGTTCCAGTGTACAAGCAAAGCACGAGCACCTGGTCGCCAGAGCATGGGGATCATGCTTCATATGATGAGAGGAGAAATGCATGAATACTTTAATCGTTGCATCACTGCGTAACAGCACGGGAAAGACCAATTTTATCGTCGGCCTGACCGAAGCGCTGCAGAAAAAAGTAGGATACCTGAAGCCCTTCGGCGACCGGCTGCTGTACAGCAAAAAACGCCTGTGGGACTATGACGCGGCACTCATGACCAGCCTGTATGCCATGAAGGAGCACCCCGACGACATGAGCATCGGCTTTGACCACTCAAAGCTGCGCTTCATGTATACTGCCGAGACCATCAGGACAAAGGTTGTCGATCTTGCCGAAACCATCGGCGTCGGCAAAGATATCCTCATTGTCGAGGCCGGAAAGTCTATTTCCTATGGCACCTCGGTGCACCTCGATACTCTGTCGCTGGCGCAGTATCTGGGCGGCAGGGTTGTGTTCGTCATCAGCGGCGACGATGACACGATTCTCGACGATATCATGTTCGTCAAGCGCAGCGTCGACATGAAAGGCGTTCAGGTCGCCGGCATCATTGTCAATAAGGTCCACAATGTGGATGATTTTAAAGAAACCTGTCTGCCTGAAATCAAGCAAACCGGCCTGAAGGTGCTGGGTGTCCTTCCGTATCAGAGTGAGTTGACGTATTTTTCGCTGCGGTATCTTGCCGACAAGCTTTTTGCCAAGGTGCTCACCGCCGAGGCGAATCTGTCGCGCAGGGTGAAAAACATCTTCATCGGCGCCATGTCGGGCAACGTGGCCGTGCAGAAGCCTCTTTTTAAAAAAGAGGACAAGCTGATCATAACGGGCGGCGACCGAAGCGACATGATTCTTGCCGCGCTCAATCACAATGCCACCGGCATTATCCTGACAAATAACATACTTCCCCCTTCTAACATTATTTCTAAGGCTGAAGAGAGCGGCACGCCCATGCTGCTGGTTACGCCCGATACGTTTCAGGTCGCCCGGCAGATCGACCGCATGGAGCCGCTGCTGACCCGGGAAGCCTCAGACAAAGTCGAACTGCTGAAAAACATGGTGAAAACCAATGTGAATATCGACGCTCTGCTGGCTTAAATCGCAGGTAAGAGAAAACAACTGCCCCAAAACATCCTCCTGTTTCACTCTGCTTACGGATACGGCATCAGGCACTCATGGAAGCCCGGGATCAGCAATGATCCCGGGCTTTTTTTCGCTTTATATAAGGACATATCGGTCATGATAGTTTAACAGTGCCATACAGGACTTCCGGCGTTACAATCCTGGCTTTTCGTCGGAGAACATAAACTGGGAATCGTTGCTCGAACGGCAGACCTCGCCAGCGCGGAGCGGGTTGTTGCTAGAACATGTAACTAAATCTTGTAACCGACAATCAGAAAACAGTCTCAGTGCGTTAGCTGTATGACACATATCTTGTCATTCCGGCTTGACAGAATCCCTTCTGGTGTGCTGAAATTGATTTCGGAGAAGCCGAAACGACCAATGTCATTCGTGCTGCATACCGTGTCGGTACAGTAATGCTCAATGTTTCTACGGGTAACAGGAGGCTCACCGGCAGTGCGCCTTCACGCACCACGGTGAAGGGCAGAGCAGAAGAATCCAGCACGGTTGAGGCGCGCCCGCCGGGAGTTGCCCCCGCATCGAGTATCACATCGACCCTGTCAAGAAGCTCTCCGGGTATATCTGCAATACGGGCAGCGCTCGGGCCGCCTGTGAGGTTGGCGCTTGTGGAGGTAATGGGCGCGCCTGCAAGCTCGACCAGGCGCTGTGCAACAGGGCCGCTGGAAATGCGGCAGCCGATTTTGCCTTCATCCCCGGTGAGATACGGCGACAGGTGCGGCAGGGCTTTGAAGAGCAGGGTCAGGGGGCCGGGCCACCAGCGTTCGGCCAGGGCGAGTGCTTCCGGAATAATCTCGGGTGTCAGCCTGTCCAGCGCCCGGCTGTTTTCTATGAGCAGCAACACCGGCTTTGTTTCGCGACGGCCTTTGGCGGCAAAGAGCCGTTCAAGGGCCTGCTCATTGTTAAACAGCACGCCAAGCCCGTAAAACGTTTCTGTCGGGTAGACGGCTATGCCGCCAGAGCGGATACTGGCTGCAGCTTCATGCAGCGCAGCCTCATCGGGCGCAAGGGGGTTGATGGTGAATATGCGGGGCATACAGTAATTTGGTTCTATAACAATATCAGAAGGTGTTTCTAGTAGTCTTTATGTCGGGTTATGGTTCCTTAGAAAAGAAGCCAGAATTCAGTAGTCAGAATTCGGAATAGAAGACAAATAGGCTTTAAGTGATTTACTTATCTTCCGGGTAATCATATCCTGAAATTTTACCGCTGTTTTTTTATACTGGCTTCTGACTCCTGAATTCTGAATTCCAAACCTGAATTTTTTGATTGCGGTCTGCTCCATGTGAGAAGCCGGCATGCCGCAATTAAAAAAGCTGTTTTGCTTTCAGCTTCTGCTGCAGGGCCTCATCCTTTGCTTCCACCTCGGCGGCCATCGCCTGCTTATACGCGAGCAGCTTCTGCTGGAGTTCCGGATATTTCAGGGCCAGTATCTGAGCTGCAAACAGAGCGGCATTCTTAGCGCCGGCCTTGCCGATGGTCATAGCGGCAACCGGAATGCCACCCGGCATCTGCACCATGGACAGCAGCGCGTCAAGGCCGTTGAGCGATGATGAGTCGATGGGCACGCCTATGACCGGCAGAGTTGTCTCCGCGGCAATAACGCCGGCAAGATGCGCTGCCCAGCCGGCTCCCGCAATGATGACTTCAATGCCCCTGTCCCGGGCGGTTTTTGCGAATTGCGCCGTGCGCGCCGGCGTGCGGTGGGCTGATGCTATGTGCACCTCATAGGCAATGGCAAACGAGTCAAGTATTTTGAGCGCCTCCTGCATGAGAGGCAGGTCCGAGTCGCTCCCCATGATGACGCCAACCAGTGGTGTCTGCATATGCTTACTCCTTTCCGGAAATGAGCCCGAGTTTTGCCGTCAAATGTTCCTGGAGCCCTTTGTGTGCCGCCCCGGTTTTCATGGCTGTTTTAAGATATTTTTGAGCCTCGTTGTACCAGCCGTTCTGCATGCAGCTTTCGGACATGAGGATATAGGCTTCGTGCGTTCCTGCCGGGAACATGTCCTGCAGTATCTGGTGAAGTGATCCCGGGCCGAAAACGGCTTCTGTTGACTTTTTATTATCGATCAAAAAACGCAGCAGCAGGGCGTTGTTTTTATAGGCAACGATCATGGCGCGTAGATGCAGAAGCCCTTTGGTGAACAGTTCATCAATGCTTTCAATTTCTTCCTTGAGGCTGCAGCTGGCCCGGTCGATAAGGGCATAATACTCCTGGATTATCTTGGCAATTTCCTGATGCGCCGTATTGTCGCTCAGGCCCAGCTCCAGCAGGGGCTTGTAGGATTCTATCTGATATATGTCTTCTTTGAGCTTCATGGATTCGTGAAAAATTGATCCGACTACCCAGTCGAAAAGATTTTCATATAAGCTTATTGACGAGCGGTTTTTGCGGTAGAGGCGGTGGCTCTGCTCCTTGAGATTCCACAGAGGGCCCTTGTCTGTTTCCGTGCCGACCCAAATATCAAGCATGCTGTAGGGCAGGGAGCCCTCTTTTTTATACTGCGCCCGCACGCCGTCAAAATAGTTCTTTGCAGTCAAATAATCCTGCACGAGGTTGCGGACAAAAATATCTTTTCGCTGTTCAAGCCATTGCGTTTTCATCTGCCGAACGCTTTCCGTGCGATGTCTTTCCGGTACTGGACGCCGTCCCAGCTGATGCGCTCAGCTGCGCGGTACGCTGCGGCAACGGCATCCTGAATGGTCGCTCCCCGGGCTGTTACGCCGAGCACGCGGCCGCCGCTGGTCACAATGCCGCCGCCTTTGAGGGCGGTTCCCGCATGAAATACATAGGTGTCCGGCACGCCGGCTGCATCCTCAAGACCCCGTATGGGATGACCTTTTGCATAGGCATCAGGATAGCCGCCTGCCGCCATAACCACACAGACCGCGGGCCGGGGATCACACTGCACATCGATCTGCGCGAGCCTGCCGTCGATTGCGGCTTCCATGATCTCGACCAGGTCGCTGGTGAGCCTGAACAAAATGGGCTGGGTTTCAGGATCGCCCATGCGCATGTTGAATTCAAGCACGCGGGGGATGCCGTTTTTGATCATCAGCCCGGCATAGACAATGCCTTTGAAGGGAATGCCCTTTGCAGCAAATGCCGCCACAAGGGGCTTCATAACCGTTTCCATGGTGCGCTCATGCACCTGCGGTGTTACTACCGGAGCAGGCGAGTAGGCGCCCATGCCGCCCGTGTTGGGCCCTGCATCATTGTCGAAGATGCGCTTGTGGTCCTGCGATGATGGAAGCGGCACGATGGTTGTGCCGTCGGTAAAGCAGATAAATGAGGCCTCTTCGCCTTCGAGAAATTCCTCAATAACGATCACCGTGCCTGCATCGCCGAATTCCTTGTTCGTAATGATGCGGTCAACGGCTGCTGCGGCTTCCGCGGCACTCCGGCAGGGAAATACGCCCTTGCCTGCGGCAAGGCCGTCGGCCTTCACCACCAGGGGCTGCTGTTTTTCATTGATATATTTTTTTGCCGCTTCTGCAGTGGTAAAGACGGCAAAGTCTGCCGTGGGTATGCCTGCTTCCCGCATGATTTCTTTTGCGAATTTTTTGCTTCCCTCAAGACGTGCCGCCCCGGCATTGGGGCCGAAGATGCGCAGGCCGTCTTTTTCAAAACTGTCGACTATGCCCAGGGTGAGGGGAAGTTCGGGGCCTACCACGGTGAGGCCGATTTCATTATCGACGGCGAACTTTTTCAGCCCATCGATGTCGTCTGCGGAGATATTGACGCAGGTTGCGCTGCCTGCTATGCCCGCATTGCCCGGCGCGCAGTAAATTTTTGTCACCTTCGGGCTTTGCGCTATTTTCCAGACAAGGGCATGCTCGCGCCCGCCGCCGCCTACCACCAGAACCTTCATGGCTCCACTCCTGCAACAAGTTGAAATATTGAGATATTCCGATACTTTGTTTGATTGTTTGAGAGTATTTTGTTTATCACTAAAAGCAGGCCATGTAAAGATTTAACGTAGTGCTCTCAGGAGTGTGTTTACTGCGTTGCTGCCCGGTCGTGACATAAGAACCCATTGTTTAACAAATGGTCATCAGGATTGCTGCAACAATTATTTTTTTGTGGCACTGAGAGAAAGCTGCGCTTTGGGCATTGGTTCTCGGAGCTTTGTATGATTTGCTAGCAACGCTTCAGATCACAAAAAAATATTTGACATAAAATACATTGTAGCTACAATGTAAATATATGGGGCACATACAGTTTCAGTGGGATAAAAACAAAGCGGCAGAAAATCTCAAAAAACACGGAGTTTCTTTTCAGGAAGCAGAAACCGTGTTTTTTGACGAAAAAGCTGTGGAATTCTATGATGACCGGCATTCGGAATGGGAAGACAGATTTCTTCTGCTCGGGCTGAGTGCGAATGTACGACTGCTTCTCATCTGCCATTGTTTCAAAGAAAATGATTCAGTTGTAAGAATCATCTCTGCGCGTAAGGCTACTGCACGAGAAGCAAAATTTTATAAAAGGTGAGTTATGAAAGAAGAATATGATCTTTCCAAAATGAAAGCGCGGCCAAATCCCTACGCAAAGAGGCTCAAAAAGCAGGTCACATTGCGCATCGGGCAGGATGTCATTGATTATTTCAAAGGGTTATCGGAAAAAACAGGCGTTCCCTATCAGAGCCTGATAAACCTCTATCTGCGTGATTGCGCCACATCCCGTCGTGAATTAAACCTCAACTGGGCATCTAAAACATCGGCATAGCCGCCGGTAGTCTGTCAATTTGTTTATTGTGTTGTATTACCTCCAGTCACCTGTAATCACCAACACTGCACAGCAGAAGGATTGGC
Organism: uncultured delta proteobacterium; assembly: GCA_963804955.1. Taxonomy (GTDB): domain Bacteria; phylum Desulfobacterota; class WTBG01; order CAIYCZ01; family CAIRTM01; genus CAIWCT01. The sequence goes on along the minus strand of CAWDSQ010000026.1, from coordinate 148,256 downwards.
GGTATTCGGGCATTGCTTTGAGATCAAGTTGCGCCTAACGCAGGCTGCGAAATTTCCACGTGAGTATTTTTTATCTGGGCGCCGGTTGTTTAATAATTTTACCCCACAACAAGGCTCTCTCAATTCCTTCCAGATTCTGCCACGTCAGACAATTATCTAAAATATGCTGAAAACTTTGTTGGGCATGGGTTTGCCCTGATGCAAGCAGTTCTGCAAATTGAGGCACAAGAGCGTGGGTTAAAAGTCTATTATTGCTTTCAGCTTCCTCGCACCATTTCAAAGCGACACCCAAATACCCCAGCCATCTCGGCTCTGTCATATTGAGACGGGCTATTGTGACACCCTTTATTACTCCCTGAAGTTTTAACTGATCCTGCTCTGATAAATCCCGAGAGTATTCCGGATATCTACTCGGAAATTTGCCCTTCTCCGGGTGAACAACAATTTCCCGATATGGACCTTTGCCGGTTTTTGCTTCAACGAACAGAAACTCCCCTTTCCAATCAGCATCATCCGGGTGAAAACCTAAAACAAGACGATACAGATCAGCTCTGAGCGGCCAGGTGCCGCATGTAGTGCATCCCAGCCGCCAGCAGTAACGCGCCTCGCACAGAGCTTCAAATGGATTTCTTCTTTCCTCTTTCAATCATCACCCCACACGATTATGGATATTTGTACTGCCCAGCTTAAATTATGCTGCCGTGCAACTTGACATATCCAGGGTCATTGCGAGGAAGGAGCGGAGCGACTGACGCGGCAATCCCGGTCTTTGTACCGGGGCACGAGATCGCCACGGCCTGCGGCCTCGCGATGACAGTTTTATTCTTTCATAAAACCTCTTAAGCATGAATCCGAGTACAATTACTTGCTCCATGCACCCAGGTTATTATACGGAGTGCTGTCGGGCCGGGTCTTTAAGTGTGGCATGACGTATGTTCCATTTTGCTTGGGATACCCGTTCTGCAGGTAGATTTCTCCACCGTTTTTGTAGTTTCGCGGAGCCGGCGCTGAATAGGTTTTGAAGCTGGGAAAACTTTTTAATCCGCGCGACGAATAACCGTAGCCCCCACACCGGCCCCCTGCCTGAGATTCGACGGCAAACATAACGACCATCAGAACTGCTGCTGCGATACATACTGTTTTTGTCATGACTTTGCTCCTTCTTGGGTTAAATGGTTTTTTTCACGACTGCTTTCTACTCTATTAGACAATTGACCGTTCAAAAAAGTTCCATCGTCAGGTATTTTTAAAAATTTTCAAAGGGGGCGCTATCGTTAGGCTAACATTTTAAAAAAGCTTGCTCTTTTCATCTTAAATTTATAAGATTTCAAATAATAGAAGAGCTTACTCTCACTAGGTGTCAGCCGCATGAGAAAAGATGCAGAAAATTTTATGCTTTCTGCCGCTTATGATCTCCAAACAGCAGAGGCAATGCTGGGGTCTGGAAGGCATATTTATGTTGTCTTCATGTGCCACATCGCCATTGAAAAGATGCTCAAGGCTGTTGCGGCCCAGGTCACGCAGGCTGTTCCACCCAAAACGCATAATTTGATTTATCTCCTTAAGCTTGGAGATGTGCAGCCGAATCAGGATATGCTCGATTTTATCGCCCGGCTCAATAATGCAAGCCTGGTTACGAGATATCCTGAAGATTTCTCCCAGCTTGTAACCGCATACCCTGCTGATGTTGCAGGGCAGTATCTTGAAAAAACCCGTGAGGTGATCGCATGGCTAAAGACGCACGAAACATTACAGACATAGTAAGCCGCTACCGGCAGGAGTTGCAGCGGCTCAATATATGTTCTGAAAAAATAATACTTTTCGGATCGTATGCCGAAGGCCGGGAGCGCTTGGATAGCGACATTGACCTCATCGTTGTGTCAAAAGACTTTCAACCTTTTAATGTCAGGGAGCGGCTTGAAGTGCTCGGGCTTGCATCGGGTCGGATACTTGAGCCTATTGAGGCATTCGGTTATACGCCGAAAGAAATAGAAAGTGCTACGTCCGAAAGTTTTCTCTGGGATGTGCTGCACGCAAAGACGTCTATCGAAATATCTCTATAAAAAATCCATCCCCGTTATCGTCAATGCAACAAATTTACCGACATAATTGCCCCTGACTGTCGTTCTTGCCGGAGGCGATACATCCACGCAAAAAACCGATAGTAAACGTGCCAGAAAACTGGCCGATGAACTGGAGGTGTGAATAATGGCTGAAAAACTGATCCCATTTGATGCGGGTGCCTATTTTGATAATGAGGAAGCCATAGCGGAGTATCTTTCCGTCGTTATGGAAAAAAACGATCTTGATTTGCTGCTTGCGGCAGTTGGCGATGTGGCCAAGGCACGGGGAATGGCCAAAATTACCCGTGATTAAGGTTTAGAGAAAGAGAGTCTTTATAAAGGTCTCGCGCCGGGAGCAAAACCCCGCTTCGATACGGTCATGAAAGTGCTTCAAGCCCTCCGGGCTAAAGCTGCATGCCGAACCGACACGTTGATTCACAAGTCAAGTTGACGTTCTTGAATTCCTCCCCAGTCGAGGGACTAAGGCTGCAAGAGATAGTTGACGAAATACCTTTTTTGGGATATATCGTATATATGCAATGGCAGCTTGTCACCAGCAGAAAAGTACAAAAGCAGGTTAGCGCCTTGCCTTCTGCGGTTAAAAATAACCTCTTTGCGCTTATGGCCGAAATTCAAATGTACGGCCCCGTGCGCGGCAACTGGCCAAACTATGGCAAGCTGTCATCCCGGCGGCACCATTGCCATATTAAAAAAGGCCGCCCTACCTATGTTGCGGTTTGGGAGGAACAAGAAACAACTATCAATTTAGTTGAGGTCACCTATGCTGGCACACACGAAAAAGCACCATACTGAAGCAGTAGCAATAAAGTTTATTGGGCCTGCAACAAACAGAAAAAAAGCCCTTGCTTCTTTAAAGGCACTCGGCTTTATGTCTCTTGAAGAAGAACGCTATCTTACCATGAATGAGCTGTTTCCCGAAGTGACCGATGATAAAAGGCCGGGGGTTATTCTTGCAGGCGCTCGCGGCAAGGAAGGGATGACACAAAAGCAGCTTGCCGAGAAATGCGGAATTCCACAAAGCCATATTTCCGAGATGGAGCGGGCTAAACGCCCCATTGGCCTTAAAACCGCCAAAATTCTTGGTGCGGCTCTTAATATTGGCTATAAGGTTTTTCTCTGAAACTGGTCAGCACAAAAATACATGCGGCATATGTTGTGAATCACCAAAGAAAAAACATGCGCAGGTAAGCACATTTCAGTTTGTGTGGTTTGTCAACAACGTTCCCCTGCCTGTTTCTGTGTTCACCTGATAATCCTTGCCTTTTTTAGCCAAAAAAAAGAAATATAGTGGGTAAAGAAAAGTTCAATTGAAAGGCTGTTTCAGATAGATAATACCTTTTGAGTTCCCTATGATATGTTAAGACTTCAAGCAGTGCTTGTGTAGAGAGGCTGTTGAAGTTTCAGCTGTAAGCGTTTAGACTGTAAAAAACCTAAAAGCCTACAGCCTACAGCCTACAGTCTACAGCTTTCAGCCTGAAAGGCTATCATGCGTCGTTTTTATTTAGACAATCCACCTGTTGCCGCAACAGTTACCCTGACCGGTGAGGAAGCGCGGCATATCGTCAGGGTGCTGCGTTTGAAGCGCGATGACGAAATTGTGCTTTTTGATGCAACGGGTGCTGCCTACAGCGGCTTGATTGCAGAACGTACTGCCGATACCGTTACCGTTCGGATTACCGAAACTTTTGCTGCTGGCAATTCTGACGCTCCTCAGGTCGTGCTTGTTCAGGCGGTGCTCAAGTCCCAGAAAATGGACCTGATCGTGCAGAAAAGCACTGAGCTTGGCGTTTCCCGCATCATACCGTTTTTTTCGTCGCGCTGCATTACCCGCTGGGACAGGGACAAAGCAGCGCACAAGCAGCATCACTGGCAGCAGATTGCCATTGCTGCCGTTAAGCAGTCGGGTGTGCGCCGGGTGCCGGTGGTCGATCAGGCGGGTGGTTTCGAAGAAGCTCTGGCAGGCTCTTTTGAAGGGTTTCTTAAAGTATTGTTATGGGAACAGGAAAAGGCCGTTGGCTTCGGCAGCCTGCTTGCAGAGCGCAGTGGTCTTAAAGACATTGTTTTTGTGGTTGGCCCTGAGGGCGGATTCTCTGATGCCGAGGCGGAACTGGCGCGCAGGCATGGTTTTACTGCAGCAGGGCTCGGAACAACAATACTGCGAGCCGAGACAGCGCCCCTTGCCGTGCTTGCAATCATTGGTTATGAAACGGGCACAATCGGATAGAACGGATTTCTGAATATGCGCTGCCAACGGTGTGGAAGTTTCAATGCTGAACATGATGAGCGGTGCCTGCGCTGCGATGCACCGCTCAGGGCTCAGGCTGCGTCTGTTTTGTATGGCGGCTTCTGGCGCCGCTTCTGGGCTTGTATGCTCGACGGAATGGTGCTCGGTTTTGCCTCAATGTTTATCTATGGCGCAGGGATTGTCATAGTGCGGTCTCTATCACCGGAAATCGAGGACCCCGTCAAAGCGCTGCTGGTTCCCCAGCTTGTTGCCAACTCGCTTATTAATGCATTTTACTTTATCTATTTTCATGCCCTGACAGGGCAGACCGTTGGCAAGCTTGCTTTGGGCCTCAAGGTGGTCAACCGCGATGGAGGCGCCATTGGCTTTGGGAGGGCCACGGTGCGATATTTCGGTTCGCTCATCAGCCTTCTGTTTGCCGGCCTCGGTTTTGCCTGGATTGCCTTTGACGGCCGCAAGCAGGGCTGGCATGACAAAATGGCAGGAAGTTTTGTTGTGCGGGTTTGAGAGCCGTGCATATATATTTTTGAATCGTAGGGGCGCGGTACTCGCGCCCTCGCTGCTTTCAGGGGTTGCAGGGGCGACCGTCCGGTCGCCCTTACGGGATCTCGGGGGCAGGTACGGCTTTATTTTCAGTCTGCTTCCGCACTGTTTTAGATTGACAGATTTTTGTATCTGTGTAAAAGTGTTAAAAATAACACTTTTTATTTTTTTAATTTTAAGTCCGCCGTATCTCAGAATAGCCCTGCGGGTTTAAAATATAAACCCTGCAAGGGTTTTTTTTGTTGAGCCATCAGATCGGTCGGGATTGCACCTTCCGCTCAGAGAAGCAACCTTGAGTAGTAATAGAATGTCCGGAAAATGGTAATGGTGCGTCTCTGCACCAGAGGGCGGCAGCCCTCCGGGTAACGGTAAACACAGAAAAGGAGAGTTGTATGGGTACAAAGCTGTATGTGGGAAATATGTCCTACAAAGTAACGACGGAAGATCTGCAGAAACGCTTTTCGGAAGCGGGAGAAGTCGTTTCGGTCAATATTGTTTTTGACAAATTTACGGGTCAGTCCAAAGGTTTCGGTTTTTGTTGAAATGGCAACTGAAGCAGGAGCGCAGGAAGCCATCCGAACAATGCATAATGCTCCGCTCTATGGCCGGGGTATTGTGGTCAATGAGGCCCGTCCTCAGACCGATCGTCCCGGCGGTGACCGCAGGCGCTCAGGTGGCGGCGGTGGATTCAAGAGCCGCGGCGGGTATTGATAATTCCCCTCGGATTTGTTTACTTTATAAAAAAACGCCTGAGCATACAGCCCCGGCGTTTTTTATAGCGCATCTTCAAATTCCGGCATCAGGCAAGCCTGTGCACCGTTTCGAAGTTGCACAGCCGGATGTCGAGCTCATTGCTGGTGTCGCGCATCAGCTCGCCCCGCCGGATTGAGCGACAGCAGCACATGATTGCCTTTAAGGCCCAGGTTTTCCATGCCGTTTTCTGCAAGCAGCCGCTCCAGGCGACGCATGAGGCGGTCATACTCGTGGCCGGTAATGATTTCGCGGCGCAGGGCATTTGCTGCATTGATACCGGTATAGAATACGCCATCGTGTTCCGCAAGTGATTCATCCGGCCCGGTCGCGAACCCCAGACCGTAGATAAGAATCATAATCCATCTGCAGTACGGGTGTCCCTTCGGGCGTCAGTATGCCGGCATGAAACGGTACAACCCGCCTTGCCGGCAATGCAGCCTGTCCCGGCCGTGCAGCCCGTTTTTGTAAATTGCGCGCGGGTAAATAGGTAGCGATGCCCTTTCGCGTGAGCGCGAAGGCTGTGGAAAATTCTTCAAAGGGGCTGTTATAGCCGCACTCCTTTATCCTGGCGCCTGAATCAGCGGCTTCGTCAGGCAGTTCCCCCAATTTTGATACTTTCCAGACGATATTCATATTATCTTTTGTTTTGGTATAAAAAGCATCGTCCGTAGGCGAAAGCCTGGTACGGGGGGTCTGCGCCAGCGCTCGGGCTGAAAATAGTCAAACAGGTCCGGGTCATGCCCTGCCACCCAGAGATGGCCGCTTGTGCTCTCGGTCAATCCATACACATAGTCCACGCCCATGACATCACTGGGCCGCAGGTGCTGCGGGCCATTTTTTGGCACATCGTCCCGGAAGCGGTCGCGCTGCTTCACAAGGTAGCTGCCGCGGCGCGATGGCCTTACCTGCTCTTCATGCTCGGGCATGCGCTCAAGCAGTTCGAAATCAACAAGGGCATAGGGTATGCGGCTGTCGCGCCTTTTCGGGAGAGAGCCGTCCGGCCGCGGACGCATAATGAAGTGGACCGGTTTCTGATCAAGTACGCGGTAGCCCTTGAGCCGAAGCTCGTTTATGACCTGCCGCGTGAATGCCGCCAGCTTCTCGTCGGGCAACCCCGCCAGCTCGAAAGCGGCCACTGCGTTCAGCCCCCGCACCCATTTATAGATAAGGATATACTGCCGCAGGATGTCGATTTCCATGCCGCGGGTGCTTGGCGATTTTACTCATGATTTTGGCCCTGGAGCGGCCGGTCTGCCACAGCTGGAGCCGCTCGGGCGGCACATAGACGGCCAGGGGCTTCTGGAGCAGTATTTTCATGTCGCTCGGGCCATAGCTGTTGGCGCGCAATTCCTCAACCAGGGAAAATTCCTCGAAGGGGCTGTTGAACTCGGCCCGCAGCACGTCCTCGATAATTTTTGTTTCCAGCGGCACATCCTGGCCCATGCGGCACCACTTGACGACCATGTCCAGCGATTTGCCGGCGACGGGTTTGGTGGTGACCTTATAGACGGTGCTTGTGCCGGCCAGCTTTTCCCGGTTTGCCCTGAACCACTTGGCGGTATACCAGTTTTCCGGCTCCATGTGGCCTGATGAACGGCAGACCGTGGCGGGTCACATAAATATCGCCGCCGTCGCCGGTTTTAGCATGCACATAATCGACATTGAGAAAGCGGGTAAGAGCAATGTTCGGGTAGTGGTCACGCCGGAGCTTTTTCAGATCGATCGACTCGGCGGTGTCTGGCCGGCCTGCTTCGGCATTTTCCATGGATAACTCCTGTTTCTTGACTCGGCGGCGGTATTGGCTTAGTATCCTTTTTATTCAACGCAATCCCAGGAAGACTTAAATAAAAATATATCGGCATTGGCGGGCGTTTATTTACAGGGGCGAGGCAATGAAAAATTCGCCAGCCTGCTGTCTGCCGAAAATAAGCATGATGGGAATAAAAAAATGAATACGACACCGGTTGGCAACAGGCTGCACATAGGGATTTTCGGCAAGCGCAATGTGGGCAAGTCATCTCTTATCAATGCGCTGACAGGGCAGACGTATCGCCATAGTATCAGATGTGCGGGCACCACGACCGACCCTGTCGGCAAGACCATGGAGATATCGGGCATCGGGCCGGTCTATATCTATGACACGGCCGGCCTTGACGATACAGGCGACCTCGGCCTTTTGCGCGTGGAGCGCACGCGTCAGATCATCCGAAAGATTAATCTTGCCGTACTTGTCACGACAGCTGAAGATTTTGACGCAGATGACGAGGCGCTGTGCAGGGAACTGCTCGGGCAGGGCAGGGCGGTGGTTGCGTCTTTTCAACAAAAGCGATGCGCTGCCGCCTGACGCGGCGCAGATTGAGAAGGTTGCAGCTCTTGGCGTGCCGTATGCCGCTATTTCCTGCCGCACGGCTGAGAATATGGATGCGGCGAAAGAAGCTGATCATCGAGGCCGGCAGCAGGCTGTTTGTTGAGCGCGAAACGATTGTCGGCGATCTTGATAAGCCATGGCGATATCGTGCTGCTTGTCGTCCCCATTGATCTTGGGGCCCCGAAGGGGCGGCTCATACTGCCGCAGGTGCAGGTCATACGGGATGTTCTTGACAATGACGCTGTGGCGGTTACTGCCAAGGAGCGCGAGATAGAGTATGCGCTGCGGGGGCTTGACAGAAAACCCGCTCTGGTGATATGCGATTCGCAGGTTGTTTTGAAGATCGTCGGGCGATATTCCGGAGATGTAAAATTTACCACCTTCTCCATACTTTTTTCGCGTCAGAAGGGCGACCTGGCCGAATTCGTGCGCGGCGTGCGCCGGATCGACAGCCTGCAGGACGGCGACAAGGTGCTTATTCTCGAAGCCTGCACCCATCACCCCATGCCGATGATATCGGCCGGTTAAAGCTGCCCCGCTGGATACGCAGCTACACGGGCAAGAATATAATTTTTGAGACCAATGCCGGGCCTCTGGTGGATAAGGATATATCGCAGTACGCCTTGGTCATCAGCTGCGGCGGGTGCATGATAAACCGCCAGGAAATGCTTGCGCGCATCGGCGATGCGCAAAGCCTCAATGTTCCAATTACCAACTACGGCATCGCCATATCCTTTGTCCACGGGGTGCTGAAAAGGGCGCTGTCCCCTTTCCCTTATGAGCAGAGCCTGCTCGATCTGTAAATAATCTGCTGGTATTAATACTTTTACTAGCCCCATTTTTTGAGTATACTAGCAAAGAGAGTATGGATTTTCATAAATTTTTTAAGGGAGGGTGCTATGTTGGCGAAGAAAAAATTATTTTTTATTGTTTCCGCATGTGCCGTGATGTGTTTGGCAATGCTGACTCAAACAGCCTGCAAGCCAAAAGTTGTATGTATACCGTGTGGGGATTTTGGCCTGCCCTGCGCCGAATACCTGCAGTGTCAGGAGTGCTGGTTCTTCGACAATGGGACTGTCACGTATCAGTATACCAGCGGCGCCACAATGACGGCGGAGGGCCAGGATGTAACTGTTCGGGACCCGTCGGGAGCTTTTTGTTACAGCATGAAGGCGGTGACCGGCGGTGTGGAATACATGGTGGATAGCAGGAAATATATTGCCCATACCGACGAGACCTGGACCTGCCCGGATGGCAGCACCTGGACCCGACCGGAGTCATGCGGCAGCGGCATCACCTGCACCAACAATGATTGCGACTATGACAAAATAAAAAACACCGTGGATAATTGCCCCGCTGTCTATAATCCAGCACAGACCGATTCGGATGATGACGGCATAGGCGATGCCTGTGACAAGGCCGACTGCGACACCCCGTTGCCGCTGCCGTTATGCCCTTAGCCGTGATTAGGACAACAGACGGGAGACCTGCGGGTCTCCTTTTTTATGACTGATGAGAGGTGTGCATGAGCAATGAGCGGACATGGGAAGAAAAGTATCACATGCGCAGCCTTGCGGATGTTCCCCAGCCTGCAGTTTTTCTGCAGGAGAATGCATCTATGCTTGGCGCTGGAGGTACGGCCCTTGATATTGCCATGGGCTCCGGCCAGAACGGCATCTATCTTGCCCAGCGCGGCTACAGCGTAACTGGTGTTGACCGATCCAGTGCTGCCGTTGGACTGGCGCAGGAGTGTGCCCGTGACAAAGGCCTCTCAATAGATGCTGTGGCTGCAGACATGATCGACTGGCCGTTTCCTGAAAATCATTTCGACGTCATTCTTAACTTCTATTTTCTTGAGCGCGCCCTTGTTCCGCGTATAAAGGCCGGGCTTAAAAAAGGAGGCATTCTGTTTTTCGAGACCTATACGCTCGACCAGCAGCGTTTCGATGGTCCTCACAATACCGATTTTTTATTAAACCCCAATGAACTGCTCGAGTCGTTTCTTGACTTGTTCGTTCTATACTATCACGAGCGCATCGAGCCCGACGGCAAAGGCGGCTATAACGCTCTCGCCAGCATGATTGCAAAGAAGGTGTTGCCATGAGGAACTCTGATCGCGGATTGAAAATGTGAGTTAGGACTTCCTTGCAGGCATCTGCTGCCTGCCCTACAGGCGAAACCAATAGAATTCGTTTTTCTGATCCTGACTCCAGCGGAGCCTGGGCCGCTCCCTGTTGCTAAACCCGAACAGGCAGGCCAGACATCAGTGGCCGATGTTCCCCAAATGGCATACAGCGTCGAGGAAGCATTTTCTGTGGCAACCGGCGACCAGCTGCTGCCATTGTAATGGGAAATAGTGGAAGCCGGTCCTGAGCAGGAGGTGGTTGAGCAGGTTTCCGCAGGCGCGCCAACCATGTAGACATCATTTTCAGCCGAGCCCCAGATGCCGAAACGATCGCCTTTAATCCCGCTGGAGTCCGTTCGTGCGATATTAGGAGAATTGCTCATATTGATGTTGATGACATTGTAGTAATAGTTTAAAAATATGGAAAAAATACTGAGTTTGCCTGAGGCAAAAGAATTGTAGGGATCGGTCCCCCAGACAGAATAAAGGCCGTTATTCAGGTTGTCGCTTGAGCGCTTTGCCCAGGAGCCAGCATAGTAATAGATGGCGCGGTTGGTATCTGCTACTGCAAAAACGCTTGTAGCGCTGAATCCATAAACAGCATTCAGGTCGCGCGTTTCTCCGGTAGTCTCCTGAACCCATACGCCATTTGAATAATGAAATATTTTTCCTGCCTGGCCGACAACAAACATATCCGTATTGTTGTCTATCAGCGATTCCCCAGATGCCGCGCAAGTCGGTGTTTTCGGGATTTACTTCCGTTAAAGGAACCGGTGACCAGACATAGGCGGTTGACTGCGCATAAGCATCCTGCACAGCTGCTTCAGCAATCAAAATTACTGCTGAAAACAACAACAACCGCTTTAGATAGTTTAAACATTGTACCCTCCCATGAAAAATATGACCGTTTTAAAATGTTAGACGATTTTTAAATTATATTTTACAGCCATTTAAAGAACACGCAATGCTTAGTTTAATACTCATTTATTACCTAATACAAATTAAGTATTTTTAGTGAAAATTAGTCATAAAAGAAATTAGTATTATTTTATATAAATTTTTAAAATAAAAGATTTTTAATAAGTTAAGGTCGCGGCAAATTAATAAAAGAATTTTAAAGTCAACAACCACCCGCATAGCGGGTGGCTTGATTTCGCCCTGAAAGGGCGGAAGCAAAAAACACGGCGTGTTTGAGTTGCCTTCTTGAGAAACCATCGCCATAGGCGATGGTTTTCGAAAGACGATCAATTCATGCTTGCAGGTTGGAATACCTGGTTGGAAGATTGACCCAGGGCGGAGCCTATGGTGAGGTTTGGAAAATATTGTTGGTATCATTTCCCTCTGGGCGGGCCTGTTTTGAAGGATAAGGGGTTCAGTCGCGCAGCAATACAGGAAAAAGTGATTGAGAAGGTAGATAATGTAATTCGACGATTTTTTTTGCATGCCTGGCTTACGGAGCAATACGTGCTCATGGAAAATTTCTTTTCCCCTTCATAGAGACTCACGAAGTGTGCCCGTCAAAATCCTGAAAACAGGGTTGGCGTGCTTCCCTCGTCAGCGCTTACCAGCAGGAGCGCCATGAATGCTCACTGCCGGAAAGTCCCTGCCTGCTCGCGGTCACGGCGCAGCCTCGATCGCTCCGATGTCGGCCTTCAGACCCGCCGGCCGCCAGTTTCCCTGCTGATCTTTCGCGCTCATGCGCAGAGCGCTTTTTCTCCTTGTTTCCACGGTTATTGTAACATTGTCTCCCAGAGGCCCGCTTTTGAAGGAGCCCCAAAAATCATCGCCGAGCTTGACATCGCCGAGCCTGTCGCCGATGGAGCTGTCAAGATTGCGCCAGAACTGGATCCAGGCGGCATTTTGCGGATTGGTCGGCCATTCAACCGACGGGCCATACCAGGTAGTGCCGGACATGTCCCCAAAGTCTTCCCCGAAATCATGGCCTAAAATATCGCCATATTTTGCACGTATTTTCGCAAGAGCATGGTTCAGGAAGTCATCTGTTTTTTCAGCCGGAACTTCGTATTGTGCTATCAAATAATTCACTCCGTAAAAACTGACAGGGATTTTATCGACGGCGCTTCCTGTTGGCTGGTACCACAGCACAGCCGGCTGCCCGGCATCTGCTCCGACGGATATGATGGTGTTGTGATGCATGATGCTGTTCATGTCCAGCACATCGGCAGGGCCAATCCCTTCACTATCTCCGATTTTGGGCCAGTGCTTTCTGCTGAGAGAATTCCACGCCGGAATGGGCACGAGAATCTGGCTGAAGTCCAGCGTGCCGATCAGATTGTACCCCCAGCTGTAGAAATGCACCAGCGAGCCGCTATACACATCATTAGAGAAAGAATTAACAGTGTTGCCGGCTATGATGGAATGCTGCAGCTGCATGTTTTCAACCACATGGGCGTTGCCGATCGTAGCGGCAATGCCGCCACCGCCCATATTGGGTTTATTGAATACGCGGGGGTGGCCCGTCACCGTATTTTCAGCTATGGTGCATGCCTCAACAGAAAGAAATCCGTTCGACATATAGATGCCGCCGCCGCGGTAATAATAGCGGTTCAGATCGTCCTGCTCGATACCGGGATTGTCTTCCACCATGTTGCGGGCTATGGTGCAGTTTATTGCCTGCAGAGTCTGTGCGTTTCCCGGGCCGCCGCCGTCGGAGTAAACGCCACCTCCATAGGCATGCTGGCCGGTGACGCGATTACCGGTGACGGCACATCCCGTGAGCGTTGAGCCCTGCCCCCAGCCGTCTGCTCCTGATACCGAATAAATACCGCCACCGGCTGCGCCGAATCCTTTGGCCGCGTTGCCGCTGACGACGCAGTCATTCAGGGTGAGCATATCGGCATAGATGCCCCCGCCGAAGGCGCCTCGATCACGGCTGGGGTTTTCATCGCCCCGGACTGTATTGCCGTATATCGTGCAATGGTCAAGCACGGCAGTTCCCCATACCGCTAAGCCGCCGCCGCGCGCCAGGGTATAGGGCTGGTTTTCATCGCTGATCGGCTCACTGACGGCATAGCCCGACGTGACGGTGACGTTTTTCATGGTCAGGTTGCCGTAGATTGCCAGCACGCGTGCTCTGCTGGCATCGCCACCATCCCAGCGCAGCGTTATGCCATCGGGCAGGCTTGAGGCATCGATAGTTACATGTTTTTCTGCATACAGGGCTGAATTGCCGTAGTTCCTTTGCTGGAATCCCTGAAATACCCATCCCATGCCCAGAGTGAATACTTCTGCTTTAAGTAAAGATGTGGTTGAACCGATGAGCTGCAGGTTGATTGTTCCGCCGTTGAGGGCTGGTGCGAAGGTTATCGTGCCGCCGGATTCGATGTTCTCAAGCGCTTTTCTGATCGTCATGGCGTCAGCCGGCGGGGGAGACTGGTCGATCAGTGTCGTGACGGTTATCTTGGCCCTGTCTGGAGATTGTGTGGAAAATGCCCCTGTTTTCCCTTCACTTGTTCCCGCATGGTTCGTCCCGATTGCCCGGTAGTAGTAGATTGTGTCGGGCGCCAGGCCGGTGAGACCGGCAGAGATTTTAATGCCTACTGCGCCGGCTCCGAGAGACCTGTGAGGGGTTTCGGTACATGTAGTGAGATCCGGGTCGGTTCCCCATTCAAACCAGGCTGTTGTGGCTGAACCGTTCGGGTTGACAGCGCCGTTGAGCGTGGCGCCTGTTTCGCTGATATCTTCGGTTCCCTGAGTCCAGGTGCGCGGCTCGAAATTTTGCGGTTGCTGCCAGCGGCAGCCGGCAATTGTCACTGCAAGAATGATTGTTGAGGCACACATGAAAATCAGCTTTGCTTTCATAAACACCTCTCCCATCTTTGTGCCTATTTTGAAACAGCTATGCCCCGGTGGTATCACCCCACTGCTCAAGCAGTTCCACCAGCAGCCGTACGCCGACACCGCTGGCTCCCTTGGGTATGTAGGGCAGGGGCTTGGCAGCCCAGGCTGTGCCGGCAATGTCGATATGCGCCCACGGGATAGTGCCGGCGAATTCCTTTAAAAAGCATCCTGCCGTTATTGCGCCTGCAGGCCTGCCGCCGGTGTTTTTAATATCCGCCACATCACTTTTCAGCTGCTCTGAGTACTCTTCATACAGCGGCAGCGGCCAGACTTTTTCGCCCGTTGCCTCAGCAGCGGCCTGGATTTTTTTAATGAGTTTCTCATCCGTACCCATCAGCCCTGATGCAGCATGCCCAAGGGCAATGATGCACGCCCCGGTCAGCGTTGCCAGGTCGATAATAGCCGCAGGCTTGTAGCGCTGCGCATAGGTAAGGCTGTCGGCAAGGATGAGGCGGCCCTCGGCATCGGTGGTGATGATTTCTATGGTTTTGCCTGACATGGCCTTTATGATGTCACCGGGCTTGAGAGCATGGCCGCTGGGCATGTTTTCCGTGGCAGGTATGATGCCTATGACATGCACCGGCAGCCTGAGTGCCGCTGCCGCCTGCATGGCCCCGAGCACTGCCGCTCCGCCTGCCATATCGGTTTTCATTTCCTCCATGCCCTGCGCCGGTTTTATGGAAATGCCGCCGCTGTCGAAGGTTATGGCTTTGCCGATGAGCACGACGGCCGGTGCGGGTTTTTTCGTGTGAGGCTTGTAGTCAAGGACGATAAAGCGCGCAGGCTCTTCGCTGCCGCGGGCCACTGAGAAGAAAGCGCCCATGCCGAGTTTTTCCGCCTGCCGCCCGTCCAGCACCGTGCAGGCGATGCCGTGCAGAGCTGCAATCGTTTTTGCGGCCCGGGCAAGATGCTCCGGCGTTGCCGTGTTTGACGGCCTGCTGACAAGATCGCGGGCAAGGCAGACCGCCCGCGATACGGCTTCGGCATGTGCGGCGCCTTTTTTTGCGCTCGTGAGCCCGGCGGCAGTGCCTGCCAGCAGCGTGCAGGCCGTGAGGGGCTTGCCTCCATTGCCATTGTTTTTTGTTTTATATTCTTTGAACTGGTACAGCCCGAGAATCAGGCCTTCCACGAGCGCACGCGCTGTGTCGTATGCACTGAGTTTCGCAGGGGCAAAGTCAAGGGGCAGCAGCATGCCTGTGACGCCAAGGTCACGCACGGCGCGGGCAGCCGCAGCTGCTGCGCCCCGGAGTCTGTCGCAGGTGAAATCTTTTTCCTTGCCGAGCCCTACCAGCACGATGCGTTTCAGGGGCAGCTTTTTATCGGGATACAGAGCAGCTGTTTTATTCAACTTGCCGGTAAAGTCGCCGCTTTTGAGCATGCCGGCAAGTAAACCGCCCACAGCCCAGTCAAGAGCCGCTGCCGCACCGGCAAGTTTTTTTGTGCCTTCAAAAACGCCCGCCACAACTGCCTCGCATCTTTCAGCGGCAATATAGCCTTTTTTTACCTGGATTTTCATAGGGCTCCTTAATAGACGTCTTGGTTCTACAACATACTGACTACTGGCTACTGACTACTGACTACTGACTACTGGCTACTGACTCTGCAGCTACTGCTCACTGACTACTGGCTACTGACTACTAGACTACTGACTACTTGGCTACTGACTACTGACTACTGACTACTGACTACTGACTACTGACTACTGACTACTGACTACTGACTACTGACTACTGACTACTGGCTACTGGCTACTGACTACTGACTACTGGCTACTGACTACTGACTACTGACTACTGACTCCTAGCTTCTGACTCCTGGCTTCTGAATTCTTTATTCCCCCCTCAATTATTTCCCAATCTGCGTCGCCATTGACCGTCCCTGTATCGAAGCGGGTCTAATCTTGAAGCATTTCAGCCCTTTGGGATTATCCCGGTTGGTCCGGTAATACTCCATGCGCTTTGCAAGATAGGTTTCAGGGTCAAGCCCCATTTTGGCGATATTGGCCCTGATCATCAGCTCGATTTCAGACAAATTTTCAACGGCACTGAGTTCTCCCTCAATGATAACCGATGACCAGCGGGTATGGTCTTCGTTCCAGCTGTAAAGGCTGAAGCAAACCTGCGGGCTGCGCTGCAGGCAGTCCCATTTGCGGCCCGTTTTGAACATCGACAGGTAGATTGCCTCGTTTGTCCAGACAAACCCGAAGGGTATGCAGTAGGGTTTGCCATTGTCGCACAGCCCGAGCATGCCGTCTGGTGCGGTTTCAAGAATGCGGTTTATTTCCTCACGGCTTATTTCCTGCATGAAAAGTCTCCTTGTTTTATCTGAACAATGGTCAGTGTGGGCATTCCGCCACAGCGGATGTCACCACGCTAAGTTTTTGCGATTTAATGGTGGGCACAGCCCACCCTGTTTTGAAGACCCTATGTCTTTTATTCTGAATTCTGGCTACTGGTTACTTTATCTGGATAATGGTTAGCCCTGATGCCGCCTTCGGCCTGTGTGCCCTGGGCAAAGCTTTCTACACAGGGATTGGTTTTCAGATGCTCATGAATGGCCGCCATCAAACGGCCCGTGCCTCTGCCGTGAATGATTTCAACAGTATCGGCGCCTTCAAGAAGCGCCGTATCAATGCCCTTGTCAACCACGGGCAGGGCCTCCTCGACACGCATGCCGATAACATTTACCTTGCGGGAAAATGCCGGCTCCGCGGTTGAAGCCCCGGTCTTCGGGCTTTTTTTCGGAGCTGCACCTTTGGCCTGCCCGGCTGGCCCGGAAGCAGGGGCAAGCTCATTATAGCTGGTTTTGACACGCATGGTGCCGATGGCCACTTCGGCTTTTTTTGTCCCGTTGTCGGCGCTCATGACAATTCCCTGCTTGTTCAGGTGCACAACCATCACGGTCTGGCCTGCTTCAAGATAGTGCTCAACCTGCTCATGCGGCCCGGCTTTTTTGGGGAACTGATCGTGCAGCTTTTTCTTAATAGCTGTCAGCGCACTGCGTGCGGCATCATCCTGCCTGAAGTCGTCATCAGGGCGGATGACGGTGCGTTTTTTCTGATCTTTGATGATTTTCATAAGCTCGTCCTCGCTTTGCCGCAGCAGGCTGCGTGCTTTTGCTTCAAAGTTTTTAAGGATTTTCTCGCGCTGGTCATGCATGCTGTCATGGAGGCTTTCAGCGGCATTGTGATATTTCTGTGCCAGGCGAATGGCAGTGCGCAGCACCTCTTTGCTGTCCGAGAGCTCTTTCTGGGTTTTTTCAAGGCCATGGATCAGCTCAGCCACCTGCCGGTCGGCCCCTTCGAGATAGCCGCCCGCGCTCTGCAGAATTTCTTCCGGAATACCGATGGTGCGGGCAATCGCAATGGCATTGCTGAAGCCGGGCATGCCGTACACCAGGCTGTAGCTGGGCTTTAACGTGCCCGGGTCGAATGCCACAGATACGTTCTCGACATCATCGCGGCTGTAGGCATAGGTTTTCATGATAGTTGAGATGTGTCGTTACGATGGTTGTGCAGCCGTGCTTGCGCAGGAAATCAAGAATCGCAACGGCAAGCGCACCGCCCTCCGACGGGTCGGTGCCCGACCCGAGCTCGTCGAGCAGCACCAGCGATGAAGGCGTTACCTGCGAAATTATGCCGTGTATCTGGCTCATGTGGGACGAGAAGGTGCTGAGGCTTGTTTCCATGTTCTGCTCGTCGCCGATGTCGGCAAAAACGCTGTCAAAGACGGCAATCGTGCTGCGGGCCTCCACCGGTATGTGCATGCCGGCCTGTGTCATAAGCACGAAAAGCCCGATGGTCTTCATGGCAACGGTTTTGCCTCCTGCATTGGCGCCGGTGATGATGAGGGTGGATGATTTTGTGCTTTTCAGGCAGTCGATGGGAACCACGGCGTCGCGGTCAAACACCCAGGTTCCGGTTGGCGCCTGCGGTTTGCCGTCAGCGTCAGCTGCAGGTGAGGTGTCTTCCACAAAGCGTGAGAGCAGTATGGGATGCCTGCAGGCGCGAAGGCCGATGACCCCATTCGTGTTGATTTCGGGACAGGTTGCCCGCAGGGTCCGGGCAAACAAAGCCTTGGCATGTATGAGGTCGACGCGCTCGATGATGTCGAGGTTTGAGCATATTTCAGGGCCGCCGGCATTAATAAGGCCGGTGAGCTCGGTGAGAATTCTTATTTCCTCGTAGTATTCGTCTTTACGCAGCCCCTGCAGTTCATTGTTCTGATTGACCACGGAGAGGGGTTCGACAAAGAATGTCGCTTTGCTCTGCGACTGGTCATGCACGACGCCGGGTATGCTGTTTTTGCTGTCGCTGCGGACCGGTATCACGTAGCGGTTATTGCGCAGGGTTATGAAGTCGTCCTGTATGGCCGTGCCCAGATCGACATCGACCAGCATATGCTCAAGGGTGCGTATGATGCCGGAGCGCAGTTTCTTTATCTGCATCCTGATGTCAGCAAGGGCCGGGCTTGCGCTGTCAAGCAGCTCTGCCTGGCCTGAAATGCTTGCGCGGATACGCCGCGTGATGCTGCCAAGGGGCGCAATCAGGCTTGTGATGGCGTGCAGCAGGGGCCTGGTCCCGGCATGGCCCGAGAAATAATTTTTGATTGTATCGGCGGTTTCGAGCGTGTCGCTTATCTCGATGAGCCGCTGCGGATCGAGATAGTAATTCTGCATCCGGGCCTGCTCGACAGCCGTGCGTATGCTGTGGATGCCGCTGAGGGGCAGGGGGCCGTGCAGGTCCTGCTCGTCGCGCATTTCCGTCGTTTCCTGCAGCAGCTGTACGACGGCGCCGCGGCCGGTCTGCGGCATCAGGCTTTTGCAGGCAGCCCGGCCGCCGGGTGATGCGGCGAATGATCCCAGGAACTCCCGTATGCGCTCGAACTCCAGTACTTTAAGGCAGTGAGCATTCATTTTTTGCCTGAGCGTCTTTCCCTGAGCACTGCCAAAGCCCGGCGGTCGCTTGCAAAGGGGATATTGTCCGGCAGGCTGTCAAGGCTGAACCAGGCGAGTTCGCTGACATCATCCTGGGGTTTGAAGTCGTCCGAGAGCAGGCGAACGGTGAAATAACAGCACATGAGCCCTGCGCCTCCTTCGCCATACTGCTCGGCAGCCATGGTGATGCAGTCCAGTATGCTGCAGTCAACGCCGGTCTCCTCCCGCACCTCACGCCTGAGCCCGTCGAGCGGTTCTTCCTGATAGCCGAGAAATCCGCCTATCGTATTCCAGTCGCCGTAGAAAGGCTCAATGCCGCGGCGGGCAAGCAGCACGCGGCCCTGGCCGTCAACCGGAATGGCTCCCATACAGGGGCTTGAGCTGTGGTAGAGAATAAATCCGCAGCTTGAGCACACCTGCCGATGGGGGTCAGATGTACTCAGATCGCCCCTGCACCAGGGGCAGTAGGGAAATGGCGGGCGGGCGGAATGCTGCGGCATCTGCTTTAGCAGGCTGTTGAAAAACGCCCATCTGCTGCGTTGCGCTCATCATGCTTCACTGCGGCGCACAAAAAGTACGCCTCATTTCGCATGATTTCGCACGCCTTGCATCTGAACATTTTTGAACAGCCTTCCCCTATGGACTTTTTCAAAACCCTGTTAGAGCCTCCCGGGTATGCAGGCAGTGTCAGGAGTACTGTCTGCAACGGCAATAGACAGCATGGCACGCGGTTACAGCAGCTGCGCGATCAGTTGATCGGCATTGTCCGGCAGCTGATAGCCCCGGTGCTGTATGATGCCCTTGCGGTCGATAATGACGCTTACCGGCACGCCGGTCACATAATAGAGGCGGCTTACTTCCTGCAGAGTATCGTAGAGTATGGGATAGGGCAGCTGCGTTTTCTGCTGAAAAGCCTCAACGCGAGGGAGGGGGTCGTTTGCAGCTATATTGATAGAAAGGATTTTAAGACCCTTTGCAGCATACTTTGCATGCAGCTCCTTGTAGCGGGGTATTTCCCGCACGCAGTAGGGGCACCAGGTGGCCCAGAAGACCAGGCAGACAACATTGTTTTTTTCCGATGACAGGGATACCTGCTTGCCGCCGATGTCCTTGAGCGTGAAGTCGGGAGCAAGCTGGCCTTTCATGATGCCGACTGCGGGCTTGGCCGGGCCGGCGCAGTATGCTGACGGTACATACGAGCATAGGAGAGATACTGCTGCGATGATTAAAACGATTTTTTTCATGCTGTAACTCCTTAAAACATTAATTGCCCTGCCTTCAGGATGAAGTATTCCCCGAGTCCGATCATCAGGAAGCCGAAAGCTTTTTTTATGGTGATCATCCATGCGCCCGACCGGGGGAGGGTTGAGAGCAGGCCCGTAAATGTGCCGACAATAATTAGCAGAAACCCCATGCCGAAGGCAAACAAAAAGAGCATGGTGAACCCCAGCAGTACGTTCTGACGGGAGGCAACGAATGCCAGCAGCGTGCCGAGCACCGGCGTGGTGCAGGGCCCGGCGATCAGGGCTGAAACGCCGCCGAAGATGAATGCCGTGAGCAGGCCCGTTCCCTTTGCCGATGGGCTCCATTTTTGCAAAAACGTAAGCTCAAGGGAAAATACGTCAAACATGGACAGTCCGAACAGGATAAACAGGTTGCCTACGATCAGGTACGTCCACATATTCGTGCTGATCTGGCCGAACAGCTTGCCGGAAAGGGCGGCAAAGGCCCCGAGAACAGCATAGATCAGCGACAGGCCAAGCACATAGGTAAGGGAGAGCAGAAACCCGCGCTTGCGCGTCTGGCTGCTTTTGGCGCCGATGATGCCGACGGTGATCGGGATGAGCGGATAGACGCAGGGCGTGAAGCTGGTGAGCACGCCTGCGAGAAACGCAGCCGGCAGAGCCAGAAGCGGTGCTCCCTGCAGATAGGTGTTTAGCTGTGTCAATAATTCTTCCATCTATGCCCTTGGATTATTTTATATATAATCTTATTATTTATAACTGTAAAAACAGGTGTTTATCAAATGCTTTCTTTTGTCGCGCCGGTGAAAACGTTTGATCCGCCATTGGCTATTTGGTGCTTTTTAAATAAACAGGTGTTAGTATGGTTTATATGATGATGTGCAAGATACTTCCAGGAATCCTCAGCATGCTCATGCTTCTCAGCGGCTCCTCGCATGCCGCAAGCGGAGCCGCTGATGACTGCGGCTATCCTGTTGTGCCGGTTCCTGCAGGCTGCACACGACTGCCACGGCGCTCCGCCCGTCAACGGCAAACATCCCTTCAACACGCGCTGCTATCGCTGCCACGGCCAGGTAATCGACAGCAGTTTTACTTTTCTGCAAACAAATCTGCATAATAACGGAACTGTTGACTATGCAGTCGGCTGCTCTTCCTGCCATGGCTGGAATCAGGGTGCGTCGCCTCCGCAGAATCTTAAAGGGCGAGTGCGGGCAGGGGCTCGATGGCGTCGGCAGCCATAAGGCCATGCGCATGGCCGCAACACCGGTGCACCAGGTGGCTTGTTCAAATTGTCACGTGGTGCCGCTGTCGAACTGGGCCGAAGGTCATATCGACGGCGACGGCAGGGCCGAGGTTGTATTTTCCGGTCTTGCAAAAGCAGGCGGCGCTCAGCCGGTCTGGAACGGAACGACCTGCAAAAATGTTTATTGCCACGGGGCAACGCTCAAAGGCGGCGACAATAAAGAACCTGTCTGGACAGACACAAGCGGGACAGCATCCCGGTGCGGCGCCTGCCACAGCCTTGCCGACCCGGATAATAATACGGCGGCAGACTGCTCAAGCTGCCATCCGGGCACGGTTGCATCTGATCGCAGCATACTGCCTCTGGGCGATCATCTCAACGGTGTCGTCGATTCAACAGGAGCAACAAAATGAACCGTCGAGATTTTATAACCTATTCAACGGCTGCTTTTTTTTCCGCCCTGGTTGCGGATTCGGCATCGGGCCGAGAGCTGAAGCTGTCGTGCAACATGTTTGCAGGCGCTGCGCCGGCATCTGCAAAAGGTACGGTGCGGCCATGGCCCGCGGTGACGGCGGCTGTGGACGTGCTCGTGCCCGCCGACCCTGAGATCGAAGGCGATTTCAAGGGCTCGGATTACGGGGCGGACAAAGTTCTCGCCGCATACGCTCGGCTTTGCCGGGCAGGCTTTTTTGACCATGCTGCTCAACCGGTATGCCCGTACAGTTGCCGGTAAAAAGTTTACAGCCTGTACGGCTGCGCAGCAGCTTGATGCCATAAAACAGTGGGTGGGCGAGCGTGAACAGCAGAAGCCCCTGCTGCGGGATCTGCTGACGGCCATGCTGTCGCTTTCCATGATCGGCACATTTGAAAATAATGCGCCTGCTGAGCAGACAGCGCTTTTTACCTCCATGGGCTGGTATGACCCGGATGATCCTGCAGGCACATTCCGCCTGCCCAATGAGGGGTATGTCGATTCTTATGTTTTTCCCGTGCGCCTGAAGAAAGGGGTTCGCACGTGAGCGATCATGCAGATGTAGCCATAATCGGGGCCGGCGCCGGAGGCGCTACCGTGGGCGCTGAGCTTGCCGAGGCGGGTGCAAAGGTCGTTTTTCTTGAAGCGGGTAAGGACCTCGACATCACGTATGGATCGGACAGCCATTTTGCGGCAACGCAGAGCTTTCTGCGCACCATCGACGACGGCCTTTTCTGGCATGAGCAGTATGAAGGCCGCAACTGGCGCACCGACATGGGTGAGTGCGCGGGCGGCGGCACCACCATTTATGCCGGCGTGCTGGAAGAATCGACTCCGCGCGACTACGGCCTGTGGCCCATAACCTATGAGCAGCTGCTGCCCTATATAGACCTTGCCAAGCAGCGCTACCATGTGTCGCGCTGGCCCCTGGAGGAGCTGAGCCATTATGCAAAGCTCATGCATGAGGCCTCCGGCGGCATGCTCGGGCCCATTCAGGCAGGCTATAACCGGGAGCCCTATTTCGAATACGGCGTGTACCATGACCGGTGCCGCAAGTGCAGGTGCTGCATACTCGGGTGCCGGTACAATGCCAAGTCAAATGCCCTGACCATAACACTCCCGAAAGCGCGCTGGTTTGGCGCCACGGTGCGCGACAACTGCCTTGCCGTGCGCCTGAACACCAATTGCAGCGGCTCACAAATAGAAAGCGTCACGTATCTGAAGCGGGTCAAAACCGGCCGTTTGACAGAGCGTGTAACGCAGCATACGCTTCATGCCGACCGGTTCGTTCTGGCAGCCGGCTCCATGATGACGCCCATGCTGCTCAACTGGTCGGGCAGGCGCGGCAGGGTTCTTGCCAACAGCTCGGGCCAGGTTGGCAAAAATCTGCGGGGCCATTTCATGCGCGCAACCTACTCGATTCTCAAGCGCGATGATGTGCGCACCTATCAGGGGAATCTCGTCGAGCTCAATGACCAGTACGCCAACTATGACAAAGGCTATATGCTCGAGTTCAACATGGTGGCGCCTCCAACCTATATGGGCGCCATGGTCGAGGTTATGGAAACGGCAGATCTTGTCAATCTCATCGGCCTGCCGTTCAAGCGCCTTATGCGGCAGTACAGCCGCCTGGTCATTTCAGCGCCCCTGGTGCGAAGCTTTGATGAGGGGTTTACCGATAACAGCGTGCTGCCCCATGTATCCCGCAAAAACCAGTACGGCCTGTCTCTTCCGAAGGTGACGTTTGAGCCCAATCAGCAGGAGAGCGCCTGGCTTGCAGCGGCTGTATGCTCATGCCCGCTCGATCATGCTCAATGCCGGTGCTGATCCCGCGCAGATGTATGCCGGCGGCATCGACGTGGTGCACAAGGTGGGCACCTGCCGCATGGGCAACGACCACGCAAACTCGGTTACCGATCTTAACGGCAAGTGCTGGGATCTTGATAATCTCTGGATCACCGACGGCAGCCTGTTCCCCGCGCCGCTTCTGGCAAACTGCGCCTTTATCATCTATTGCCTCGCCTACAAGACGGCTGATGCCATGCTGGGCCGAACGCGCGGCAGTGCGCAGGCTTCATCGCCAGCACTACGGTAAGCTGAGCGGCCTGCCATGATTTCAGCAAAGATACTTGTCATCCACCAGGGCGCTATAGGCGATTTTGTCCTTTCCCTGCCGGCGCTGCAAACGATTAAGAACTCAGCTCCGGAACTGGCTATCGAAATGCTCGGCTATCCGGCCATACTTTCCCTGGCCGGCAGCAATTTTGCCGATACCATCCGCTCTGTCGACTGGGCGCCTGCAAGCACGCTGTATGGAGATTTCGCAGATGTATCAGCGCAGATGCGGCAGTATCTGCGCCGGTTTGAGCGGATTTTTATTTTCAGCGCGCAGGAGCAAAGCGCTTTTCTTGAAAATGTGCAGCGCTGCCATCCCTCCGCAGTTCACATAAGAACATTTCCAGATAGTTCACAGCATGTGGTCGATTATCAGCTGGCACAGCTGGCCGCCCTGGGCCTTACGCCTGCCGGTTGCCTGCCGCTGCTGCAGGTAAGCCCTGCCGAGCGCAGCCGGGCAGGCGCATTTCTGCGGGCCAATGCTTTTGATCCAGAGCCGGGGCGGCTTATAGCGGTGCATGCCGGCAGCGGAGGGCGGCATAAGTGCTGGCCTCCCGAGTCATTTGTGTCTGTCATGCACCGGCTGCATGAAGAAATACATGCGGGGTTTTTAATAGTTCAAGGGCCGGCCGATAAGAAAGCATCTGTTGAGCTGCAGGCAGGCCTTGCCGGTCTGCCCCACGCACTACTGACAAATCTTGATCTGCCTCTTGTTGCCGCGCTTCTGTCAGCGGTGTGCTTTTTTTATCGGTAATGATTCCGGCATCACGCATATGGCTGCAGCTCTGGGCATACCGACGGTTGCCGTTTTCGGCCCTACCGATCCTGCTGTCTGGGGGCCGCGTGGAACATCGGTCATCACTGTGCGGCGCCTTGAAGCCGCGGGGCAGTGGCTCTGGCCGGAGCCGGAAGCGGTGGCGCTGGCTGCGCTCAAACTTCTGTCGCAGTGTTGACAAAAGGGCACGGCTTCAAGTAGTATGCTGCATCGTTTTATATATACTAAGAGGTGCCTATGAAATACGTGGTTCTTATCGGCGACGGCATGGCTGACTATCCCATTGAAGAAAAAGGCGGCAAAACCCCGCTTGAGCTTGCCGCAACACCCTGCATGGACATGCTTGCGCAGAAGGGCATTTTAGGGCTTGTGCACACCATTCCCGAGGGCATGGAGCCCGGCAGCGATGTGGCAAATCTTGCAGCCATGGGCTATGATCCGCGGAAGTATTATTCGGGCCGCGCTTCCATCGAGGCAGCAAGCATCGGCGTTGCGCTTGCCGACACGGATATCGCTTTCCGCTGCAATCTTGTCACCCTTGCCGAGCAAGACGGCGGGCTCTTTATGGATGACTACAGCGCCGGGCATATAGCAACTGCCGAAGCCGCCGAAATCATAGCAGGTCTTAAAAAGACTCTCGACAGCCCCGATATAACTTTTTATCCCGGCGTGAGCTACCGTCATCTGATGGTCTGGAAAAACGGCACGGACAAGCTTAAGACCACGCCGCCCCATGATATATCAGGCAGAAGAATTGACGACTATCTGCCCCGCGGTGAGGGCGCCGAGCGGGTGAGGCAGCTCATGGACGCAGAGCCGGTCAGTTCTTCCCGGTTTGGACATCAATAAACACAGAGCAGCGCGTGGAGACAAGCCCGTGAGCTCAATCTGGCTGTGGGGGCAGGGCAGGGCTCTGAAGATTCCTCATTTTGTCGACCTGCACGGTATTTCCGGCAGCGTCATTTCGGCGGTTGACCTTGTCAAGGGTCTTGGCATCTGCGCCGGCCTCGCATCCATAGATGTGCCCGGCGCCACGGGCTATCTCGACACCAATTACGAGGGCAAGGTTACGGCTGCTCTGCAGGCCCTGGAATCGGGCGATTTTGTCTATGTGCATGTGGAGGCGCCTGATGAAGCCTCGCACAAGGGCAGCTTCAGTGAAAAGCTGCAGGCCATTGAGGACTTCGACAGCCGAATTGTCCGGCCCATGATCGAGGGTCTTGAGAAGCTGTACAGGGATTTTAAGGTTTTGATACTGCCCGACCATCCGACTCCCCTGTGCACAAAAACCCATGCATCGGACCCGGTTCCGTTTATCCTGTATGATTCGGCAAACCGCGGCACTGAAACCTCCCGGCAGCGGGGCTATTGCGAGAAAGATGCCCGGGCGGCAGGGGTTGTGGTTGATGAAGGCGCACGGCTTATGAACCAGTTTATCAGGGGTGTTGCTTAATGAAGCCTTTTGTTACTGAGTACCGGGTCATCTATGCCGACTGTGATCCTTTTGACGTCATGTATTACGCAAATTATCTGACTCTGTTCGAGCGGGGCAGAACCGAGCTTTTCAGATCCCTTGGCCTTGCCTACCGCGATATCTCCGACAGGGGCATCTATACGCCTGTTACGGAAGCTCACTGCAATTATATTAAATCGGTTCGCTATGATGATGCACTGCTTATAGAGACCGTCATAGGCGCTTTGAAAAAGGCAAGTATACGGATAGAGCATGCTATCTACAGAAAAGAGCCCCGCGTTCTTCTTGCCCGCGGTTATACCGTGCTGGCCTTTGTAAACCGCGATGTGAAGATTCAGCCCGTGCCGCCGGACGTGGTTGAAAAAGTGCGGCTGGTGCTGGGTGTTGACGAAGTGCAGCGGCAATAAAGCGGCAAAAGAGATGCCGGTGATTTAAAAGGCTTGACTTGCAGGTGTTTTTCTATATACTTCTTTTAATAATTTACAAATGATGCGGGGTGGAGCAGTTTGGTAGCTCGTCGGGCTCATAACCCGAAGGTCGTTGGTTCGAATCCAACCCCCGCTACCAAAAATCAAGAAGCGCGCGGATTATGACTGTGCGCTTCTTTTTTTTAGTATGACAGGCACGAGCAATAACAGGCTGTGAAGGTTGCGGGCGCCCACTACGATTAGCCATCTGGTTATTTTTTACAAAATCTGCTCAAGATTTTTCTAATACAGCCGATGAAGTGCAGAGTTGTCTGCTGGTTTAAGAAAACCAAATGCATTTTTTGTTTGCATCTGCGTACGGCAGCATCAAAACTGCAAAAAAATTTCGAAACCTTATAAGCCTAAAAGTGTTACTGATAGTAAAAAAGCAGAAATGCTGCTCGGATGAGTTGACCCGGATAAAATTAGCCGGTTGATTCAGGGTTGCTGCAAAAGCAGTATCCTGACCCCGCTTGTGCATGCATTGTTTTATCCGGCATGAGAAAACGGTACGATGAGTCAAAGCTTCTCCGCTGAGTGCGAAATGGCATAGCGGGCATGTGTAAATCTTCAGGGCTGTCGACCCTTTTTGAGAGTAATTTCTTATAATAACGAATAAAAAAATAATAAAAAAAGCAGTTGACAATTCGTACAACACTGGCTAAATTTATTAACTATATTCCAAATAATGCATTCAAATGGATGCTTAAATATATATTTTTTTTGTTTTATTGGGTTTTTTTATTAATCATTTTGGAGGAGAAGGTATGAAAAAGCTAGTACTCACAGGGGTTCTGCTATTCGCGGCACTGCTTTTTGCCGGGACGCAGCAGGGTTATGCTTATGACAATGTAACATCCACACCGGACGGCGGCTGCCTGGCATGCCATCCAGGTTTTGCCGGCGGCTCAGGCGCTGGTCACACAACACACAGCGGTGTAACGGGCAGTTGCGGTGCATGCCATCCGGGTTCAGTGCCCGGTAAAAATGTTAAATCATCTACCTGTATCGTATGCCACCCCACTGGTGATGTGGGCGCATGCAACCTGGTGGTAGCTCATCAGGCGGCATCATCCTCTTGTATTACCTGCCATTCAACCTGCACGCCTCCCCCGGCTAATCAAGCCGAATGCGCGGACTGGGTTGGGACATGGGATTTCACCTATGACAATACCATAACCACAAATATCTGTTTTGACAATTCAAGCATAGACAATGAGACCTTTACGCTGTGCGACAATGACTCCGCAGCAAACTGCCAGTGCTTAGACAATGTAACCGGTCAGCAGTTTTGCCTTGAGGATGTTGCTCCGTATGCACAGTGCGACCCGGATAATTACTCCGGCTCGGGCAACTGCGTATGCGTTGACAATCCATTCTACAAAGTTCCGGGACCCAACGGCGTACAGGAAGTTGAGATTACCCAGGCGCTGGTAGACAATGTTACGTTCCAGGGTAGAACAGCTCCCTGCGTGGCAAGCGGCACCCGTGGTACAACACCTGTAACAATCGTACAGGTTGATAATGTTACTGCAGGGGAATTGGGTATTGCCGAGCTCACCTACATTGTGTTTGAAGGCGCTGACTTTCGATAACGTAAGCACCTTTTGCTGAAATTTTACCGGCTAATTTCACAAAAGACAATGACAGCACACAGTTTACAGCAGAAACGCTGTTTAACTCTATCGGCCTGGTATCCGGCGATTAAGAGTGATAATGATACCCCGCCGCCCGAGTGCGAACAGAACCTGAGGGTCATTCCCGGGACGATTTTTAAACTGCTCGCTTTCGTAAATCCGTTTTCAGCCTTTGTGATCATAGCTGAGAGGGACAGCGATGTTGAGTTCGATCGGCCTATCTCTATCGATTGGGGTACGGAAGCCATCAATGACCTCATCCATATTAAAATCGGCAAGAGGTTAATATTCGGTTTTGGCTTTGTGCGTCCGTTCAAGCTTGAGAAGGGCGACTATACCGTGACCGTTACCTACGGCGATCCTGAAGCGGAAGCCTGCGGAGAAATTACGGTGAAGTAAGCCATCCTGTAACCTGATGTTGACTGCACCAGCAGTCAATCGCTTTCTGCAAAAGGCCCGATGCTCTCTGCATCGGGCCTTTTCTTTTGAGTCTCGCTAAAAAAGGATTACGGCTTCTCTATATATTTTTTTAAACAGTACATGCATGTGCGCTAAAGGGCTCTTGTGCTGGTGTGTTGTCTGGGTTATAAGCTGACATATGTTCAACCTGCAGGGAACATGTAGCTGCTGGAATGGCAGTACAAGCGGAATTATAAAAGGATATACTCAAGGATTCATTCCATGAAAATTACAGTTGCACCGTCAGCGGGTTTTTGTTTCGGCGTGCGGCGGGCTATTAAAACGGCCCTCGACACGGCCCGGCAGGGCATCAGGGTGGAAATGCTGGGTGATATTGTTCACAACGATGAGGTTGTGCGCCAGGTAGAGGCCGCGGGCGTCAGAAAGGTGGATACACTTGGCGACGGCAGGGGCAAGACGCTGCTTATTCGAGCCCATGGCGCAGCAAAGCAAATAGTCGAGGATGCGCAGCGGCGCGGCTATAGTATCGTTGATGCCACATGCCCCATGGTCAAGGAGATTCATACAATCGTTGATGATTTTCACAAGCGGGGCTTACAAGTTGTCATCATCGGCGACGGTGATCATGAAGAGGTGCAGGGTATACGGGGGCAGATTGACGTGCCCGTCACTATTATTGATTCGGTAGAGCATATCCCCTGGGAAGATTTAAAGGGTGTTGAACGGGCAGGCGTGGTCGTGCAGTCTACGCAGAAGGCGGAAAACGTGGCGGCCATCGTCGATGCGCTGCAGCCTCATTTTAAAGAGTTCGAGGTCTGCAATACCATTTGCAAAGCAACGACTACCCGGCAGCAGGAAATAAAAACGCTGCCCAAAGGATGTGATGTTGTGCTGGTGATCGGCTCACGGTCAAGCGCCAATACCAGGCGGTTGTATGAAATAGCCCGTGAATTGAATCCGCGCAGCTACTGGATTCAGTCAAAAGATAATATTGATCTGGCATGGTTTGAAGGCGCCGCAACCGTCTGTATCACCGCCGGCGCCTCAACGCCCCAGGCGACCATAGATGCCGTGGTGAGTTTTTTGGAAAAAAGCGGCTCCTCGTAGTCCACCCCGCCGGCTTCTGTGCCGATGCTATTTCCCCTTGCTTTTTATCTTCCGCTTTGCCAGCTCGACACGCTTCTGTTTGGCCTCGGCATTTGCCGGATCGAGCGCAAGAATGGCTTTATACTCGCCCATGGCATCATCGATTCTGTTTACTTCCTCATAGAGATAGGCGAGCTTCTGATGCCACAGCATTTTTTTCGGCTCTGCAGCCACAAGTTTTTTATATGCGCCGAGTGATTTCTCCTTGTCGCCCGCTTTGTACCAGAGCACCGCTGTCGCCTCGAGCGAATCCTTGCCGCCCTTGCCAAGCACGGCTATCCGTTCATAGATCTCAGCCGCTTTTTTCCACTGCTGCTCTTTCTCATAGGCATCAGCCAGATTCTTTGCAAATGCTATATTTTTTGAATCAAGCGCAGCAGCCATTTCATAGTTCTGTATGGCCTCTTTTCTGGCTCCTTTTTTTTCCAGAAGCATGCCGAGATTATTGTATAAAGT
This sequence comes from uncultured delta proteobacterium, assembly GCA_963804955.1. Lineage (GTDB taxonomy): Bacteria > Desulfobacterota > WTBG01 > CAIYCZ01 > CAIRTM01 > CAIWCT01. Next base: position 117,893 of record CAWDSQ010000026.1, on the reverse strand, counting down.
CGGATTTTTTTTTGGATTTGTTTTCACAGCCTTTTGATAATAGTCAATTGCCTGATCGTTTTTTTTGGCTTTTTCAGACAGTACGGCAAGCTGCACAAAGACGGATGAGTCATTGGGCCGCAGCTTCTGCGCTTTTTCAGCAGCCGCAAGCGCACCGTTGAAATCATTTTTTTTATAACAGATATCGGAAAGATACAGATACAGGTCGGCGTTTTTCGAATCGAGATCGAGCAGCACTTTGACATGCTCGATCACCTTGTCCCACTTTTTGTTTTTTTCGTAAAGCTTGATGATTTTCTGCCGGGCATCAATATTGCCGGAGTTTTTATCGAGCAGATTCTGATAGATCGCGAGGGCTTTTTCATCCGAGCCCTGTTTTTCGGCAATGGCCCCGGCCCGGGATATGTAGTCGTCGGCCCGTTTGGGATCGGCCTTGGCCAGCTTTTGATACATGTCGAGCGTTTTATCCTCCATGCCGGTTTTCTTGTACAGGCTGAGCAGGCTGACGCATGGCCTGCATATTATCCGGCTTGATGCGCAGGACTGCTTCATATTCAGGTATGGCCTGCTTGAATTTCTGTTCGGACTCGTAGAGCTTGCCCAATGCATTATGAGCATCGTCCGAGTCGGGATTGAGCGCCACTGCTTTTTTATAGCACTCGGCCTGCAGCCGCTTGTTTTCAAGGGAATCGGCGCGCAGTATCCAGTCCTGGGCTCCCATGTCAAGGTTCAGGGTGATTTTACCCAGATCGGTGCCGCCCCGTGTGAATACGATGTCATAGCTCATGCGCTCTTCGGGTTTTAAAAGCGGGATCAGGTCATCAAGAAAACGATTGGTCGTATCCTTTATGCCGGCAACCGACACCTGAACGTCTTTCGGGGGCAGAAATCGGTAAAAGCCCTTGTAGAGGATTGATTTTAATTTCAGCCCATCAGCGTATTTAATGGTGACGGCGCTGCCGTTTTTAACCTCTGTCTCGCCGCCTGCGGTTATGATCTGCATGCTGTCGACGGCAAGGTCGAATGAAAAGTCAAAAAGAAGAAAGCCGCCTATGAGTATGCCGATTACCATGGAGGCAACGGCCAGGAGCAGTATTTTGCCGAAGGTCAGTGTTGACCTGGCTTTTCCGGGCGGCTTCCTGGGCGTATAGATCCGTCCGCCGTAGCCGCCAGGCCGTTCATCCCTTGGAGCGTCTCCGAAATCTATGTTTTTGCCCCGATTTTTTACTTCAGATGGACGTGTTCCGAATCCGATTTTTTTCATGTAATACTTTTCTCCTCGTTTGTCAAAAAGGCCCGTGAGCTGTGAGCCGAACATGCATAGTGTTCATCGGCATTTCATAACATAAAAAAAGTTTTTTATAAACAGTTTCACTGCAGCGGCAGAGCAGGATAGCTGCTTCATTGCTCTCTTGCATGCACAAGTCACAGCTCACGGCGCTGCAGCATATTCCCTGCCGCATGTTTTATGTGCAGGGAACGGCCAGTGCGCGCGCAGCCTGACCGGGGCATCACTCCGCGTGATGGAGGTCTTTACTGTTTTGGTTCCGCAGACGGGCGTGTTTGCCCTGGTGTCCCGCCGGAAGTATCAGAGCAGGCTTTATGCTGAAACCACGGAAGACTGTCGTCCGGACATGCGGCCAGCGCTCTCCGGACCATGTCGCTTTCAACGGATGCTCCGTCTCTGAAGAAAAGGCTGCCGTGCAGCGTGCCGTCAGGATCGGTGCGCTGCGGATAATATTTGACGCGCAGCGGTGCTGACTCAAGTGCTGCTTCAAAATCGCGGATTGCCTGGACCGAGGGCGCCTGAACCGGTTGGGTGATGCCTTCAAGAAGCACATCCCTGTTTGCGCTTTCAATGTCCAGCTTCATGCTTATGTCCCGCAGGTTGAGGCTTTTAAAATAAACGGGGTATATGGCGATTTCCCATATGTGTCTGCGGTAGTTCACGGGGACTGTTTCAATGCTTGTGGTTATATGGATGGTGTTGTCCCCGGGGTTGAAATATTTATAGGTTTTTGCGGGTTGAAAAACCGGTTGATCAGCCTTTTTTACAGAAGCTGAGGCTGCTGTTTCCTCTTCTGCAAATGCCGGAACAGGGTGTATGATCAGAACAAAAGGCTTCTCTTCTGCAGCAGGGGCGGATTCAGCCTGAGCTTGCTGCTCTGCTGCAGCCTCAGGGGGCTGTGGCTGTACCGGCGGGGTCTTTTCCGCATCGTGTTCCTGCGCAGGCTGCTCAAGAACCTGCGTTATCCAGCCTTCAATGCCCTGCTTCCGCAAGGCTTCATAAAGCTGTGCCGCATCTTTTTTTTGTGTAAAATTGCCCACACGAACCTTGTAAACAGGCTTTTCTTTTCCCGGAAGTTCAGCAAAAGTAGGCATCAAATCCCTTGCGTGTCAGTTCTTCGGCAAACCGTGAAGCCGCCTCTTTATCGGAGCCGGACATAACCTGAACGGTGAATGACTGCTGCCCGGCATGGCAGGGGCCTGCCGGAACTGCTCCCCAGAAAGAGAGCATAAGCAGCATGATCATATTGATTTTACAGGGGAATTTGATTGTCCGCATATGAGCCTGGATGCATGTATGTACAAAACCGCATTCAAGATTATAACTTCACTGAAAATGTTGCAAGGCCTTTATCCGCAAAGTTCATCAAAAACAACCTGCTGTTTTGGCGGAAATTCGTATTTTTTCCGCTTCGTCTGATTTTTAAAATACATGTATCTATGTGGATTAAATAAAAAAATTAAGAAAATCCAACATTATTTTTAATATGTTTTTAATTCAAAAACCACAATATGTTGATTGGCTTAAGGGTTTATTATCCCATATTTTGTGGTTACTGTTTTTTTATCCTCTCGAAGCAATTGAAAAAGCTTCATTTTTTTCTTTTTTTTTCTTGACAATGAATCTCCTGGAGTCTATATCTTCACTTAAGTGGTAGAAAGTGGTAAAAATTGGTTTTTCAATCCTATATTTACACTATCTAGCGAGGCTTTTCAATGTTCAGGGGGCGCAACGATATTGCTATCGATGACAAGGGTCGAATCATGCTGCCCGTGAAATTTCGGGAATATCTTGCCAAAAAGGACGAAACAACCCTCTGGCTTACCAATATTGATAACTGTCTGAGAGCATATCCTACCACGGACTGGTTGGAAATCGAACAAAAGATACAGTCAAGGTCTCTGCGTACAAATGATGAGCGCTGGTTTAAGCGTTTTTTCCTCGGCGGAGTGCAGGAATGCCCTCTTGATAAGCAGGGCCGGATTCTTGTGCCTCAGAGTCTCCGGAAGTATGCCGGACTTGAAAAAGATGCAGCCATCATCGGTCTGATCAATCATTTTGAGATATGGGACAGCAGCCGCTATGATAAAGAAAATCCGGAGATCAGCACTGAAGAAATTCTTTCGCTCAGACATGATCTGGGCGTGTAACCATGATGGCTGCAAGGCATGTCCCTGTTCTTTATGAGGAAATACTGGAGTATGCCTGCTGTCGAGATGGTGAAGTATTCGTGGATGCCACACTCGGCAGCGGCGGCCACAGCCGGGGGCTTCTTGAGCGCTATGAGGGCATACGGCGACTGATCGGCATTGATTGTGATCAGGATGCACTTGAGCGGGCGCGCGTAACGCTTGAGCCCTTTGAAAAAAAAGTTACACTCCTGCACGGAAACTTCAGGCATCTTGCGGGCTTCTTTCGCAGGAAGGCATTGCAGCAATCGGTGGCATCGTGTTTGATTTCGGCGTTTCAACGCCGCAGCTGAAAGACCCGCAACGGGGGTTCGGTTTTTCAAACGATGGAGCACTGGATATGAGAATGGACACAAGCATGCCGCAGACGGCACTGGATCTTGTGAAGAGGCTGTCTGCGCAGGAGCTCGAAGACATTATCCGTGTCTATGGAGAAGAGCGCTTCGCCCGGCGGATCGCCAGTGCTGTTAAAGATGCTGTAGCCCGCAATGACCATCTGTCAACGGCCGGTCTTGCCGACGCTGTTTTTCGGGCGATTCCGGTGAGGTTCCACCCCGACAGACTGCATCCGGCCACCCGTACGTTTCAGGCGCTCCGCATCGCTGTCAATGATGAGCTTGAGGCGATCAAGGAAGGGCTTGATCAGGCAATGGAGCTGCTCACCCCCGGCGGGCGCCTGCTGGCCATTTCGTTTCATTCCCTCGAAGACCGCATCGTAAAAAACAGATTCCGGGACTGGGAGAAAAAATGCAGCTGTCCCGCGGGCCTTCCTGTTTGTGTCTGCGGCGGCACGCAGCGGCTTAAGGTGCTTACCCGCAAGCCGGTGTATGCGGCGGATGAAGAAGTAAGGCTCAACCCGAGCTCGCGCAGCGCGCGGCTTCGAGTCGCGGAAAGGCTGCACTGACTATGCAGAATTTTATGGCATTCGGCTGAAAAATTCATTCACACAAATGTTCTTGCCCGTCAGCATGTGCGGCGGTGACACTGATGTTTCCCGCATGGATATGGCCTGCATTATCTGCATGTGCGCAGTAATCATGCTGGCTTTTTTCATATTTCTCTGGGTGCGGATTTATTCGCTGGAAATCGGATATCGTATTTCTGATGATCATAAAGTGCATGAGGAGCTCGTTCAGGAGAATAAAAAGCTGAAAGTCGAGCGGGCGGCCCTCAAATCGTCATCGCGCCTTGAGACGATAGCACGTCAACCAGCTGGGCATGACCCTGCCCAGAAAAACACAGGTGGTGATCGTGCCATGGTAAAAATGAAATCACGAAACGAGCTAGCGAAAAACATACGCTTTATAGCCATGGGCTTTATGGTGCTGTTTGCCGTGACCGCCCTGCGCGCGTATTTTCTCCAGGTGCTGAAGTCCGGCGAGCTGACCGGGATTATTCAGAGCCAGTACATGACCAGCGTCGAACTCATGCCGTACCGCGGAACCGTGTATGACAGAAACGGTGCGGAACTGGCGGCCAGCCTTGATGTCGAGTCGCTGTACGCCCGGCCCGGCTCTTGTGAGCGACCCAAAGGGTGCGGCAAAGCTGATTGCGCCGATTCTTGAGCTGCCGGCCAAGGCAGTCTACCGTAATCTTGTCAGCCCGAAGCCGTTTGTCTGGCTTCAGCGCAAGGTGACGCCGACGCAGGCAGATAAGATCAGGGCCCTGAAGATTGATGGCGTCGGCTTTCTCAAGGAAAGCCAGCGGTTCTATCCGCAGAAGGAGCTTGCTGCACAGGTGCTCGGGTTTGTCGGAGTCGATTCGCAGGGCCTTGAAGGAATTGAGCGCCAGTATGACCGCATCATCAAAGGAAAATCCCGCAAGCTGTTTGCCGACCGTGACGCAAAGGGCAGGCATGTTTTTGTTGAGGGGCTCCAGCCGTCGGATCAGAGCCGGCAGGGCAATGACCTGCTTCTATCTATTGATAAAAATATCCAGCATATCGCCGAAAAAGAGCTGCAGGCCGCCGTATCGCTGTCAGAGGCAAAAGGCGGAACAGCAATCGTTATGGACCCGTGGACGGGCGAAATTCTGGCATCGGCCGTATGCCCGCTGTTCAATCCGAATCAATATTCCGAATCGGCGCGCGAATCATGGCGCAACCGGGCTGTGTCAGATATTTATGAGCCCGGTTCGACATTTAAAACATTTCTTGTCGCATCGGCGCTGGAAGAGGGCATCGTCAAGCCCTCGGACATGTTTTTTTGCGAGAACGGTTCGTATCGCGTGGCCAGACGCGTGATCCACGATGTGCATGCCTACGGCTGGCTTGATGTTGCAAGCATCATCAAGCGCTCCAGCAATATCGGCGTAAGCAAAATCGGCAAACAGCTCGGCAAAGAGCAGATGTATCAGTATATCCGCAGGTTTGGCTTTACGGCTGAAACCGGCATCAGCCTGCCGGCGGAGCAGAGCGGGTTCATGCCGTCGCTGAAAAATTGTTCCGAGCATACGCAGAGCGCGATCTCATTCGGGCAAAGCATAACCGTAACGCCCCTGCAGATGGTGACAGCCTACAGCGCCATTGCAAACGGCGGCATGCTTATGCAGCCCCAGATAGTCAAGCGCATTGTTGATGGCGCCGGCGCTGTTGTCAAGCAGAACACGCCTGTCATGAAGCGCCGGGTCATTTCAGAGAAGACGGCCGGCATCATGCGCGACATGCTCAAGCAGGTTGTTGCGCCGGGTGGTACGGGCACAAAGGCAGCGGTTGAGGGCTACAGCGTTGCAGGCAAGACCGGCACCTCCCAGAAAATAGATCAGGGCGGGTATTCGCATTCAAAAATCATAGCCTCATTTGCGGGATTCGTGCCTGCCGATGATCCGCGGCTTGCCATCATCGTGCTCGTCGATGAACCGCAGCGCATGAAATACGGCGGGGAGATTGCAGCCCCGGCATTCAGCCGTATGGCAAATGCCATGCTTAATTATCTTCATGTGCCGCCTGAACCTGCGCCGGTTCAGGACCCGGACCTGCTCAAGGAGATTCGAACAGAACCTATCAAACTGGCAAAGCTTGATGAAGCTTAAAGAACTAATTACAGCTTTAGATCAGTTTCAGTGCAGCGGTGATCGGGACGCCGATATAGCCGCTATTGTGACCCATTCCGGAAAGGCTTTCTCTGAAAGCCTTTTTGTCGCTTTATCGGGCACGAAAACCGACGGTTATGCCTGGCTGGATGAGGCCTGGAGCTCGGGCGCCCGGGTTTTTATTACGGAAAAGCCGTATGAGAAGCCGGGAATTATCAATATCGTCGTTCCCGATGCCCGCATCGCGCTCGGACGCCTTGCCGCACGGTTTTACGGAGAGCCTACACGCAAAATGAAGCTGGTTGGCATTACGGGCACCAACGGCAAGACCACGTCGGCATATCTGCTTGAAGCTGTTTTTCAGGCGGCGGGCCTGAATACGGGGCTTGTGAGCACGGTTTCCTATCGCTGGGGCGGCACCCGCATTGCCGCAGAGCGGACCACGCCGGACCAGCTTGAGCTCCAGCGGATTTTTTCCCGGATGGCGGCAGACGGAGTTGATGCGGCGGTTATGGAGGTGTCGTCACACGGCCTGAAACAGGGCCGCGCCGGGCAGTGCCATTTCGATGCCGCCCTGTTCACCAATCTCACGCCCGAGCATCTTGATTATCACCTGACCATGGATGACTATTTTCGCAGCAAGCAGATGCTCTTTACAGAGCTTTTGTCCGCATCATGCAAGCACAATAAGAGAGCCGTCATCAATATCGATGATCCCCTGGGCCCTGAACTTTGCAAGGTTACCCCCTGCAGTGCTCTGACCTTCGGTTTTTCGCAGGGTGATGTGCATGCGCATGAAAGCTCTGTCACGCTTGACGGCATCACCGCCGGGATTGCAACGCCGCAGGGAAGCATAGAGATAACATCCAGCCTGATAGGCAGGTATAATCTTGCCAATATCCTTGGCGCGGTAGCAACGGCATCGGCGATGGGAATACCAGCCGGGGCAATACGCACAGGCATTGCAGCCATGCCCGGCGCCCCCGGAAGGATGGAGCGGATTGCAAACAACCGCGGACTTCTGGTTTTTGTTGATTATGCCCATACGGGCGACGCCCTTGAAAATGTGCTTGAAACGCTGCGGGCCGCCGGCGCCGGACGCATCATTACCGTTTTCGGCTGCGGCGGGGACCGTGACCGGGAGAAGCGGCCGGTCATGGGCAGCGTGGCCGCCCGGCTGAGCACGCTTGTGATCGTCACATCCGATAATCCGCGCAGCGAGGAACCAGGCTTCATTATCAGCCAGATCGAGCAGGGCATTGCAGCCCTGGGCCTTGAGCGTTTTGACTCAGCGGTGCAGCCGGACAGGGGCTACTGCGTCATTGCAGACCGGCGTGCGGCAATTGAAAAAGCTCTTGGCATGGCCCGCGCAGGCGACGTGGTGCTTATTGCCGGCAAGGGCCATGAGGACTATCAGCAGATCGGCAGCACAAAGCTTCATTTTGACGATCGCGAGGAAGCGCGCCGGATACTCGGAGCCTGAGCCTGAGAGGCGCGGAGAGAACGATATGGAACTGACACTTCAGCAGATACTTGCGGCAACACAGGGCAGGCTCCTTCAGGGAAGGGCCGAGCAGCCGGTCACCGCTGTGATTATTGATTCGCGGCTGGCCGGGCCCGGCAGCTTGTTTGTTCCCCTTGCGGGCAGCCGTGCCGACGGGCATGAGTATATTGCGGATGCTCTTGGCGCAGGCGCTGCCTGTTTTGTCAAAAAAGGGCATGCGGCCTGCGCGGCCCTTGCGGCAGTGCCACCGGCTTCTGCGCTTATAGAGGTTGATGATCCGCTGCACGCGCTCGGCGATCTTTCAGCTTTCTGGCGAAGCCTTTTTGATGTGAAGGTTGTTGCCATTACCGGCAGCAATGGCAAGACAAGCACCAAAGAGATGGCCGCCCTTATTGTCGAGCGGGTGTTTCCGACGCTGAAAAACCCCGGCAATTTCAACAATCTTATCGGGCTTCCGCTGTCGCTCTTTCAGCTTGACCGGAAACATCAGGCCGCGGTGCTCGAGCTTGGCATGAGCGAGCCCGGCGAGATAGCGCGGCTTTCCCGAATTTGCGATCCCGACATAGGCATTATAACCAATGTGGGGCCTTCGCATCTCGAGCAGCTTAAAACCCTTGAAAGGGTGGCTGCGGCCAAGGAAGAGCTGTTTGCCTGTCTCGGGCCGCAGGATCTGGCCATCATCAACACAGATGACCAGCGCGTAGCGGCCATGGGCAGGAACACGCAGGCGCGCCAGATGCTCTACGGCAGCATGCACGGTCAGGTGCATGCCGGGGCAATACAGGATGCTGATTGCTTCGGTACGCAGTTCGACCTTCATGTTATGGACCGGACAGTGCCTGTCCGGCTCCATGTTCCGGGCGGGCAGTTTGTTATAAATGCCCTTGCCGCTGCGAGCATAGCTACGGGCCTCGGCATCGGCCCTGAGGATATTCAGGCAGGCCTTGAAGCATTCAGGGGCGTACCCGGAAGGATGGAAACCGTGCGCATAGCAGGCTGCACCTTTATAAATGACGCATACAATGCCAATCCCGTTTCGACAAAAGCCGCGCTTGCCGCGCTTGCGGGTTTTGCTCCGAAACGGCGCACCATTGCCGTGCTCGGAGACATGCTGGAGCTTGGTGAGGGTACGGCTGCTTTATCACCGCGAGGTAGGCCGCGCGGTTGCGCAGCTGCATATCGACCATGTTTTCGTTACGGGAGATTTTGCCGTGAGCGTCCGTGACGGCGCACGCAGAGTCAGGCATGAGCATGCGCGCGCTGCAGATATGCGACACGCTTGAATCTCTTGCCGGCCGGCTCAGAGAATTTATTGCTCCTGATGACGTCATACTTCTCAAGGGGTCACGGCGCATGAAGATGGAGAAAATACTCGAGTATGTGGAGCAGGGCGTGCAAGCGAGCCCGTCACTCAAATAAGGGAACCGTGCAATGCTGTATCATCTGCTGTATCCGCTGCATGAAGTGGTGACGTTTTTTAACGTTTTCCGCTACATTACATTCCGGACTATCTATGCGGCCATGACCGCTCTTTTAATAACGCTCGTGGTGGGGCCATGGCTTATCCGGAAGCTTCAGGAGCGCAAATTCGGGCAGGTTGTGCGGCAGGACGGCCCGTCAACCCATCTTAAAAAGGGCGGAACGCCCACAGGGGGCGGTATTCTTGTGCTGTCGGCCATTATTATATCAACACTTTTATGGGCTGATCTGACAAACAAGTACATATGGGTGGTTCTGGCTACGCTTGGCGGCATGGGGGCCATCGGCCTGCTGGATGACTGGCGCAAGATAACAGGCGGCAGTTCAAAGGGCATAACGGCGCGGCAGAAGTCGGGCCTGCAGCTGCTCGTGGCGGGAGCCGTTGCAGCGTATCTGTGCATGCAGCCGGGCGTCGATACGCATTTGAGCCTTCCATTTTTCAAGCGGGTGCTCCCCGATCTCGGGCTGCTGTACGGGCCTTTCATTATTTTTGTTCTGGTCGGGTCTTCCAATGCCGTTAACCTGACCGACGGCCTCGACGGGCTTGCCATAGGGCTTGTCCTTATCGTATCGGTAACGTACATGATTTTTTCCTATATAACCGGCAATGCAGTCATTGCCGACTATCTCAAGATCACCTTAGTCAGGGGCGCCGGTGAGCTGACGATTTTTTGCGGGGCCATGGTTGGCGCCAGCATGGGCTTTCTCTGGTACAACAGCCATCCGGCGCAGATATTTATGGGCGATGTCGGTTCCCTTGCACTCGGCGGCTCTCTCGGCGCCGTGGCCATCATCACCAAGCATGAAGTGCTGCTTGCCGTCGTCGGCGGCGTGTTTGTGGTGGAGGCCCTGTCGGTGATTCTGCAGGTGGGGTCCTATAAATTGCGCAAGAAAAGGATATTTAAAATGGCGCCCATTCATCACCATTTCGAGCTGCTGGGCTGGGCCGAGTCAAAAGTGATCGTGCGGTTCTGGATCGTCGGGGTCATATTCGCACTGCTGGCGATGAGCACATTGAAGTTGAGGTAGGCATGGATCTTCAGGGTAAAAAAGTTCTCGTTGTCGGTTCCGGCAGAACAGGCATTTCAAGCGCGCGTTTCTGCCTCGGGAAGGGCGCCCTCGTGACGCTCAATGATATGCAGAAAAAGTTTGATGTGCCCGGCGACCTGCTTGATCAGGGCATGGCTGTCGAAGCAGGCGGCCACTCGGTTGAAACGTTTGTACGCCATGACCTTGTGGTCATAAGCCCCGGCGTCTCCATGATGATCAGGCCCGTCATCGAGGCGCAGGCACGCGGCATCGAGGTGATAAGCGAAATCGAGCTGGCCTGGCGTTTTTTGCGCGCGCCGCTCATCGCCGTCACCGGCACGAATGGCAAGACCACGACGACATCGCTTATCGGCGCATTGCTTGAGTCCGCAGGCAAGCGGGTTTTTGTCGGCGGCAATATCGGCACGCCGCTTATCGAGTGCTGCATGCAGAGCGAAACACTTGACTATATCGTGGCCGAAATCAGCAGCTTTCAGCTTGAGGCAATCAGGCATTTCAGGCCCTTTATCAGCGTGCTTCTGAATGTGACCGATGATCATCTCGACCGCCATTCGTCATTTGACGAATACTGCAGGGCAAAGGCCCGCATTTTCATGAATCAGCAAAGCAGCGATGTGGCCGTGATCAGCGCCGACGACCCCGCTGTACTGGCCCTGGCTCCGTCCATCAAGGCGGAAGTTTTTTATTTCAGCGCCGCTCAGCGCACTGAAAACGGCGCCTGGCATGACGGCCTGTTCAATTTTGCCCGCCGCAGCGACGGGCGCCGTCTCACGCTTGACGCCTCAGGCGCACAGCTGCGGGGCGCGCACAATATTGAGAATATGCTGGCTGCCGGGTCGGTGGGCTTCCTGTGCGGCCTTTCCGCAGAGGTGATCGGTGATACGCTGATTTCTTTTACCGGACTTCCGCACCGCATGGAATTCGTTGACGAGATACGGGGCGTCAAATTTTTCAACGACTCCAAGGGCACCAATGTCGGCGCTGTCGTCAAATCACTTGAGAGCCTTGAGGGGCCCATCATCCTCATTGCCGGAGGCAAGGACAAAGGGCGGCAGCTATCGTCCTTTGGAGGCATTGCTTGCGGGCAAAGGCAAGGCCCTGGTAGTGCTTGGCGAGGCCAGAGAGCGGATAGCGGCGGAGCTCGGCCATGTCGTGCCAACGATCATTGCCGATTCTCTGGGAAAAGCCGTGGCCGAAGCCTTCGCCCGTGCATGCCCGGGCGATACGGTGCTTTTTTCGCCTGCCTGCGCAAGCTTCGATATGTTTAAAAGCTATGCCCATCGCGGCCAGTGTTTCGTTGACAGTGTAAAAAAGCTGAAGGGATGAATGCCATATGTATAACAGGAGCCTGACGCAGAGCATTATTCTTTTTGTCCCGGTTATTCTCGTTGGCCTGGGTATCATGATGATCTACAGCGCGAGCTCGATTATCGCCGCAGAACGGTATCATGACGGCATGTACTTTCTTAAGAAGCAGGCCCTGTTCGGCCTGTGCGGCATCGGCTGCATGCTGATCATGATGCGCGTGCCCTACAGCTTTTTAAAGCGCTGCGCCTATCCTCTCTGGGCCTTGACGCTCGGGCTGCTGGTGCTTGTTCTCATACCCGGCATCGGCGTGAAGGCGGGCGGTGCTGTTCGATGGCTGTCTCTGGGTTTCTTTTCATTTCAGCCCGCGGAACTGGCCAAGCTGTCGGTTGTTATTCTTCTGGCCTACTGCCTGGCTAAAAAAGAGAACGAACGCATCAAGGAATTCTCAATAGGGATTCTTCCGCATCTGCTGCTTGTTATGCCGCTGTGCCTGCTTATTATCGTTCAGCCTGATTTCGGCACCTGCATGATGATTCTATCCATTCTGTTAGTCATGCTTTTTGCCGCCGGAATAAAAAAACGCTTCATGCTCGGCCTTGGGGCCGTCGGGTCTTGTTGCAGGTGCGCTCCTGATCGCCGCCAAGGGCTATCGCATGGAGCGGCTGGTTACTTTTTTGAATCCATGGAAGGACCCGACCGGAGCGGGATTTCAAATAGTGCAGTCGTTTCTTGCCTTCGGCTCCGGAGGTATTTTCGGCGCAGGCATCGGCAGGGGCACTCAAAAGCTGCTGTACCTGCCCGAACCGCATACGGATTTCATTCTTGCCGTTATCGGCGAGGAAATGGGGTTTGTCGGCGTTGTGTTTGTTATCGGTCTTTTCGTAACCATTGTGGCATGCGGCATCAAGATCGCCATGAATTCCTATGATCTGTTCGGCACATACCTTGCGCTGGGCATTATCGTGCTCATCGGCCTGCAGACGATCATCAATATGGGCGTGGTGATGGGCCTGCTGCCCACGAAGGGCATGCCCCTGCCGTTTATCAGCTACGGCGGAACCGCGCTGCTTGTCGATATGAGCTGCATGGGCATACTGCTGAGCATATCAGGGCAGTGCCATTTTATGGGGAAAGCATGAATATCGTAATCGCAGGCGGCGGAACAGGCGGCCATCTTTTTCCGGGGGTGGCGATTGCGCAGGAATTTCTGCGCCGCGATTCAGGTGCGCAGATACTGTTTCTTGGTACGGAAAAAGGCCTTGAGTCTCGCGTTCTCCCGAAACTGGGATTAGCGCTTGAGACTGTCCCGGTGAGAGGCTTTAAGGGTAAAGGCCCGGTGCAGAAGCTCGGTGCAGTTCTAGCGCTGCCGCGGGCCTTTCTGCGAGCCGCTGCCTGCCTGCGCAGGCACAGAGCCGATCTGGTGCTTGGCCTTGGAGGGTATATTTCATTTCCCGGCATTGCCGCTGCAAAAGCTCTGGGCATACCCGCAGCAATTCATGAGCAGAACAGCATGCCCGGTCTGTCCAATCGCGTTCTAGGCGCAATTGCCGACAGGGTTTTTATTTCCTATGAAGAAAGCAGGCCTTTTTTTAATGCCCGCAAAACGGTTTTTGCAGGAATGCCCGTGCGCATGTCGAAGCAGGGTACTGCTCCGGAGCCTGATGACGGCCGCCTGTGCGTATTTATCTGCGGCGGCAGCCAGGGCGCCCATGCCATTAATGAAGCCATGATGGAAGCCCTCCCTGCTTTTGAGAGCAGCAGGGGCTCTATTCGCTTTATTCATCAGACCGGCGCCATGGATGCCGGGATGGTATCGGAGGGATATGAAAAACACGGGCTTACTGCCATGGTGTCGCCATTTATCGATGATATGTACAGCGCCTATGCACAGGCTCATATCGTTGTATCGCGCGCCGGGGCTTCGACCCTTGCCGAGCTTGCACTGTGCGGCAAACCGTCGATTTTAATTCCCTATCCGTATGCCGCCAATAATCATCAGGAACACAATGCGCGCGCTTTTGTCGCCAAAGGCGCTGCGTGCATGCTGCTTGCCGGCGAGCTCACCGGCAGTTCGCTGGCGCAGACAGTCCTTGCGCTACATGCCGACCGCAAAAAAGTTGCCGGCATGGCAGCATGTGCCCGCCTGCTTGCACAGCCCGATGCGGCAGGACAGGTCGTTGAGGAATGCTGCCGACTGGCAGCGGAGAAGGGAGGAGGACATGGATATCGTTAATGCCCGCAACAGCATGAATCATGTTATTCTCAACAGAATCATGACGCTGCGCTATCAGCTGCGCAAGCGCCCTGCGCTTATTCAGTGCATCGTGTCCATGGAGGCCCTGTTTGTCAGGACCGGTGTGATTTTTTACGGACGCAGCCAGAAACGGCTGCGCGGGAAAGGCTGACTATGTATAAAAAAAATCAGCATATTCATTTTGTTGGCATCGGCGGCATCGGCATGAGCGGCATTGCCGAGCTGCTGCTGAATCTGGGGTACCGGGTGAGCGGTTCGGATGCCCGCAGGTCTGAGAGTACCGAGCGCCTGGCTGCCTGCGGCGCGCGCATCTGCTACGGCCATGAAAAAAAACACCTTACCGACGCCGATGTCGTGGTCATTTCATCAGCCATAAAAAAAGGCAATCCCGAGGTGGAATCCGCCCAGGAGCGGGGCATACAGGTGATTCCCCGTGCCGAGATGCTCGGCGAGCTCATGCGCCTGAAGTACGGCATAGCCGTGGCCGGGGCCCATGGCAAAACCACCACCACCTCGCTTGTGGCTGCGGTGCTTGAGGCGGGCGGCGTCAATCCGACGGTTGTCGTGGGAGGAAGGCTGATCAAGACCAATACCAATGCAGTGCTCGGCTCCGGAGAATTTCTTGTGGCCGAGGCCGATGAAAGCGACGGCTCATTTCTCAATCTGCCGCCGACCATTGCCGTGGTCACCAATATCGACCGGGAGCACATGGATTTTTACCCCGATATCGATGCAATCAAAGAGGCCTTTGTAACATTTCTCAACAAGGTGCCCTTCTACGGCGTCAATATCATATGCCTGGATGACGAGAATATTCAAAGCATCATACCCCGCATTAAAAAGCGGGTGCTGACCTATGGACGCGCCACGCAGGCCGATTTGCAGGCCCGCGATATCAGGCTCGAAGGGCACATGACCACGTACTCGGTCTACCGGCATGAAAAGAAGCTCGGAACGGTCAAGCTCGGTATTCCCGGTATGCATAATGTCTGCAACTCACTTGCCGCTATCGGCGTGGGGCTTGAGCTGGGCCTTGAGTTCAAGGCCATCAGGAAGGGCCTTGCCGATTTTAAGGGCATACAGCGCCGCCTGCAGCTGCGCGGAAAAAAGAACGGCATCACCTGGATCGACGATTACGGACATCATCCCACCGAAATCAAGATGACGCTCAAGGCCGTACGGCAGATTGCGCCGGGCCGGATCGTTGTGCTGTTTCAGCCGCACCGCTATTCACGCACCTTTCATCTTTTCAATGAATTTATGACGGCATTTTACGATGCCGATGTGCTTGTTGTGGCAGATATTTATCCCGCAGGCGAGGCGCCCCTGCCTGATGTCACATCGCTCAGGTTTTGCGAAAGCCTGAAGGAATACGGCCATAAGGATGTGAAATATATTCCGGACTTTAAAACCGCCGAGGCTTTTCTTGCGGATTTTCTGCAGCAGGGCGATGTTCTGCTGACTCTCGGGGCCGGTGATGTATGGAAGTCGGGCGAGGTGATACTGAAGGGGCTGGCGGCAGCCAATAGATAATATCGCTTGTGCATGATTCAGGATTAAGGAAATGGCTAAAAATACCGATGAAGAATTAAGAGCGCAGTTTTTAAAAAAGCGGATTGCCGTTTTGATGGGCGGCATGTCATCGGAGCGGGACATATCCCTCAAGACAGGCGGCGCCATTCTGCATGCCCTGCAGGGAGCAGGGCTATACTGCTGTGGCTCTCGATGCGGACAGAAATATTGCCGAAAGTCTGAAAACAAACCGGATTGATGTTGCCTATATCGCCCTGCATGGCGCCCTCGGGGAGGATGGCACGGTTCAGGGCCTTCTGGAACTTCTGGGAATTGCCTATACCGGATCGGGAGTGCTGGCAAGTGCTGTTTCCATCAATAAGGTGGCTACCAAAAAAGATGCTGGCCTATCATGGCCTGCCGACGCCTGCCTTTCAGGTCGTGTTTGCCGAAGACGGAGATGTTGAGCGTGCAGCCACATCAATCAGCCTGCCCCTTCCGTTTGTCGTCAAGCCTCCGGAAGAGGGGTCAACCATCGGCATCAGCATAGTCAGGGATGCCGCGCACATAGGCAAGGCGGTCAGTCTGGCAGCGCAGTATGACCGCGAGATACTGATTGAAGAATTTGTCAAGGGACGGGAACTGACAGCGGCGGTGCTGAACGGGCGAGCCGCTGCCTCTGGTCGAGATCGTTGCCAAGGACGGTTTTTATGATTTTGAAGCCAAGTACCACAGCCAGGGAACGACCAGGTATGTTGTCGCGCCTGAAATAGGGGCAGGAGCTTACCCTGCAGATACAAAAGCTTGCCCGGGAGACCTATGCGGTGCTTGGCTGCAGCGGTGCGGCGCGGGTTGATTTTCTCCTGACACCGGATGGCAGGCCCTTTATTCTTGAAATAAACACCATACCGGGCATGACCGAGACAAGCCTCCTGCCCAAGGCCGCAGGCCATGCCGGCATTGACTTTGAAAGGCTTGTGGAGCGGATTTTATGGAGTGCCCGGCTGCATAAGCGGGCATCACGATAGACGAGAGATCTGTATGAGTATGAGCATGTTTCAACCGAAAAAGCAGAAAGACCTCCGCAGGCGTCCTGCAGCAGCGGACCCGCCGCCAGGAACAGGCGGGAAGATTTGCCGCCGGCGGAACACTGCTGCTGCGGCTGGTTCTGCCCGTTCTGCTGCCTGCGGTGCTGGTTGCCGGCACATGCTTCTATCTTGTGACAGCAGATTTTCTGGCAATCCGAACGATGCGTACAAGCGGCTGCAACCTGATTGACTGCGACAGGATAGCCGAACGCGCCGGCATCGCGCCGGGGCGCAATATACTTTTTGCCGATGTGACCAGAACGATGCGCCTGCTTGAGGAGGACCCCTGGATTTACCGGGCAGTCGTGAAGCGCATACTGCCCGACACTATCGAAATACAGGTTGAAGAGCGCCAGGCCGCAGCCCAGCTCCAGCTGGATGACAGCCTGCCTTGTGGACAGCCATGGGGAGGTTTTTTTATGCTCCGACCAAACCTCTGATACGCTGCCTCGTATTACGGGGCTGACGCGCGAGTATGTGCTGGCAAACGGCCAGACAGCTGCGCAGGTTGTTGATGCTGCTCTTGGCCTTTTGGGCGGGCTTGAGAGCCGCGGCATGCTCCGGCCCGGCTCCGGGACGCGCATTGTCGCTGAACCTGCAGTCGGACTGACCATTGACGATACTGCCACCGGCACGCAGGTGTTTGTGGGGTTTGGCGATTTTGAAGAAAAGCTGAGGCTGCTTGCATTCGTTCAGGGCGATCTGGCCATGAAAGGCTTGAGCGCCCGGAGCATTCATCTTGGTACGGTCAAACAGGCTACTGTTATGCTGGCCGTTCCTGAAGGTGAAAAAAAACAGACTAAAAACAGTAAAAAAGTGGGCTGATACAAACTTATAACAAACGTTTTCTTGAAGAGAGGATGACGTTGTATGGCAAGAAAAAAAATTATTGCAGGCATTGATATCGGCACGTGCAAGATAAGCGTGGTCATCGGGGAAGTGATCGGCGATGAGGTGCATGTTGCCGGGTTCAACTCGCAGCCCTCCTATGGTGTAAAAAAAGGGTCCATTATCAATATGGACAGTACCGTTGACTCCATCAAGCGGGCCATGAAGCAGGCTCAGCAGATGGCGCGCAGCGATATTTCAGCGGCAGTCGTGGGCATCTCGGGAAGCCATATACGGGGTATGGCAAACAGCGGGGTCGTTCCGCTGAGCAGCCGGGAAGTGCGGCGCAGCGATCTTGCGGCGGTGCTTGATGCGGCAAAAGCCGTTGTGATTCCTACTGACCGGGAAGTTGTGCAGATTGTCCCGCAGGAGTACGTGGTGGACAACCAGGCGGGTGTCAAGCATCCTCTGGGCATGTCGGGGGTGCGGCTTGAAGCGCGGGTCTATATCATAACCGGAACGGTGGCGACTGCGCAGAATGTGGTGCGGTGCCTGAATCGCAGCGGCCTTAAAGTTCAGGATATCATCCTGCAGCATCTGGCGGCTGCCGAGGCCGTTCTTACTCCGGATGAAAAGGAGCTCGGCTGCGCTCTTGTCGATATCGGCGGCGGCACCACGGATATAGGGGTTTTTTCGAAAGGATCGGTTCGTTTCTGCTCGGTGCTTCCCATCGGCGGCAATCATATAACCTCCGACATTGCCATCGGGCTTCGCACCCCTCTGGCAGAGGCCGAAGAGCTTAAATGCGATTCCGGTACGGCTTTTCGGGTAAAGATGCGGCAGAACGACACCATGGAAGTCGTCAGCATCGGTGATCCCGGCAGCCGCACCGTCTCCAAAGAAACGCTCTGCCAGATTATTCATGCCCGTGTCGAGGAGACCTTTCAGCTGGTAAAGAAGGAGCTTGTGCAGGCAGGCTGTCTGGAGGGCCTTTCATCCGGCGTCGTGCTGACCGGCGGCACGGCCATGCTCTCGGGCATTTGCCAGGTGGCGCAGCAGGTGCTGGGCGTTCCGGTCCGGGTCGGGTATCCCAAGGGGGTACGTGAAATGGGAGATGTCTATCACCCCATGTATTCCGGCGCTGTCGGTCTCGTGTATCTTGCCGGCCGCGAAGATGTTAAACAAAAAATCCAGAAAACTGCGGCAGCCGGCTCAAGAGTCCCCTCCAGTTGGGGGATCAGCGGCAAGATGAAGCAGTGGTTTGCTGAAGCTTTCTAAATAAAGCAATCACAATCCTATACAGGAGGACGGATCATGTCATTTCAGTTTGATCAGGAACAACATCAGAGCGCGTGCATCAAGGTCATCGGCGTTGGCGGCGCTGGCTGCAATGCGGTCAACACCATGATAGCCTCCAAGCTCGACTGCATTCAGTTTATTGTTGCCAATACCGACCGCCAGGCTCTTGAGAACAACCGCTCCATGCACAAGATTCAGCTGGGCGACGGCCTGACCAAAGGCCTTGGCGCAGGGGCCAATCCCGAGGTGGGTAAAAAAGCAGCCGTTGAGAACATAGACCGCATTCAAAAAACCATAGAGGGCGCAGATATGGTTTTCGTGGCGGCTGGCATGGGCGGCGGCACCGGTACGGGCGCTGCTGCGGTCATTGCCGAGGCGGCAAAAGCCATGGGAGCCCTGACGGTCGGCGTTGTCACCAAGCCGTTCCGGTTTGAGGGAAAGGTCAGAAACCGCGTGGCAGAGGAGGGCCTTGACGAGCTGAAGCAGCATGTCGACTCGCTGATCGTCATCCCCAATGAAAAGCTGTTCACCATCGCCGAAAAGCGCACCACCCTGCTTGAAGGTTTTAAAATGGCGGATGAAGTGCTGCTGCATGCCATCAAGTCGATCTCAGACCTTATCAATGTGCCGGGCCTGGTCAATCTTGATTTTGCCGACGTGAAGACCATCATGGGGGATATGGGCATGGCCTTCATGGGTATCGGCATGCACAGCGGAGAAAACCGCGCTGTTGAAGCCGCCCGCAAGGCTATTTCAAACCCCCTGCTTGATGATATTTCAATTCGGGGCGCACGGGGCATGCTGATCAATATTACGGGCAGCAGCTCCCTGACCCTGCACGATTTGAGCGAGGCAACCGATGTTATTCGCGATGAGGCGCATGAAGATGCAAATATTATCTTTGGCGCTTCCATTGACGACAATATGGCCGAAAAGGTTCAAATTACGGTCATTGCCACGGGCTTTGTGAGCGATGCCGCGCTGAAAACCGTATCCGGCCAGATGCGGCCCACGCTTGTTCATGACCGCGCGGCCGGTGATGCCCCGAAGCCTGCGCCTCATGCGAAACCGGCCCCCGTGCAGGAAGCAATGGCGCGGGAGCGCGTAAAAGGTCCGTCGGAGCGTCCAGCCAATGTTATCAATATCGGAACCATTATCAGCGAGTTTGCCGATGATGGCGAATATGATATCCCTACGTTCGTTCGCCGGCAGCAGAGCTTTTGATGCCGGCAGCGTGATGGCCTTTCAGCAGCCTGCGGGCACGGAAGCTTGCAGGCTGCTTTTTTGCATGCTATATCTTGCCCATGCCCGGTCGCGTGAAAACTTTTGAACGTAAAACTGAAACGGCTCTGCTCAAAAAACAGGGAAACGGCCCTTTGCGCATTGCCCTTGCTTTCCCTAATACCTATTATGTCGGCATGTCAAATCTCGGGTTCCAGGCGGTTTTCCGGCTGTTTGCTGAAAATCCCGAGGTGCGCTGCGAGCGCGTTTTTCTGCCTGAAGCGAAAGATCTGGCCGAACTGCAGCGCACGGGCAGGCCGCTCTGCTCCCTTGAATCGGCAACACCGCTTGACGCCTTTCATATTATCGCCTTTTCTCTTTCCTTTGAAAATGATTACCTCAATATTCTGACCATGCTGAGCCTTGGCCGCGTTCCTCTTGTGCAGTCGCAGCGCGACAGCCGCAGGCCGCTGGTGATTGCCGGCGGAGTTGCAGCTTTTCTCAATCCGGAGCCGCTGGCGGATTTTTTTGATCTTTTTGTTATCGGTGAAGCAGAAGAGGTGCTGCAGCAGTTCTGCACTGCTGCAGTGAATCAGTTCGAGGCGGCAAAATCCTGCCGCGATACCGCGTCATATAAGGATATCAGCGGAATCTATATTCCCTCGGGATATACGCTGCACTATGGTGAGAATGGCTGCCTCGCATCCCGCGATGCGCTGCCGGGCTTTCCGCCGCGCATTGCCTGCCGTCAGATCAGTAAGGTCGACAGCTTTTCCACCGCATCCTGTTTTCTGTCACCTCAGACCGAGTTCAGCGATATGGGCCTTATCGAGGTAAGCCGCGGATGCGCCCGGAGCTGCCGGTTTTGCGCTGTGGGCAGTGTGTATAATCCCTATCGGCCGCGGAGCGCAAAAACGCTCCTTCCTGATATTGAAGAGCTGTATGTCGTGCAAAAAAAAATCGGCCTTATGGGCGCTGCGGTTTCTGATTATCCGCATTTGCCGGCCCTGATCCGGGCGCTCATGGAAAAGGGCGTTATGGTGTCGGTTTCGTCGCTTCGAGCCGACGCGCTTACCGATGAAATCGTCGGCCTGCTGCAGCAGTGCGGCCACAAAACATTCACCATTGCGCCCGAGGCCGGCTCTGAGCGGCTGCGCCGGTCTATCGGCAAAAATCTTTCACTTGGGCAGATTGAAGCAGCGGTCAGGGTTCTGTCGCGCTGCCGGGTGCCCTCGATCAAGCTGTATTTCATGATCGGCCTGCCCACGGAAACCGATGATGATATAGCGGCGATTGTCGAACTGGTGCGCCGGATCAAACATATCTATTACAAAGAAGCACAGGCTGAAAAATGGCTCAACCGCATACAGCTCAGCATCAGCCCTTTTGTGCCCAAGCCCTGGACCCCGTTTCAGTGGGCGGTATTCGGCGATGTGGCCGTGCTTAAACATAAGCTGAAGCTGATTACCTCGGCCCTGCGTGCGGAGCGCAAGGTTCAGGTAACCTGCGACCTGCCTAAATGGGGCTATGTTCAGGCTCTTTTAAGCCGCGGCGACCGCAGGGTCGGCAGGATGCTCCTGAAGGCTCATGAATTCGGTGGAGACTGGGGCAGGGCATTTCGCGCAAGCGACATAAATCCCGATTTTTACGTTTATCGGGAGCGGGCGCACTACGAGCTTTTTCCGTGGGATTTCATTGAGCACCGGGCCACCAAAGCGCAGCTGTGGCGGGAGTATCAAAAAGCCATGTAACTAAATCTTGTAACCGAAAATCAGAAAACAGCTTAGTGCGTTAGCTGAATGACCGCATTTGTTGTCATTCCCGCTTGACGGGAATCCCTTTTGGTGTGCTGAAAAATGATTCCGGACAAGCCTAGTCTTCATCAGCAGGGAGTTGATTCCATGGTCGTAAACCCTGCAGATGTTCCCACAACCGACAAGCAGCGCCGCGGCAAAAATGACAAAATAGACAGCCGCAAATTGGGTAAAAACTTGAGAAGCCATGACCTGCAGCCTATTCATATTCCCAGCAGTATGCAGCGTGAAGATCGCAGCTTGCTGCGTACCCGGTACGGCATGGTCCGCAAACAGACTCGCTGCAAGAACCAGATTGCCTCGCTTTTGGCCTTTTATGGCGTTTTTCTGCCTCCTGAAATGGAAACAAAGCGCTGGTCCCGTCGATTCATCAGCTGGCTTGAATCAGTAGAGTTTGAACACACAAGCGGCACCATAGCCTTGAAAACCCTCATTGAAGAGCTGCTGCATCTGCGCAAGCTCATTGTCGGGCTAACCCGGCAAATCATTCTGCTGTCTCGAACCTATGACTACGCCGAGGCGTCATGGCTTTTAAAAACCATACCCGGTATCAGCACTCTGACGGCCATGATCCTGCTCACCGAAATCGGCGATATCTCCCGGTTTAAAAATCTGGATAAGCTGGCAAGCTATGCCGGCCTTATCCCCGATACAAAATCCAGCGGCGAAGAAGAGCACATCACCAACATCACCATGCGTCGCAACCCGATGCTGAGGGCGATTCTGGTGGAAAGCTCCTGATTGCCGTACGCAAGGACCCGGCGCTAACCCTGGCTTTTAATAAGCTGTGCCGACGTTTGAAAAAGACCAATGCCATCATCCATATTGCCCGGAAACTTTTGAACCGGATACGTTTTGTTTTAAACAACCGGCAGCCCTATGTCGTGGCAATCGTTGAATAACTGAACCCCGAAAATAAAGGACAAGGACAATCACCATTGTATTCTTTCTGTGGGCAGCGCTGAGTCATTCCTGCAGCGGGTTTAACCCGTCTGTCCAAGCCAGACTGCGGGCCCACACCTTTAAAACATGATGCGGATAATGCAGCGGCTCTTGTCTTTGACTGGCCTGTCTGCTTATAGGAGATTGTTTTAGGGATTGTTCCTTGTATATAATGGTTATGTGATCTTTATTAACCAAAAAAAAATATTACTTTCATTCTTGTGCCCCTTGACTTTTAACATAGGGAATGACCAAGGGCTGTGTTGATCGTAAACATATGAATAATGGTTATTGTAATTTGTTCAATGCTCTATTCCAAAGTATAAATGTAATGCTGGCTTTTTCTGATTTGTTCTGACCACAATTTATAGATAAGCTGTGCGTTGCTTTTTTATTCCACCCTGCATAAAAAAGCCCCGTTCGTCCTGATGTATAAACAGGTGAACGGGGCATGTTCTGTTGTGGTAGAGATCTGCAAACGCTGCCCGTGATCATCTCTCCCAGGTGATCTTGCCTTCGCAGCTGTTGACAAGCACACGATAGTCCTGCTTCTCAAGCGGCTCGCCGTGTAACTTTGCCTGCATTAACATGATCCGCTTGAAAAACACATGCTTCTTAACAACTTCTATCGCATTTGACTCCCATTTGATCGTGGCGTTATCGCCGAAATCCGCCCCCCGCTCCCCGATAATGAGCAGCCATCTGGTCCTCTCTTGGTCGCCAATCAGTCTGCCAAAGGTTTTGGGCATAACCTTTACCTGGCAGTCCGGGCAGATAGTGGTGTAAAAAGCATCCGTATCGTCGCAGTCAGGCCCCGCATCACAGCCTTGTCCGTAGGTGTCATTGTCGACATCGATGCAGGGCACATTGATGATTGTTGGATCATATGGCCAACCTTCACTGTCTTTTTTATTATCTTTCCATTTCAAATATTCATCTTTATTAGAGACACCATCCCCATCCCAATCATTTGGTCCCGCGGATATCCAGCCCGGATCGCCAGGCGCATAGGGATTAATCCAGTCCGCTTCCGCTGACCTGCTTTTCATGCTTGAAGCTTTATCAATATCGCCGCCTGCAAAATCGTCAAGGTCCCGTTTGGGCGAATGTGCATACTCCCACGCATCAGGCAGGCCGTCCTGGTCTAAATCATCATTTAAGAGGGCATCATCAGAAACAACATATACATAATCAGCCGCTCTGTCGAACCAGCCAACACCAACATGACCTTCGAAGGCACCTCCGATATGAGTCCATCCGCTGCCGCTCA
This sequence comes from uncultured delta proteobacterium, assembly GCA_963804955.1. Taxonomy (GTDB): domain Bacteria; phylum Desulfobacterota; class WTBG01; order CAIYCZ01; family CAIRTM01; genus CAIWCT01. The sequence goes on along the minus strand of CAWDSQ010000026.1, from coordinate 93,817 downwards.
GAACAGTTGCAAATTGCACATTCCCCTCCCGGGGATTCATGAGATCCATCATTCTGAAAAGCAAAGGCTGGACCTCACGGGATTCGCACCCCCCTGATGCGCCAAAATCTGTAACAAAACAGTAGCAGGTATCAGAAATTCTATTTTCCCATCCATAGGGAGGAGGATCGCCCCCATCCATAGTCATGACATTTACCTTATTTCCAAAATAATCTATGCCGCTGTTTGGCATATCCCAATCCCCGGGTATAGAAATACTGATTGAGCTGGTGCCATTGGCGATCCAGGCTGAATATTGAGAACAGCTCCAGAACGGATCTGCTGCAGGTCCGCCAACGACTATTCCGTGAATGCTAATCTGATCGCCATATCTTGCCATTCTGGGAGCAATCTTAACTATTCCCCAATTTTGGCCGCTCCATTTAGCGATTGCGGCGTCTGGCTTATTTTCCAGAGCGAATGCCTTGGCAGCGCACAAAGCTGCAATAAGAAATATTATCAAGAGTGAATAGCCAACAATGGACTTTTTCATCCGTAGCAGCATCGCGTGTCCCTTCTATAAAATGGTTATATAATTATAGCCCGGGGCATTAAACTTGTCTGTCACACTAAACAATTGATTATTATAGTATGTTCAAAAGGGGGTGTTCCTCACCCCGGCTGTCCTTCTTTGTTTCAGGAGGCTACCCCAAAAGGAAGCACAAAAAGCAACCCGGTTACAAAAGATGCTGTTGGTGCCGCTGCTATTGTTGATTGTTTGGAGGCCTGTAGAAGAGTAAAATCAATGTTTCGCAGTAACGGAATCCAGGGCGATTTCCCCTTTAATCAGTAATGGCCTCTTTTATGCATAAAATCTAGCATAAGAAAAGGACTTTTCAAGAGGTTTTTCAGCTGAGAGCTATTAAAGAGAAATCAATGATTTTGTCCCAGTGCCTGCCTGAAACCCCACACTGCGGCTCTAATGTTGACTGAGAACCATTTCATAATTTTTCCCTATTATCATAAGAAATCTTTACTCTGTCAGATTAAGTTAAAGCTGAATTATGCGAGTATAAAAGATAAATACTGATTTTCGCAGCTAAGATACTACTGCGCAGACTCTTATTCTAGTCAATCATAAGCGACTTTAGTGCAACTGTTTTTATGCTCGTGTTATGTTACCTGAAAACTCGCCCGGTTCGGAACCGGCTGCTACGTGTGCTGGCGAATCCTGATTTGATAACAATCTCGATCCAGCCGCAAAAAAAATTATTTTATGATTCTTGCAAAAAATCACAAATGAATAGCTGCAGGTATATTGCCAAGTATATTGTCTTGACACCTCTAAGGCTTCTTCATATAATTTTAATGCTTAAATTAATTTTTTGTTATTATAAAAATTTTTTAGTTTAAATTTTATCATTTGCAATTTCCTTTTTGATGGCGTCTGATGAGCGGGTAGTCGAAAGCTTTATGTAAGAACTGCATAATTTTGAGAACATATGTTCAAAGGAGGGTGTATGTCGAATATTAAGGCATATATTTTTAAAAATTTCGAGCAGATCGTGGTGCTGTTTATTCTGGTTGCTGTTGTTGCTTTGAATTATTTTATTGCCGAAAAGCTCGCCCTTCTGAATATGTTCTATCTTCCTTCGATTGTCGCCGGATTTGTTCTGGGGAAAAGAAAAGCCCTGCTTACCAGTATTTTCAGCGTCACGGCGGTCATATTTTATGTGTTTCTGAACTATGACAATTTCAAGCCGAGTCAGTCAGTTTTGTCATTTTATGTAAATATCATTTCATGGGGCAGTTTCCTCATACTGTGTTCAATCATTGTCGGCCATCTGCATGAAGAAAACGAAAAAAAAGTAGTTCAGCTCAAAAGCGCCTATATGGGCATACTGGAAATACTGTCAAAATACATCGAGTCTGCCGATAAATACACGCAGGGCCATTCCGTGCGGGTTTCGCATTATGCCACCGAAATAGCCGCGGCCATGAATCTGCCGCCCCAGGAGATTGAAAATATCAAAGTCGCGGCGCTGCTGCATGATATCGGAAAAGTCGATATCAGCACGGAACTTATCGGCAAAGCAGCTTCGCTCAGCAGCGAAGAAAAAAATATCATGGCCAGCCATACCGAGCGCGGAGCACAGATACTTTCTTCGGTTTCCAGTGTGTTGAGCGACGCTATTCCGCTTGTCCGGGCCCATCACCAGTATTTCGATCATGACGAGCCACAAAGGTGCTCCTTCGGGTGAAGTGCCGCTGGGAGCGCGCATTTTGGCGGTTGCCGACTCCTATGACGCCATGACTACTGACAGGCCCTATCGTTCGGGCATGCCCCCGTGGAAGGCTATTGAGGAACTGGAGCGGTGCACGGGCACGCAGTTCGACCCGGAGGTTGTAGCATGCTTCAAGACGCATGCTTTTTCAGCGCAGCGGCACCCATCAGATACTGTCAGGAGATGAAAAAGCGCCGGCCTTTGAGTAGCCGCAGCCGTTTCGCACCTGCTCAGCCTCTGCGGGCCGTTCTCTAAAAGCAGCTTCGAATGTCCGGGAGAAGGGGGGTTAAAACAGCGATTGCTGACTTGTCGTCTTTTTCCGGGTTTTGGGTTTGGCGGGAAGGGAGCTGTAATCCTCAAGCTTGCTTTGCAGCGTATTGCGGGAGATGCCAAGTATTTTCGAGGTTTTGCTTTTGTTGTTTTTCATTCGCCGCAGCACGGTCTGGATGTAGATTTTTTCAATTTCCTCAAGGGTGAAGAAATCTTCATGGCACAAAAAGCTTTCAAGGGCGATGAATTTTTTTGAAACGTTGAAGCGTATGTCTTCATCCATGATGAGCATATGCCGCGACAGCAGAACCGCATTCTCGATAACATCGCGCAGCTCGCTGACATTGCCCGGCCATTGCCAGCTTTCAAGACGATCCAGGGCCGATTTGTGAAGGCCTCCGATATCCTTGCCGTATTCCTTGGAAAACCGGTCGGTGAAAAAAGTTGCCAGATGCGCAATATCGGCAGGGCGGTCGCGAAGCGGCAGAATGCTGACAAGCTGGGGATTAAAGGCTTTTATGCACTGTTCGCTTCCGTCGGCGCCACCGCTTTTCCCGCTGTTTGAAAATACCAGCCTGATGCGTCCTGCATGATCTTGCGTGCGGCTGCGCGGCCCGCCTATTTTTTTTTGAAGAAGCCCCAGAAGATTTTTTTGTACCGAGTGCTCAAGCTTGCTTATGTCGCGGAAAAACAATGTTGCCGCATACCTTGCGTCACATCCGGTCTGTCCGGCAGTATCGCTGCAGACATCTGAGAGGCAGGCTTCAATTTTTTCTTCAAAATGGTCATACGGCAGGTTGACGCAGCTGATGGGTATGAACAGAGACTGTGGTGACAGCGTATAATGGATGCTTTTTGCAAGCAGCTCTTTGCCTGTTCCGCTTTCGCCGTTGATAAGCAGGCAGGGTGCGTCAGCCTCACATAAACTTTTTGCCGTTCTGTACAGCTCCTTCATTGAGCCCGTCATGTGTATGCCGGGTAAATAGTCAATAGTGCGTTCAACAGCCTGTGTGCGCTTCATGTGATCATCAGTAATGTGTTGAGTTTCAAATACAGGAGTGCCGTGAAGGCTATGTCATAATGGAGAAGAGGGTGTTTCGTCAAGGCAAATTTTAATAAAAAAAATACGCTGTAAATTCAGGCTAATAGAAGGTGTTTTGCGACGTGATTTTTCAAAAAAATATGAAGAATGTTTTCGGTACATGAAGAAAGAAAAATAGATAAGCAATTTTAGCAGGATGTGCGGCAATCTTGTTTTCAGTATGAAGAAAAGAGTACTTTGCGCTGTATTAAAGCGTGTTTTAAAAGCATGAAACGATAGTGGCCAGTGGAGTATGTCAGCTCTTCGGCGGACGAAGCAGCCCATATTTTTTTTAAACAAGATCGTCCCGTAAAAATACATTCAGCTGAGGTTCTGCCTGCCGCCGGCATGCAGGAGCGCTGCGCAGTTTTCAGCAAGATGCTTTCGCTGCGTCATGCTGACCAGCATGGTGCTCACAGCTTCCTGCCGTGCAACAAAAGCAAGGGCCGCTGCCGCAGGGCCGGGCTGATTTTTTTCAACCAGCGCCAGGCCTGCCGCAAATAATTCCCGGTTGCGGTACAGCGGGTTGAGGCGGCGCACATCATGCCTGCCGGGTTTGAAATCCGGGCTCAGCACATTTCCGAGAAGGCCCTGCGCCAGGGGGCTGTAGCAGATAAAGCCAAGGCCAAGCCGTCTGCACAGGGGCAGCAAAGCTGCCTCGGCCTCCCGCTGCAGCATGTTATAGGGCTCCTGCACCGACACTACAGGCGCAAGAGCACGGGCTTTTTCAAGCAGCTCAGGGCTGAAATTGCTCACGCCGATATGCCGGATGACGCCCTGAGCCTGCAGCTCAGCAAGTTTTTCCAGGGTTTCCTCCAGGGGCGTATGCCGGTCGGGCCAGTGAATCTGGTAGAGATCGATATAGTCGGTCTTCAGGCGCTGCAGGCTGAGCTCAATTTCCCATGCAATAGAATCGCGGCGAGAGATTGTGCTTCACGTAACCCCGGTCGTCCCAGCGCAGGCCGCATTTGGTGGCGATAATGACCTGCTGCCTCATGCCGCTGAGCGCTTCGCCGAGCACTTCTTCCGAGCGGCCGAAACCGTACACAGGGGCTGTGTCGAAAAAATTGATGCCCTGCCCGATACAGGCTTCAAGAGTCTTTCGCGCCTCTTTTTCATCAACACCGGGCCAGCCTTTTTTGCCCAGAGCCCAGCCGCCGTAGCCCAGCAGCGACACCTGCATGCCGGATAGCCCTAGAGCTCTGTAGAGCATAGCTTTACCTCGTATGCGATTTGGCAGCCACTGCGGGCAGTGTGCTTTTTAGATACAATGAGCATAATTGCACGCGATGTGCGCATGGTTTTTCGGTTGTAAGGCGTACATTTTTTTGAAACCGCCTATGGCTCTGATGCCTGTGCCTAAGGAGCATAATAAATCTGTGGTTTGAACTTGCTGAAGATGCCGTAATTGGGAAGCTCTATCGTCTTGACAAGCCGCCAATGCGCAGGAGGAGACGACATGAAGGACGGATAAATTTTTCTCCCCGCGCTTCTTGTGTTTATATAGGTGTAGGGGTTCACAAATGTAACGACATAGGCATCTTTAATATAGTCTCCCCTGTCATAGTGGCTGTTCGAGCAATTAATCCGGCTGCATTCATAGACTTCAAGACTGTCTGCAAAGGCATCATCATAGCCGGCAAAAAAGCTGAATTTTGAAAGAGACCAGTTATCCGGTATATATACGGTTTTTCCCCCGGCACTTTGCAGGTAGTGCACTGTTTCCCGCACATAACCCATGCCGTTTCTTAAAAAAGTGCTGCACTGTCTGGTATAGTGAATCGATGTGGCCAGCAGAAACAGCAGCAGCAGCAGTCTGAACCAGCCTCCAGCCCTTGATTCCATATTGAATGCGCAGGCAATAAGCAGAACTGCGGGAGCTGACATGGACAGCAGAAATCGCATATGCCGGGGCCGCATGCCGTCATGAGCCAGCACGGTTGCAACAAAATGCAGGCCGTATTGAAAGAAAAAAAAGAACACCAAAAGCCAGCCCAGAACAAAAAAAGCCTGACGCGAAAACCGGCGCCGCAGCGCAAGCACTAAAATTCCCGCCAGCACGGCCCAGTAGATAAAGCCGAAAAACGGCTTGTTGTGTATCCATTCAAACCTGTTTTTATCCATGTTCAGCAAAGCCTTGGGGTACAGGCCGAAATCGTCATTGCAGTTCTTGTCGTTATTGAGCGTCCAGGCTTTTGCCTTTTCCGCAAAAAACCATTCCCCCGTCAACTCATGCAAATATAGATTTTGCAATTGATGCACAACTGCAAAGCCGCAGCAATAAAGCAGGCAGATGATAAAAAGCTTTTTGTTGAAAAACGATACGGAACACTGTAAGCGCTCGCGCCATGGCCCCTTTCGTATACCGGCAAAAAGGTCGCATGCGATATACACAGCACAGCACACCGGCACGAGAATAAACGTTTCCTTGAACAGATTGGCCACGCCGAGCCCAGCCCCGGCAAGCAGCCCATAGAGCCTGTATCTTCTGTCAGAGCCATAGGCTTTCAGAAACCATAAAATGCTCAGGCATGCAAACAGCGAAAAAGGCACCTCTGGCCCTACCTGTGTGGCATAAATAATATCAAGGGGAAAAAGGGATAGAAGAAATGCAGCGATAAGCCCGGTTGCTGCATTGAACAGCTGCTTTCCAATAAGTATACAGCGATAACAGTGCCCAGAGAACACAGGAGAAAAAAAAGCGCTGTCGAGTATTCCGATATGCCGAATAGTTTCCAGATCAGCACTACCGGAAGATAAACGCCGATTCGCACGGACCAGACATACCGTGTAGGATGAAAAGGCAATCCCTTATAAATCGTTTCTGCAAATTGCAGGTAATAGGAATCGTCGTTAAAGCCAAGCCCGACAAAAAAGACCAGCCTCAGTGCGAGCGCAAAAAAAACAATTCCGGCAAGCGGAACAAAGGGCCTGTGCAGGCAATAGTTTTTGAGGGATGCTGCCATGTTTACGGTTTTTATGATTTTACACCAATGGGAAATTGTTTTTCAGACATAGTGAATATACGTGGTGAGAATAGTGTCAAAGCCCCTTTCAACTGTCAACAGGAAACAAGGGGCATCAAAGAAACATACCTGCTTAAATCATCACCGGTATCCTCCCCCCTCCCGGCTCTGAGGCAGTGTCGCAATTAGTTTTGTACTGTCATTTCGAATTCCCCACAGGCGGTGAGAAGTCTTAGGCTTTGATTTTGCTTCAGGCAAAGATCTCTCCCGGAGCTTGCCCTGAGCGAAGCCGAAGGGATCGAGATAACATCTTTTATTCATTGCGACACAGTCTCTTAATGGGACGGCCGGGCCTGCACCTGAAGATTTGCACCTGTGACAGCCTACTAGTGTGCCACGACAGGACTCTTTAATCCTTGAAAACAACGCTTTGTTTATGCTACATTCATAAACACTTGTACCGGATTATGAAGCAAATGCTTTATGATAAGCAGCATTATTATTTTATTATACAATAATTTTAGGAGAGATCAACATGAGACGGAAAAAACTCAACACGGGAATACTTGTGGGGGCACTTGTTGGGCTGATGCTGTGCTGCCCGGCTGCGCAGGCAGGTTTTATAGACAATGGCGACGGAACGGTCACCGATAATGGAACGGGACTCATGTGGCAGCAGGCAACAGATAATGGCACCTATACCTGGGAGCAGGCGCTTGCTTACTGCGAAACCCTTGACATTGCCGGGCATACGGACTGGCGTATGCCCAATGCCAAGGAACTGGTGTCTCTCGTCGACAGCTCTCGAACGAACCCCTGCATTGATATATCCTATTTCCCTGTCACCTTTTCGGCCAGGTACTGGAGCTCAACAACTGAAAGGAACAGCACGGGCAGGGCATGGTTTGTAGCCTTTGCTTTCGGATATCTGCAGGGGTATGTTAAGACGGGCGCCAATTATGTGCGTGCTGTACGATTAGGAGAGGCCGGGTCATTTGATAACCTGACCCTTTGGCCTGTACCCGATACCGGTCAGACACAGAGCTATACGGCAACGTTCGGCGAAGATCACGACTACACCATCAATCCGCCTATGTATACCAAGCTTGCCGACGGCTGCGTCACCCTGCCGGACAATGCCACCACCTGGGACATGGTGCGCGACGATATTACAGGCCTTGTCTGGGAAGAAAAGCACAGTGCGGACAACCTGACCGATTACGCAGACCCCAATGATGCAGACAATACCTATACCTGGTATGACGGCTTAACCGGCACGCCGGGCACGACAATGACACGCAGGATTTTATCGCCGACCTGAACACTGCAAACTATGGCGGCTATGCCGATTGGCGTTTGCCCGATGAAAAAGAACTGCAAACAATTGCTGATTATGGCCAGTACGGCCCGGCTGTAAACACCACGTATTTCCCCGGCGTAGCACAGGACTACTACTCTGGTCGTCTGCTACGTATGCAAACAGTTCAGCACGAGCATGGGCTGTTGAATTCGCCGGCGGCTATGTGAACAATATTCTGAAGTCCGACGCAGGCTATGCTCGCGCAGTACGTGCCGGCTGTGTTGAGATAACAACTTCAACCACCACGACGGTGGAGCCAACTACCACAACGGTTGAACCAACCACCACAACGGTGGAACCAACAACCACGACGGTTGAACCGACTACCACGACGGTTGAACCGACCACCACGACGGTTGAACCGACTACCACGACGGTTGAACCGACCACCACAACGGTTGAACCGACTACCACAACGGTGGCACCCACCACCACGACATCAATAAGCACGACCTCGACCGTTCCCGTCTGTATTGACAATGACGGCGACAGCTACGGTGACAATTGCACCGTCGGCCCGGACTGCGACGACACTGACTGGAAAAACCATGAAGGATGCGAGGCGGCTCCCTGCTCCCTGACTATCGTCCCCAAACAGATTTTTAGGGTTACGGCTTTCTTTGCACCTGTTGTTCCGTACATTATCATGGCAGATAAAGAAAGCGGCATTGATTTCGGGTCCTTCAAGGTCCGCTTTGCTTCTGATGCCATTCGCAGTCTGCTCAGGGTCCGGATCGGCACAAGAATTATCATTGGCTCTTACTTCATTAATCCGTTTGAGCTGGAACAGGGCGCTACAAAGGCTGAAGTTGAAATCTACGGCCAGAACCCTGATTTTCGGTGCGCTGATTTTACGGTACGGTAAGCTGGGGATCCTTCCGGACTTATCGTTGTTTGATTGTTAACAGTATACAGGGCCCGGTGTTTTTTCGCCGGGCCCTGTATTATTGCAGCCTTTTTTTGCAAAGAGTACAGAACTGTCAGCCCTCTTTCCACGAAAGCGACTTGATGTTGTGGATGCCATGTCTGATAAGCAGTAATTGGCGTGTTTGTTATTTGTTCCGGTATAGAGCTGTCATGTAGCATTGGGGCAAACTCAGCTGCTTGCAAAAAGCGGCATTTAGTTCTATTTTTTAGATAGAACAGTTAATCGTACAGATTTATGCCTGCGGAACGGATAACTTAAAAAATCAGGGGGTTTATATGTCAGAACACAAGCATGTAAAAAAAAGCATCGTTATTTTTGTCATCCTTATCCTGGCCCTGGCAAAAAACTGTTTTGCTCAAGGAATGACCCTGGAAGAATATGTAAACGCGCCGGATGATGCATTCGAGTATAAGCTTGTTAAAACAGCCTACACGTTTCTGTACACGACCTATATTTTTGAAATCACCTCCCAGAAATGGCATCCCGGCGAGTGGGCATGGCATTCCGATGAGATTGAGGATGACGGCAAGTGGAAGCACTGGCTCAGGATAGTGGAGCCGCGCCTGTTTGGCCAATACACGCAGAAAATCCCGTTTTTTTCTCTGGTCAAATCCGACAAAGCCCTGTTGTACCTGCTGAAGGGTGATAACGAGCATAAAGACACGCCCTCCGGGGCGACATTCGAGGAAGCGCTGCCGGCGCTCAAGTCCCGTTCAATTGTTGCGGAACTGCATGGCATTCCTATCGGCCCGATTGCTTTTAATGATGAAACTGACACGTCAACGTATTGTTCTATTCTTGAAGATATAAACCAGGACGAATACATAGACGAGTGCACAGTGCCTCGCACTGAAGATTCGCTGCAGGCCCGCTCCTTTGATCTTGCATTAAGCACAGGAGATTTTAGCTGGGCGATTATGGCGCCCATGACAAAAGCGGTTGTCCGCGGCATGGATGTTATTCAGGAATTTTTGGGGGAACTGTATTCGGGGCGCCAGGTAGCCAAAGAGTTTGTCCTGACCGGGCATTCCAAACGCGGTCATATCGTCTGGCTCGCCGCCGCGCTGGATGATCGTGTTGCGGGTGTTGCGCCGGTCAGCTATGATCTGCTGAATATAGGGGAGCAGATTGCCCTGCAGGATGCATCCTGGCCTGCCCGCAGCGAGGAGCAGGATCCCAATATGGAGTTTGACCTGTATACCCGGTATAAAACAGAAATTGGCCTGCAGCTGATGGCCGATTTGGACGCATATGCATATCGAGCTCGCCTCACTATCCCGGGCCTGATACTGGTCGGCACCGGTGACCCGTACTCCTGCTCTGACGCGGTGAATCTCTATTTCGATAATATGTCGGAAGATACCCGGATCTCTTATGTTCCCAATACCGGTCATGACATCAGGGAACTGCCTGATGTTCAGAACAGCATTGCGGCTTTTTACCGGCACATCATTAACAGCCAGCCCCTGCCTGATTTTACCTGGACCGGTTTGGAGGAGGGGGCATTTACCGTAACGCCGGGACAGCAAAAACCCGAAGCAGTAAAACTGTGGAGGGCCACAAATCCGGTTAACCGGGATTTCAGGCAGACAACGGATAATGAAACCTGGACTTCGATTGATATTGAAAAAGACGCCGCAGGCTCATACCCGGGTATTGTTGATCCGCCGGAAACAGGCTATACAGCGTATTATATTGAGCTCATGTTTAAAGATACAGCAAAAGGAGTTCCTTATAGTTTTGCAACACCCCTTACTATACTGGGGCAATAAACAACCTGCAATTCACAGAAAAGGCCTGATTGCACTCTGTTGCGGTCAGGCCTTTTTTTAAAGCGCTTATTACAGGCCGTATCTTCCGAATGCCATTACCAGGGTAGCAGGCCCGGATTTTTTTTGAGCTATTTGTTGTTGAAATGAAGCAAGGCGCTGTTTCCATAACTGCATGCGTACATTCAATTTTATACCTCCAAATATGTTTGTTTAATGCCTATATTCCCCCTTGCTGCCTTTGAAGCTGGACAATGAGCGGCGCTTTGCATATACTTCCCGTAATGGAAAAACCCATGAAAAAGCATTTCAAGCCTTTATTGCTTGCCGCCCTGTGCCTGGTTGCCTGTACCGGCTGCTCGGGCCTGCGGGGCGGTCATACGCTCACGCTTGCCCATGTCAATGACACGCATGGCCATCTTGATCCTGTGCCGCTGAAATTTGACCTGGACAATGCCACCATCCGCACCGAAGCCGGCGGGTTTCCGCGCCTTGCGGCATGCGTGCGGAAACTTCGCGACGATCATGATAATCTGCTTTTCGTTCATGCAGGTGATGTGTTTCAGGGTACGCTGTATTTTAAGCGTTTCGGCGGGCGGGCTGATTGCAACTTTTTTAACCGGATGGGCCTTGATGCCATGACTCCCGGCAACCATGAGTTTGACCGGGGTCCGCAGGCTCTTGCCGCTTTTGCCGATCAGGCTGACTTTGCCATCGTGTCGGCAAATATCGACGTTTCGAAAGAGCCGGCTGCTGCTCAGCCTGATACAGCCGTATAGCATAAAGAATGTGGGCGGCAAGAAGGTGGGCATCATCGGCCTCACCACGCCCGATACGTCGGCCTTTTCGCATTCCGGCCCGTCTGTTGCATTCCAGGAGCCCGAGCAGGCTGCCAGAAAGGCCATAGACGCGCTTGTCGCGCAGAATGTGCATGTCATTATCGTACTGTCGCATCTGGGCTACAGCAGGGATATGGCGCTTGCAGCGAGGCTCCCGGAAATTGACGTGATTGCAGGCGGCCATAGCCATACGCTGCTGGGCGATTTCAGAGCCCTGGGCTTTGCCGGCGAGGGCCCATACCCGACGGTGTGCAAAAATGCCGACAATGCCACTGTTCTTGTCGTTCAGGCCTGGGAATGGGCCAAAGTTGTCGGTGCTCTGACAGTCTCCTTTGACCGCCAGGGACGCGTCACCTCATGGGAAGGCGAGCCCCTCATGCCGGTAGGCACCGTGTTCACGCAGGAGAACGGCACTGGCAGGCGGAGCCCGGTCGGCCCGGAGATGGAGAAGAAGATACAGGCAAAGCTTGCGCGCAGCCCCGGCATTGTATCGATCGAAGAAGATGCCGAGTCTCGCAAGATGCTTGAGCCATACGCGCAGGCGGTGGCGGTGTTTTACACGCAGAAGGCTGCACAAGCGACGGAGGATCTGGTGCATGTGCGCCTGCCTCAGGCGGGCGGTGAACTTGCCGGTGGCAGCCAGATAGCGCCGCTTGTGGCAGATGCCATGCTCTGGAAAGTTCGGGCACTGGGTTTGGGGGCTGATGCAGCCCTTGTCAATGCCGGAGCGGTGCGGGGATCTATTGCCAAAGGCGATGTATCCGTGGGGCAGCTGGCCGATGTGCTGCCCTTCGGCGACAGGCTTGTGGTGTGCCGGGTAAGCGGCAGGAATTTAAAAAAGCTGCTGAACGCAGGCATCGACAGGGCTCTTTCCTCGCCGGAGAATGACGGCGCTTTTCCCTATGTGGCGGGGCTGCGCTACACGGCCGACAGGGCGCGGCCGGCGGGCAAAAGGCTGATGCGGGTTGAACTGCAGGACAGCAGGGGCAGATGGCGCACGCTTGCGGACGCAGCAAACTGCCGTATTGTAACCAATAAGTATCTTGCCGGCGGCGCTGACGGCTATGGGCTGTTTCCCGGGCTTGCACGGCAGGTGCAGGATACGGGATACGGGGATGCAGAGGTGTTTATCGAGTACGCGCGAATGAAGGGTGAGCTGAGGCGGACAGCGGAGCAACGTATAAAGCTGAAGGGACGCTGATTATGGCAACAGTGCGCATGTTTTCATGGAATGTCAACGGCCTGCGGGCCGCGCATAAAAAAGGGTTTCTTGAGTGGTTTATGCAGGAAAAGCCCGATATACTGTGCCTGCAGGAAACCAAGGCATCTGAAGAGCAGCTGCCTTTTGAGCTGCGCACCGTGCCGGGCTATTCGGCTTATTTTGACAGTGCCGAGCGCAAAGGCTACAGCGGCGTGGCTCTGTACAGCCGTATGAAGCCGCAGGAGATTCGCCGCGGCCTTGGCGTCGAGCGCTTCGACACGGAGGGCCGCACGCTGGCTGTTGATTTCGGCAGCTTCGTCCTGTTTAATGTGTATTTCCCCAATGGCGGCATGTCGCCTGAGCGCCTGCAGTTTAAAATGGATTTCTACGATGCTTTTCTTGACTGCATTGAGGCGCTGCGGAAAAAAGGCAGGCATATCGTCATCTGCGGCGATGTCAATACCGCTCACAACGAAATTGACCTGGCCCGGCCAAAAGAGAATCAGAAGGTGACAGGCTTTCTTCCCGAGGAGCGCGCCTGGATAGACAGGCTGCTGGCAGCGGGCTATATCGACACTTTCAGGCTGTTCTGCACCGAGGCCGGCCAGTATACCTGGTGGGATATGAAGACCCGCGCGCGGGAGCGCAATGTGGGTTGGCGCCTCGACTATTTTTTTGTGAGCGAAAGCCTGCGCGGCAGCGTGCAGTCGGCTGCCATCATGCCCGAAGTCCCGGGTTCGGACCACTGCCCCGTAGAGCTGATTCTGAAAATATAAAAGATAGAAGTCAGAATCCAGTAGCCGGAATCCAGAAGTTAAAATACGGAAATCACAAGTCAGCATAAAAAAAAGACCCCTTGAAGCCAAATCATCTTTTATTCTGAATTCTGACTCCTGGCTTCTGACTTCTTATCTAAAAAAGGATACAGCATGATTCGTGGAAAGAAACAATTTGTTGCAACATGCGCTTCCGGTCTGGAAGGCCTTCTCGAAAAAGAACTTATGGACCTTGGCGCCGATATCTCATCGTTAGAACAGGGAGCGGTCGCGTTTTCCGGAACCATGCGCACGGCATATCGCGCCTGCCTGTGGTCGCGGCTGGCAAACCGGATACTCCTGACGCTTACGACCTTCGAGGCGCCTGACCCCGATGCCCTGTATGCAGGGGCCCGCACCATTGCCTGGCATGAGCATCTTGAAAGCATCAACACCTTTGCCGTTTCCTGCACAGCTGTTGAGTCTCCCATAGGGCATACCGGTTTTGCAGCCCTGAGGGTGAAAGACGCCCTGGTTGATCATTTTCGCGACCGCGACAGAAAGCGGCCTTCGGTCAGCACCGTCCACCCGGATATCCAGCTGCAGGTTTTTTTGAAAGGGACAGAGGCTGCCCTGCGCCTCGATCTGTCCGGGGCAAGTTTGCATATGCGCGGCTACCGCAGCCATGGCGGCGATGCCCCCCTCAAGGAAACGCTTGCCGCAGCCATTGTGCAGCTTGCCGGCTGGACAGCGCAGACGCCCAAAGATGCGGTTTTTTTTGATCCGCTCTGCGGCTCCGGCACGCTGCTCATCGAAGCGGCCCTCATCTATGGCGACATTGCCCCGGGGCTCCTGCACCGGTATTTCGGGTTTTTGGGCTGGCGCGGGCACAGCGCCTCGCTCTGGCAGCAGGAGCTGACAGAAGCCCGCGAGCGCTCCAAAGCGGGGCTTGAGCGGCACTGGCCCAGAATCATCGGCTTTGATGCAGACCGCACTGCCATCACCGGCGCGCTGGAAAATATCGAGCGGGCAGGGCTCCGGGGGCATGTGCATGTGGAGCGCCATGAGCTCGGGTCATTTCAGGCGCCAGCGGCGCAGCAGGGCTTTATTGTCACCAATCCGCCCTATGGCGAGCGGCTGGGCACGTTCAGCAGCGTGCGCTATCTCTACCGGTGCCTGGGGCGCAGCCTGAAGCAGCAGTGCGCAGGCTGGCAGGCTGCAGTGTTCACCAATACGGTCGAGCTTGCCGATGCCCTGGGTATGAAGCCCAACGGAAAGCACAAGCTTTTTAACGGCCCCATACCCTGCAACCTGTATATGTATGATGTGCCTGAAGCGTCGGTTGAGGAACCGGGGCCGGCACTTGATGTGCGGCAGGAAACGCCCGATATCGAGGCGCAGCAGTTTGCCAACAGGCTGAAAAAAAATCTCGCCAAACTCCTGCCCTGGGCGCGGAAGGAGGGCGTTTCCTGTTTCCGCGTCTATGATGCTGACATGCCCGAATACAATATGGCAATCGATGTATACGAAAAAAATGTACATGTGCAGGAATACGCGCCGCCCAAAGATATTGAACCGGCAAAAGCTTCGCAGCGCTTTTTAACCGGCTTGAGGGCTGTTGAAGCGGTTCTGGGCGTGCGCAGGTCACAGGTGTTCATAAAAGTCCGCAAGCAGCAGAAAGACGGCGGGCAGTATGAGAAGCGCGGGGAGCAGGGCAGGCTGCATGAAGTGCGCGAGAGCGGCTGCAGGCTGCTGGTTAATCTCACCGATTACCTCGACACGGGCCTTTTCCTTGACCACCGCGGCACGCGGCGCATGCTGCGCGAGATGGCGGCGGACAGGCATTTTTTAAATCTTTTCGGCTATACCGGATCGGCGAGTGTTTTTGCCGCCCTTGGCGGGGCGCGCTCAACAACCACGGTCGACCTTTCCGCTGTGTATCTTGAATGGGCGCGGTGCAATCTGGTTCTCAACGGCGTCAGCGAAGAGTTCAACGAGCTGGTGCAGGCCGACTGCATGAAATGGCTGGAAGGTGAGAAGCGGCAGTTCGATCTGATATTCGCCGACCCGCCGACTTTTTCCAATTCAAAGCGCACGAGCACGGTCTTTGATGTGCAGCGCGACCATGTGGAGTTGATAACCCGCGCGACGCGGCGCCTGGCGCCGGGCGGCACGCTTGTTTTTTCGACAAATTTTCGAAAATTCATGCTCGATGAGCGCATGCTGGCATGGTATCGGCTTGAAGATATAAGCGCGCAGACCATACCGCCCGATTTTGTGCGCAACAAGCGCATTCACCAGTGCTGGAAGATACGGCACAGGGAGAAGTAGCCTGCGCCGGGCGGATGCAAATTGCCACTATGGCTGTAGACTGATAGCCTGCAGGCAGGGCAAACGAAAAGTTTATTGTCTGTCTTCCTGCTCTGTTTCTATGTTCACTTCCTGCACCAGCACCCACGGGCTGACGACAACTGCCGCTACCGTGGCATCGGTTTCAAACCATATTTTTGCCTGCTCATCTGAAACCTTGCCAACTTTTCCGTGGCGCAGCCACTGCTCCACGATGCCACTGCTGTTTTGGGAGAATTGTGAGGCAACATCCGCCAGATTAAGCTCTGCGTCTACGGCAATCGCAGTACCGCTGGCAAAAAAACGGGCGAGGGCCTTCCAGGCAATGATTCCAATTTCATCTTTGATGATACCGCGCGGTGTTTCACTATTGTTTTCGTTCACGGCTGTACTCCCCTTATTGTTCATAGAATCACAGCATTTTTTTCAGGCTCTTGTCAAATCAATTCTTGAATAATCCGTGCAGGGTCTATAAAATGTTACCTAAAATATTTTTTGTAACGATAGAAGTTTTATCTTTTTTGTCATCTCGACCTTCTCGCCAGGCAGGTCCGGGAGAGATCTTTATTTCCGAGTAGGGGCTCAAAATTTTGAGCCCCTACGAAAAGCCGGGATTGTCAAGTCGAAATAACAATGGGCTATATTTGTTTAATAAATCTTTTGTCTGCAGGCAGTTTTAGTTGGATGGAGAATGAGTCCCGGCAAACAAAAAAACAATCAGCCGTTCTGGGAAACAAAGAACCTTAAGGATCTCTCGCATGAGCAGTGGGAGTCGCTGTGCGACAGGTGCGCCAAGTGCTGCCTTATCAAGCTGGAGTTTGAGGATACCGGCGAGCTGTGCTATACGCACCTTGTCTGCCGCTACTATGATGAGGAGCACTGCTCCTGTACCTGCTATGGTGAGCGCACAACGCTGGTGCCGACATGCGTAAAATTGACTGCGCAGAATCTCGCGGCAGTCCATTTCATGCCAGCCACCTGCGCCTACAGGCTGTTGTTTGAAGGGCAGCAGCTGCCGTGGTGGCACCCTCTGGTGTCGGGCAGCCCCGAGACGATTCATGCTGCAGGCATATCTATTCGCGGCAGGGTGGTGAGTGAAGACCACGTTGATGCGGATGATTGGGAAGAGCATATTGTTGACTGGGTGGATTAGAGCTTTTTTGTAAAGGGTGGAGCCGCATTGTCATTTCGACCCCTTCGACTTCGCTCAGGGCATGCTCGGGGAGAAATCGTAACACTTGAATGGTACTTAAGCCGAAGATCTCTCCCTGCGGTCGAGATGACAGAAAAAAGCAGACTATACTGTATCAAGAAAAAACTCTCATTGCTGCATCATGAAAAACTCAAGCTTTGAGATGTGGTTAGATGCTGATTTGTGAAGAAGGAGATGATAATGCTTGAGCAACAGAATACCATCCTGGTGTGCATTGACATGCAGGAGAATCTTGCAAAAGCGATGTTTGACCGCGAGCGGCTTGTCGCAAGCAGCTGTAAACTGATTTCGGGTTTCACTGTCTTGAACGTGCCGATACTCTGGACTGAGCAGAACCCTGATCGGCTTGGGGGCACGCTGCCTGAAATAGCAGCGGTTATGCCGGCAGGGACACGCCCTGTCAGCAAAATGAGTTTCAGCTGCTGCGGCTCTGAGGATTTTATTCAAGCCCTGAAGTCCCGCAGGCGCACGGATGTGCTGCTCATCGGCATTGAATCCCATATCTGTGTGCTGCAGACGGCCATGGAGCTTCTGGGCCTGGGCTTCCGCGTGCAGGTGGCGGCAGATTGTGTCTGCTCGCGCACACCGGAAAACAATGCTGTCGGCATTGAGCGCATGCGAAGCATGGGCGTGCAGATTACCTCCGTTGAAACGGCCCTTTTTGAACTCCTGCGATCAGCTGCCGAGCCCCGGTTCCGGGAGATTGCAAAAATCATTAAATAATGCCTGAACGAAAAGCTTTTTTTGTTGCGGTAAATCTAAAAGGAGCAGGTGGGTTTCGTTCCTCAACCCATCCTGCGCAAAACTGTCATTGCGAAAGAAGTAAGGAGCTCTACAATTTTGAGCCCCTACGAAAATCCAGATTGCCGCGTCACGGAGTCTATCCTGAGCTGTGCCGAAGGGCTCCTCGCAATGGGCATTTATTTTATTTTGACACAGTCTCCAAGTTGGAGAGATCGGCTTATATTTTTTTCTCCCTTGATGGGAGGGGATGAAGGGGAGGTCTTCTAATTGATAATTTTGAATAGCATAGACCATTAGTGGTAGGTTCTGCCGGTAAGCCTGACGCCGAGATCGCCAAAAAAATAGGCGTTAATGACCAGGGCGGATTCTACGACTGCATCGTCCCCGAGGAGAACAAGCACGTTTTTGCTGCGGGCATGCGTGAGGTTGCGGTCCATGCTGAGGGTTGCATTAAAGCCCCGCCTGCGGTCCCTTGTCCCCGGGGCCGGGAAATCAAGGGTGATGAATGATGGCTGCTCCTTCATGATGACCGGCACTTTGAGCATGACGCCTTCGCGCAGGGTCCCGTAGCAGCCCATGCGGACATTGTAAAATAATGTGAGCAGATCTTCGAAATCGCTGTATCGGCAGCACACCCTGCGTCACGCGCGGTTTGCCCCGGGGGTAGGTGCGGATGCAGGTAAATGAGCCCTTCTTATAGTCGAACGTGATCTCCCTTTTATACTCCATTGTATTCTGTAAAAACGTTTCTCTGAAAAGCCGCGGCCGCAGCCTTTTTCCTGCCTGGTCATATTCCATAACGCTTTCCATGATTTCCTTCCGATGGCCGGCAACAAGCCGCAGAACACCTCTGGTTTCAGCCTCAAACAGCGCCCGGTAGCCATTGGGGGTTTTGGTGAAGCACAGCTCCCCTGTCGCAGACCCGCGCAGCAGCCAGAAGTCGATGGTATAATACAGCGTCTCACCGGCAAACATGTCGGCGGCAGATGGTGCTGACGACCGCTCAGCATAAGCCCGCGGAAGATTAATGCTGTATCCGAAGACTGCCAGAAGGGCAAAGAGCAGTAAACTTCCGGTTTTTTTCTTGCAACAATTCATAGAGTACAGCTTTGTTTTTTTGATATGAATATATGCATACAGCCTGCTGTCTTACGCGGCGGGCTGTGGCGGTACGATAATAGTCCATCCATCAAAAAGACAGTTGTAGCGCAGGAGGTAATCGCTGCCGTCATCGGCACGAACTTTGAAATAGCTGAGGCTGTTATCGCCAGGCTTTATGCCCCCCTCATACCACCGGTCGATGATCTCATGTATCCGGTACTCCCGCCCCCGCCAGATGAATGACACGGGGCGTTCGTCGGCTTTGAAACCGGAATGTGTGGAAACGTCAATATTTTCATACTGCATGCATACACTCCAGACTGGCAGTATTTTACAATTATTATACCTGCTGTAAATAGAGTTTTTTTGATACTCATGATATTTCTGATGGAAGTAGCGCAATTGCACTGTGCAACGTATTAACAGCCTTGTAAAAAATCTCGGCATGGGTCATTGCGAGCGAAGCCGAATCCGAGAACAATTCGGATGTCGGCTCAGTCTCGCAAGGACAGAAGATTGCTTTATAAGTCGTTTTGCAGTGATACTTTTTGTACATTGTTCGCGCCTCCCATGAATAGCAGTTTTTAATCCTTTATGACTTCATAAGACCTTTTTTTGAAAGTTGCACACTACAGACAGCGCTGCATGTGAAAAAGTATTATCAGCAGGCATAATAAAAAAACCGGCTCTTTTCAGGGCCGGTTTTTTTATTGCTCTATTAATGTGCGGCAATCAGCCTTTGAGGGATTCCACAACTTCCTTGATATCATCCGGCGTATCGACTTTTTGAATCTTTACATCGCGGCTGATTTTTCTCATGAGGCCGCACAGCACATTGCCGGGGCCGATTTCAAGGGCGCGGTCGGGCTTCTGTTCAAGGAGCCTGTCCATCTGTTCGATCCAGCGAACGGGCGAGTTCACCTGCCGGGTAAGCAGCTGCTTTGCCGCATCTTTGGATGGATAAAAATCCGCCTCGACATTTGACAGCACCGGAATTTTGATGTCGCTGACAGTAATGGCTGCAAGGGCTTCGCCGAGCATGTCAGCCGCCGGCTTCATCAGGGCGCTGTGGAAGGGTGCGCTGACGGGCAGCATGACGGCCTTCTTTGCGCCAAGCTCTTCGGCTTTGGCTACGGCGCGCTTCACGGCTTCCATATGGCCGGAGATGACGATCTGGCCCGGGCAGTTGTAGTTTGCGGGCGCGACATGTTCACCCTGCGCGCCATCGCGGCAAGCCTGCTCGACAAGCTCGGTATCAAGACCGAGGATGGCTGCCATGCCGCCAACACCCACAGGCACGGCCTGCTGCATGAACATGCCTCTTTTGCGCACGATGCGCACAGCATCTGCAAAAGAAAGTGCGCCTGCGCACACCAGGGCGCTGTACTCGCCAAGGCTGTGGCCGGCTACGATTGCGGGCTCAAGTCCCGTTTCCTGCTGAAGAACTTTGAGCGAAGCAATGCTTGCCGTCAGGATTGCGGGCTGAGTATTCATGGTGAGCTTCAGGTCGCTTTCAGGGCCTTCGAAGCACATTTTTGATAAATTATCGCTGAGGGCCTCATCAGCTTCTGCAAAAACATCGGCTGCAACCTTGAAATTGTCTTTCAGGTCTTTGCCCATGCCGACATACTGTGATCCCTGTCCGGGAAAAAGAAAAGCCCACTTTGCCATCCGTGTATCCTCCAAAAATGTTTATAAAAGTTCAGTAGTAGAAAAAAAATATAGGTTAAAAAGCCTGTTTGGTCAATGAAAAAGCGTGTTTTTCCGATAGGTTCATGCTTCAAGGGCAATGCCCGTGAATACGCAGCCGTCATGAAAAAAATAATGGCCGGTCAGGCTTGCGCATGCCGGGCTGTGCCCGTGAAATTTCTTGGCTCATGCGGACCTCAAAACAAGACGGGCCGGTCTTGCGTACCTCTGCATCATGGAACCCCATATGGACTGATACAACAGGCGACAGGCATTTATACACCGCCTCTTTGGCGCTGAAAAGAAGGGCGAGAAAGTGCCTTCTGATCCTCCTCGCGCAAGCTTTGAAATAAGGCGGACTCAGCGCCGGTCAGTACTTTGCGGGCAATGTTCATGGAAACGCGGCCGACGGTTTCAATATCAAGGCCGATGCCGGCCAGCTGATCAGCCCGCGTAACAGCAGCACCTGCCCAGGTGTGGCTGTGCGAAATGGTTCCAAGGATGCCATCCGGCCAGAGCGGCGCTCTTGATGCAGCCTGCAGAATCGGCATCGGAGCATAGCCGATAGCGCCCAGCGCCTCCCGTGCGCAGGCCCTTCCTGCTGCAAATTCGCAGCGGCGCTTGTCAATGGCTTTAGGTATGAGCGCCAGTTCCTGCGGGTAGAGCTCGCCGGTGCTGTGGCCGATGCGCATGCAGGCTGTGGCGACGCAGTCGGGGAAAAGATCGGCAATGTGAAGGGTGTCGGGCATGGCGTGCCACGTTAAAAACTGTGCGTTGCTTGAAAGCTTTGAGTTTATAAAAAAATAACTGCTGCAAAATCCGTTCGCCCTGAGCATGTATAAGGGCGGCCATTCATGGTTCGACTGGCTCACCACGAACGGCTGATTATTTTGCTGATTATTACAGGACAGTGGAGAGAACTATTTTTTACGGCTTTTTTTTCTGGATTGCTTCTGCTGTTTGCGCTTGTCTTTGTTTTTTTTCTTTTGGGCCGACGACAATTCGCGGGGCGGCGCATTAAAGGTGCTCATGGGCATTGAGCTGCCCATCATGTTTCCCATGCCGGGTATGTCCGCGTCTCCCGACTCCGGGCAGATTGGAAATGCCGCTTGCCATGCGGCTCAGCATGCCCGAGCGGCCCATATTTTTCATGACGTCGCGCATGGTCTTGAAGCGCTTAAGGATTTCATTGATGTCTTTAATGGTGCGGCCGCAGCCACGGGCAATGCGTTTTTTGCGGCTGTCATTGAGTATGTCGGGATTGATCCGCTCTGCTTTTGTCATTGAGTGGATGATGGCCTCAACCTTTACGACTTCGCGGTCATCAACCGAAGCATTTCCTGCAAGCCTGCTGAAGAAGGGTATTTTTTCCACCAGATCCTGCAGGGAGCCCATCTTTTTTATGGCCTGAAGCTGCTCGAGAAAATCGTCAAGGGTGAACTGTCCCTTGAGCATGCGCCTGGCATCTTCTTCGGCTTTCTTTTCATCGACGACATCTTCGAAATCCTTCATAAGGCCGACGACGTCGCCGAAACCCAGTATGCGGGAGGCAAGCCCCTCGGGGCGGAATTCTTCCAAACGGTCGAGCGCCTCGCCGGTGCCCAGGAACTTTATTGGCCTGCCGGTCACTTCCTTGATCGAGAGGGCCGCGCCGCCGCGGGCATCGCCGTCGAGCTTGGTCATGATAAAGCCCGAAATGTTCAGCCTGCGGTTGAATTCCTCGGCGGTCTTCACGGCGTCCTGGCCGATCATGGCATCGCAGACAAGCAGCGTGTTTTCCGGCTGCGTGGCCGTAGCGATATGCTCAAGCTCGGTCATGAGCGTGTCGTCAATGGCGAGTCGGCCGGCAGTGTCGAATATGGCTATATCGCAGCCGATTTCTTTTGCATGATCAAGGGCGCGCCTGCAGATGACCGGCGGGAGGGCGTCTTTAACCGAAAAGAAGGGTATGCCCAGTGACTCGCTGATAACTCTCAGCTGCTCCACGGCCGCAGGGCGGTAGATGTCGGCGGCAACCAGCAGGGGCTTTTTGTTTTTGCCGCGCAGGTAACTCGCCAGCTTTCCGGCAGTGGTTGTCTTGCCGCAGCCCTGAAGGCCCAGCAGCATGATGGCCGATACGGGCCGTTTGCCGAATGTGATGCTCGTATCAACCGGGCCCATGAGGGCCACGAGCTCTTCGTAGCAGATATTGATGAAGTGATCGCCCGGTGAGACCTTGAGCTTTTTGCCCTTATGGGAGACGCGCGTATCGATGACCTCGCCGATGGCTTTGTCCTTTACGCGGCTGATAAAACCCCTGGCGACATTTAAATTCACATCTGCATCAAGCAGCGACAGGCGGATGTCCTTGAGGGCGTCCTCTATGTTTCCTTCTGTCAGCTCAATGCGACCCTGGAAGCGGTCGCGCGCTTTATTGAATCCACTGGTAATCGTTTCAAGCATGGTCGGTCCTGATTAGAGCATTTAACATCAATTCAATGCAGGTTGGGTTAAGCCCGGAAGAAACCGCTTGGGTTTCGTACCTCAACCCAACCTGCGAAAATAAATTATTTGTGAAGAAGCACCTGCATAGGGTGAACCCAACAAATCCTTATTTCTTTTTGACCTCTTCTTCCACCGCCCGTACAAGCGCGTCGGCTGAAAGCCCGGCAGCCTTGAAGACATCGGACGTGGGTCCCGACATGCCATAGGCCGTTACGCCCAGCTTGCGCAGCCTTGCCCGAAGCCCCCGTGTGGCAAGGTGATTTGCAACGATGCTGCCAAGTCCTGTATGCACATTGTGATCTTCATACGTAATGATGATGCCGTTTGCCGCAGCCTCTGCCAGAACGTCTTCGTCGAGGTCTTTGGGGCAGGAGACATTGAGTACGCGCACGCTGATTCCTTTTGTTTTTAGAGCCTCCCATGCCTTTATGGCAGGCGCCAGCATGCAGCCGCAGGTTATGATGGCGGCATCCGTTCCCTGGCGCACCACGTCTATTGCACCATAGGTGAAAGTGTAATCCGTGCCGAAGTACGGGCTGCCCGTTTCGTCAAGAATGGTCGGTGTTTTTGAGCGTCCCATGCCCAGAAAAAAATTGCCGGGGTTTGTCGCAGCAAATCGCGTGGCGCGGTCAGTCTGGTTGGGATCTGCGGGCAGCACGATCTTGAAGCCGAACAGGTTCTGGAACAGCCCCATATAATCGATGCACTGATGGGTTTTTCCGTCCTCGCCGACATCAAGCCCCACATGCGTGCACACGAGCTTCAGGTTTGCATGGTTGATGTCGCTCAGGCGGTGCTGGTTGTAGGTTTCACAGACGCCGAAGACGCCGAAATCGGCAAAAAACGAAACAACGCCGTCGGTGGAAATAGCCCCGGCCATGGCAGCGGCATTATGCTCCTGAATGCCCACCTGGAAGAAATGGTCGGGCTGCACAGACTCAAACCCGTCGACCTTGACGGAGGTGGCAAGGTCGCAGTCAAAAACAGCAATGGGGCTTGCACCGGGAAGGTCCTTGTTTGCCTGGGCAATGCTTTTCAGTGCGCTTCCGAAGGCGGAGCGGTTGTCGGTCTTGGTGTCGGCGGCATAGATAATGGGATCGCCCGGCTGCAATAGTGACAGGGTTAGCCGCAAGGCGATGCTCGTCATTGACGGGCGTATTTTTTCGTTTTTCCTTATACGGCTCAAGCTCAGGGGGCAGTCCGAGCTCTGTCATGGCCTTGAGATACTGCTCCTCTGAGAGCGTCGAGCCATGGTATTTGGCCAGGTTTTCCATAAACGATACGCCCCTGCCCATGACGGTGCGCGCTATGATGGCCATGGGGCCCGTGGTATCGTTGACGGCGGTATGAAGAGCGCCAGTACACTTCATGCAGGTTATGGCCGTCGATTTCGATGACCTTCCAGCCGTCTGAGAGAAAATTTTCTTTTATGTTCTGAGGCATTACCGTGTGTGTATCGCCGGAAATCTGCAGGCGGTTATAATCGATAAGCACCGTGAGATTTGATAGATTGTATTTTGCAGCAAAGCGCCGGGCCTCCGATATCTGGCCTTTCTGCTGTTCGCCATCGCCCATCATTACGAAGGTATGATATTTTTTCTTTTTCAGGCGCGCTCCGAGAGCAAAAGCGCAGCCGACCGACAGGCCCTGACCGAGATTGCCCGTGCCCCACTCGATGCCGGGCACCGTGCGCTCCACATGGCCTTCAAAGATACTGCCGGCCCGGCGGAAGCCCGTGATCACGTCCTCGCGATTGAAAAATCCGGTTGCGGCAAGGGCCGAATAGGCGCCCGGTGAGGTGTGGCCGTGGCTGATAACAATGCGGTCGCGGTCGGGGTTGTGCGGATCGCCGGGGAATACCCGGGCGCAGGCATACAGGGTCAGGTACATCTCAAGCGACGACATGGAGCCGCCCGGATGGCCTGATGCCGCCAGGGTTGTCATGGTTAGTATATCGCCGCGCGCCCGCCTGGCGAGGGCTTTGAGTTCCGCAACGCTTGCATCATCCAGTTTTTTGTGGGTAAACCCGCGCTCTATCATGATAGGCCTCTTTTGTAAGATGCGATTAGTATAAAAAAAGAATAGGGGATTATAAAAGCCTGCGGCCTATATGTCAACAGAGAAACCGCCACAGGGTCGTGCAGGAAGGGCAAAAGAAGGAGTTTTATTCATCCTTTGCGGTGCTGGAAGCAGTGCGAAGCCGCTCAATTTCCTTTGCAATATCAAATGACGGGTTGCTGTCGGCCTGTCGCAAAAGGTTGAGCATGCCGTCCGGAGAGATGTCACGGTTTTTTTCGAGGAGTTCCTCGATGCGTTTTTCCAATGCTTTGAATCCCGGCTGCTTGGTCATGACTGTCTGGTTATCCCTTAAAGTGGTTATTGAAAAAAATCGTAACTGTTCAAGGTTTCAGGTTCTTGAGAAAAGAAGCCAGTCCGTCGTCCACACAAAAGAAAGTCGAAAAAATTCCCCCTTTAGCAAAGGGGGTTAGGGGGATTTGCTGGGCGAAAATAAACCCCCTGTATCCCCCTTTTTCAAAGGGGGATGAAACAGGCTCTTTTTGCGTAGTTTCTTCCGGGCTTAACCCAACCAAAAAAAATGACTTTTTGTTTATGCGCTAAATCCAGTTATTAAGAATATGCTTTTCCGTTCAAGCAGTCAATAGCTTCTGCAGCAGCGAGCCCGGCCTGTTATATCAATTGACAAGCGCAGGCGGACTGTCTATTGTCTGGATAATTTTGATGCTCTTTTACAAAGTCAAAAAAACTGTCATTGCGAAAGAAGTGAAGCAATCTCTGTCTTGTATTAGGGGCTCAAAATTTTGAGCCCCTACGAAAATCCAGATTGCCGCGTCACGGAGTCTATCCTGAGCTGTGCCGAAGGGCTCCTTGCAATGACAGACGCCGAGACTTTTTTTCGATTTCATCAATTTTAAAAATCAGGCTTTTGGGAGGACATGCAATGTACGCAGTTATTATGGCCGGTGGCAGGGGAACGCGGTTCTGGCCGCGCAGCAGGGGCGCCATGCCCAAGCAGCTGCTTGATATAACCGGAGAGGCCACCATGCTGCAGCAGACCGTTGAGCGTATCGCGCCGCTGGTGCCCCTGCAGAATATTTTGATAGTAACCGGCGCTGAACAGGCGGACCTGGTGCGGGTACAACTGCCCGGTGTGCCCGCTGAAAATATCATTGTCGAGCCTGTGGGCCGGAACACTGCCCCCTGCATCTGCCTTGCCGCGACAAAGATCTATAAACAAAATCCTGAAGCGGTCATGCTTGTTCTGCCTGCTGATCATCATATCGGTAATCCGGAGGGCTTTCGCGGCTGTCTTTCAGCCGCTGCAGATGCGGCCCGTGACACCGGCGCACTTATTACAATCGGTATAGCGCCCACACAGCCGGAAACCGGCTATGGTTATATTCAGTACGATAGATCGCGTTGCATCTCCGGGGCATATCGTGTTGAGCAGTTTTATGAAAAGCCTGATCGCGAACGCGCCGTGGAGTATCTGGCCCAGGGGAAATTTTCTCTGGAACAGCGGCATGTTTATCTGGAAAGCCTCGGTCATTCTTGATGCCGTAAAAAAACATCTGCCCGCCATGCACGAACTGCTTTTCCCGCTGAAGGATATGTGGGGCACTCCTGCTATAGATGCAGCCATTGCCGAAGCCTACGGCAAGGTGCAGCCCATATCAATCGATTACGGCGTCATGGAAAAGGCGGACGAAGTATACACGCTTCCGGGCGATTTCGGCTGGAACGATATCGGCAGCTGGTCTGCCATTTATGATATTTCCCCTCAGGACAGCGCGGGCAATGCCCTGCGCGGGGATGTGATAGCCGTTGATTCTGAAAACTGCATGGTCTTCTCGCCCAAAAAGCTCACTGCCATCATCGGCCTGAAGGATATTGTTGTCGTTGAAACCGAAGATGCCCTGCTGGTCGTGCCCCGCGACCGGGCACAGGATGTGCGCAGCATTGTTGATGAGCTTGAGCGGCAGGGCAGGAAAGAGCTTCTGTGAATAGTGGCTGAACGAAAGCTCTGAACCATCTATGGACGTTTATATTTGTCAGGTTCGCCCTTTGGCCTGTCACTTCGACTGCGAAAGCAATCTTGTTCTGAAGTTGGGATTGAGGTGCGAATTTCTCAACGGTTCGTTCGAAATGACTGTAACAGCAACCTGCGACGAAAACGTACAGTCCGTTCAGGCTCTGAATAGCGATTGTTCGCTTGTGTAGTTGACCAGCATTCGGAGTATGATGGCGATTTAGGATTAACCGCAACGATGGCCTCATTTTCAATGTGTTTTTGTAGGGGCGAATGGCGTTCGCCCTTGCAGTTCTCACCGTATTTCAGCATTTTAACCCCCGGTTTTTTTTAATATATTGCAACTAATCAGAGCATGTCTTGTACGGACATGCCTTTTTTTGTACCGTCGTAATTCGCCGAATCAGAGGGTGAACTCTGCACTGGCATTGCCGGGTTTTAGTCAAAGCACTAAGCGGAGAGGATAGGGGCGTAATTCTGCCGAAATCGCTTTGTCCTTTCAAGGCAGCCACGGCAGGCGGAGCAATTCCTTATTGCGGACGACAAGAACGTGAAATAATCTTTCTACGTGCTATAGTATTACTATAAGAATAAAAGATGAAAAGGCATTGCCGGTCGATTGGGGAAATAGTGGGCTCTTGATTTAGCCGCCGGAAAAACCTGCTTTTTTAGTCTCCTGCAGTTCCCCGAATAGTTAAGATAGCTGGTTCAGTACCACGAGCACCTCCTGTCTTTGGGGGTGCCTTTTGTGCTTTCTGTTTAGAGCTGTTTGCTGCGAGAAAATGGGTGGATAATTTGGTTTTCACGGGAGGTGTATATGCAGTTCAGCAAATCGAGATATGGTCTGTCCATGTGTGCGCTGCTGCTGTTCTGCTGTGCCGCTTTGGGCGTTTCTGCTCCTGATACGGTTCGTGCGGAAGCTCTCCCCGCTGCCTCCGGTTCATATACCGATCTCGGGGGCGGGGTTGTCAAGGACAATGCCACCGGCCTTATATGGCAGCAGGCAACTGCGCCCGGCACCTATACCTGGCAGCAGGCCCTTGAGTACTGCGCTAATCTCAGCCTTGGCGGCTATGATGACTGGCGTTTGCCGGCAGTCAAGGAATTGGCAACTCTTGTCTATGGCGGCGCCCCCACGTCGGGTCCGAGCATCAATACAACTTATTTTTCCGACACAGTGGCGTCCTTGTACTGGTCGTCTACGCCGTATGCAAATGATGCAAACTACGCCTGGGGTGTTCTTTTTATGGGCGGCGGCATTTTCGGCAGCGAAAAGGCTGTCGACTTTTATGTGCGGGCGGTGCGCGCGGCACAGTATGGGACATTAGGTGATGTTCTCATTGCAAAATCAGGGCCAGGAACGGGCGCGATCACAAGCTCCGATGGCACAATCAATTGCGGCACAGAATGCACGGCAACATACACGGCATTAACAACCATTACTCTTACCTCAGAGCCCGATGAAGGCTCGACGTTTGCCGGCTGGAGCGGGGGGTGCCTGGGCACGGGGGGATGCACAGTGACCCTGCAGGGCACCCTGACGATACTGGTTGATACAGATGGTGACGGCGTTGAGGATGACCTGGATAATTGTCAGACCATATGCAATGTCTATCAGGCAGATGCCGATGGAGACGGAACAGGTGATGCCTGTGACGCAACTCCCGGCTGCGGCGGCTGCGGGCAAATTGCCTGTGAGCAGCCTGGCGATTTGGATTATGATGGCGTTGGCGATGCTCTGGATAACTGCCCGAACCTGTGCAATTCAAAGCAGCTCGATGCCGATGGGGACGGAACAGGGGATTTGTGTGACACAGCCCCCGGCTGCGGCGGCTGCGGCCTGCCCGTGTGTGAGCAGGCCTGTGCGAGGTAATGCCGTTTTTTAGATCGTGTACGAAAAGCCGAAGAACCTTTGTTTTGTCATTCTGAGCGCAGCGAAGAATCTCGGTTTTCCTTCACTTCGTTCAGGATGACATTACATGACTTTTCATACACGTCTAAGAGGGGCGTTCAAACAAGACCTGTTTTAATTGAGGTTTATACAGTGAAGGCCGATCCTGCAAAGGTATCGGCCTCTTTAGTTTACACAGATTTTTTACCAGCGCGGCAGCCACCAGCCGATTCCGGGCCGCGGCGGTTTGAAGCTTGTGGTGGCGCTTTCATTGTCGCAGGTAAGCCGCTGAAGATCAAGCCCGTCCTTTCTTAATATCCCAAGCACGGTCACCGGTCTTTTACCGTGTATGGCGCGGTCCAGCAGGTTGACCGCGTCCCAGCCCGGCTCGATGCGGTAATAATGCGTATAGCCGCGAAGGCTGCCGCTGTTTTCCACAAGCAGCAGGTGCCATGTCCAGAAACCATAGGATTTATACCAGGCAACAGGGGCTGTTACTTCAATTTTTTTTCCTTCATACAGGCTGTAGCGTGCAAGCACGTCGGAAAGCGTGGCGGTGATGACAATGTCCTGCCCGTCATAGGACGCCTGCTTCTGCAGATAGGTGTCCATATCCAGGCGCACCACGGTTCGTATGCAGCCTGCCGTAAGAACCAGCACGCAGATCAGCAGGTAATAGGCTAAACGAATATGAGGATTTTTTTTCATAGTATAGTTTGCTTTCTGGCAAAAATGCTGTAGGGCATAAAAACAAGAAGTCAAGAATCCAGAAGCCGGAATTCGGAATTCAATAGAAAAAATAGATACTACAAACGTCCCAGTTTATTTTTTGTGAGAAAGAAGCAAGTAAACTCTTTGAAGCCAATGTGTTTTCTATTCTGAATTCAGACTGCTGAATTCTGGCTTCTTTTCTAAATAACCTTTAGTTTAAAGCATGCGAAGGGGGAATGCAAGCGGCATGGCTTAAGAGTTCCGGGTCAGGGTTCAGGTGTCGGGGATCCGGGATCAGGAGCGTAGGGCGCGGTCGTCGCGCCCGGTGTTTGGCAGTTACCCATCGGCAAGTGAATGCCGCAAAATCTGATTGTCAAACAGGCTGCATATATAGCGCAGGACTGTTTTTTTAAGTTTTTTCATGGGGTTGTTGTGTGCATGACAAGCATATCTGGTGTTTGCCGTGCCTGATGTTTTTTGCATGAAACATAATTTTTGCCGGAAAAATTGTTTTATAGAACGTTTTGTGCTAGAACTACACCTTCAATTTTTAAAGTAATGGTAACCTCATCGTACAGTAAAGGAGATCAGCACATGCCAAAGCGCCAGGACATTAAAAAAGTGATGATTATAGGCTCGGGCCCCATCGTGATCGGCCAGGCCTGTGAGTTCGACTATTCGGGAACCCAGGCCTGCAAGGCCCTGCGGCAACTCGGGTATGAAATCGTGCTTGTGAACTCAAACCCCGCAACCATCATGACTGACCCCGGCATGGCTGACCGGACCTATATCGAGCCGCTCAATGTGCATGTGCTGGAAAAAATCATCGCTAAAGAGCGGCCTGATGCGCTGCTGCCGAATCTGGGCGGGCAGACGGGGCTGAACCTTTCCTCCGAGCTCAACAAGATGGGCGTGCTTGATAAATACGGGGTGAAGGTGATCGGCGTGAACCTTGACGCTATCGAGCGCGGTGAAGACCGCATTGCCTTCAAGGAAACCATGAACCGCCTCGGGATCGACATGCCCGAAAGCGAAGCCGTGTACAGCGTGGAAGACGCTGAAAAAGTTGCTGCCCGCCTGGGCTATCCGGTGGTGGTGCGGCCTGCCTATACCATGGGCGGTACGGGAGGCGGCCTTGTGTATAATCTCGATGAACTGCGGGTGGTTGCCAGCCGCGGTATATCGGCCAGCCGCATCGGGCAGATTTTGATCGAGGAGTCGGTTCTCGGGTGGGAAGAGCTTGAGCTTGAGGTTGTGCGCGACGCCAAAAACCAGAAAATCACTGTGTGCTTTATTGAAAATGTTGATGCCATGGGCGTGCATACGGGCGATTCCTACTGCGTTGCGCCCATGCTCACCATAACACCCGAACTGCAGGCTCGCCTGCAGAAGCACTCATACGATATCGTCGAGGCCATCGGCGTCATCGGCGGAACCAATGTGCAGTTTGCCCATAATCCGGAAACCGGCCGTATTGTGGTGATCGAGATAAATCCGCGCACATCGCGCTCATCAGCCCTGGCCTCAAAGGCGACAGGCTTCCCCATTGCTCTTGTTTCATCGCTGCTTGCCGGCGGCCTCACCATGGACGAAATTCCCTACTGGCGCGACGGAACACTTGAAAAGTATTCCCCCTCGGGAGAGTATGTGGTGGTGAAGTTCTGCCGCTGGGCTTTCGAAAAGTTCCCCGGTGTTATTGATCTGCTCGGCACGCAGATGCGCGCCGTGGGGGAGGTGATGAGCATTGGTAAAAATTACAAGGAAGGGTTTCAGAAGGCCATCCGCTCCCTTGAAACAGGCCGCCACGGTCTCGGGTTTGCAAAGGATTTCAATAAACGATCCCTTGAGGAGCTCATGAGCATGGTTGCAACGCCAACCAGCGAGCGCCAGTTCATTATGTACGAGGCCCTGCGCAAGGGGGCCGGCGTGGAGGAGTTGCATGAAAAGACCTATATCAAGGCGTGGTTTATCCAGCAGATGAAGGAGCTGGTTGAGCTTGAGGAGAAAGTTCTGGCCTATAAGGGCAAACAGGTACCCAATGATCTGCTTATACAGGCCAAAAAAGACGGCTTTGCCGACCGCTATCTTGCCCGCATTCTTGAGGTGCCGGAAAAAACAATTCGCGATCAGCGCCTGGGTCTGGGTATGGCGGAATCATGGGAAGCCGTGCGCGTGAGCGGTGTGGAGAATGCCGCCTATTATTTTTCGAATTATCACAAGTCGGATAACAACCCGATCAGCCCGAACCGTAAAATCATGGTGCTCGGGGGCGGTCCGAACCGCATCGGCCAGGGCATAGAGTTCGACTACTGCGCCGTGCATGCGGCATTCGCCCTGCGGGACGAGGGATTCGAGTCGATCATGGTCAACTGCAACCCCGAAACCGTTTCAACGGATTATGACACTTCAAACAAGCTCTATTTCGAACCGCTGACGGTTGAGGATGTTTTCAGTATTTATGAGCGGGAAAAGCCCGAGGGCATTGTGGTGCAGTTCGGCGGCCAGACGCCGCTCAATATTGCGGCCGATCTTGAGAAGTGCGGGGTAAAGATACTTGGCACATCGCCCGATGTGATCGATCTTGCCGAGGACCGCGACCGGTTCAGGCAGATAATGCAGAAGCTGAAGATTCCCCAGCCCGAGTCGGGCATGGCAAGCACGCTCGAGCAGGCTCTTGCGATTGCGAAAAAAATAGGCTATCCGCTGATGGTGCGGCCTTCCTATGTGCTGGGGGGCCGGGCAATGGAGGTGGTGTATGATGAAGAGATGCTGCGGCGCTATGTGACAGCGGCCGTTGATGTGGCGCCCGAGAGGCCTATTCTCATAGACCGGTTTTTGCAGAATGCCATCGAGTGCGAAGCCGACGCGCTGTCAGACGGAACCGATGCTTTTGTGCCGGCCGTGATGGAGCATATCGAACTGGCCGGCATTCACTCCGGAGACTCGGCCTGCGTTATCCCGCCGGTGAGTATTGCCGGCAGCCATATTAAGACCATTACCGAGTACACCCGCCGGATCGCCATAGAAATGGGCGTTGTGGGGCTTATCAATATCCAGTACGCCATTGCCGGCGATACGGTCTATATCCTTGAGGCAAACCCGCGCGCTTCGCGGACCGTGCCCCTGGTATCCAAGGTCTGCAATATTCCCATGGCGCGCATTGCCATGCAGCTTATGCTCGGCAAAAAGCTTTCATCGCTGAAGCTGAAGCATGGCGCCTTTTCGCATTTCGGCGTCAAGGAAGCGGTTTTTCCGTTCAATATGTTTCCGGAGGTCGATCCGGTGCTCGGGCCGGAAATGCGCTCAACCGGCGAGGTTCTCGGCATGGCTGATTCCTATGGCCTGGCATTTTACAAGGCCCAGGAAGCCGCCCAGCAGACCCTGCCCGCGAAAGGCACCGTGCTGATCACTGTTGCCGACCATGACAAGGAGGATGCGGTTGAGGTTGCCCGCGAGTTTGCCGAGCTTGGCTTTACCATCAAGACTACCGGCGGCACCAATGCTTTTCTTGAAAACTGCGGGATCAAAACAGAAAAAATTCTCAAGGTGCATGAGGGCCGTCCCAATATTGCAGACAGCATTGCCAATGGCGAGATTCAGCTTATCATCAATACGCCCTCAGGACGGCTGAGCAAACAGGATGATTCCTTTATTCGCAAAGCAGCCATAAAAAACAAAATACCGTATGTCACCACCACGGCCGCAGCGATTGCCGCTGCCAAGGGTATTGCGGCTTTCCGCAAGGGCTATGGTGAAGTAAAATCCCTGCAGCAGTATCATGCGGAAATTATCTGATTTTGGATTAAAAAAGAACAGAATTCAGAAGCCAGAATTCTGAATACAAAACAGACTGTTCGTAAGGGCACGGCGTGCCGTGCCCTTACGAGTAAGAAAAATGCTAAATTAATTTGTCATTCCGGCTTGTCCGGAATCTTTTCAACTGCAGGATTAGCTGTTATGCAGGAGTTGATTGCTATTTCAAAAATCCGGATAGCTGATTGGTTCCCTTTAGGGAATGCTTCGCACGGATTGCGCAATGAAGGTATAGGTGTGCAATACCGGCATTCAGACTTCTGAATTCTGGCTACTGACTTCTGAATTCTAAACGTACAAGGAGATTAATAAATGAGCGGCATGTTCGGTGTTGTTACCCAGGGGGAATGTATTTCTGATCTGTTTTACGGCGTCGATTACCACACGCATCTCGGCACCGAGTTCGGCGGTATGGCAGTGCTCGGAGAAACATTTACGCGCTGTATCCATAATATCGGCCAAAGCCAGTTTAAGTCTAAATTTGCAGATGACTATAAGCTGTTCAAGGGCAACAAGGGTATCGGCGTCATCAGCGGCATCGACGAGCAGCCCATTTACCAGAATTCCAAGTTCGGCCAGTTCTGCATAGCCACCGACGGCTTTATAGAAAACAGCAACGCTCTTGCCCGCGGGCTCATGGAGAAAGACATTTCTTTCAGCGAAGTGAGCCGAAAGGGGTTCAACCTTACCGAGCTTATCGCAAAGCTCATTACGCAGGGCGATGATTTTATTGATGGCATCCAGAAGATGTTCAACGCCATTGAGGGCGCCACATCGCTTTTGATACTCAATAAAGACGGCGTATATGCCGCGCGCGACCGCCACGGCTACACCATGCTTGCCGTGGGCAAACGCGGCAATGACTGGGCGGTAACGACCGAGACCAGCGCGTTCGTGAACAGTGATTTTGAAGTGGTGCGCTATCTGGACGCGGGCGAGATCGTGCTGCTGAGCGAGCGGGGCATACAGCAGATCAAGGCCCCCGCGAGGCCCAAGCAGAGCTGCTCGTTTATGTGGATATATACGGGTTCCCGACGACTAATTTTGACGGCATGAATGTCGAAATCGTGCGGGAGCGCTGCGGCCGGTATCTGGCAAAGCGCGACAAGGATATCGAAGTTGATGTCGTGTCCGGCGTTCCCGATTCAGGAACGGCTCATGCCGTGGGCTATGCCATGGAATCGGGAAAGCCTTTCCGGCGGCCGCTTATAAAATATACTCCCGGCTATGGCAGAAGCTATACGCCGCCGTCGCAGGAAACGCGCGATCTGATTGCCAAAATGAAGCTCATCCCGGTTCGTGAGATCATCGAAGGCCAGCGCATTATCGTCTGCGACGATTCTCTGGTGCGCGGCACGCAGCTGAAAAATTTCACCATCAAAAAGCTGCTGCAGAACGGGGCAAAGGAAACGCATGTGCGGCTTGCCTGCCCGCCCCTGATGTTTCCCTGCAAGTTTATTTTTTCCACCAGGTCCATTTACGAGTTGGCAGCCCGCAGAGCTATCATAGAGCTTGAGGGAACGGAGCATCCGGATCTCACCCCGTATCTGGATCATACAACCCCGCAGCATCAGCGCATGATCGATTTTATAGCAAAGGATCTCGGCGTTACGACCCTGCGGTTTCAGACCGTTGATGATATGGTGGCAGCCATTGGACTTCCGCGGGAAGAGCTTGTGCCTGTACTGCTGGACCGGGCAGTTTCCGCAACAAGCCTGATGGGTTTTTTGATGGAATAGAGCCCTGCATGTTGCTGCGGCAGGGCTCTTTTTTTGAAATGTGAGCTGAAGCTTCGGCGCGGATCATTGTCTGCCGGGGAAAAACGCTTCAGCAGGAGGAACGATGTTTTTTTTCATCATGCGTTACTAGCCGGAGTCAACCGGGCCTTGGCGCTATTTCATTGTAAATCGACAGAGAACATGAAAGGTTAAAAACTATGCTTGATTATGGATTAAACGACATGCAAATGCAGATGGTTGCGCTGGCGCGCAAGATAGCCAGGGAAAAGATTATCCCCGTGCGTGCCGAGCTTGACGAGAAGGAGGAGTTTCCCTGGAGCGTCATGAAGGTGCTGGCTGATGCCGGCCTGTTCGGTATTTATATTCCCGAAGAGTACGGCGGCATGGGCTTCGAGAGCTTTGAAAATGTTCTTGTCATTGAAGAGCTCAGCAAGTACTGTATCGGCATTTCTCTGAGCTTTGCCGCAAGCGGCCTTGGCGCCTATCCGATTCTGCTGTTCGGCAGCCATGAGCAGAAGCTGAAATACCTGCCCGATATCGCCTCTGGCAAAAAGCTTGCTGCCTTCGGCATCACCGAGTCAGGCGCCGGCAGCGATGCGGCCAATATCCGCACGACAGCCAAAAAAGAAGACGGCTTTTATGTTCTCAATGGCGTGAAGCAGTGGATCACCAATGGCGGCGAGGCAGAAACCTATTCTGTGGTCGCCAAGACCGATCCCTCAAAGGGCCCCCGCGGCGCAAGCGCCTTTATTCTTGAAAAGGGCCAGCCCGGGATTTACCTTCGGCAAGAAGGAAAAGAAGCTCGGCATCCGGGCATCGGCAACGCGCGAGCTGGTGTTTGAAGACTGTAAGGTCAGCAAAGGACATGATGCTCGGCAAGGAGGGCATGGGCTTTATGGTAGCCATGCGGACTTTTGACATGACGCGCTCCGGCATTGCAATTCAGGCCGTCGGCCTTGCAACCGGCGCGCTCAATGAGTCGATCAAATATGCCTATGAGCG
Organism: uncultured delta proteobacterium; assembly: GCA_963804955.1. GTDB lineage: Bacteria > Desulfobacterota > WTBG01 > CAIYCZ01 > CAIRTM01 > CAIWCT01. Next base: position 57,600 of record CAWDSQ010000026.1, on the reverse strand, counting down.
CGTCACCTTCGGCAAGTCAATCATCTCCCATCAGGCTGTGCAGCATATGCTGGCCAATATGGCAACCGAGATCGAGGCCGCCCGCGCTCTTACCTATCAGGCCGCCCGCTATGCTGATTCTGGGGCCAAGGACATGTCGAAGTATTCATCCATGGCAAAGCTGTTTGCAACCGATATGTGCATGCGCGTCACCACCGATGCCGTGCAGATATTCGGCGGCTACGGCTACATGCGCGAGTATCCGGTTGAGAAGATGATGCGCGACGCCAAGATTCTGCAGATCTATGAGGGCGCCAATCAGATTCAGCGCACCGTCATCGGTCAGCATCTTATCAAGGAAGCAGCCGGGCATAAGATAGATTGATGTATCTGGTCAGCGCACCTTTTACTAGTGAACGGTGTTAAACAAGAGTAATTACGAACACAAGGAGATTAGTCCCATGGCAGATAAAACCATTGAAGACCTGGTAAAGGAAATTATCGTCGAGCAGCTTTCGGTAAGCGCAGAAGAAGTTGTACCCGAGGCTTCATTTGTTGATGATCTGGGTGCCGACTCCCTTGACCTGGTTGAGCTCATCATGGTGTTTGAAGAGAAATTCGGCCAGGAGATTCCCGATGAAGCGGCCGAGAAGATTCAGACAGTAAAGGATGCCATCGATTATATCAAGGCGCACAAGCAGTAATACCCTTGAAGGAGATACAAGCATTGGAAAAGCGAAGAGTAGTGGTAACCGGCCTCGGCATGCTCAGTCCGCTGGGGATCGGCGTTGAGGCGAACTGGGAAGCAGCCACAAACGGCCGTTCTGGAATCGGCTGCATTACCCGGTTTGATGCCTCTGATTTCCCCGTTAAAATCGCCGGCGAGGTGAAAAACTTCAACCCGGATGATTATATCGAGGATAAAAAAGAAATAAAGAAGATGGATATCTTTCTTCACTATACCCTTGCCGCAGGCAAAATGGCGATGAAGAGCTCGGGCCTCGAAATAACCGAACGCAATGCTGAGCGTGTGGGCGTGCTTGTGGGGGCTGCAATCGGCGGTCTTGTCGACTATAGAGAAATATCACGAGATTTATCTCAAGAGCGGATCGAAAAAGATATCGCCCTTTTTTATACCCATGCTTATCATCAACCTTGCGCCGGGACATATTTCCATGTATTTCGGGTGCAAGGGGCCTAACAGCAGCGCGGTAACGGCATGCGCGACCTCAAACCATTCTATCGGAACGGCCTTCAGGATAATCCAGCGCGGCGATGCCGATGCCATGATTACCGGCGGAGCCGAATCGACCATTTCCCCTCTTGGCATCGGCGGCTTCAGCGCCATGAAGGCCCTCTCAGCCACGCATAACCATGAGCCGGCACGGGCAAGCCGCCCCTTTGAGCGTGACCGGGACGGCTTTGTGATTGCAGAAGGCGCCGGCATAGTGGTGCTTGAAGAGCTTGAACATGCAAAGAAGCGGGGTGCGCGGATCTATGCGGAAATGGCCGGTTTCGGCTGCAATGGGGATGCCTATCATATCACCTCACCGTCTCCGGGCGGCGAGGGGGCTGCCCGCTGCATGAACCTTGCGTTAAAAGATGCCGGGCTGACCTATGACCAGATTGATTACATTAACGCTCACGGCACCTCAACACCCGCAAATGATTTGGCCGAGACACAGGCCATGAAGACGGTTTTGAAGGACTGTGCAAAAAAGGCTGCTGTCAGCTCCACCAAGTCCATGACCGGGCATATGCTGGGTGCGGCGGGCGGCGTTGAGGCGATTTTCAGCGTGCTTGCCCTGCAAAACGGCGTGCTGCCGCCGACAATCAACTATGACAATCAGGACCCCGAGTGCGATCTTGACTATGTGCCTAATGTGGCCCGTGAAAAAGCCATCAAGGTGGCCATGAGCAATTCCTTCGGTTTCGGCGGCACCAATGCAACCTTGCTTTTCAGGAAATTTGAGGTATAATTGTTGCTTTGTGATAGAATAGGCTAGTCGGCGTCTTTAATTGACAGGCATAAAACCTGTAAAGTCTGTTCCGAAAGTGATGGATGATCAATGGAGTTAAGCATGAATTTTAAAGAACTTAAAATAGGCCCGTACACAGCGCGCATACCGATTGTGCAGGGAGGTATGTCCGTTCGCAACTCAATGGCGGCCCTTGCAGCAGCTGTTTCCAATGCCGGTGGTATCGGCGTGATCGGGGCCTCCGCGATTGATGCTGAATCGCTGATTGCTGAAATCAGGAAATGCCGGGAGCTTACTACGGGTATAGTCTCTGTTAATATTATGTATGTTTTAACGCGTTTTGCTGAAATTGTCGAAGCATCCATTCATGCAGGAGCTGATTTGATTTTTACCGGTGCCGGTTTTTCGCGCGAAGTATATAAAATGGTTGAGGGCACCAGAACGCAGGTTGTCTCTATCGTATCATCGGCCAGAGCCGGCCTTCTTGCCGAAAGACTTGGCGCCAGGGCCGTAGTGGTTGAAGGCACCGAGGCTGGCGGTCATTTGGGAACGGACCGTTCAATCGATGAAATATTTCCCGAGGTCCGTGCGGCAGTAAAGACAATTCCCGTGCTTGCGGCGGGCGGTATCATGAATGGGTTTGACATTGCCAAATATCTCAAAATGGGCGCCGATGGCGTACAGATGGCGACGCGCTTTGTGTGCTCTGAAGAATGCGCGGCGCCTCTTGCATATAAGCAAATGTATATGAATTCGAACAGGGAAGATATTGTCGAGATGACGAGCCCGGTTGGTATGCCTGGGCGAGCAATCCGCAATAAATTTATCCGGGAACTTGAAGACGGCACGCTGAAGAGAGAGCGATGCGAGATACAGTGCCTGAAGACCTGTTCGCGGCTGTATTGCATTTATGAGCGCCTGATGATGGCGATGCGTGGAGATGTGGAAAACGGACTTGTGTTTTCCGGGGCCAATGCCTGGAAAATTAAAGAGATACTGCCGGTTGCTGAAATTTTTCGGCAATTGATCGGTGAGCTTGAGTCTGTTCCCGCGTGATGGCTCGGTAGATGAATGTTAGGAAAAAAGAGCCCTGGCGCCGATGGCGCAGGGCTCTTTTTTTATGGGAATCATCTAACCAGAGGCCTGCCGTCCATATCGGGGAGCACGGGTATGCCAAGGATTTTGAGAAGCGTGGGGGCAATATCCTGAATGTGGGGTTTTACCTTCAGTGGCGCGAGCCCTTTTAAATAGAAAAAAGCGTCCTCCTGGGTGTGCATGCCGGTGAACCTGCCTTTGCCGAGCAGATTGTCTTTTGAAACAGCGCCCTTCAGGTCATAGCCTGGCGCGCTCCAGAGTACGAGATCGGGCGCCTTATTAATAAACGGGCCTGTGTAGAGTTCTTCTTTTCGGAAAACGCGGGTAATCAGGGGCTTGCCGGTTTCCTCATCGCGAAGCGCAAGCAGCCCGTCGGTGAGTTCCTTGACGAGCTGTTCGTATTCAAGGCCGGGGCTGACAATACCGTGCGGCATGACGCCTTTGATATTTATATAAATGCGGGCCGGATCAAGAGCAAATGCTTTGGTTGCCTCTACATCAATATCTTCAAATGATCTGGGCGAATCGTTTTTCAGCTGCAGATACCCCTGCTTCCTGAGCCAGGTGTTGATGAAGACCTCCTTTTCAAGGTGGGCGAATCCATGGTCTGAAAGCATCATCAGCGCCGTGTCGCCGCGCATTTTTTCAGTCATTTCGCCGATGACCGTATCGATCGCGCGGTAGTAGTCGAGGATAGTCTGGTGCCAGGAGGAATCAGCGTTTTCATAATCATCCCAGAAATAATGCTGGAGCCGGTCCGTGCCGGTAAAAATCCCGATAAAGAGGTCCCACGGAACTTTATCCAGCAGATACAGAAATGTTTCCCTGCGTTTTTTAAGCGTGTAAAACAGGTCTTTGAAAAAAGCCTCTTTTCGCTCATCGGCGTTCTGGTAATCAACATCTATCCGGTAATCCATGGCCTTCAGGGCCTCCACCAGCTTGTGTGGATAGACCGCCTTTTCAAGATCAATGGCGACAAAACCGGATATCATGACGCCATTTATTTCGCGCGCCGGATAGGTCTGCGGGATATTGACCGCCACGGTGGTTTTTCCCGCCCCGGTCAGTATATCCCAGAGCGCGGGTGATTTTATCTGCGTGGCATTGGGGAAGTAAATGCCAGAGGATTCTCGCCGCCTGTCCATGAATCCGAATATGCCGTGCTTTGCGGGATTCACGCCGGTCATGAAGGTGGTCCAGGCCACAGACGATACCGGTGGCATGGATGAATCCATTTTGCAGCAATACCCATCCTCCAGAAGTTTTGCCATGACGGGCATGACGCCCTGTGCCGCCAGGCTGCTGATCATGCGGTACGGAACGCCGTCAAGGCCTATGACGGCAGCGCGGGCATAGGCTCCTTTTTTCTTTTTAAACACATTAAGAATGCTCATGGCCGCACTCGCATGCTGATTTCCGATTTTAGAGCATTTTTTTAAATGGTGGACCCCATTGTCATTTCGAATCCGCCGAAGGCGGATGAGTCCGCAGGTTGCGCGATTGCGCATCAATCTGAACACCTTGGTTGTAATTGAGCCTAAGATCTCTCCCTGCGGTCGAGATGACAGAATAGTTAAACCGTCTATAGTAAAAAATTCTTTAGGGTTGTCGGCAATCCGAAATTTAGCGGATTCCTGCTTTGCTGCGTACTTCGTCCATGACCTGCGAGGCTATCTTTTTACACCGCTCTGCCCCGGTTTCCAAAATGGCAAGCACGTCGCCGGGCTTGTTTTCAAGGGCTGCGGCGCGCTCCTGAATGGGGCCGAGTTCCTTCAGTATGTTTTCGTAGAGTATTTTTTTACACTCAATGCAGCCGATCTCCGCTCCTTTGCATTGCCGTGGCTATCTGCGGCAGGAGTTCCGGCGGAGTAAACGACTTATGCATGGTGAACAGATTGCACAGATCCGGGTCTCCCGGGTCCTTTCTTCGTATGCGCTGCGGGTCGGTTGCAGCGGTGCGCAGCTTTTCCCATATCGTCTCTGCCGGTTCGAGAATGCCTATATAGTTGTTAAGAGATTTGGACATTTTGGCCTGCCCGTCAGTGCCCAGTATGCGCGGCGTGACCGACAGCTCCCACATGGGCTCGGGAAACGTTTCGCCGAAGCGGTTGTTGAACCTGCGGGCCGTGCGGCGCGTCAGCTCAATATGCTGAACCTGGTCTTCGCCAACCGGCACAACCTCGGCTTTGTACAGCAGGATATCGGCAGCCTGCAGAATGGGGTAGGTGAGCAGCCCCGCATTAATGTTTTCGCGGTGCTGGTCTGACTTGTCCTTGAACTGCGTCATGCGCTCAAGATCGCCAAGGGGGGTCAGGCAGTTGAATATCCAGGCAAGATCGGTATGCCCCGGCACCTGTGACTGGACAAAAAGCGTGCACCGCTCGGGCGTAAGACCGCAGGCGATGAGGGTGCGTGCCGTATTGATGATGCCCTGGAGATATGCCGCAGGCTCATATTCAATGGTCATGGCATGAAGGTCTGCGATGAAAAATATGCAGTCGTAGCGCTCGGTGAGGGCCACCCAGTTCTTGATGGCGCCCACATAATTGCCTATATGAGCTATTCCTGTTGGTTGAATGCCGCTTAAAATCCGTTTTTTGCTCATAGCCAGTCCGTTTCCTTGTTGGTGTTTTCAGGTCAGTTTGCTGAACGAGGATGTTCAGATGGTTGTACATACCGTTTCCAGAAGGGGTGCTTGCAATCCGAAATATTTAATCAAAATTTTGCAGATGGCAGCAGTGCGTGAGATTTAAAACGCCTGAGAAGTTTCCTGAGACTCCGCCGGCTCTGACGTGCATGATGGGCTTCAGTGCTTTGCACATCGTCAGGTTTTAACATGTTGTAAACTCTATATCATTTTTGCATGAAAGGGTCAAATTCCTTATGTGAGGAGTGCCTATCTGCTGATCCAGGGCTCTATGAGCTTGACACATCCGGTCGGCTTCTGTAGAGTCAGTACAAGAAAGAGGTTATGCCTTCATGATACGAAACAGTTTCAGCATATTTCAGGGAATCGGCGAAAAGCTCGAGCGCAGGCTTTGGGAAAACGGCATACGCTGCTGGGAGGATTTTCTGGCGGCTGATGAAATAGTGTTTTTAGGGCTTGAAAGAAAACGGTTTTATGATGAGCGCGTGCATCAGGCAGCGGCTCATCTTGACCTGGAGGATGAGCAGTTTTTTGCAAAAGCTCTGCGCGGCAAGGAGCACTGGCGGCTGTTCCCTGATTTTCGCAAGTTCGCCGTAGCTCTGGACATTGAGTCAAACGGGTACACGCCGGCCGCAGGAGGCTATCCCACAGTGGTCGGGCTCTATGACGGCTTTCAGTATACCTCTTTAGTGAAAGGCCGGGATTTAACCAAAGAAAGTCTCGAGCATGAGCTGTCCCGCTACAAATATCTCATAACATTTTTCGGCTCCGGCTTTGATATTCCGTTTCTGAATCAAACGCTGGGAGTCAGGTTTACCATGCCGCATTTTGATCTTTCTTTTGCCGGCAAGCGGGCAGGGCTCAAAGGGGGGCTTAAAAAGCTTGAAGACCAGTTTGGTATACCGCGAGAGGATTCTGTTCAGGGATTGAACGGCTATGATGCCATCAAGCTCTGGAAAACCGCAAAAAAAGGCGATGCCGCAGCCCTTGATCTGCTGATCAGCTATAACCGCTGCGACACGGTGAATCTTTTTGCTCTTGCCGACCGTATCTATGGCATGCTCCGGGACCAGTCGGGCCTTGCGGCTCCAAGGAATATGTGCCAGCCCATGCAGTTGAGCGCCTGAATCAGGGGGCATCGTGGCGAACCGTGGGAGATTTACCCGGCTGACTGATTATCCATCAGCTTGAGCAGTTCTCCTGCCGCCTCCGTTGGGCGATACAAGGCCTTTTTCGATATCCCGTATGATGCGGGGAAGCAGCTTTTTGATTTTCGGGTTCGCGCGGAATTTTTCTTTCAAGCCTTCTTCAATCAGCATCCACATCCAGTCCAGTGCCTGGCCTCGCCGTCTTTCCTCCAGCTCACCGGTTTCGGAAAGCTGCCTCCGGTGATCAAGAACTGTCTGCCACACCGTTTCAATACCTGTGGTTTCAAGGGCTGAGCAGGTCAGCACGGGGGGCGTCCATGTGGGAGTTGCCGGTCTCAGGAAATGCATGGCGGCGGCATAATCATGCTGCGCGCGCTGCACCTTCGGGATATTGTCGCCATCGGCCTTGTTGATGACAAGTGCATCCACCAGTTCAAGAATCCCCTTTTTTATTCCCTGCAGTTCATCTCCCGCGCCGGCAATCATGAGCATGAGAAAAAAGTCCACCATGGATGCTACGGCAGTTTCCGACTGGCCGACACCCACGGTTTCAATGATGATGATATCAAAACCTGCAGCCTCGCAGACGAGGGATGCTTCCCGTGTTTTTTGAGCCACACCTCCCAGCGTTCCACCGGAAGGTGAAGGCCGGATGAATGCCTCCGTGCGCGCTGCAAGCTTTTCCATGCGGGTTTTATCGGCAAGCACGACTGCCGCCGCTGCGCTTGCTGCTGGGGTCAACGGCCAGCACCGCTACCCTATGGCCCTTTTCCAGCAGGTGTATTCCCAGGCTTTCTATGAAGGTGCTTTTGCCCGCGCCGGGCACACCCGTGATGCCGACCCGTATGGCAGTGCCGGTATGGGGCAGCAGTTCGTTGAGAATGCCGCGCGCCTGCTCCTGGTGCTCGGGCAATGAGCTTTCGATCAGCGTGATGGCTTTTGCCACCATGCGCCGGTTGCGCGCAAGCACGGCCTGTACATACTGTCTTGTGTCAGGTGACATGGTTAAAGCTCCAGCAGGTAAGAGCGTTTTTTATACGTCAAAAAACAATATAGTTGTCAGTATGCGTCCGCCGCGGCGGAAAGAATTTCGCCGTTTCAGTATGGCTTGAAACCTTTCGTATCACTCAGGGTGGCAGTTTGGGATTTTAAAAAACACTCTAAGAATCAAAAAATAAGTAATCATACCGACCTGTATACTAAATTTATGCATCTCTGTCCAAACATGTTCTGACTCAGGCATGAAGCGCCTGCCCCGGCAGCATCGCTGGAGCTGCCCTGCCGGGGTTTCCGGCAACAGTGCTTTCAGCTGGCCGTGCGCGTGAAACAGGCCGTATCAGGCGGACTGTATGGTGTATTTTTCGTGGTGGTAGGCGGGGTCGGCTTTTATGATGATTTTTTTCTTCTGCTTTTTTTCAAGGTCTTCGATTGCCGATCGTTCTTCATCGTAGAGGAATGCTGCAATATCGGGGTGCACGGCTGCCGTGATTGTCTGTATGAGCGGCGTGCGCACTTCCTTCCTGATAGTGCGCAAAATTTCATAGGCTATGGCCGGGATGCCCCTGATGCGGCCCCTGCCTTCGCAGTACGGGCACGGGTCGCAGAGATGGCCGCTCAGATTTTCCCGCACCCGCTTGCGCGTCATCTGCACAAGCCCAAGCTCCGATATGTTTGCCACATTGGTTTTTGCGCGGTCCTTTTTGAGCGCTTCCTGCAGCGCGTTTAGAACCGCTTCGCGATCCGCTTTGCGCTCCATGTCGATAAAATCGATGATGATGATGCCGCCGAGGTTGCGCAGGCGAATCTGGTAGGCGATTTCCTTGACTGCCTCAAGGTTGGTTTTCACGATTGTATCGTTCTGGTTGCCTTTACCGACATACCTGCCGGTATTGACATCGATGGCAACCAGGGCCTCTGTGTCTTCGATTACAATATAGCCCCCGGATTTGAGCCAGATGTTTCTGCCCAGAGCCCTGCTGATTTCCACTTCAAAGCCGTAATTATCGAAAACAGGTTTGTCGCCCTCATAGAGCTCAACGGAATATTTCAGCTGCGGCATGAAGGTTTCGATGAAGCGGATGATGCCGGCATAGGTTTCCGGGCAGTCGACAACGAGTTTTTTCACGTTTTTGCTGTAGAGATCCCGTATGGCGCGCAGGGCGATGCTCAGGTCTTCGTGCAGCATCGTCGGCGTCGGCGCTGTTTTCATGCGGATCTGAATATTGGCCCAGAGCTTGATGAGAAAGTCCATATCCGAGGCCAGCTCCTCCTCCGTTGCGTCCTCGCTTGCCGTGCGGATGATAAAGCCGCTGCCTGGCGGTTTGATGCGCTGCACGATTTCCTTCAGACGGCTGCGCTCGGTTTCATCGGTTATGCGGCGTGAGATGCTGATATGGGCAATGGTCGGCAGATAGACCAGATAGCGCCCCGGCAGGGATATATATGACGAAATGCGTGCGCCTTTGGTGCCGAGGGGCTCTTTAATGACCTGAACCATGATCTCGCGGCCGTCCGACAGCATGTCCTCGATGGGCGGGGAAGGTGCATGTTCACGGACGCCGGGGCCTTCGCCGACCTCTACCTCCTCCTGCTCATCCTTGAATACGGTAAACATGGATTCGAAGTCCTTGTTGTCCGTATACACATCATCGACATAGAGAAAAGCCGAACGGGCAAGGCCGATTTCGACAAAGGCGGCCTGCATGCCGGGCAGCACTCTTTGCACGCGGCCTTTATAGATATTGCCTGCTATGCCTTTGTCTGATTCGCGCTCGATATGCAGCTCGGCCAGCATGCCGTTCTCCAGAAGAGCGACGCGCGTTTCGGATGAGGTTACATTGACGATGAGCTCTGCTGTCATGATTTTATTTTCGTAATGAGCAGTGATTTTTGTTCCCTGTTGCCAAGCCCGAACAGAACGGCCATAATATTTGAAATTTTCGGCATGCTGTGACCGGCGGCATCAAGGGTCATGAGAATTTTTCCGTCAGCATCAAGAGCAATTTCCAGGATGATTTTTTTCAGATCGACCTCTACGGCCCGGTCTTTTTTCTCAACCTGCAGCACCCAGCTTCCGCGGGCGTGAAAGTCGGCAATGCTGCGGGCAAGCAGGTCAGTGCCGGGAAAGTGCAGCCCGGGATTTTCAGGCAACATGACCCGGTACTTTTTTATTGTATCAGGGGGCGCGGCTCTTTTCAAAACATTTTCTTCAACCGTGAGGATAGTAATGCCGCCTGGCAGCTCACGATTCAGCTTGTGGAGTATATCTCCTGCGGGCACAGGCTCAGTCAGCTCAATATCACACAGCGCGTAGCTGCTCTCCAGGCCGACGGGCAGCGCCTCGTGAAAGGTCACGCGGGGCAGGGGATGAAACCCCTGAGAATACCGCAGCGGCAGGCCGGCCCGGCGCAGGGCGCGGGCAAAGCTTGAACTGAACTCAAGATGGCTTATGAAGCGGGCCGCGCCTTCTTTCGTATAGGCAAGGCGGTAGCGGAAAGGGTCGGGCTCAGGGTGCATGTCACGGAGCGCATGCGGCGGCATCTCTGGTGCGGGAGGATTTATTTCAGGCTTCACCGCTTCGCCGTCGCAGACGCCGCAGCCGCTGCACTGGCCGCTGCGGCAGTCGGGGGTCGTCTCTCCGCGGAGGGCCTTTTCACGCTCGCTCAGAAGATAGGCCTTTGTGACGCCGTAGCTGATATGATCCCATGGCAGCAGTTCATCTGTGGCGCGCTCTTTCAGGTAGAATGCCGTATCGATGCCGGCTTTTTTGAATGCCTGCTCCCAGAGCAGATGGTCGAAATGCTCGCTCCATGCATCATAGCCCGCACCCAGGCTGTGGGCCTGCACAAGCACGTCGGCAAGGCGACGGTCGCCGCGTGAAAAAACAGCTTCGAGAAGGCTCAGGCGGTGATCGTGATAGGTTACTTTGACGGTTCTGCTGCGCAGGCTGTCTTTGAGATAATGCTGCTTGTCAAGAATGCTGCCGGCAGGCTCAAAGGCGTCCCACTGGAAGGGCGTATGGGGCTTGGGGACAAATGTGGAGATGCTGACATTCAGGTTTTTGCGCCGGTCAAGGCGGCCTATTGCGCGGCACAGCTCCACAATGCCGTCAATGTCTTCAGTTGTCTCTGTGGGCAGCCCAATCATAAAGTAGAGCTTCACGAGGTTCCACCCGGCGGCAAATATACGTGTGGCCGTTGAGAGTATATCATTATCCGTAAAACCCTTATTGATGGCGTCGCGCAGGCGCTGCGTGCCTGCCTCGGGGGCTATGGTGAAACCGGTTTTTCGGATCTGCTTGATTTCTTCAATCAGCTCGGCCGTGAGCGACTCGACCCGCAGCGACGGCAGCGACATGGCGATTTTTTTGCTGCGGTGCTCCCGTATCAGCGCGCCCAGCAGGGGCTGTATGCCGCTGTAGTCGCCGGAGCTGAGAGACAGAAGCCCCAGCTCCTCATAGCCGCTGCCGGCAAGGGTTTCGCGGCTGAGTTCGCAGAGGCGGTCGACGCTTTTTTCGCGCACCGGCCGGTAGATCATGCCCGCCATGCAAAACCTGCAGCCCCGGGTGCAGCCGCGGGCTATTTCTATGCCCGCGCGGTCATGGATGACCTGCATATAGGGCACAATCGGCTTCGAGCACCAGGGCGCATGGCTGAAATCGGTGATGATGCGCTTGTCAACATGATCGTAGCCCTTTTTCAGGGGGGTAATCCGCCCTATGGTTGCATCATCATTATAGGAGATGGAGAAAAACGATGGCACATAGATGCCGGCAATACCGGCCAGCGCTTCAAGAAGGGCTGTTTTATCGCCGCCCGACTTCTTCCATTTCAGATATGCCCGGCACAGTTCAGGCAGCACCTCTTCCCCCTCTCCGATTACAAAGGCATCGAAGAAATCGGCCACCGGCTCGGGATTGCAGGTGCTCGGCCCGCCTGCAATGACAAGGGGCCAGGAGCTGTCCCGCGCGGCGGCTTTGAGCGGTATGCCGGACAGGTCCAGCATGCGCAGCACCGTGGCATAGCAGAGCTCGTATTCAAGGGAAAAGCCCACAATGTCGCACTGCCGCAGCGGTATGCCCGATTCAAGGGTTGCAAGGGGCAGCCCCGCAGCCTTCATTTCAGCTTCCATATCGTCGGGCCATGGCGCAAAGGCCCGCTCGCAGGCAATGCCCGGCATGCTGTTGAGCACATGGTAGAGTATCTGCAGCCCCAGGTGCGACATGCCGACCTCATACACATCGGGGAAGGCAAAGGCAAAGGTCAGATCGACCGTTTCGGGGTCTTTTTTGACGGCGTTTATTTCATTGCCCAGATACCGGCTTGCTTTGCTGACAAAGGGCAATAGCTGTTCCAGATCGTTTTTCATAGGATTTTTCGCTATGGGTTAATGAGGGGCGTATTATAGCCCAAGAGCCAGCCGGATACCTATTGTTTTATGAGAAATGGCGAATAATTGTGCTGAGAGCGGCAAAGAGCTGATAGCAGCCGAACAGGGCAAGGGCCGCAGCCGATAGTGCGAGCAGGGCCCGGTTGACCGATGCTTCCAGGCGTGCGGCTGTTGCAAAGAGAATGACGAGGCAGGCGCAGCCGCCGATCAGCGCTGCCGTACATGCCTCCCAGAAAGGCAAGGCAATACGGCAGGCCCTTGTGCCAGCACTCAAGGAGCACGGGCCCGCCCACAAGGCTCCAGAAAATATAGGGGTTGGGGTTTAAGAGATTTAGGAGCAGCCTGAAGAATGCTGTTTGCAGCCGGTTCGTGCAGATAGATGGCTCAAATCAGGCTTTTGCCGTGCCGTCATAAAAGCTGTTCGTGCAAGATAGAGCAGAAAAAGCCCGCCTGCAAGTCGAAGGCTTCAAGAAGCCAGCCCGGCATGCTTGTGAGGACGAGCACCATGAGCACAATAATAGGCCCGTCGGTTATCAGAGGAGAGAATGCAGCAGGCAGGCGTGCGGCGCCAGCCGATACGGGCGCTCTGGCTGAGCAGAAAGGCCTGAAACGGTCCCGGTGTGGCCGCTGCCGACAGGCCAAGAGTTAAGTCCCTGCAGAAGATAGAGAAGCATGTTGTTCAATTCCTTACATATAGAAGCCAGAATTCAGCATCCAGAATCCAGAATAAAAAAACTTCTTGATTTACAATTAGAACTAAGCTTTTTGATTTTCTGACTTCTGACTTCTGACTTCTGACTCCTGACTTCTGTTGAAGAGCTTGCGCTTGATGGTTCAACCTGCTAATAAGTAAATACCTGTTTACAGGTAAAATCGCAACCGTATTGCGGAAAGCACGTGGTGGTTGATTTAAATATACCGCTTTCAGAGCGCATGCGGCCCGGCCGGCTTGAAGAATATGTCGGGCAGGAGCATTTGCTTGGAAAAAACAAGCTGCTGCGCCGGATGATGGAAGGCGCAGAGCTGTACTCCATCATCCTCTGGGGCCCTCCCGGCACAGGCAAAACAACGCTTGCGCATATCATCGCCAATGCCTCGCAGTCGCTTTTTATGCCCTTAAGCGCTGTCACTTCAAGCATCAAGGAAGTACGGGAGATTGTCTCTCAGGCAATTCTCAATAAAAAAGCCCATGGCCGCCGCACGATTCTGTTTGTCGATGAGATTCACCGGTTCAACAAGGCGCAGCAGGATGCCTTTCTGCCGCATGTGGAGCGCGGTGATATCGTCTTTTTCGGCGCAACAACCGAGAACCCCTCCTTTGAGGTGATCTCACCGCTTTTGTCCCGCACAAAGGTGCTGGTGTTAAAGCCCCTGACTGATGCAAACCTGAAAACAATACTGCAGCGGGCGCTTGCCGATGAGGAAAGGGGGCTCGGGCAGCTTAACGCGCATGCTTCCGGGGAGGTCCTTGAATATATTATTGCATTTTCTCAGGGCGATGCCCGCGTGGCGCTCAATACGCTTGAGATTGCGGCAGGCATAGCCCACCCGGATACAACGGAATCACGCGAGCTGACACGCGATATTGTTGAAGAAGCCCTTCAGAAAAAGATGCTGATGTATGACAAGGCGGGCGAAGAGCACTATAATATCATTTCCGCCTTGCACAAAAGCATGCGCAACAGCGATGCCGATGCATCGCTGTACTGGCTCGCGCGCATGCTTGAGGCAGGCGAGGATCCCCTGTATATCGCCCGGCGGCTTGTGCGCTTTGCCAGTGAAGATATCGGCAATGCCGACCCCAAGGCCCTGCAGATAGCCCTTGAAGCAAAAGAAGCATTTCATTTTATCGGCCTTCCTGAAGGAAAGCTGGCCCTTGCCCAGGCAACCATCTATATGGCCACAGCGCCCAAAAGCAATGCTCTGTATACTGCCTATAGCCGGGCCGCGCAGGCCGTTGAGCAATCAGGCGCTTTGCCCGTGCCGCTGCATATCCGGAATGCCCCGACCTCGCTCATGAAGAGCCTTGATTACGGCAAGGGCTATAAATACGCCCATGATTATGCCGACGGCATTGTTGATATGGACTGTCTGCCGGAAGAGCTGCAGGGCAGAAAGTTTTACTATCCGAGTGACCGTGGCTATGAAAAGATCATCAAGGAGCGGATGGAGTATGTACAGAAAAAAAAGAAGGAAAGCCGTAAGAAGACATGATGTCCAGGGCTGTTTCCTGCCGGAATTTTCTTTTTGTAAAAATACGTGATGGGTTGTATTATAACAAATTAGTCATGCATAATGCGACTAGTCTGTTATGCGGACAGCAATGCTCCGCAACGCAATAGAAATTAAACGCACAGAGAACTATATGATCGATATCACATTGAAAAATGCGGCCGGCTTTATGCCAAAACATATAACCCGTGATCAGGCAAAAGATACCGGCATGGCAATGGTGCTTATCTGTTTGCTGATAGGCTATTTCGGCCATAAACAGAGCTTTATCGGCGCCGCCATCCTGCTTCTGCTTGTTGATATGACCTGGCCTGCTGTCTACAAGCCTGTAGGCAGGCTCTGGTTCGGTTTGTCGCATGTGCTGGGCACGGTGATGTCGAAAGTTGTTCTCAGCATACTTTTTTTCATTCTGGTTACACCCATTGGCTTAGTCAGAAGGCTGGCGGGGTCTGATGCACTGCAATTGAAAAAATGGAAAAAAAATCATTCATCCGTTTTCAAGGTGAGGAACCATACCTTTACTTCCAAAGACATACAACACCCATATTGAGGGAGGCTGCATGGATTTTCTGAAAGACTTCTGGGGCTTTTTAAAAACAAGAAAAAAATTCTGGCTTTTGCCTATTATTTTAACCCTTCTTCTTTTCGGAGCTTTAATCGTTTTGACCAGCGGCTCAGCTGTCGCTCCTTTTATCTACACACTTTTTTAACAGAGGGGGCGGTATGTCTGAGGCAATACTGGGCTTGTCGGCCTATTATCATGACAGCGCGGCTGCCCTGCTGGTTGACGGCGCTATTATAGCTGCTGCCCATGAAGAGCGGTTTACCCGCAAAAAGCACGACAGCGGTTTCCCCGAGCATGCAGCACGCTATGTTCTGCATGAGGCCGGCCTGAGCCTGCAGGATATTTCTGCTGTCGCCTTTTATGACAAACCCTATGTGAAGTTTGAGCGGCTGCTTGAAACCTATCATGAGCTCGCGCCGCAGGGGCTGCGGAGCTTCCTTTCGGCAATGCCCGTCTGGATCAAGGAAAAGCTTTTTATGCGTAAAATGCTGTCCGATGAGCTTGCGAAAATCGGTTCGGGCAAGCCCCGTCTTCTTTTCCCTGAGCACCATCTTTCCCATGCCGCCAGTGCCTTTTTTCCTTCTCCGTTTGAAGAGGCAGCCATTTTGACCATTGACGGCGTGGGGGAATGGGCCACCACTACCATCGGCCATGGCAGGGGCGGGACAATAGAGGTGTGCCGAGAGCTTGACTTTCCGCATTCGCTGGGACTTTTTTATTCCGCTGTGACGTATTACTGCGGATTTAAAGTAAACAGCGGAGAGTATAAGCTCATGGGGCTTGCGCCCTACGGTTTGCCCGACAGCCGTGAGACAGCCGCTTTCAAGCAGAAAATGCTTGATACGCTCATAGATATACGCGAAGACGGATCACTGCTTTTAAACATGGATTTTTTTAATTATGCCGCAGGCCTCACCATGTGTCATGAAGACAAATGGGAGCAGCTTTTCGGCATCCCTCTGCGCAAGCCCGAGACCGAGCTGGACCAGCACTATATGAACTTTGCCCTTGCCGCCCAGCAGATAACCGAGGAGGTTATTTTTCTGCTTGCAGAAACGGCAAAGAAGCTGACCGGCAGCGACTATCTTGTCATGGCAGGCGGCGTTGCCCTGAACTGCGTGGCAAACGGCAAGCTGCTGCGCAGAGGCACATTCCGGGATATCTGGATTCAGCCTGCAGCCGGCGATGCCGGCGGCGCAGTGGGGGCTGCCTATGCCGCAGCCTATATTGGAACGGGCATACCGCGCCATGTCACCCCGGGACAGGATTCAATGCACGGCTCCTATCTTGGCCCGGAATATGGCGCCAAAGAAATCGAGCATATGGCAAAGGGGCATAAAGCGCAGCATCATTATTTTCACCGACTATACCCAGCTGTGCGAGCAGGTGGCAGATCTCATCGCAAAGGGGAATGTTGTCGGATGGCTGCAGGGCCGCATGGAATACGGGCCCCGGGCACTGGGCAACAGGAGCATACTCGGAAGCCCCTGCCTGCCTGACATGCAGAAAAAACTGAACCTGAAAATCAAGTATCGCGAAGGGTTCCGCCCTTTTGCCCCGGCAGTCATGGAAGAAGAGATTTCCACCTATTTTGATCTGGACAGGCCTTCTCCGTATATGCTGCTTGTCGCGCCGGTTCGGGAGGACCGCAGGAACCCGCTTCCTGCAAATTACGACGAGCTCAAAATGTATGACCGCCTGTATCAGGTGCGGTCTGATGTGCCCGCCATAACCCATATTGATTATTCAGCCCGCATTCAGAGCATCAACAAATCGACCAATGAGCGCTTCTGGAGGCTGCTTGAAGCTTTCAAGAAAAAGACGGGCTACGGCGTGCTGGTGAACACGAGCTTCAATGTTCGCGGAGAGCCGATTGTGTGCACCCCTGATGACGCCTACCGCTGTTTTATGCGAACAGAGATGGACTATCTGGTGCTGGGGGATTATCTGTTCAAAAAAGACGAGCAGCCCGCCTGGAATGAAGAGAAAAACTGGCGGGAAGAATTCCAGCTTGATTAAGGCATTTTCCCAGGATGGTATAGTGTTTAAGCAGGGGCGACCGGCTGACGGCCGCCCCTGCTTTTTGGGACATCACTCAGGGGCTGAAAGAAAACCGATTCCGCCCGGCCTGCTTGCTTGTGTACAGAAGTCCGTCCGCCCTTTTTATCAGGCTTTCAATCGTATCGTCATCCCGCAGGATGGTGGCCCCGAGAGACACGGTGACGATCAGCCTTTCCCCCTCATGCATGATATAGGAGTTTTCAACCAGCATGCGCAGCCTGTCTGCAAGATGCTCCATGTCATCGCCCGTGGAAATATGTAAGATGCCGATAAATTCCTCCCCTCCCCAGCGGCCATAGATGTCAAAAGGCCTGGAGTTGGCGGTGAAGGTTCTGGCGACGCAGGCAAGAACCTTGTCGCCGACATCATGCCCGTAGGTATCATTGAACTTTTTAAAATGATCAATATCGATAAAAAGGATGCCAAACGGGAAGTTGAGGCGTTTTTTTTCTTCAAACTTATTGTGCAGCTCTTTTTCAAGATAGCGCCTGTTGGGCAGCTCAGTCAGTTTGTCGATCAGGGCCATTTTTTCCAGTTCCCGTATCCGCAGCTGGCTGACTGCCTGGTGGCTGATGTCGGTGAACAGTTCAATGCCTCCGATGACGCTTCCTGCGGTATCGGTCAGTGTGCTGGTGCGCACGGATATGGGAATCCTGTGGCCGTCTTTATGGTGCAGATAAATTTCCGAGCTGCGAGCTGCGCCATCGGCAATGGTGGCGGCCAGCGGGCATACAGCCGTGCAGAGATGGTTTCCGTCGGCGTCAACATGCGTCAGGATATTGTCCGAGCAGGACCGGCCGAGCACCTCTGCGGCCGTGTAGCCGGTTATCCTTTCTGCCGCCTTGTTCCAGTAGGTGATGCATCTGTTCGGATCGACAAAATAAAGGCCGTCATGAAGGCTGTTGACAATCCGTTCAAAGGTATCCTGATTGAAATCCATGCAACCCCCTGCTGCTATAATTTACCCGTTGGTTTTTTTTGCTGCGCTGTCTGGGAAATAATCCGGGCATAGTCAACCGTTGCGCCGAAGACCGCAAGGCTCAGTATGCCGCCTGCTGCGGGAAGGGCGAAGAGCTCGAAGTACCGGGTTAGTTTTTCATGCGGCATTCCGTTGCCGTCGTCAGGGGTGAGAACGCAGGACAGGCAGGCGCCTCATCGCCGGCCTGCTCATGATGCAGTCCCTGATGCCAGACATCAATGCCGTAGCCGGACATGAGAAAGGTCAAGTATTTTCTCTCAATCGGCGCCGTATGGGCCGGGCAGCCGCGCTGAACCAGACCGTGCACCGACGGAATGAAAAACCGGGCATCGACTTTTTTGCACAGGGGAACGCGAAGCACGTAGCTGTACAGCCTGCACCCAAGGCAGGGGCAGGCAACGCCGAAGCGCTGCTTCAGCTCCCCGCCATGCGCCTCCCGCAGCGCTTTCCAGAGCCCGGGAGAGCCCAGCACCACGGGCTCGGCGACATAAATGTTCAGTTCTTTCTCGAAGGTTTTTTTAGCGCTGCCGCCATAGTGCCGAGCTGCGCCCAGTCGCCGTATTCAGTGCCGGTATAGGACAACGTGGGCAGCAGGCCATCAGGCCTGTGGTGTTTCAGCAGCTCGCGCAGAGCAGGCAGGTCTGCCGGGCCTGCGATTTCGGCAACGGCAAGCCGGGGTATCTGCCGCAACCGGTCTGCGGCCTGCTCGTTCAGAACCTCTGCCGGAAACGCGGCGAAGATGTCCGGCTTATGGGCAAATATTTTCAGGTACGGCTTTTTGCGCAGCATATCAGAGCCTTTCCGCCGGGAATGCCTGCACAAGGTTTATGTGGTCAAGCCCCAGAAGGGCCATGATGAGGCGGTCGACACCCACAGCCATGCCGCCGCATGGCGGGAGGCCCAGCCTGAGCGTTTCCAGAAATCCTTCATCAGCGGGGTAGGGCTGCCTGCCCATTGCCCTGCGGGCTGCAGCAGCATGCTCAAACCTTCGGACATGCTCATCATAGTCCAGAAGCTCGCTGTAGGCATTGCCGATTTCAAGGCCGCGGATAAAGAGCTCGAACCGCTCGCAGGCCAGAGGTTCGTCCTGTTTGATGCGGCTCAGCGCGGCAAGGGGGGCAGGGAAATCCATCAGGAAGAATGCGCCAAGCCCGGCAAGGGCAGGCTCGATTTTGTCAGCCCAGTCGCGGAAATAGCGGTCTTCATCCCACCCCGTGACGGGATCCCAGCCGGCATGCTTTCCGTACAGCTCGGCAACGGTCATGCGGCCAAACGGAAAGCTGAGGGGGGCGCACCGCGGCCCGAGCGCTTCGACAAGGCGGCGCACAAGCTGCTCGGTTTCCTCCATAATGCCAAGATAATCCGTACCGGTGCGGTACCATTCAAGCATGGTGAACTCAGAGCTGTGATGCCTTCCCGCCTCTTCAGCGCGAAAAGCGCGCCCTATCTGGTAGATGCGCTCAAGGTTTAAGCGCAGCAGCCTTTTCATGTGAAATTCCGGAGATGTCGACAGAAAAAGAGATGCCCCTGCAGGGAAGGCATCTATGTAGATGTCTATGCAGGGGCATGGTACTCTGATCGGTGTTTCGACCTCGGTATAGCCGCTGGTGTCGAAAAACCGGCGAATGTGCTGTATGATGCTGTGTCTGAGACGGAGCGTTGCGGCGAAATCGCCGGGGAACATGGTGCGCGCGGAGGGCTGCCCGCTCATTTTTTTACCCGCTCCACATATGATCCGTTGCGCGTGTCGATGACGATCCACTCTTCATTATTGACAAAAAGCGGCACATTGACCGTATGTCCGGTTGAAAGAGTGGCAGGCTTGGTGGCGCCGCTGACCGTGTCGCCCTTGGTGGCGGGCTCGGTTTCAACGATCTGCAGATTTACGAAGTTCTGCACCTCGACGCTGATCGGGCGACCGTCAAAGAACAGCACTTCGACATTCATATTCTCGACAAGAAAATTCTTTGCATCACCCACATGATCTTCCGTAAGCTCGACCTGCTCATAGGTGGTATTGTCCATGAAGGTGTAGTTTTTGCCCTGCTGATAGAGGAAGACCATTTCGTTTTCATCTATGCGGGCCTCTTCGAGCTTTTCGCCCGATTTATAGGTGCGCTCCATGGTATTGCCGGAAATCAGGTTTTTCAGCTTTGTGCGGGTGAATGGCCTGACCTTTGCCGGGCTTGACGAACTGGAAATCCACAACGATCCAGGGATCGTTGTCAATAAGCAGCTTCAGGTTTTTCCTGATAGCGGTCGTATCTATCATGGGTGTTTCTCCTTAATGGTTGAGGTTTAAACAGCATGTCTGTGAATGAGCAGACTATAGCAGAATCGGGCTGTAGTATCAATACTTCTTACAGTTCCCGCCGCTTGAAGGCCCAGGCCGTGACATACCAGAACACGCAGGCATAGATTGCGTATTGCAGAGTATAATCATGGGGTTCACGGCTTCGAAGGGTTTCTCCCCGCTTAAAATGGAAGCGCCGATAAACTGCAGATCCCCGAATTTCGGCAGCAGCATATGCAGCCGCTGCACTGTTGCGGAGGGGGTCCAGAGTATTTTCAGGTTTTCAAAAAAATAGGGCAGCGACGACCAGCAGCTCAGCAAATACAGCACAATGCCGGCAAGCGGCGCCAGCAGCCTCGGAATGAACAGCGACAGGCAGCAGATCATAAGCCCGTACAGTGCAATGCTCACTGTCATAAATAAAAAACTGAGCGGAATCTGCATGGTAACAGTGCCGGCGGCCCTGTAGAAAAACCAGCAGAAAAGCCAGCCTAAAACAGTAAGGTTGATAGCGGAAATAATAAGAACTGGCAGCAGTTTACCCGCTATAAATGCGTCTCTGCTTAAAGGCCTTGCAAGCGTGACGGAAGCAAACCCTTCATCCATGTCGCGCGTGAGAACCTGGGAGGCCAGCAGCCCGCACAGCATGATGCTCCAGAAAACAATGCCATGAAAGGATATCCCAAGGGTAATGCCCTGGCGCGCCTCTTTGCCGATAAGGAGGCTTTCACCCTTGATCGAGCCGATATCGCAGCCTTTTGCCATCAAAACAAACAGCAGCGAGATCAAAAAGATGAAATAGACCACGCGCTGCCTGAGGCATTCTTTAAGGCCGATCTTTGTTAAAGCCCATATCTTCATGTTTTACCAGTCTGTAAAAAAGTTCTTCAAGGGATTCAGACTTCCACGCAAGCGACTGCACCCAGCCGCCTGCCTCGACAATGATGCGGTGGACAGTGACAGAATCTTTTTCATCAGAAAGAAATATTCGCAAGTATTTTCCGTCACTTTCAAGACTTTTATTGAGAAAGTGCATTGATGGCGTTCCTCATGCCGTCGGTAAAGCCCTCAGCCACCACCTCAAGATGCTTACCCCTGTCTGACAGGTCGTCTCTGGAGCCGATTTTGATTATTTTGCCTTTATTAAGTATTGCCACGCGATCGCAGGTCCGCTCCACTTCTGAGAGCAGATGCGAATTGAGAAATATGGTTGTGCCCCGGGCCTTCATTTCAAGCAGCAGGCGGCGCAGTTCGGTAAAGCCGATGGGGTCAAGGCCGGAGGTGGGTTCATCGAGAATCAGCAGCTCGGGATTACCAAGTATTGCCTGGGCTATGCCTGTTCTCTGCAGCATGCCTTTTGACAGGGTGCCGATTTTCTGGGTGCGCACGGATTCAAGGGCTACATCGCGCAGGCAGGCGCTTATATCTTCATTAATTTTTTTTGAAGATATTCCGATTAGTTCTCCATGGAAGCGAAGAAATTCCTCAATGCTCAAATAGGGATAGGCGCGAATATTTTCCGGCAGAAAACCAACAGTTTTTCGAGCCTGAGGCCTGGTTATCTGCTCACCGAAAATCCGCGCGCTGCCTGATGTGGCATGCACAAGATTGAGGAGGATTTTGACGAATGTGCTTTTACCGGCGCCGTTGGGCCCGAGAAAGCCGAATATTTCCCCGCGGTTCACCACAAGGTTTATATCGTCCAGCGCAGCAAAGCCGCCATATTTTTTGACAAGTGATTGAGCTTCAATTGCAAACTGCATAGGTGATGTGTATGGAATAATGGGGTTTTGTGAAACAGGGCCTGCGGTATCACATGAGCTTTATAAGCTGGGCCATGCCGGTTACTCCCTGCGCGCAGAAAAGGGCAATGCTCAGGATATTTATCCAGCGGTGATATTTCAGCAGCACGGCCCGCTTTTCGCGTTTTGCCAGCATGACAAGGCCGGTTGTCGCGCCCATGGCAAGCAGCAGCGCCATGACCATGGCTGACATTTCATGCACCTCCATATCGATGGGGATGCCGTTTTTGTCCCCCCATTTTGCTGCGACAATACCCAGCCCTGCGCCCAGCAGCGTGGTGAAATAATATATTGCCCCGCAATTGATATGGATGGAGATATTGAACATTTTGCGCGTCAGGCCGGTAATCAGGTTGAACAGTCCGCAGGCAAAAGCAAATGACTGGCCGACCGGGTGCAGAAAAAGAATTTCTTTCATAAGTACTATATCTCTGAAAGCGCAATTAGTGGCTGAACGAAAACCTAGAGCATTTATCTAAAACATGTAGCCGTTTTTAGTTGTCTGTCATCTCGACCGAAGGGAGAGATCTTAGGCATGCAGCAGCATAAAAGTCTAAGATTTCTCGCTGCGCTCGAAATGACAAAAGGGTACAGTATTTTGTTAAATGCTCTAAGTACAAAACTCCACACAAGAGGGGGCGAAAAAATTCCCCCTTTAGAGACTGTGTCGCAATTAACTTTGCTGTCATCTCGACCGAAGGGAGAGATCTTTGTAGTAAGTAAAATCAAGGGCTTAAGATTTCTCACCGCCTGCGGCGGATTCGAAATGACATTAATAAATCAATTGTGACACAGCCTCTTAGCAAAGGGGGTTAGGGGGATTTGTCAGGATGCTAAAAATCCCCCTGTATCCCCCTTTTCCAAAGGGGGATTGAATCACGGTCGTATTTTTTTGTGTCAAATTAATAGGGTCGCCTTGTTTATGGGGCGCTGTACTAAGCCAAGTATTTTTTAGCTATCTCCGCCGCGGCGGATTACATTCAATTTCTAAAAAACGGCTTTTCGTTCGGGAACGAATCAGTAATAATGTATTAACCCAGGCGGCAGGGGATGTCAAATATTGTCTGCCGGTAAAAACAATGTAAAGCATCATGACTTCATGGTATAGAAAAAACTTATGAAAGTTCTGTTTATTTCCCTTTCCATGCCCGATCTGATTATGCCCACATTGCCCCTCGGCCTTGTCAGCGTTGCAACGGCTGCGCAGCGGGATGGGCATGAGGTGCGGATTCTGGATAGTACCGCCGGCAGCGATGCCGCACAGCAGGCGGCAGAGGCGATTGCGGCCTTTGCCCCTGATGCCATCGGAATATCGGTGCGCAATATCGATGATCAGAGCATGCGCGAAACCCGGTTTCTTCTTGAGCCGCTTCAGGTCGATAGTTGCGAGTTGCCGCAGGCTTTCAAAAGCCCCCATAATTCTGGGAGGTGCTGGCTACAGCATGTATCCGGAGCTGCTGCTTGAATGGCTTGACGGCGATATCGGCATTAAGGGCGATGGCGAGGCAGCGCTGCCCGCTGTGCTCGACCATCTGCGCATGGGTGTCGATGTTGCCATGATCAAGGGCGTGTATGTCAAGGGCCGCTCCCCGTTTAAAAAAATCTGCTCCATCCTTGACCTGAACAAGCTGCCGCAGCCCGATCCGGCGCTCTGGCCATGCCCCATGGAGGGGCGGCAGGATCTCTGGCTGCCGTTTCAGACACGGCGCGGCTGCCCCCTTGCGTGCACCTACTGCTCAACAGCCAGTATCGAAGGCACGGCCCTCCGCAAGCGCGACCCGCAGGCTGTGGCAGCCCATATCCGCCGCCAGGTGGAAGCAGGATTTAAGCGTTTCTACTGCACAGACAATACATTCAACCTCCCTGCGGATTATGCCCGCGGCCTGTGCCGGGCTTTTATCGATGCAGCGCTTGACGTCAGTGGACATGCATTGTCTATCCGTATAAAATTGATGAAGCTCTGGTTGCCGACATGGCCCGTGCCGGGTGCATCGAAGTGGCCCTGGGTTTTGAAAGCGGCAGCCCGGCCATACTTAAAAACATGCGCAAGCGATTTTCTCCTGATGATGTTCGGCAGGCGGCACAGCTTTTTAAGAACCACGGCATTAAACTCAATGGCTATCTGCTGCTGGGCGGGCCGGGCGAGACGCGCGAGACCGTGCTTGAGAGCCTTGCTTTTGCCGATTCCCTGCCTCTTGATTTTTTAAAGCTTACCGCAGGCATACGCATATATCCCGATACCGGGCTTGCCCGCAGCGCGGTTTCTGACGGAGTTATTGCTGTTGATGATGATCTGCTGCTGCCGCGCTTCTATCTTGCGCAGGGACTTGAGGGCTGGCTTGCAGGATGAGATTGCCCGGTGGACTTCCTCGCGGCCGCACTGGCAGGGGTAGGGGGGGAGCAGGGGTCAGGGATCGGGGGACGGGGTTCAGGGTGGGGCGTTCCGCCGAGGCGAATATCTTAAGTTTTTTGAAGGAATAAAGGGCACAAGGGCCATGCCCGGCAGGGCCATGGCAGCAACGATAATGAAGAAGTTCACAAACTCAACGGCCTGCTACACTTGCGCAGTCCGTAGGGTGCGCCGTGCGCACCGATAATCAAACAAAAATTAAATTTAAAACCCCATCGCCAATCCGGGTTTTCAGACTGCAGGCATAACAACACAATAACCTGCCGTTACCGGTGCGCGCGGCGCACCCTACAAACTAAAGGAATAAAGGGCACAAGGGCCATGCCCGGCAGGGCCATGGCAGCAACGATGATGAAGAAGTTCACAAACTCAACGGCCTGCTACACTTGCGCAGGCCGTTGACAGCCGATAGCGCATATGCTATCATTTTTACCATATGAAAGAAGAGGCAAAACTGCCGGCAAATCCAAATAATGTGCGCTTTGCAGATCTGCTGACAATCTGCCAGCGGTATTTCGGAAAACCGCGTATAAGCGGCAGCCACCACATATTTAAAACTCCGTGGCAGGGTGACCCTCGCTTGAACCTGCAGCGTGACGGCAGCAAGGCAAAGCCGTATCAGGTTCGCGACGTGCTCAAAGCCATTAAAAAATTTCAGGAGGAAACCTGATGAACTCGGTGATTGATAAATACACGTACCGTATTGAATGGTCTGATGAAGACAAATGCCATGTGGCCCGGTGTCTTGAGTTCCCGTCACTCGGGGCTCACGGAAAAACAGCGGATAAGGCGCTAAAGGAAATCAGGGCCGTGGTGGCTGCCTCCATTGCCTGGATGCAGGAGGAAAAAGAGCCGGTGCCGGCGCCATTGAGCCTGCGCAAATACAAGGGCATCTTACACTGAGGATACCGCCGGAGAAGCATCGTGAGCTTGCCATAAAATCCGCTGAAGCAGGTGTATCGATGAATCAGTTTCTGCTATCGCTGCTGTGAAAAGCAAGACAGCAGACTTACCATGGCGCTGCTTTCTTCATTGTTTCGCCGAAGGCCTACCAATAAAGGGCGCTGTTGTCCCCTTTAGTCCTTTAATGGGTGAACCTGTGGGCAGCCTCGCGGCAGCACTGGCAGGGTTAGGGGGGGGGGCGAGGGTTCAGGGCTCAGGGGTTAGGGGCTTGGGTTGGGGAGGCGGGGCTTAGTGTGCTCGGGGCGTGAGCATGACGCCCATCCGCTGTAACGCCAAAATTATCCGTCTACGAAGGAGGTCGGGTGTATTTAATGGTTGGGCTGCATTCTCTGTCTATGGTATTACAAGTAAGTCTGAATGCATACCCGCCAAGACAGAATTTCGTACTACCATCATATCTACTCCAAACCTTTTACGATTCTCAGGCCAAATATCGATCATAAAAAGTCTATCCCATTCGGCTTGTAAATCCTCCCGCCGAGGTATTACAGGAAGAATAGATAATCGACGTTCTATTTCGGAATCCGGAAAAATTTGCAAATTTCTCATACGCTGTTTGCAGCTCGCAGTTCTTCGTTTGCGTTCTTCTGGGCGGAGAGAAACAATGAGACTTTCTACCATTGCTTCAAAAGCTAAAATAGCAAATGGCTCTATCTCAAACCCTACCACGCCTGCATCACGAGATGCGCACTCTACCATATCAATAAGCTTCGGATTGTCGTCACAGTATCGTCTATAGAATTCTTTTGTGCCTTTTAGCAAATCGCCGTCAAGAATCCGATCTACTGGACCCACTAGTGCTACAGCCGGAGCATACGGCCCTCTATTAAATGCCTTAATTCCGGAAAAACCGATACAAGCTGCAATAAAAACAACTAGGTTACATGCAGTTTCAAAATTTAATTGCTGGAGAGGATTAGTTAACTCCTCCCAGCTAAGTAGCTCAGTTCCTCCATGTCCGTCTGGACCTCCAAGTCCGAATTCATTGCCATGCGCTTCAAGGTGCAACAAAGGTATGAGTCCGGATTGTCGAGCTCTTGCGGTAGCACAAAAGATTGCGTCAAGGACATCGGCTTTGTTTGTGCAAGAAATGTATGCCGACCAACCTGGTCGTCGGGCTTGAATCCAATCGTGAAGATGACTGCCCGTCTTCTGATCTTGATGATTTAGCCATTCAATGATCCAGACGTTAGTAGTCTGAATGGTCGCTATCGCGGGAGGCCCTGGTAAGCGAGCCAAAATTTCTCTTTCTGCAGATGACAAAACCACTTTCATGCATTCCATTATTTTTTTATATTGCCCAACGCTAAAGGTCACTGGCGTGGTGGAGCGCAACGGAACCACGTCCAGTGCTGGCGTTATGTGATTTTTGTGTAATAACGGCATACTGACCTTGGTTCGCCGAAAATCTTATTTAATTTCGAAAGAATTTTGTACTTGATCACATAATTCTTTATTGGGACTTTGAGTTTTTATTGAGTAAAGCGTTTTGTCCTATAATTTGACTTCTGTAACGACGAGAGTAATAAAGCACCGATGCTTTGGTTCTGCTCGAAAACAAATTCGTCAGCTCCAAAACCTGTTTTTTTTCCATACAATAACTTCGAATAGTTCTTATTAACGTTTCTTTCTGATTGATCCTTGAATATTAAATCAAGAAGCTTGGCCCTATAATCGTCTGGAACTTGTACGCCATAATCACAATAATTTGTTTATTATAGCTATTTTCAGGTCATTTTTTATTGAAAAGGTGTGATGAATCAAAACAGAATCAAGATATTGTTCTTTTGTGGTTTCATAATTAATTTTAGAGTCAGGGACTAATAAATAAAATTCGCCAGGATTGAAAATTTTTTTTGTCATGCTTTGAACAGCAGAATTGCTTACTACAGCTTCATTTACAGCATTTTTCAATCTTTGGGATTTGGTAGTACCTTTCCAAATAATTTTGTCAAAAGCTATTTTAGTGCCTAAGGCCAGAATGGATTATGAGAATTACTCTAATCACAGTTTTCATAAACAAATCTTTCCTCCAATTTTATTTTTCCCCGCGGTCCCGTGTGTCGTCAAGCGGTATAAAGGGCACAAGTGCCATGCCCGGCAGTGCCATGGCAACCACGATGATGAAGAAATTTACATACCCCACCGCCTGCTGCACCATGCCGCTTATCATCCCGGGGAGCATCATCCCCAGGGCCATGAACCCGGTTGAGATGGCAAAATGCGAGGTCTTGTACGGGTCGCGGGCATTGTACATGATAAAGACCGCCATGGCAGTGAACCCCAGGCCATAGCAGAACTGTTCAACTCCCACCATAAGGTAGACCGCCGCAAGGGGCGGGCGGGCCATAGCCATATACACATACAGCAGGTGCGGCACATTCAGGATGATGGCCATGGGCCAGATAATGCGCTTCAAGCCCAGCCGTGCAATAAGCCAGCCGCCAAGGATACCGCCGGCTGACAGGCATATGATTCCCACCGTTCCATAAACAATACCCACGGTTTCAGTCGTAAGCCCGAGCCCTCCGGCATCGATGCGGTCAAGCAGAAAAGGGGCGGCCATTTTTATAAGCATTGCCTCTCCCAGGCGATACAGGAGAATGAACCCTATGACGGGCAGCTATGCGGGGCTGCATGAAATAGGTTTTAAATGCTTCGGTAAATCCTGAACCGCTGCTTCCTGCTGCGGCGCCGGCGGCATCTGCTGCGGGTTTCGGCAGATACTGCCGGTGAAAGAGGGCAAGAGCACAGCAGACCAGCGCCGGCTGCTGCCAGCACCGCAGACCAGCTGAGCGGTATATTGCCGGTGCGGCTTTCAATAACACCCGCTAGCACCACCAGCAGCCCGGAGCCGAACACCAGCGAGAGCCTGTAGGCTGCCGAGCGAATGCCGAGAAAAAATGCCTGCTTTGTTTTATCAAGGGCAAGCATGTAAAAGCCGTCGGTTGCGATGTCATTGGTGGCTGAGGCCAGTGCCATGAGGATGAACAGCGCAAGGGAGGCTCCAATGAACAGCGGCGTCGGAACAGAGAGTGCCAGCAGAGCCAGCAGGCCGCACAGAATGGCCTGCGCGCCGATAATCCAGGCCCGCCTGGTGCGGTAGATATCGACAAAAGGGCTCCATGCCATTTTGAGAAACCAGGGCAGGTAGAGTATGCTGGTGAGACCGATGAACTCATTTGAAAGCCCCATTTTTTTGTACATGATGACCGAAACGGTGTTGACGAGCACATAGGGCAGGCCTTCGGCGAAATAGAGCGTCGGCACATACAGCCAGGGATTTCGGGTGTCTTTTGTCATAAGCGTGTCTAAACATGTCTTCACCGCAGAGCCGCATGAGTGTCGCTGAGAGCAAACCTGTTTAATTAATTAATAATTACAGGAGCTTCTCTCTGGGCACTCTGTGTCCCTGTGGTTAGCTTTTTAAATATATTTAAATAGATTCCGGAAAGAACCAATCTAAAATCAGAAATTTATTTTGAGACTATCACACTTCATGCATGAGAAAAAGTTGATATTCCGCGGCAACTATACTAAAAAATAAAATACGACTTCGGTACGGGACAGGCATGGGGGCAATCTCGATTATACCGCTAAAGCCTGACAGCTGATGCGGGGAAAGGTTTGCATGCGAAAATCACCCATAGCAGGATCATGGTATCCCGGCACCAGTGCCGAGCTGACAAAGCTGGTCAAGGAACTGCTGGCCGGCGCGCAGCTGCCGGAGCTCAATGGCAGGCCATGCGGCCTGATTTCACCCCATGCCGGCATTCAGTTTTCCGGCAGCGCTGCAGCCTGCGGCTACAAGGCACTGCAGGGCCAGACGGTAAAGCGCGTCATTCTCATGGGCCCGTCGCATTACACCTGCATGCACGGCATGGCGGTATCTGGTGTTGAAGCCTATGAGACGCCTTTGGGGAAGGTGCGCGTTGACCGGAAAATATGCGATGCCCTTGCCCGGCAGCCTTTGTTTCAGGGCCCTTCGCATGCCGAGATGCCCGAGCACTCCCTTGAGATGCAGCTGCCGTTTCTGCAGGTGGTGCTGGGTGAATTCGACCTGGTGCCCCTCGTAGTCGGCGAGCTTGGCAGGCATGACTATGCCGTTGCTGCAGCCGAGCTCAGGAAATATGTGCATGAGGAGACCGTGGTTGTGGCAAGCTCCGATTTCACGCATTACGGGCCGCGGTTCGGGTATATGCCGTTTCACGACAAGCTGAAGCAGAATCTTGCAAAGCTCGATGGCGATGCGATAAAAAAAATTATCGCCCGCGATACGAGCGGCTTTCTGCGTTATGTGGATGAGACCGGCGCAACCATCTGCGGCAGCCGCCCCATTGCCGTGCTGCTTCAGATGCTGCCCCCGGAAGCCCGGGGAACAAAGCTGGCGTATTATACCTCGGGCGACCTGCTGCAGGATTATACCGACACGGTCAGTTATGCCTCGATTGTTTTCACCGTGCCTTGATTTTATAGAACAAGGCATGACAGCATCATGTAAAAAGAGGGAATCGGGCCATGCCCGGTTCCCTCTTTTGTACTGTGGCTGATGCAGTTCCGGCTGCAGCAGTCAGGCCGGACAGGAGCATGTCATTAAATCTTGCAACCGAAAATCAGAAAACAGTTGCATGCGTTAGCTGTATGAAAGCATTTTTTGTCATTCCCGCTTGACGGGAATCCCTTTTGGTGTGCTGAAAAATGATTCCGGACAAGCCGGAATGACTAAGGTCTGTGTTGCTTGCCAATACATGAATAATGGTTACAGTGATTTGTTAAATGCTCTATCCGCCGCTGCCGGTTGCCCTGTCGTTATATTTTAGCCTCGGATAACATCAATAAAGACTATTTCCAGCCTAGTTTTCTTTCGGCGGCAGTGTAATGGTTACTGCGTCCCGAAGCTTGAAATCGAGCTTGGTCTGTGCGGGAATCCGCACTGACGGCCCCTTGGTCGCCAATTGGTAGGCTGTCGACCCCGCAGCTCCGATACCGGCTCCGATAAGCGCACCCTTGCCCTTGCCGACAACGGCTCCCACGGCCGCACCAACACCTGTGGCAATGCCGATGCGCTTGGCTGACTGATTTCCCCGAGACTCGCCCACGGCTGACACTGTTTCGCTGTACAGCTCATAGGTCGTGCCAAGATAGGTGACGCTTTTCAAGGTTACTTCAAGCTGGCTTGCCCCTTTCAAACGGCCTGCCTGATGAGCTTCCGACAGCATAACCACTACCTCGGTTCCTTCGGGGATGATGACCGTATCGCCGGAGGTCAAAGCGAAGACGAGGCTGGATGGAAAGGTCTCCCCAACTCTGCTGACGCTGGAATCGACGCCGCTCAGCATGACCACCCGCACCGTGGTTCCGGCGGGCAGGGTATACACCCGGGGAGGCGGAGTGACCTTTATTCGGTCATTGACTTTTTTTACCCCCGGGGTCTCGGCAGCTTTTTTATAGGCCTTCAGGCGTTCTGCCTCAGTGGGAACTTCACCAGCAATAGTCAATTCGCCTTCCTTGACAGCTATGTTCAGTTTTTGCCCCTTTAGCTGCGTATCATTATCAAGCGCGGCAGTGATATTTTTCTGAAGCTCTTCATCTGACGGGCCACGGCTGCAGGCTGTAAAAATTGCGCACAGCAGGAGCAGCAGAACCGCTGCAGCCGTTCGTACTGACAGACTCTTTCGTTTGCTGCTGATCTGATTTTTTAAAAATACGCTGTTTGTTTTCATCGTCGCCCCTTTGTTATACGGCAATTGTATAGAGTGAGTATGTATGGTGTGCCGGCACTATTGAAAATCAAACTACAAGCCGTAAAGCAGGCCGGCAGGCGATTAATTAGCACCTTTTAGCTGCTTCAGCCTAATGATTAAACTATTCAACCGAATGGAGTTCAAAATTTTAGCCCTCGCTATTTAGGCGTGGAGCAATCTGTTTTTAGTACGGGCTCAAAATTTTGAGCTATGAAAATTTCCTCATCCGCCTAGCGGATTCGAATGGCAGTTTGTTTGACTTTTACGGGACCCGCATATTCGACTTCATGCTGCAGGGAGTTTAGCCGGGCTGCCTGAATTTTGTTGAAAAAAAAACCGTGTTGAACAATGATAAACAATCTGTAAACGGCAACCGTTGTTAATTTTGGAGGATTTTATGAGAAGCGACAAAATGAAAAAGGGCCTTGAGAAGGCGCCGCACCGCTCGCTGTTCAAGGCAATGGGCTATACCGACGAGGAAATCAGCCGGCCTCTGATAGGCGTGGTGAATTCAAAGAATGAGATCATTCCGGGCCATATTCATCTGGATATCATAGCCGATGCAGTCAAGGCCGGTATTCGCATGGCAGGCGGCACGCCCGTTGAGTTTCCCACCATCGGCGTCTGCGACGGCATTGCCATGAACCATGAAGGCATGAAGTATTCCCTTGCCAGCCGCGAGCTGATCGCCGATTCCGTCGAGGTTATGGCCACGGCCCATCCATTTGACGGCCTGGTGCTGATTCCCAATTGTGACAAGATCATCCCCGGCATGCTCATGGCAGCGCTGCGTCTCAATATTCCTGCCGTGGTGGTAAGCGGCGGGCCCATGCTGGCAGGCCGCGTGGGCAACCGCGAGGTTGACCTCATCACCGTGTTTGAAGGCGTAGGCGGGGTGAAGGCGGGCAAAATCACCGAAGATGAGCTCAAGGAGCTTGAAGACAATGCCTGCCCTGGCTGCGGCTCCTGCGCCGGCATGTTTACGGCAAATTCCATGAACTGCCTGAGCGAGGCCCTGGGCCTCGGACTTCCCGGCAACGGCACCATCCCGGCAGTGCATGCCGCTCGCGTTCGCCTTGCCAAGAAAGCGGGCATGAAGGTTATGGAGCTTGTGGAAAAAGATATTAAGCCGCGCGACATTGCAACGCCTGCGGCTTTTCGCAATGCCATGGCCGTTGATATGGCACTGGGCTGCTCCACAAATACGGTGCTGCATGTGCCCGCCCTTGCCCATGAGGCGGAGATAGAGCTGAGCCTTGACACCTTCAATGAGGTGAGCGCAAAGACGCCCCATCTCTGCTCGCTCTCGCCTGCCGGCCCGGTGCATATTCAGGACCTTGATCTTGCCGGCGGTATCATGGGCGTCATGAAAGAGCTGTCAAAGGCGGGCCTCATCGATGAAAGCGTTATGACGGCAACGGGCGCGCCTCTGGCTGAAAGCCTGAAGCTGGCATCGGTTAAGAATTATGATGTCATTATGCCCCTTGATAAACCCCATCACAAACAGGGCGGCATTGCTATCCTTCGCGGCAATCTTGCCCCGGACGGCGCCGTGGTGAAGCAGTCTGCCGTGGCCGATGAAATGCTCAAGAGCAAAGGCACGGCACGGGTCTTTAATTCCGAGGAAGATGCCGTTGCCGCCATTCTCGGCGGACAGATCAAGGCGGGCAATGTGGTGGTCATACGCTATGAAGGGCCCAAAGGCGGGCCGGGCATGCGCGAGATGCTCACCCCCACCTCGACCATAGCAGGCATGGGCCTTGATAAGGCCGTGTCGCTCATTACCGACGGCCGGTTCAGCGGCGGCACGCGCGGGGCGGCCATCGGCCATGTGTCTCCCGAGGCAGCCGAAGGCGGCACCATCGGCCTTGTGGAAGACGGCGACGTGATCGAAATCGATATCCCGGCCCGGAGCATCAGCCTGAAGGTGGATGACAAGGTGCTTGCCGAGCGCCGCGCCAGATGGAAGGCCCCCAAGCCCAAAATCACAAAAGGCTATGCCTACCGCTACTCACAGATGGTAACCTCTGCCAGCACTGGCGCGGTATTTAAGGATTGAAATTTCCAGCAGGAATACGAAAGGGGAGGGCTCTCGAGCCTTCCCCTTTTTTTGTTGTATCTATACAGGTTATTCATACCGCAAAGCGTCGATGGGATTCAAGAGCGAAGCCTTGTATGCCGGATAAAACCCGAAAAAAACGCCGACAGCCGCGGAAAACCCGAAAGCCATGGCAATTGAAAGAGGTGAGATGATAACCGGCAATCCGGCCAGCTTCGCAACTGCTATGGAGCCTGACTGGCCGAAGATGATGCCGATACCGCCGCCGATAAGCGAGAGCGTGACAGCCTCGATGATGAACTGCAGCCGTATATCCCATGTTTTTGCGCCGACGGCAATGCGGATGCCGATTTCGCGCGTGCGCTCGGTCACCGACACGAGCATGATGTTCATGATGCCGATGCCGCCGACAAGAAGAGAAATGGAGGCGATGGCCCCGAGCAGCAGCGTCATGATGCGGGCGATATTGACAGCGGTCTGCATCATCTGCGTGAGGTTTTTGACGGTGAAATCATTTTCCTGAAGCGGGCCGATGCGGTGCCGCTGCCGCAAAAGATCATTGATCTGCTGCTCTGCGCTGTCGAGCTCTTCAACGCTGCGGGCTTTGATCATCATGAACTGTATCATGCCGGGCAAATGCCGGCCGAAACAGCTTTTTCTGCGCTGTTGAAATGGGCACATAGATGATGTCGTCCTGGTCCTGGCCCATCATGGTCTGGCCTTTGCTGCCCAGCACGCCGATGACCGTGAAGGGCACTTTTTTTATGCGCACGACTTTGCCCACGGGGTCGATGCCGCCGAACAGGTTGTCGACAACTGTTTTTCCCAGGACGCAGACTTTTGAAATGCTGCGGTCATCCTGCTCGGTCAGGGGCCTGCCTTCAGCGATCTGCCACTCGCGTATATCCAGCAGGCTCGGCGTGGTGCCGATCACTATGGTTGACCAGTTCTGGTTGCCGTACACAATCTGCGCCGTGCCGCTGTGCGAGGGCCCGACGTCGAACACGGCAGGGCATTCCCGCTTGATCGCCTCGGCATCCTGCAGCGTGATGGTGGGGTCAGACCCTGCGCCCATGCGCGCGCCGCCCGAGGACGTTGAGCCGGAGAAGACGATGAGCAGGTTGCTGCCCATGCTGTCGATTTCGTCCGATACGCGCTCGCGGGCGCCGGCGCCGATGGCAAGCATGGCGATCACGGCGCCGACGCCGATAACGATGCCGAGCATGGTCAGGGCCGAGCGCATTTTGTTGGCACGCAGCGCCCGGAGGGATATTCTGATGGTGACGGGTATGTTGATCATGAGTAAGGTTCTTTAAAAAAGAATTCAGAATTCAGCAGTCGAGAATCCAGAATTGTTGAAGACATATAGGCTTCCAGAAGTTTGCTGTTTTATTCGAACAATGAAAATTCTCTCCTGAAACGCTCCGCTGTTTTTTATGCCGACTTCTGATGCCTTTTTTCAAATTCAGGGCAGGTTTAAACCTGCCCCTACGATCTCAATTTTTTCTTCGAACTTTTTTGTCCCTGCTGAATTCTGGATTCTGACTCCTGACTCCTGAATTCTACCCTGTTTCCTCATCGCTGATAATGCTGCCGTCGCGAAACCGTACCAGGCGCCGGCCATAGGCCGCGATATCGTGCTCATGGGTTACCAGAATAACGGTAATGCCCGAGTCGCGGTTAAGGCGCACGAACAGGTCCATTATTTCGGCGCTTGTTTTGGTGTCGAGATTTCCCGTGGGCTCGTCGGCAAGAATAATGGGCGCCTTATTGACAATTGCCCGGGCGATGGTCACGCGCTGCTGCTGTCCGCCGGAGAGCTGGTTGGGCTGGTGGTCGACGCGGTCTTCAAGGCCCACGGTTCGGAGGGCATCAAGAGCCCGCTCGCGCCGCTGCCGTGCAGGCATGCCGCTGTACAGCAGGGGCAGCTCCACGTTTTCAAGGGCGGTGGTGCGCGACAGCAGATTGAAGCCCTGGAACACAAACCCTATTTTATTATTGCGGATTTCCGCCAGCTCGTCGCGCACAAGGCTGCTGACATCGGAGCCATCGAGCCTGTACGTTCCGCTGCTGGGCGTGTCGAGGCAGCCGATGAGATTCATGAAGGTTGATTTGCCCGAGCCCGAAGGGCCCATGATGGACACGAACTCGCCCTTGGCGATGCTCAGGCTCACATTGTTGAGCGCGGCAATGTCGCTGTCGCCCACGTGATAGAGGCGGGAGAGGCTGCTGACTTCTATAAGGGTTTCATTCATAAGGAGCTTTTAAAAAATAGTGTTCCGCGTAGCGTCTTCATCCTACTTCTTTTCTTTTTCAGTCAGCCCGACGATTAACTCCTGGCCTTCGGCAATATCTCCTTCCAGCAGCTCCGACCAGCTGCCGTCGGTGATGCCTGTGGTGACCTTAACGGGCTTTGCCTCATCGCCATCAGGGAGCCATACCTTTTGGCCATGCTCGCCCGGGGCGCCTGCAGGCATTTTTTTCGGCTTGAAGCGCAGCGCCGCATTGGGCACGCGCAGCACGCCGTTTTTCACGCCGGTTATAATCGACACATTGGCTGTCATGCCGGGCTTGAGCTTGAGATCGGGGTTTGCAACCGTGATGACCACATCATAGGTGACCACATTCTGCACCACCACGGGAGCATTGCGCACCTGCGTAACTTTGCCGGTAAAAACCGTTTCAGTGTAGGCATCGACCACAAATTCCGCATCCTGACCCGACTGGATGCGTCCTATATCGGATTCATCAACATTGGTGTTGATCTGCATTTTGCTCAGGTCCTGGGCAATGGAGAAAAGCGTCGGGCTCTGGAACATGGCGGCCATGGTCTGGCCGATATCGACATTGCGGGATATGACGATGCCGTCAACGGGGGAAACAATTTTTGTATACTGCAGGTTCGTTTCAGCAAGCTTGTATGAGGCCACGGCCTGCACCACTTGCGCTTCGGCCAGGCCCACCTGGGCTTTTGCCACAGCGTTGCTGGTCTCTTCGGCGTCAATTTCGCTTTTGCCGATGACCTTGCTTGCGAAGAGCTGCCGCTTGCGCTCAAAATTCCGCTCCGAATCTTTGAGCGTGGCCTGCGCCTTTGCAAGGCCGGCCTGCGCCGACAGCAGATTTGCCCGGGCCTGCTCAAGCTGCGACTCGAACGGCGCCGGGTCGATGAGCGCGATGAGCTGCCCCTTCGTGACCGGCGAGTTGAAATCGGCATACAGCTCTTTTATGCGGCCGGACACCTGCGTGCCCACAAGCACGGTGGTCGTGGGGTTGACCGTGCCGGTGGCTATGCAGGCCGAGCGGATATCTCCTTTGGCAGCCTTGTCTGTCTTGTATGCTGATGAATTTTTTCCCCGCAGTGCGAAAAAAAGCAGCGCAGCCGTCACGATGACTGCCAGTGTAATGCCGTATGCAAGTTTTTTCATTTTACGACCTTTATAAGTATGAGAAACGGTGATGACAGAGAAAAAGGGTGTTTGTGCTGCTGCGCCCGGCCAAACGCGGCAATCTTTTTTATCGATTGTTTTTCAAAATACTATAGGCATTACTGCATTATCAAGGAATAAGTTTATTTTGTCTACGGCATAGCCGCCACCATTAATTTATTACGGCAATAAAAGCGGAGACCCGTCGCGCTGAAATGACAGAAAATAAAAGCAGGCAACTTCATGCATCCTGCGGTACTTTGGTAGCGCCGCTGCGGCATGCAGTTTACGTGCTTTGTATAAAAATAAGATGTATCATATTTAACCCCTTTTTGGGCGCTGTTTGGACAGCCATAGATTCTGATCTATTATCTTTAAAAGACAACTTGAACACTGTGTGTTTTTGATTTCGCCCTTTCTGGGCAAAATTGGCTGTTTCCAGAATCCGTGCGCAGTTTTTGAGCAATGCGGGGAAAGCGGCCTCCTGTAACAGTGCGCAGGGGTTTATGAACGGCTTTTCCACAGAGTTTCCCCATTGCATGTGGAAACTGCACCGGCCTGTGCCTGCCGACCGCGGGTTGTGAGGCCTTGCCTGACACAGGGCAGAGCAATTATATTTTGTTCCAGCCATCATCCCTGACGTGTTTTTAGAAATTATACCAAAGGCACAAAAGGTCTTAATACCTGTATTTTTGTAATACAATTGTTTATTTTTTTTGGGTCATGACTAGTTTAGAGGTCTTCAAGACATGCTAAACTATTGTTATGCCTATGAAAAACAAGTATGCAAACAGGGCGCACATTTCTGAGCGCAAATTTCAGCAACTTGTCCGCCTATTTTCAGCAGATTTGGACGCTTCCCATATCGCTGAATTGACCGGTTTAAATCGCAATACGGTAAATCGTTATTTGAAAAAAATCAGGCAGCGCTTGGTTGAATATTGCGCATCTCAATCTCCTTTTACCGGGGAGGTTGAAGTGGACGAATCGTTCTTTGGTGCCCGTCGCATCAAAGGCAAAAGAGGCCGAGGCGCTTTTGGTAAAACGATTGTCTTTGGCATTTTTCAACGCAATGGTTATGTCTATACGGAAATCGTTCCAAACTGCTCAAAAGCCACGCTACAAGGGGTTATTCGCGGCAAAGTAGAACTTAAAAGCGTCATCTACTCTGACAGCTGGCGTGGCTATAATGGTTTGGTTGACGTTGGCTATGGCAAGCATCTTCGGGTTGATCATAGCAAGGATGAATTTGCCAAGGGCCGTAATAACATTAACGGAATTGAAGGTTTCTGGGGATATTCAAAAACGCGATTGTATCGTTTCCGCGGAATGGCGCCCAGCACCTTCAACTTGCACTTGAAAAAATGCGCGTTTAGGTTTAATCACAGAGGCCAGGATCTCGGTCATTTGATCCTCAAAATTCTCCGAGATCTGCCTCTAAACTAGTCATGACCCTTTTTTTTTATAATAATAAAAAATCATTGACTCAATTATTTATTTACACTATCAATCAACTATCACAATCACAGGGTGGGGGGATACATAATGCTACCCGGCAGGCAGAGACAGTACCGTAGTTTTTCAGTTGATACATGAGGAGCGCATGCTGCTTGAGCAGTATGCGCTTTTTTATATCCGGAACAGTATTACATACGTTGAAAGCAGTGAACCGAAAAAAGCAATCTATGCCTTAAGGGTAGAGCGCAAAGTCTCCGGTCCGGCATGGCTCGGACAGCGGGGTTGCCGGTAGCAATGTTTGTATTCGGCAAGCCCTTTCTGTCAGCCAGAAGGGGCTTTTTATAGCAGGGGAATGTAAATGTCGAACATACAAACAATTTAAGGGGAGGGGTTGTATATGCTGATCAGAAAATCTTTGTCTATCCTGTCCGTTCTTATTTGTCTTTTTCTGTGTTCATCTGCCTTTGCCGACCAGTTTGGCGATTTTACCTACACGGTCGCAAACAACGAGGTCACCATTACCGGCTATACCGGCCCTGGCGGAGATCTGGTAATTCCCGATACCATAGAGGGAATGACGGTTGTAAGCATTGGGAATTATGCGTTTTACCAGTGCACCGGTTTAACCAGCGTTACCATTCCAAGCAGTGTTACTGATTTGGGGGAGAGAGCGTTTGCGGATTGCGCTGGTTTAACCAGCGTTACCATTCCGAGCAGTGTTACATACATGGGGGGGTATGTGTTTTCGGGTTGCACTGGCTTAACCAGTGTTACCATTCCGAGCAGTGTTACATACATGGGTCAGGGTGTGTTTAGTGGTTGCGCTGGTTTAAGCAGCGTTAGCATACCGAGCAGTGTTATGTCTATAGGAGATTATTCGTTTAACTATTGCACCGGATTGACCAGCGTGACCATACCGGGCAGTGTTCAGAATATAGGGTGGTATGCGTTTCTTGGCTGCACCGGATTGACCAGCGTGACCATACCGGGCAGTGTTCAGGATATAGGGTGGTATGCGTTTCAGGGCTGCACCGGTTTGACCAGCGTGACCATACCGGGCAGCGTTACGAGCATTGGGTACCGTGCGTTTTATAATTGCACTGGTTTGGCTGCCGCTTATTTTTACGGCAATGCCCCAATAAGCGATTCTGCTTTTGGAGCTTGTGCCAGTGGCTTTACCGTATACTATACTCCGGAAGCAACAGGGTTTACAAATCCATGGTATGGCTACCCCACTGCGGTTTTCACACCATCTTCGACAACGACAACAACCGCCCCGCCGCCCTCCGATTTTACATATACTGTAAGAAATAATACTGTCTCCATCACCGGCTATACCGGCTCTGGCGCTGATGTTGTTATC
Source organism: uncultured delta proteobacterium (assembly GCA_963804955.1). Taxonomy (GTDB): domain Bacteria; phylum Desulfobacterota; class WTBG01; order CAIYCZ01; family CAIRTM01; genus CAIWCT01. Next base: position 18,010 of record CAWDSQ010000026.1, on the reverse strand, counting down.
CCAGATACCATAGACGGTCTGCTGGTCAAAACTATCGAGGATAGGGCATTTGTGAACTGCACCGAATTAACCAGCGTGACCATACCGAGCAGCGTTAACGGTATCTACATTCAGGCTTTAAGTCTGGAATTTCCATATGCCTACGGTTCGTTTTATAATTGTAACAATTTAGTGGCCGCATATTTTGAAGGAAATGCGCCATATGTTTTAAATCCTTTTTTACAAATTGCGCATTCTTATAAAGCTTTTTACGGCTCCTCCTCCGGCTTCAAAGTTTACCATCTTGCCGGTGCAACAGGTTTTACCAACCCGTGGTATGGTGTTCCTACCGCGGTGTACACCCCGCCCAGCGATGTTGACGGTGACGGCATTGATGATGCCATTGACAACTGTCCTGCCATTGCCAACCCCTTGCAGCTTGACGCAGATAGCGACGGCATCGGCGATGTGTGCGATGAAACCCCCGGTTGCGGCACGGGCTGCGGCCAGCCGGTATGCGAGCAGGAGGTTGATGCCGACGGCGACTATGTGCGTGATGCCGTAGACAACTGCCCCACCGTTTGTAATGTTGATCAGCTCGATGCCGATGGTGACGGTATCGGCGATGTGTGCGACACAGAGCCCGGCTGCGGGGGTGATGGTGAGCCGGCATGTGAAGTATCCTGCGATGGGGATGCTGACGGTGTCTATGATATTGTAGACAACTGCCCTGAGGTTGCCAATCCGCAGCAGCTTGATGCAGATAGCGACGGTATCGGCGATGTGTGCGACGCAACACCGGGCTGCGGCAGCGGCTGCGGCCAGCCGGTTTGCGAGGGGCTGGCAGATACCGACGGCGACTATGTTCGCGATGCCATAGACAACTGCCCTGCCCTGTGCAATGCCTGGCAAATGGATGCCGATAATGACGGGATAGGGGATGTGTGCGACTCTGAGCCGGGCTGCGGGGGCGACGGTCAGCCCGCGTGCGAGGAGGTGTGCGCGCTGTAGGCACGTGTTAAAATAGCGGGTTCCTTCCGTTTTTCAGACAAAAAAAAGAGACCAGCAACTGCTGCCGGTCTCTTTTTGTTTGCGGCGTATAATTTTTATCGGGGCGACTGGATTTGAACCAGCGACCCCCTGCGCCCAAGGCAGGTGCGCTACCAGACTGCGCTACGCCCCGATGTAAAAAGTTCTACGTGAATATCACAGCGGGGCTGAAAAAGCAACTGCAAATCAAACTGTTATGATCGACCCTTGCGGCACCTTGACAGCAGCCTGATATTTGTATACTACTTGTGCTCACAGCGAGTGTTTAAGTGAGTGGATTGCTGTCATGCCCCCTTCCAGGCGCATTATAATCGACGGATACAATGTCATCCGGACCAATCCGAGCGGCTCGCGCACTGGAGCAGTCGCAGGGGGGCGAGGCAGCCAGGCAGTGGCTCATCGACCACTGCTTCCGCGCACTGCCGCCCGGAGAGCAGTGGACAGTGGTTTTCGACGGAGACGGCATCGGGTCAAGCCGCGACGCTGGTGGCGCAGAGCTTACCGTGCGCTTTGCAGCTCCGCAAACGGCTGATGAGATGATACGGGACCTGGGCTTTCACGCGGCAGCGCTGGGCGCGAGTTGCCTTATCGTATCCTCGGACAATGATGTTCGGATTGAGGGCTGCGCGTTTCAGGACAGCAGCGGCTTTTATGACTATCTGCTCAGGCATGCCGGCAGGCAGACTGCACAGCCGGCTGATGATGCAGGCCGAAGAGCTGAGAAACTGCTTGCATATCTTGCGGAATGCGGCCATATAAAGAGCGGTGATTGTGTACCAGCGGCAACGCGCGAAGCGCTCAAAGTTTTTTTCAGGTACTTTGGCCAACAGAACCACAAGCCGCAGAAGATTGCCCGCCAGGTGGAGATCATGCTGCGGGAAGGGGTTAGGCTGCTGCCCGACCCTGATCCTGAGAAGTCTGTTTTCAGGAACATAAAAAGTTTTTTTGAGAAAAAATAAAAATGTCCGCAGCGGGCAGGAGTCAGAAGCCAGGAACCAGGAACCAGGAGCCATAATTCAGAATAGAAGATACACATGCACTTGTAGCTTCTAGAGAAGCAGAGCATGAAATATTTTTGTTTTTTTTCCATGCCGAATTCACATTCCTGATTATATAATTCTGGATGCTGACTACTGAATTCTTTTTAAAGAAATTTAGGGGGAACTCGATACTACATATAAGGGCTCTTGAATGCTAACGAGTATTTTCATACAGGAATAGGAACCATGGCCAGTTGCAAAGACGACGATTGCGGATTCAGGCTTGTGCCGTTTATTCAGAATAAGACAAACGCCGTGAGCTTTTTTCTCACCTCTCCCTATAATAACAAGCCGGTGATGAATTTTTTCATAGATGTGCAGGACTATACAAAGCCCGAGTCTTTTTTGGATATTCTAAACATTGCCGTTGATTCGATGCTGCTCGGGAAAACTTCGCAAGGCAGAGATTCGTAGAGCTGTCCTCCTGCGCTGCCCCTGACTGCTTGGTCCAGCTCCCTCTACAAGGGGGCACTATTAATCGAACTTATGATGGTTTTTTTAAAAGAAGCCTGCCCGCATAATCACCGGTAAGCTGTCCTTCAATGACCTCCCATATGCCCTCGACCATGACGCGGCTGATGCCCGCCGGGAAACGGTGCGGATCTGCGTAGTCAGCCCGGTCCTGCACATCAGGCAAGCGAAGAAGCACCAGGTCTGCCTTCATAGCCTGCCTGATGATTCCGCGATCAACAAGGCCGATGGCGCGCGCAGGCAGGCCGGTCATTTTATAGACAGCCTCTTCAAGGCTGAGCAGCTTCTGCTCAAGCACATATTTGCGCAGCACGCGGGGAAAGCTGCCGAAAGCACGCGGGTGCGGCTTGCCTGCGCCGAGCACGCCTTCGGTGTCCCAGACCGAGGCGTCGGAGCCGATCATGACATAGTCTTTGCACAAAATTTCCCTGAGGTTGTCCTCGCACATGGAGAAAAAAACCGCATCAACATCCAGCTCCTCCTCCGTAAGAATCGAGAAGAGGGCATCGCGCACGGACTGGCTGCGCAGGGCAGCGGCCTGCCCGAGGCGCAGGCCTTCAAGGGATTTGTTTTTTTGTGTAATGACTTTCGCAATGAGTATATCCCGGGCAAGCTCGTCCTCTGTCATGCGCTTAAGAATATCGGCATAGATTCTGTTGCGCAGATCCGGTGATTGCAGCCGCTCCAGCTCGGCCGCATTGCCGCCCTCGCAGGCCCATGCCGGAAACACCACGTCGAGCCCCGTGCTGGAGGCTGTGTAGGGATAGCGGTCGGCAAAAACCGCCATGCCTTCGTCGCGGGCTTTTTCGATAAGGTCGAAAGCCGCGGGCAGCTTGTGCCAGTTCTGCTTGCCCTGCGTCTTGAGATGCGAAATCTGAACCGGAAGCCCTGCGTTGCGCCCTACCGCCAGCGTTTCTTCGATAGCCTCAAGCAGATAGTCGCCTTCGCTGCGCATGTGGCTTGTGTAGATGCCGCCGAAGCGGGCAGCGGTTTTTGCCAGGCCGGCGATTTCATCGGGGCCTGCGTACATGCCGGGCGGATAGACAAGGCCGGTTGAAAGACCCCAGGCGCCTGCCTCCATCTGCCGGGCAAGAAGTCGCTCCATTGCCTGCATGTCACCCGGCGTGGGCTGTCCGGCTGCCATAGCCCATAATGGAGCCGCGGATATTGCCATGGCCGATAAGTGGCACCATATGGCAGGGAAGCTTTCTATCTTTTATGGCTTCTGCAAATTCGTCAAGATGCGTCCAGCCGAGGTCCAGGCCTAGGTTTTTTATGCTTTTTTCCCGCTGCGCCCGTGCCGCACCCAGAAGCGGTGCTGCCGACAGGCCGCAGTTGCCCATCACTTCGGTGGTGATTCCCTGCATGACTTTGCCGCGGCCCGGCGGCTGCACCAGCAGGTTGAAGTCCGAGTGGCCGTGCATGTCGATAAAGCCCGGGCAGATGTGCAGGCCACGGGCATCGATTACCTCACGGGCCTGCGCGGCCTGCAGCATGCCAACGGCAGCTATCGTGTCGCCGGCAATCCCCACATCGCAGCGCAGCGCAGGCTGAGCCTGTGCCGTCAATGACCGTGCCGCCCTGTATGAGTATGTCAAACATCCTCTGCTCCCGGATTTTTCAGTGCATCTCAAAAATAAAGTCATTATACCTTAATTTTTTTTTCAAAACATGTTAAAGTTTAGTCTGTCGTAAACAGTTCCGGCGTGTTTCATTGCGGGCAGTGACCTCGGCGCGGGACTCCGGGTTTGGTCAGGTAAAGCACTTGAGGTCCCAAACGCCGTTTTATCTGTCATTGCAATGACAGGGTGTTTGATTTTTTATGAAAGCATCAATGCTCACTGCTCTAGGAGTTTACACAAAAAGGAGACGTCATGCTCAGCGAACAGGACAAGGTAACCATCAAGATACCCCGACAGCTCTACGGCAAGCTCAAGCATATCCTTGAGGGCTCAGGCTATAACTCCGTTACGGATTTTATCGTGTATGTGCTGCGTGACCTTGTGGCCACAACGCGCAAAGCCGAGGATAAAATCAGCGAAGTCGATTTTGACGAAATCAAAAAGCGCCTGCGCAACCTGGGGTATCTCGAATGAAAGTCCGCCTGCACAGCCTGTTTTTCGTCACTGCTTGCGGCGGCCTGCCTGTGCAGCGGCTGCATCAAACAGGCGCTCCCCCCTGCCGTCGAGTTCAGGCTTTCAGGGCCTGATGCCGCAGCCCTCAGGGGCAAAACCATTATCATCGACCCCGGCCACGGCGGCCCCGAGCGCGGCGCCATAGCAGAGAACGGCCTGTGCGAGGCAGAGGTGAATCTGGGAGTCGCGCTGTATCTGTGGGGCTTTTTGAAAGATGCGGGAGCGCAGCCGGTGCTCACCCGCAGCTCGGACACCTGCCTGTTCAAGGGCGAGCCCTTTGTTCTTCGCAGCGAGCTTGAGGCACGCGCGGCTGTGAGCAATGCGGCCAAAGCCGATCTGTTCGTCAGCATTCACCATAACTCCGACGGAAAAGAGCGGGGCGAGCGCAACGACCTCATGGTGTTTTACAAAATGTCTGATCCCGGCTCCTCGCGCGATGTGGCGCTTGAGGTCTGCGACGCCCTGCAGGAGCGCATGCATGCCGAGCCCGCCTCGGTACGGCCGGGGAATTACCTGGTGCTGCGCAGCACGCAGGCGCCTGCCATACTCGGCGAAGCCTCATACATGAACTATAAAAGCAACAGCGAAAAGCTGTCCTATCACCGCACCCTCAATACCGAGGCGATGGGCTATTTTCTGGGTATCCTCAGCTATTATAAAAAGGGTGTGCCCACGGTCAGCTTCTCTGCTCCAAACCAGCCTGTTTTTATCGAAGCCCGGCCGCGCATTGCAGCCAGTCTATCGGCAGGCATACCCGGCGCAGCCCTTGACCGTGCAAGCCTTAAGGCCCGCCTCGACGGCAGGCCTGCCGACGGGCTTGTTTTTGATACTGCAAGCACTGTTTCCTATACACCGCAGGAGCCTTTGCCCAACGGCGCTCATGAGTTCTGCCTGGATATCCGCAATACAGCAGGCAATGCCGCGCAGAAAGCATGCATATCCTTTACGGTTGCTGTGCCGCCTGCGCGCATGAGCGTGAAACCTGTTTTTCCGGTGCTGCCTGCCGACGGGCGGGCTTCAGCACCCATTGACATAGCAGTGTTCGACCGTCTTGGCCGACCGGTAGCTGACGGTACGCAGGTGGAGCTGGAAGCCTCTGCCGGCAGGCTTGCCTCGGCAGTGGTGGCGACAAAAAAAGGCAGGGCGCGGGTTTTTTTACTATCGGAGAAACACCCGCAGGAGGCAGCCATAACTGCCAGGGCCGGAGATATCAAGGAGCACTGCACGCTGTCCTTCGGTACTCCGAAGGAAGCGCTCTTTGCCGCTGAAATTAAAGATTCCGGCGGCAGGCCGGTCGATGGCGCAGCCCTTGTGCGGGCAGACCGGGAGGTTGCCATTTCCGGGGCTGACGGCTGGGTGTATGACAGCGTGGCTGCACCTGGCGCCATCGGGTATACCATCAGGCGGAATGGCTATGAGCCTGTGCGGGTTTCGGTGGCGCTTGCTGCGGGAAAACTGATCTCAACAGGCTACGGGCTGCAGCCCGTCGACAGGGGCGTGTTTTTTAACCGCACCGTCATGCTTGATGCAGCGGGCCAGTCTCAGGCGTCGCTGCCGGTGCTGCGCGAGCTGAAAACCATGATCGAGCATGCCGGGGGCACGGCCATGATCACCTGGGAAACCCTGCCCGCGCCGTCAGCACAGGGGCGCGTCATGAAGGCAGCAGAGGCAAAGGCCGACCTGTTTATTTCAGTCTTTACCGGCAGCAAAGTTCCTGCTGCCGAGTATTATTATAAAAGCGTGCAGGGGGCAGGGCTTGCAGATTCCGTCTGCCGCAGCCTCAATGAGCGCAAAGCCTTCGGCAAGAAAACCTGCGAGGCAAAGCCCGGCACCGAGTATGTCCTCATGCACACATCCATGCCCGCTCTGCTGCTGCGCCTGCCGGCGAACATGAAGGCATCAGCCCGCGATGCAGCCCGCAGCCTGTATGAGTCCATGGGCACAGTGTTTGAAGATGCCTAGCCGCGCCGATGTTTTTTTCTCCTTCCTCTGTTGATGCACATTCAGCATATTTTTAACGTGCCCTTGACAGCCCTGCTGAATTTCCCCGAACATAGTATGTTCTCACCAGCCTGGACTGCGACACCGACAGCACCTTATCCGGTAATTGCGCACCGCCGGGAAGATTCCTCTGGTTGTAGTCGAATGTGCTGAAATACGTTTATGGGGATCTTGCATATGCTTGATGCACTTCATTGTGCGATAAAAAAGATTGTAAAACATGCCTGCATATAACATACTTTAACCTATCGATTGTTTCTGAGGCAGGCAGGTAGTGCCTGCCTCAGAAGTGCGACACCTGAAATCTCTTGTTTTTTTTAAGGGGGTAGACTATGAAGATGCAAAAAGTACGTTTTTTTTCCTGTATGGGCGCCGGTATTTTTATGTGTTTAGTCTGCAGCTTTTTTTCTTCAGCCGGATGCAAACCTAAACCCGAGCCTGCCTACACCCTGCAGCTCAAACGCATAGCAGGCGGATTTACCCATCCCACGGCGCTTGCTGTGCCGCCCGACGGGTCGAGCAGGCTTTTTATCACAGAGCAGACGGGCATTATTAAGATAATTAAAGCCGATGGCACTGTTTCGGCCGAACCTTTTCTTGACATCAAAAGCCGCATGGTCAAGCCATCGTCAGTCTATGATGAAAGCGGCCTGCTGGGACTGGTGTTTCATCCCGATTACGCCACAAACGGCAGGTTTTTTATTTTCTACAATGCTGCACCCAAGCCGACCGACCCTCAGGGCTACCACTCAAACGCCCGTGTGGCTGAGTTTCTCGTGTCAGCTGCCGATACGGATACGGCTGATGCCAGCAGCGAGCAGGTGCTGCTTGATGTGCCGCATCCGCAGGCAAACCACAATGGAGGCCAGCTTGCCTTCGGCCGTGACGGTTTTCTCTATATCGGTATCGGCGATGGCGGAAATGCCAATGATGTTGGCACGGGCCACACCGAGGGCACCGGAAATGGCCAGGACACGGCAAAGCTGCTCGGAAAAATACTCAGGCTTGATGTGAGCATCCCGGGCGCGGCAGCCATACCGCCGGGAAATCCTTTTGCCGGCGAGTCGGATAAAAAAGAGGAAATTTTTGCCTATGGCTTCCGCAATCCCTGGCGGTTTTCGTTTGACCGCGGCGGCGACAACAGGCTTTTTTGCGGCGATGTGGGCCAGAGCCTGTATGAAGAGATAAATATCGTGACTGCAGGCGGCAACTATGGCTGGAATATCAAGGAAGGCACGAGCTGCTTCAATCAGGACAAAGCTACGCAGCCCCTTGCTGTCTGCCCGGATAACGGCAGCGGCGGCGAACCCCTTATCGACCCGATCATCGTGTACGGACATCCCGGCGACAACGGCACCATCACCGGCAGGTCGGTGACCGGAGGATATGTGTACCGCGGGAGCGCTATTTCAGCCCTTGCGGGTAAGTATATATTTGGAGACTGGTCGACAAGTTTTATCAGTCCTGACGGCTCGCTGTTTGTTGCAGTCGAAGATGCCGGCGGCGGGTGGCAGGTGGAAACCGCCAATGTGCGGTATGAAGGCGGACGGGCGGGGAAGCTCAGCAGATTTCTGCTCAGCTTTGGCCAGGATGAAAACGGCGAGCTGTACCTGCTGACCAGCAGGAAACTGGGACCTGTCGGCCGCAGCGGCGAGGTGTACAAGCTTGTCGGTGCCGAGAGCCTTGAGTAGATGCAGAGCTGATCAGCACCGGAAATATAAAATAGCTTTTTCGGGTAATCACATAAACATATTAAGGAGAAAGGTCATGAAAAACAGGCTCGTTTTTTTTATGTTGAGCATGGTCGTCTCGTTAACGCTGCTTGGCTGCGCAGGCTATTATAAAATAACCGATCCGGCATCAAACAAAGTCTACTACACGCAGGATATAAACAGGAAAATGAATGGTGCAATCCGGTTCAAGGACGCAGTTTCGAAAACGCAAGTGACTTTGCAGCAGTCTGAAGTTATTGAAATAACCCAGGACCAATTCGAGGCTGCCGCAGCCAAGAAATAATATCGAGCATTATTTTCGCGGGGCGCCATGAAAACAAACGGAACAGGAACTGCTGATGGTTGTTGACTGTCTTGAACATGAAGGCATCTGTCTGCTGCTGCATGAGAATATAGCGTGCCGCCCTGCGCTGGCTGCAGAGCGAGCAAACAGCGCAGCTGCCGCCCGGAAAGTATGAGCTGCAGGGGCAGAGCCTGTACGCGATTGTAGATGAGTATATGACCAGGCCGCAGGAGGCTTGCAGGCTTGAAACGCACCGGCGGTATATTGATGTGCAGTATGTGGTGCGGGGCAGGGAGCTTATGGGCTATGCGCCGGCCATGCTGCTGAAGCCTGAGGGGCCCTATGACGCTGAGCGCGACGTGCAGTTTCACCAGGGGCGTGCCGATTTTCTGCTGCTGCAGCAGGGCATGTTCGCCGTCATGCTGCCCTCCGACGCCCATATGCCGGGCGTTGCCGTTGACGGGCAGCCGGCGGCTGTAAAAAAAATTGTCGTCAAGGCGGCGGTTGCCCTGTGATGAAAAAGGGGGTTGACTCTCTGGCATGGAGTCGCTGCCAGTATCTAAACGTCGGGAGGTCTTTTATGCAGAGCGCCATGAATGCAGCACCTTATCGTAAAAACAGCGATGCAGCAGATCGCGCGCAGGAGAGGCGAAGCGGGCTGTTCGCTGAAATAACCAGCTCCGACAAGCTGGGCATCTGGATAATGCTGGATGGCATCCCGTATTTTGTGGCGCATGAAAAGACCTGCTGGCTCAGGGATCCTGCTGTGCGCCGCATGCTCACTATCACCATGCTCAACGGTTTTCACCTTCGCTGGGACTCTCTTGATGCGGATATTGATGTCGACGCACGGTGATGCCGGCAAACGCTGTGCAGCCCGCACCGCTTTCAGCCGCGGGCTTTTTCTTTTTGCGCGGCTGTGCTATGATTTCAGCCATTCCGGATTTTTATATGAAAGATGCATACTATGAAGCAGATTCGGCTCTATGACGCAACGCTCAGGGAAGGCAACCAGACCGAAGATATTTCCTTCTCCGTCGAGGATAAGCTGCGCATCACGCAGCGGCTTGATGAGCTTGGGCATGCACTATATCGAGGGCGGCTGGCCAGGCTCAAACCCGAAGGATTTCCAGTATTTCAAGGAAGTGAAAAACTGCCGCCTGAAAAACGCCGTCGTTACCGCCTTCGGCAGCACGGCAAAGCCGGGCATCAGCAGTTGAAAAAGATAAAAACCTCAACGAGCTTATACATGCCCGGACAGAAGCGGTGACGATTTTCGGCAAGTCCTGGGACATGCATATAAAAGGCGTGCTCAGGATATCCCCTGATGACAACCTGCGGCTTATCCAGGAGTCGATAGCCTATCTCAAGCGGCATGTGCCTGAAGTTTTTTTCGATGCCGAGCATTTTTTCGACGGGTACAAGGCTCATCCCGACTATGCCATCAGCATTTTGCGCAGCGCCCTCAGCGGCGGCGCCGACTGCCTTGTGCTGTGCGACACCAATGGCGGAACGCTGCCCTATGAAATTCACAGAATACTCAGCGCCGTGCGGCAGGAAATCGACGCGCCCCTGGGCATTCATGCGCACAATGACAGCGATCTTGCCGTTGCCAACAGCCTTGCCGCTAGTCGAGTGCGGCTGCACGCAGGTGCAGGGCACCATCAATGGCTGCGGCGAGCGGTGCGGCAATGCCAACCTCTGCTCCATCATACCCAACCTGAAAATCAAGATGGGCATGGACTGCATAAGCGATGAGCAGCTGCGGAAAATTTCCGAGCTGTCCCGGTTTGTCTATGAACTGGCCAACCTGCCGCACAACAAGCACCAGCCGTTTGTGGGCTCAAGCGCATTTGCGCACAAGGCGGGCGTGCATGTGAGCGCTGTGCAGCGCCGCTCCGATACCTATGAGCATATAGCCCCCGGAGCGCGTGGGCAACACGCAGCGGATACTGGTTTCCGACCAGTCCGGCCGCGCCAATATCCTGCAGAAGGCCCAGCAGTTCAATATCGACATCGAAAGCCACGACCCGCTGGTGCAGGAGATGCTTGCCGACCTCAAAGACCTGGAGCGCCACGGGTTTCAGTTCGAAGGCGCCGAGGCGTCATTTGAGCTGCGCATGCGCAAGGCCCTGGGGGTAAAAAAGCGCTATTTTGACCTCGTGGGGTTCCGGGTCATCAACGAAAAAAAGGAAGAGGCCGAGCCCGTGTCCGAGGCAACAATCATGGTGAAAGTCGGCGGCAAGATCGAGCATACGGCAGCCATGGGCAATGGCCCGGTGAACGCGCTTGACAATGCCCTGCGCAAGGCCCTTGAGAAGTTCTATCCCGAGCTGAAGCAGGTTCACCTCATCGACTACAAGGTGCGCGTGCTCACAGGCGGGGAAGGTACGGCATCCAAGAGTGCGAGTGCTCATCGAAACCGGTGACCGGCATGACCGGTGGGGCACGGTTGGCGTGTCTGAAAACATTATCGAAGCAAGCTGGCAGGCCCTCACCGACAGCATTACCTACAAGCTGCTCAAAGACGAGATCAAGGGGGCAGCCGAGTAAATGGCTCTGTACAACAGAGAGCAGCTTATGGTACTATGCGCCCTGCTTGCTGCTGGCGCTGTGCAGGGCGGGCTGGCAGCCTGCTGGCCCCGCGTGAGCCGGTACCCCGCAATCTCCCCGGAAGCAGTATGTCTATGAGGTTGCGGGCTCTGTGCGGTCGCCTGGCATCTACAGTCTATGACAGCCCGCAACAGCTGGGGCAGTTGCTTGACGCGGCTGGAGCCAGGGGGCTCCTGCCGGAGGCAGCCGCCGGCAGCAGGAATCTGCCAAACGGCAGCAGAATTGTTGTCGACAGGCAGGTGTCCGTCGGGTCCATGAGCGCCCAGGCGCGGATACACTGCTTCCTTCCGATATCTCTTGCAACTGCAACGGTTGATGATTTGGCGCTGATCCCCGGCATGGGCAGGATTACAGCGCAGGCCATAGTGGACTACCGCGACCGCAGCGGCGGCATTCGATTTCTTGGTGAGCTGAAAAAAGTCGGGGGTATCGGCCCGAAGAAATATGACAGGTTTGCGCCGTATCTGACGGCTGAAAACTGAAATAGCGGAAAGCGCAGCGCCGTTTTTCGTATCGGACATACTACAGGAACAAGAACTAACAGCAGCAGGAGAGGCGGCAAAGGTATGGCAAAGATCAAGGTGAAGCCTAAGAAGAAACTAATTGATGCTGAAAACCCGATAACACTGTGGATTACTGTAAGGGAGTATGTGGAGCAGAATGCCCGGCAGATTGGCGCTATAGCCCTTGCCGTTGTGGTGGTGGCTGCCGCAGTTCTGGCCTGGAGCGCTATGAAGGCGCGGGCGGAGCGGGATTCCCTCAACATGTTTTATGCGGCCATGAGCACCATGACGGCGCCGGTCGACAGCAAGGCCGCCGGAGCACAGACGGCACTGTATGAAAAGGCCCTGGCTCAGTTTAAAGAGGTGACGGAACAAGCATGGCAGCACCATGTCAGGCACAATGGCCCTGCTGTATGAGGGGAACTGCGCCTACAGCCTCAAAAAATATGATGACGCCATCGGCTATTATAAGGAGTTTCTTGATGCCGCCCATGGAACACTGCAGTATCTGCGCTCTGCGGGCTATGAGGGCATCGGCTATGCCTTCGAAGCCAAGGGTGATTTTAAACAGGCTGCAGAATGGTTTGAAAAACAGAAAAACGACACCCAGGCCGAAGGCGGGAGTGCTGCTGCCCTGAATCTTGCCCGCGTGTTTGAATTGGCCGGCGACAAGCAGAAGGCATGCAATCAGTATAAAGAGTTTCTTGAAAAGAACCCCCTGTCCGGGCAAAAACAGTTTGCCCAGATCAAGGCTGACAGCCTGTGCCCGAAAAAAGGCAAATAGGCTCGCATCTGGCTGATATACGTATTCACCGGGGTATGAAATCGATTGTTGCGGCAGCATGCTTACTGGTGAATTCTGATCAGAATGTGCTGTAGGCGCTCCCCCTGAACCTGCATTCAGCCAGGCCGCTTCCGGAAGCGTTTTATGCCATGATACTGAAACAGGGCGTGCATATGACGACTATGCACGTCTTTTTTTATGCTCTGCATGATAAAAAATTTGACTCGGCTCCCGGTGATGCTTACGATATACCTAGAAATATCGGACAAGGAGCGCGTTATGGCAAAGGAAAGCCTGCCAAGCCCGGGTGAGCTTGAAAAAGAGCTCAATGACTATCTGTCAAAGAAATATGGAGACAGGGTGAAGCTCTCTACACCCATGGCATTTCCCAATACTGATGAAATACCCGGAGTCCGGGATGATACGCCACAGGGCAAAGATACCGGGGACATGCCCCATATTACATTCAACATGAAGCCTGTGGAGCTCGAGGCATATCTGAACGACTATGCAATCGGGCAGGGCAGGGCCAAGGAAATTCTTGCCACCAAGATTTGCACGCACTTCAACCGCGTCAGCCGTCGGGACCGGTCACCTGCCATAGGAAATGTGAAGAATAATATTCTTATGGTCGGCCCGACCGGCGTGGGCAAGACATTTCTGATCAAGCTGATCGCCCAGAAAATCGGCGTTCCGTTTGTAAAGGGCGATGCAACCAAGTTCAGCGAGACGGGCTATGTGGGCGGCGATGTGGAAGACCTGGTTCGCGACCTGGTTCGCGAAGCGGGCGGAGACATTAAGCGGGCGCAGTACGGCATCATCTATATCGATGAGATAGACAAAATCGCCGGCAGCAGGGGAGGCTGGGGACTTGACGTATCGCGCACGGGGGTGCAGCGGGCGCTGCTGAAGCCCATGGAGGAAACGGAAGTCGATTTAAAGGTGCCTCATGATGTCGTGTCCCAGATGGAGGCCCTTGAGCAGTTTCGCCGCACGGGCAAGCGGGAGCGCAGCATTATAAATACGCGCAATATTTTATTTATCATGAGCGGCGCCTTCAACGATATTGACGATATCATTGAAAAGCGGCTGAACCGTCAGGGCCTGGGTTTCGGAGCTGCGCTGCGCACGGCAAACATCCGCGAGCACCTGCTGCGGGAGGTCAAGGCCGAAGACCTCCAGAGCTACGGGTTTGAATCGGAGTTTATCGGCCGCCTGCCCGTTGTGGCTGTATTTGATCCGCTCAGCGCAGATGACCTCTATCAGATACTGAAAAGCCCGGCAAGCTCCGTCGTTATGAGCAAAAAGAAGGATTTTTTTGCCTACGGCATTGATCTGCGGTTTGAAGACGAGGCTCTGCGCGCCATCGCCGAAGCTGCCTTTTGCGAAAAAACAGGCGCTCGCGGCCTTATCAGCGCCCTTGAGCGCGTGCTTGTTGAAGTTTGAGAAGTCGCTGCCTTCAAGCGGCATAACCCGCCTTGTGGTCAGCGCCGAGATGGCCGCAGACCCGGATTCTGCGTTTGACCGCATCATGGCAGGCCAGGGGCTCGAGCAGATGTATGCCCGCCATGCAGAGCTTGCTGCAGCGAGATGAATGTGCCCTGAAAACCCGCATGCTTGCGCGCCGGGAGAGCCTCGACCCGCAGTGCCTGTTTCTGCTGAGCGAAACCTTCATAGATACGATCGTGCGTATTGCCTCAACCTGCTGCATGGACTGCGCTGCCGTGCTGGAGGAAGCCGTGCTGGTGACGGAGGAGGCGCGCGGCTACGAGCAGGCCTTTTCGCGGTACCACGGCATCGGCATTCACTTTACGGATCAGGCCCTCAATCGCCTGATCTGGCGAACGCTTGTTGAGGATGCCGATGCCGGCAAACTGCTGCGCGAGCTGTTTTCAAACTACCAGCACGGGCTCAAGCTTATCCGGGAGCGGACCGGCTGCGGCGTTTTTGATATCGACGCTCAGGCAATCGATAATCCGCAGGATTATTTAAACGGGCTCATAAAGGAATCATACCGTTAAGGGGGAATGCATGGCAGCAGACAAGGATTATTACAAAACTCTCGGGGTCAGCAAAACCGCATCGCAGGACGATATAAAAAAGGCCTTCAAAAAACTTGCCTTTAAATATCATCCCGACAAAAATCCGGGCGATAAAAAGTCCGAGGATCGTTTCAAGGAGGTCAACGAGGCCTATGCCGTGCTCAGCGATGAGAAAAAGCGGCGCCAGTATGACCAGTTCGGCTCCAGCGGTTTTCATCAGCGCTACTCGCAGGAGGACATTTTCCGGGGTTTCGACACTAACGACATTTTCAGCGAAATGGGCTTCGGCGGCGATATTTTCGGCACGATTTTCGGCGGTGGCGGCAAGGCCGGCGGCCGGCGGCGTGGCGGCGCAGTTAATATGGAAGACCTTTTCGGGGGTGGCGGCGGTTTCGGAGGACGTCAGGCCTATGCCCAGAAGGGCCAGGACTTTACCATGGACCTTTTTGTCGATTTTCTCGAAGCCGTAAACGGCAGCGAAAAAACAATCGACTATATGTTCGACGGCAGCCGCAGGCAGGTGAAGGTGCGGATTCCAGCAGGCATCAGCTCCGGCCAGAAACTGCGCCTGACCGGCAAGGGCGGCGAGGCAGGGCCGGGCATGCCGCCCGGCGACCTGTATCTGACCATACAGGTGCATGAGCATCCGTTTTTCAAGCGCGATGGCGATGATATCATACTCAACCGGGAGATAAAGTTGTCCGAAGCGGTGCTCGGTACGACCATAGAGGTGCCGACCCTTCAGGAGTCCAAACAGATGAAAGTGCCGGCAGGCATTCAGAACAACACCAAGATGCGCCTGCGCGGCTATGGCATTCCCCATTTCGGTAAAACAGGCAAGGGTGACCAGCTGGTGCAGATAACTGTCGCCGTGCCGCGGGATCTCACCCCGCAGCAGCGCAAGCTGTTTGAAGAGCTTGCGCGGGAAGGTTTTTAAAAGAGTAACACCATGCCGCACCAGGGCGCCCGCACCGGAAAAAGGTGCGGGCGCCCTGGTTTCCACCCCTGCTTGCCTCTACGCAGCCTGCCCCGTACCGGCATCGGCCTTGACCGGAAGCATTAAGTTTATTATACTAAGACAGCATTTTGCAAAAACAGTATTTCACGGCAACACCCATCCTTCCGGAAGGAGCAGGATATCATGGTGAAACAGTACCGGGTTTTTTCGAGCATGAGCATGCACAGTGGAGGCTTGTTTCTGTGCTGCGCCATGCTTACGCTTTTGTGCGCGTCGTGCCGCATACCCTATAAGTCCACTGCGACGTCTGTTTTCGTCTCGGGAACGGATGTCTATGTGGCAGGCAAAGTCTGGAATTACAAATCAACAATTGCCGCATACTGGAAAAACGGCACTCTGGTAGAACTGACCGATGGCAGCATGAATGCCGCGGCCCGGGCAATAGTCGTCTCCGGCGATGATGTGTATGTGGCCGGCAATGACGGCCAGACAGCGACCTACTGGAAAAACGGGATTCCGGTGAGCCTTACCAGCGGCGGCAATAATGCGACGGCCCGCTCAATAGTCATAGCCGGAGATGATGTGCATGTGGCCGGCGATGACGGCCATACCGCAAAGTACTGGAAAAACGGAGAGCTTTTCAATCTGACAACCGGCACAAAAGCCGCGTATGCCCATAGCATGTATGTAGCCGGTGATGATGTATATGTGGCAGGGTCCGTATCTGACGGGAAAACCTTTACGGCAACATACTGGAAAAACGGCGCGTCCGATAATCGACGTTAGTGCTCGGTGCACCTGAACTTGGCGAAGCCTTCTTGGATATCGAAATGGATGCTGTTTCGGCTGTGACATTCTCAGTCGATTCGGATGTAACATTATTGCCGGTAAGAGGCTGGCCGGTGGCATTGATCAGGTTGACCAGTTCGCCATAAGCCTGGCCGTTGATATGGGCCACAAGATCGAGGTATGTGGATTTGCCTGGTTCAAGTGAACCTATATCCAACCAGCTAACTGTCTGGCCTGATGCGGATCCCGAAAGATTGGCTGAAACGAAATTCAGACCGACTGGGAGCTGGTCTACAACCTTGATATGATCCAATCTGACCATACCCGTGTTGGTCACGTTTATGGTGAAATCGACGTTAGTGCTCGGTGCACCTGAACTTGGCGAAGCCTTCTTGGATATCGAAATGGATGCTGTTTCGGCTGTGACATTCTCGTCGATTCGGATGTAACATTATTGCCGGTAAGAGGCTGGCCGGTGGCATTGATCAGGTTGACCAGTTCGCCATAAGCCTGGCCGTTGATATGGGCCACAAGATCGAGGTATGTGGATTTGCCTGGTTCAAGTGAACCTATATCCAACCAGCTAACTGTCTGGCCTGATGCGGATCCCGAAAGATTGGCTGAAACGAAATTCAGACCGACTGGGAGCTGGTCTACAACCTTGATATGATCCAATCTGACCATACCCGTGTTGGTCACGTTTATGGTGAAATCGACGTTAGTGCTCGGTGCACCTGAACTTGGCGAAGCCTTCTTGGATATCGAAATGGATGCTGTTTCGGCTGTAACATTCTCCAGTCGATTCGGATGTAACATTATTGCCGGTAAGAGGCTGGCCGGTGGCATTGATCAGGTTGACCAGTTCGCCATAAGCCTGGCCGTTGATATGGGCCACAAGATCGAGGTATGTGGATTTGCCTGGTTCAAGTGAACCTATATCCAACCAGCTAACTGTTCTGGCCTGATGCGGATCCCGAAAGATTGGCTGAAACGAAATTCAGACCGACTGGGAGCTGGTCTACAACCTTGATATGATCCAATCTGACCATACCCGTGTTGGTCACGTTTATGGTGAAATCGACGTTAGTGCTCGGTGCACCTGAACTTGGCGAAGCCTTCTTGGATATCGAAATGGATGCTGTTTCGGCTGTAACATTCTTCAGTGATTCGGATGTAACATTATTGCCGGTAAGAGGCTGGCCGGTGGCATTGATCAGGTTGACCAGTTCGCCATAAGCCTGGCCGTTGATATGGGCCACAAGATCGAGGTATGTGGATTTGCCTGGTTCAAGTGAACCTATATCCAACCAGCTAACTGTCTGGCCTGATGCGGATCCCGAAAGATTGGCTGAAACGAAATTCAGACCGACTGGGAGCTGGTCTACAACCTTGATATGATCCAATCTGACCATACCCGTGTTGGTCACGTTTATGGTGAAATCGACGTTAGTGCTCGGTGCACCTGAACTTGGCGAAGCCTTCTTGGATATCGAAATGGATGCTGTTTCGGCTGTGACATTCTCAGTCGATTCGGATGTAACATTATTGCCGGTAAGAGGCTGGCCGGTGGCATTGATCAGGTTGACCAGTTCGCCATAAGCCTGGCCGTTGATATGGGCCACAAGATCG